>NZ_JACXXN010000029.1 GCF_014904695.1 Nostoc sp. MG11 | reverse complement strand
ATAACTCAATAGTTTTGCGCGTACCAGATGGCAATAGTTTGCTGTTGGTAGGCGGTGATATCAATATGGATGGGGGACGATTAAATGCTTTTGGTGGACGAGTTGAATTAGGAGGATTGGGTGAACCTGGTAGTGTAGCACTGGGTATAGATGGAGATAATTTCATTTTGAAATTCCCTTCTAATGTTGCACAAGCTTCGGTATCCTTTACTAATCAAGCAAGTATAGATGTAGAAGACGCTGGTGGCGGTAATATTGCAGTTAATGCCAAGAATATAGAAATATTAGGAGCAAGTATCTTAAGTGCTGGGATTGGGCAAGGTTTGGGGACACCTGAAACAATTGGGGGAGATATTACTGTCAATGCTACCGGGAAAATCCAAGTTGCTGGTGAGAGTCGAGTTGCCAATCTTGTGCGTTCGGGTTCAAAAGGTAATGGAGGTAACGTTATTATCGACTCCGGTTCATTATTGTTAGGCGATGGTGCTCAACTTTCTGCCTCAACATTGGGACGAGGTAATGCGGGGAACGTGACAGTGAATGCAAAGAATGCTGTTTACCTTGCAGATTCTTCCATCCTCAGCACGATCGAATCAGGGGGTTTAGGTAAGGGAGGTAATATCGACATCAATGCTGCAACCTTGTCACTAATTGATGGTGCTCAACTAGTAACCATTATTCGTAGTGCATCTGATACCCAGCCATCAGGACAGGGGGATGCGGGGAATGTCAATGTTAATGTTACTGGTGCTGTTAATATTATTGGGGAGAAAAACGGTTTTCTTAGTGGGATTCGCAGCCGGGTGCAACCTGGAACAGTTGGCAATGGGGGTAATATTACTATCGATTCTGGTTCATTGTCATTACAAGATAGCTCTCAACTTACTGCCTCAACTTCTGGACAAGGGAATGCGGGGAAAGTGACAGTGAGTGCAAAGAATGCTGTTTCCCTTGCAGATAATGCTTACGTCCTCAGCACAGTGGAATCAGGGGGTGTAGGTAAGGGAGGTAATATTGATATCAATGCTGCAACATTATCACTAATTGATGGCGCTCAACTGCTAACCATTACTCGTGAAGCATCTGATACCCAGCCAGCAGGACGGGGGATGCGGGGAATGTCAATGTTAATGTTACTGGTGCTGTTAATATTATTGGGGAGAAAAACGGTTTTGTTAGTGCGATTGCCAGCACGGTGGAAACTGGAACAGTTGGCAATGGGGGTAATATTACTATTGATTCTGGTTCATTGTCATTACGAGATGGCGCTAAACTTTCTGCTGAAACCAGTGGACAAGGGAATGCAGGCATAATTGAAGTTAATACGGCTGATTTTCTCAACATTTCTGGCAAGAGTTCTAACTTTATCAGTGGCTTGTTCGTGAACTCCCAAAGTTCGACGGGTACTAGTGGAGATATTATCGTCACCTCACCTAAAGTTACTTTAGACAACGGTGGCAGTCTTGATGCCGAATCTGCATCGGGTAACGGTGGTGACATCAACTTACAAACTGATTTACTCCTTCTCCGTCATGGCGCTTCCATCTCCACCACCGCAGGCACAGCAGAAGCTGGTGGTAATGGCGGCAACATTAATATTAATGCCTCATCCGGCTTCATCATCGCTGTCCGCAACGAAAATAGCGACATTACTGCTAATGCTTACACAGGTATAGGTGGCAGGGTCGATATCAAAGCGAATGGCATTTATGGTATTCAGTTTCGTGAAAGTCAAACTCTCTTAAGCGACATTACCGCTAGTTCAAGATTTGGTACACAAGGCACTGTAGAACTAAATACACCTGGTATCGACCCCAACAGTGGCTTGATAGAATTGCCAACAGTACCAGTTGACACCCAGGTAGCCCAAGGCTGCTATAGTCCAGGTTACGCCCAAAACCGATTTGTGATCACAGGACGTGGCGGTTTACCACCCAATCCTAAAGACATTCTCACTCCTGATGCGCCACAAATAGATTGGGTGTCTTTTAAACCCCGCAATAACAACCGTTCTCTACCACCTGTTACTAATAAACCAACTATCTCCACTCCAAAACGCATTGTTGAAGCTACAGGTGCGACGCTAAACACCAAAGGGCAAATAGTCCTCAGTGCTAACTCATCTATTGCTACTCCTCATCTTTCTAGGCATACATTAACTGATTGCCGCAATAATCTGAGATTTTTTAAATAATTACAACCAATTACCTACAAGAACATAAGGTGCCCAAAAATATGGGCGATTTTCTTTAGCTAAAATTGCAAGTTGAGCACGTTGTAGTGCTTGGGACTTAGTTACCCCAGCATCCAACTGTCGGTATAATTCACCCATAAAGTCGCTAGTAGACTCATCATCTACTGTCCACAAAGTTGCTAGCGTACTGCGTGCGCCCGCCCGCACTGCAACTCCAGCTAATCCTAAAGCAGCTCGTTTGTCTCCTGTAGCGGTTTTACAGGCACTAAGGACAAGTAATTCAATTGTTTCTGGTCGGCTTTCACCCCTATCCCGTAGTAAATTATCTAACTCTCTCACCTTGAGTAGCTCATCCCAAGTAATAATATAGGTTTGTTCAATATCTGAACTAAATTGTCCGTGAGTAGCTAAATGCACTACTGAAAAGGGAGTAGATTGAATTTGCTTTTGTAGATTAGTTTTAGTGAACTCTTGATTTAAGAGTTCTTTACTTGTTTTAACTTCAGACTGGATTTGTTTTAATTCTTGTGTCACATTTGAGAGTTCAGAAAAGGATTTACCTTCAATCAAGCGTTTTTGCTCTACTCCGGCCACTAAAGCGTTTAGCTGCACGTTTTGTAAAGGTTTGGGATCAATAAGTTGCAAACCAGGTGTTAAAGAAATAGCATATTTTTCTATCAGATATTTTTGCTGTTGTTTGTCAAAAAGAATCGCCATTGGGATATTCCGCAAAGAACCATCCAGTACAAACACTAGGGATGTTATACCTTGATTTGCTAAATCTGATTCAATAGGCCTAATTAACCAGTCATATAGCTGTTGCGAATGCTGCTTAACATCAGGCTCTCGGCTAGCAACTGGTAAATCTTTTTGTAGTTGTTCTATAGTATTTTCTAATACATCTTTAGGGACTTTAGTTGTTTTACGGTAGATTGTATCTTGCCCTGGTAGCCTGGTAATAATTTCTAGTCGGTTATCCAAAATAATTGGATAGATAACAGCTGTAGATTTTTCCTTTTCAACTAATTTATCAAGGTCAACTCTTGGTAATAAACAGGGCGAGCGAAAAAAATTATCTAATTCCGCTAACTGGAGAGATTCGATTACTTGACGGGCTTGAAGGAGATTATCTTGTTTTTGATTCGTATTTTCCTTAAGTTGTAATAGTAAATCAACGTATTGTCGATACACAGGTTCTATGCTTTCGCGGAAAGAAAATTGTACATCAGGATTAATTGCAACTAAATCGTTACGAAGAGATTTGAGAGCGTTGTAAGCTCGACTATAAGCATCTGTTGCTGCTGGGATATTAGATTGTTTTTGAAGTATCCGTCCCATCTGCCAATGCCATTGATAAGTAATGTCTTGAGCATCAATAGACTCGGCTTTCACCAAGGCTTGTTGTGTAAGGTCTTTGGCATCAGATAACTGTCCGATTTGTTCGTATAGTTCGCCAAGAGTACCAAGGGCATAAGATTCGGTACGTTCATCTTTTAAACTCTTAGCCACTTGGACAGCTTGCGCTAGCATTTTTGCAACATCTTTTGGCTGAACTTCGTTTTGTATCATTTTGCTCAGACTTTGGGCAAAGTTAATCCGGTAGTTAACAGCCGTTCGACTTAAAGGTAAATTATCTATCTGAGACTGAATTTGGGGCAATAATGCCTTTGCTGTGCCAAATTCCTCTTGCTCTATCAATAGTCTCAATAGATTCAGTTGAGCTTGGAGGCGTGTAGTAGGTGTTACAGATGCAATTTGCGCTGCTTGTTGATAGTATTGAATTGCTCTTTTAGCGTAATCCTTGGCACTACTTGAGTTACCCAAACTAAGTTGAGCGTACGTTTGAGCGCGAGTTGTATTACCCAAACTAAGTAAAGCATTACTTTGAGCGATCGCACCTCCTACTCGTTTAGCCACAGAAGAACTTTCCTCTAAAATTTTCTGCGAATCATTTAAATAACCCAAATTTCGCAGGACATTTCCTAAGTTATACAATCCTGTGGCTTTAACAGAAGAATCTGCTTGTTTTTGGAGAACTTGTTGTACCGAGATTAATGTTTTATGTGCTTGCAGATAATTTCCTAGAGCTTGCATTGCTTGGGCTTGATTAACGCGATTGTGAATCAGTGCCGATGTATCATCTAAGTATTGATAAATTTTAGCTGCTTCTTGCCAAGTACTCAGGGCTACTTCAGTTTGTCCCTGTGCAAATTCCAGACCTCCTTGAACATCTAAAGCTTGAGCAATGATTTGTGATTGCTCTTGTGAAGAATCTGAATCTTTTAGAGTTTGTAATACTTTAATACTTAGTGCGATCGCTTCATTTGCCTCTTGCCATTGTCCTAACTGCTGGTAGGATAAAGAAAGATTAGTCAAAGTTACGGCTTCGTTTAATGCATCATTAGTAGCTTTAAATTCAACTGCGGCTTTTTTTAGAAGTTGCACCGCTTTTACAAACTGTCCCGCTTCATAAAGTGCTTGACTTTGCTGCACTAAGCTAGAAGTCTGGGTTTGGTTGACAGCAGGTGTTGTTGCTAAACTAGGAAACGATTTGATTGTAGATTTTAGATTTTGAATCTTGAAGTCACTGTGTTGCAAGCGTTCTCTGCGTTGTAGCAAGTTGTGAGTTAGTCCAGCAGGAGGGTTTCCCCCCATGAGCGACTGCGTTGGGGCTGCGTTAGCGATGTTAGGAGCGTCATCTGTACTCCTACGGGGAAGTAAGCTACTCGCAGCGTCAAGCACAGGAGAAGGGCGTGATTTTGCAAATGCGGCCATTAAATAATTAGATGAATCAAAAATATACGACAAAGATATGCAGAGTAATGCAGTCAATAATCCTAGAAAAAAATACTTTAAAAATTTCATGTAATTCTAAAATTTACTGTTTGAATAATAATATGTAGCTTTTCTAATTAGTTAAAGTAAAAACTTTACAAAACTCTCTGTAGCTCTGCGATTTTAGATAACATTAAAATGGATTGTATTGTATATAAAAATACAAACCCTTTTCTTGCCATGTATCGCCCTGAGTATCAACCAAAACTAAAGGAATACCCCATTCAACAGCAGCAGTAAAGTTATTACCTTGTGACCAACGCAAACCCAAACCAACAGAAGCTAGGGTGCTAGTATTATTTTCATCTCTATTCGACGAATTATTCCAAGCAGTGCCAACATCAACAAAGGGAGTAATTTGTAGAACTCCATCCCACTGAGACACACGCACAATTGGTAGCCGTAATTCAACAGAAGCAAGAGCGCCATTATCTGTCAACAAGAGATCTTGACGATACCCTCGTACACTATTTATACCACCTAAACCAAATTGTTCTGATGCTAAAAGCGTTGTAGAAGTCAATTGGACATCGCCACTAATTAATAGTAAAGTATCAGGAGCCAAGAGGCGTAACCATTGCGCCTGTCCCCGCCAAGCAAAAAAGCGGCTATCAGGTGCGGTATCGTTGATTGTGGCATTGAATGCACCAATTCATAGACTAAATTGAGAGCGAGCGGCAATTACTTCTTGGCTATTGCGAGAAGTCCATTCTTGAAAAAATCGCAATGCAGATATTCTGGTGCGTCCTTCTTCATTAGCCCCTGGTGAAAGTACAAAAAGGGGAACCTCGTTCTCTTCTAGTAAAGAAGAGGAAATATCAGTTTCTCTGTGAGAAGCAGTTATCCCAAGAGCGAATTCTTGGTTGGGAGTTTGCACTAAAGGCTGGCGGAATGTCAGTTCGTAATATTGGGAAGCTGATTCAATATCTAGTGTATTGAAGGAACGTTCAATGACATTGGCTGATGCTGTACCATAATTGAGAGTAAGAGTGCCATTCCAATAATTGAGGGGTAAGCTGTAACTCGCATCTATGGTATTACTACCGTCTGTATTGCTGTATGCCAACGATATACCATCTCCAAGTCCGAGTAAGTTGGCTTCGTTTATTTGCAGTTGGCGTCGGAAGCTACCAACACTGGGGGAGCGGCCATTATCCAGTATTGTTTGTATATTGAATGAATCTGCCTCCGTTACCTCGATAGCTAGTAAATTAGCGCCGATACGTGAGCCAGTAGACAGTTCAGCAGATATATTTTGAATTAAAGGATTAAGTTGCAATAGTTGCAGAGACTCTAGTAGGCGTTTTTGATTTAAAGGGGTGGATGCGCCATTAGCTATACGGCTACGAATATAATTAGGGTTGAGCCGTCTAGTTCCAGTTATCTGGATATCCTCTAATTCACCTTCAATTACCTGGATTTGGACAACACCATCATCAGTGAGAGTCTGTTCAGGAATATAAGCGCCTGACGTGACGTATCCCTCTTGAATATAGAGTTCGGTAATTTTGGGGCGAGCTTCTAATAGTTGTGCAAATGCGATCGGCTTATTGATAAAGTCAAAAAGTACTTGATTTAATCTTTCTAGGCTGAATACTGTACTACCAATGACTTCAAACTGTTTAACAGTCAAGATTTGTGGCGTTGTAGGGAGTAGTTCATCCGGTATGGGTAGTGGTTGAGAAGGTTGAAGTAGTTGGGATGGAGGGGGTAGTTGCGGTGGTGGAGAGGGTTGTATTGGTGGTGTTCTAGGTGAAGGTGGTTGGACATCCTGTGGCAGTGGGAGCTGTTGACTTGTGGGAGAATTGTTTTGAGGTAGTTGTATACGATCTACTTTCTGCGCCCTGCTGGGTATAGTTATCAAGCTATTGAACAACATGAGCAAGCACGATGCAGCAAAAGTCTGAGTAACTTTAGCGACCATTACATTGAATTGGGTTCTGTCTGGAAGTGTGAGGAGTAGCGGTGGATGAGTTAGCACTGAGGACTATTTGCCCTTTGGCATTTAACATTGCACCTGTTGCTTCAACAATACGTTTGGGAGTGGAGGTAGTTAGTTTGCTGGTAACAGGTGGTAGAGAACGGTTGTTATTCCTGGGTTTAACAGACACCCAATCTATTTGAACTGCATCAGGAGTGAGAATGTCTTTGGGGTTGCCTGGTAAACCACCGCGTCCAGTGATTACAAAGGAGCTTTGAGCATAACCTGGACTATAGCAACCTTGGGCTACCTCAGTATCAACTGGTATTGCTGGCAGTTCAACTAAACCACTGTTGGGGTCAATATCACGTGTATTCAGTTCTACATTACCACTGGACTCAGGATTTACCCCAGTAGCGGTAATGTCACTTTTTCTATCAGATTCCATATCTCGGAACTGTATACCAAAGATACTTTGGGCATTGATTCGCACATTTCCACCACGGAAGTTAGCAGAATTGGCGCTGATATCACTATTTTCAAAACCAACAAGGATATCGGTATCAATATTGATGTTGCCGCCAATAACGTTTTCTCCTGTTGCGTTAGTAAAAATATTGCTATTGCCACTCATTATTAAATTTTCTGAGTTAATATTAATTGTTGCTTGCTCAGAGTAGGGGTCAATTTTAGCGCTGCGTGTATTAGAGCTAAGCAATGCGTTGTTGTTTAAACGGAGAGAGCGAGTATTTACTGTCATGTTGCCTGCGGTTCCTGTTCCTAAACTTTGCGCGGTTACTGCTGCTCCATCTCGGACTAGCAAAGTATTCGTCTTAATTGTTAAATTTCCCGCATTCCCTGTTGAGTTTGGCGCTGTAGAAGCAAACAAACCACTAACAAACTGACCATCGGCGATTGTACCAATCAATTGCACGTCTTGGGCTTCAACGGTTAAATTTCCCCCCTTGCCCGAACTAAATGTACCAGTAACCACCTGTGCTCCATCTCGAACTAGTAAAGTATTTGTCTTAATTGTCAAATCTCCCGCATTCCCTATTGAATTTAAATCTGCGGAAACAAACAAGCCACTGACAAATTGACCATTGGTGGTTTTACCAATCAGTTGCACGTCTTGAGCATCAACGGTTAAATTTCCCCCTTTGCCCGAACCAAATGTAGCTGTAATTACCTGTGCTCCATCTCGGACAAGCAAAGTATTCGTCTTAATTGTCAAATCTCCCGCATCCCCTGTTAAGTTTAAATCTGCGGAAGCAAACAAACCACTGCTAGTTTGACCATTAGTGATTGTACCAATCAGTTGTACATCTTGAGCATTAACAGTTAAATCTCCCCCCCTGCCCAAACCAAATGTACTAGTAATCACTTGTGCCCCATCTCGCACTAGCAAAGTATTAGTTTTAATTGCTAAATTTCCTGCATCTCCTGTTGAGTTTGGTTCTGTGGTAGTACCCAAGGCACTAAGAGCTTTACCATCGGCTGATTCACCCATCAGTTGTATGTCTTGGGTATCAACTCTTATATTTCCCCCCTTGCCAGAACTAAATGTAGCAGTACTAACCTGTGCTCCACCCTGTACCTTCAAAGTGCTCGCACTGATATTGATATCGCCTCCTTGTCCAGTTGCTTCTGCTAGCACCTGATTTTGAATGGAACTCCCATTAAGATTTATTGCTCCGGTTGCATTAACATCAATATTTCCCGCCTTATTATTATTAAAACCCTGTCGAATCCCTATCCCCGCCGACAGAGAACTCCCTCCTGTTATCTTTAAATTTTTAGCATTAACCGCAACACTACCACCATCGCCAGCAGCCACATATACCACAGCGCGATTGCTAAGAAAAACATCACTTCTTTCTACACCATCGGGAAAACTCAAATTTAGATTATTGCCATCGCTATTCAATCCAACCGTTCCTGCGCCTGCTAACCCGCCTAACTCGACTCGCCCACCAAAAGCAAACAATCCTCCACCATCCATATTGATATCACCGCCTACCAGCAGCAAACTCCTGCCATCTGGTACACGTAACCCCGTAGCAGTAAACTCAGAAGATGGATTTAAACCGGAGTCTGCAACTGAGTTATTTTGGATAGATGTAGCACGAATTTGATTAAATAGTAAAGCTGAAGGATTGACCGTCAGAAGTTCAGGAGTATTAGGATTGTCAGCACTAAAGAAACCTTGATTGTCAAAGCCGATCGCATTGACAGTAGTCGCTACAAAAGAACCACCAATATTCAACGAAGCATTACGCCCAAAAATAATCCCATTAGGATTAATCAAAAACAGATTAGCTGTATTATTAGCGCGAATTAACCCATCAATGTTAGAAACTGACCCACCAGTTACGCGGCTAATTATATTCTGAATATCCCCAGCATTATTAAAGGAAGCAGTGCCATCATTAGGCACAGAAAACTCCCCAAAACTGTGGAACAAATTACTTCCTGCTTGTGTTCCTCCAGTGATATTGAAGATGTTCCCATCTCTTGTAATACTAGAGTTATTAGGCAAGGTGCCATCCGGGGTAATTTGGGCAATAACACACTCTTGCAAGGAAGCAATTAACACACCCCATATCACAAAACTACTACACCAACACCGCCAATCTTGAGTTATCCCTGACATAGCACCCACTGTGTTACTAGTCTTGATTTTGTAAGTTTTCCAAGTTGTAATGCTGTACAATTGGCTCTTTGGCAAGGTCTTGCAAGCCAACTGCATTTAATAAGTCAACCCAATCTTTATTAACAGTTGCATCCTGCGGATTAGTGCGGCGCAGTTGACCTAAATTAGTTAGGGCATCATGCCAAATCTGATTAGCACTATAGGCAATGTACTCCCTTGGTTTTACTGCCTTCAACTGACTATCAAGAGCCTGAGTCAGCACCTCTCTTTGCAAAAAACCATCTACATAAAAATTGTCAGATGTTTTTTGCGGATCGCCGCAATAAATATGAAAGTACCAATTATATTTTTTATCTGCTTTTAAGGAGTATTGTGGTTGTGGTGGCAAAGTAATGCTAATAACACCAGGTTTTCCAGGCAGAGTAAGAGGTGTTCGATAGACATTCTGCACATCTTGGCCATCTAGCACTTGTAACACGAATTCTGCCGAACGCACGGTTTCAGGTAGTTCAGGAACATAAAACCAAAAAGTTGGATGTTCTGCAACTGTTGATGCCAAGACTGATTCCCCTCCATCACCAGGTACTAAAGCAGTAAGACGTGTGAGAGAGCTAGGACACTCAGGATTACGCCCAGCCCCGGCTCTACGCCGACCTGTAGGTGCGCCCTTTCTAGGTAATTTCGGTTGCTTAAAAGACTGGAAGGGCGAATTTTTAACAGTGTTTTGAATCGAATTAGGAGGCTGTGCCTGTACTGATTGCAAGTAACTTATCAAACTAATAAATAGCAAAGGAATTATGCAAGCACGTTGAATTGGTTGGTAAAGTAGCTTTTTTTTAATCATGATCAAAAATTCAATTGTTTTCTCTTGCCAAGATGGAAACGTCTAAACCATGAAATTACCGCTACTTGGGTAGCTAGCAACGCTAATGCTGAGGGAATGAGTGGTATCCATCCAGCGAGTGTAAAAATGCTAAAACATAATCCAAACAGTGTTAAAAGTGTTACTACCAACGCTAATCCAAGGTGCAGCGGTTTTGAATAATACCATGCTGTAATACCTCCTATGAATGACCATCCCCATACCCAAAGTGCTTCCATCCATCCAGACCACCACCACAACAAAGGTCTGCGGTCTAAAACTGCGCTCAGGATTTGACTTAGCATCTGTGCCTGTACCAACACTCCTGGTATCTGGTTTTGCTTTGATTTTGCAGTAGTGCTGAATGGTGTTTTCCAATAATCGTTCGTATTGGTGGGGGCAGAAAGACCAATAATAACAACCCGATCTCTAAGTGATTGGACTGATTCTAATGGTATTTTTTCATCTAACACATCTCTCAAACTAATTTGCTCAGCAATTTTTTCAACAGAGTAGAGAGAACGATAATTCAACAGTATTTGATAACCAGATGCATCTATTTTTTGATAACCGCTAGTGTGTTCATTTAATTGCTCAAACACAACATCACCAATCTGCAAATAGCCTTCTTTTGTCACATTTGATATTTTGCCTTCTTTATCTAAATAATGAAGTGCTAGTTGTAAATTAAAAGCGTATTCTGTGGTACAGGAAGATTTTAGGGGAGCAGTCAAATGTAAAAGATGGCGACGAGCAATATCTTCATCATCTGCAACAAAATCACTAAAGCTCAAGCGTTTTGTTGAAACTCCATCAGGTGGCGGAATCCCATTACTATCACCATCCTCATCAGTTGTAGCAACTTTGCACACAAAAAATAGACGGTTATCCTGCCCAAAACGAGTAGCTAAATTTGGATATTTTGGATCTACAGCACCATCACGATAAATATCTAAACCAATAGTTCGTGGTTGGTACTTATTTAATTTATCTAATAGTTGAGCAAGGGCTTGGTCAGATAATGACCATCGCATTTGCATTCCCTTATTAATTTGGTACTGAATATCTGCTTCATCAATAGTGATAATTAAAATCCGCTCGTCAGGTTTTTCTGTGACGAGTTGCGATCGCAACTGCATAAAATGGTCAAAAGCCTGTAATTCCGAGGTTTGCAGACAACCCCAATACCGCACCCCCATGACCAAACTTGTCACCAACAAGCTTGTCAGCAATATTGCCAAAACACTCTTGGTGGTAAGCATCTTTCGGTGCAACTGCCAAGTCATTGGTGCTTCTAAAGGATTCTGGCAAATTACTGGTAACCACGTTGCACAAGGATATTCATCTTCTATTCCTTCTAGCCTTTTTCGCGCCTCGCGTAGTGCAGAGTATAAAGATTGCCCACTAGAGAATTCTGTTAAAAAATGTTTTAAAAATTCCTGTGCTACCAAGTCTGGGACTGGTTCGCGCATAACAATGACTTGAGGAATGTGTAAATCTTCTAACGCTTCTGCTAAACCTAAGCCATCGCAGGAATTGAAAATTGCTAAGCGTAATCCATTCTCAATTGCCTTCTTGAGTCCATGTTTTAATTTATCCAGCGTAATTGTCGTAGTTTTATTAAGTTGCAAAACTCCTTTTTCTTGACTATAACTATGTCCAGCAAAAAATAGAATACTCCAACCTTTTTCCCAAAGTTTGTTACTTAATTGCTTTCGTTGTGGTTCAACTAAAAAACTTATTTTAGCTTGGGTTGATAATTTTTCTAGGAATCGCTTATCTTTACTAATATCGATTCCTTTACTAGTACCAAAAATGGCTAATATTTTAACTTTCTTTTCTTTAGTATATACTTTATTTGGTCGTTGTGGTTCTAAAGGACTAAATGCTACTTCGGCATTTGGATAATCCTCAAAAAAGTTCCATAAATGCCAAGGTAGACGCCGCAATAAATTATCACGAGTTGCAATCATAAAGCAAATTTCTTCGTTTGGATTTAATTGCGTGCGTAATTTTTGGTCTATTTTGCGAAACTGCTCACAGTTGAGCCAAATATTAATTCTAGATGATAATTGCTGGCATAAATCGTTAAATTCAACTTCCGAAAAATTTGTGACATCAGCATCTTCGATTTCGAGACGTACAGACCAACCATAATGGCGATAGAGAGCCGAGTATAGTATTTGCCAATATCGATAAAGCTGAGGGATTTCTGGCGCTGCTGGTAAACTACCGCGAAATTCCATCGCACGCGGATCATTTGGTAATCCGAGTTGAACTATGACATCAGGAAAGCCTTTGTGTAAGTCTCCTGTACCCAAATTCCAGACAACTAACTTACTCATTACCCTCCGACAAAAAAGCGTCAGATCACAAAAGTCTCCTTGATTGTGAAATTCCCATCAGACACTTGGATATTAAAGCCTTCTCCAGAATACCCTCGAAATCGTTTTAATTGAATATAGTTATCATTGCTTCGCGATACAACATTTTGAATAATTTCTCCTGATTCTAATAGTAAATTCAGTCTAAGGTTAGATGGCAAAAAACCTTTTTCATACACTGGGTGTAGTTGTACTAGTATTTCTACTTTATGCTCAGAATAAGGTGCGATCGCTACTAATAACGCTACTGATTGACTTCCTACTTGTAGTCCCAAATCAATTATTTTTGTTCGTGCCACACTAGCTTTGCTAAAAGATGAAACAGTTCTTAAAGCAAACTTTTTCTCATTTCTACTGCCGAAAATTTGTTCTAGAGGCATCCAACTACTTTCAAACAAATTCTCGAACCATTGGTTTAAGTTCACCCGTATCTGGCTAGTATTGAGTGTAGGATGAGCAACAGTATCGGGAATGTAGTCGAAAAGGAAATTAAGGGGTTTTAGACTTGCTATTGGTATTTGCTCTGAAGCAGAAGAAATAGTAACTGTTCTAACAAATCCCAGCAACTTCACTTCATTTAGGCATTCGCTAAACTGGACAGCCACATAACCAATCCTATTTTCCATCACTTCAGGGGGTAAAGAAATTGCCGTTTCTCCAGGTTGAACGGGACGACACTCTAACTTACCAATGTTGGGAAGAACTAAATCGGCAACATCAAATAAAGCTCGTTTAAGAGGATGCCAACTATCACCTTTTTCTAGAGCAGTATCAATCTGCAACCATTTCAAATAACTGCAAACAGCATAAACTGCTAGTGTATTCAAATATGTTTGTTTCCCTTTTTGGGGTGTAGTTTGTTCAACAGCAAACTGGCGAGCAATGGCATGGGCTTCTTGCCCAAGTGGAATTTTTATACAAAGCGTTTCTGTGCTACTCATAGCTGTCAATTAGATTGATATCCGAATTTAATAGCAATTTCTTGCAGGAGCGGTATTGATTTTAATTTCCAATGGGATACCAGAGTTTGGTAATTGATTTGACACTCGCGAGCAATATCAGCGAGTGTATCTGGTGGGTTCTTGAAAATGAATAGTAACCTTTGGCTTAGTACTTGACAGTTGCATTCGGGATGTTTGCGAGGATAACAGTTTCGTAATTGCTTGTCTGGGTCTTGCTCGATGTAATGTGCTAGGTTGACTACTAAGCACTGTTGTGAATGCTGTTGCAACTGTTCTAAATAAATTTCTAGTCCACTTAGAACATAAGGGTTAGATGGTGTCCCTAATAGTTGTCTTTGTTCTGATACTCGTTCTAACCAAGTTGTTATCTCTACATCCGCATCTAAAATACTTTCATCCAAGGAAAAATGAAATCTTTTTCCTTGACACGAAGATCGTGAATTTAAATCTTTGATGCGCCAGTAAAGATAACTTTTCAACCATTTTACTAAATCAGATCGCACTGAAGATGTACGCGGCTGAAAGTTTCTGATATTGTGGCTGAACCACTCTAAACTTTGGTTTAAGGCATCTAAAAAGTGATCAGGACAATCTATGCTTGAGTATTTTTTAAATTCTGGTAGTCCCTGAATTAAAATCAGAAGCCGACTCATAGCTTTTCGCCATTCTCGACTGCCATCTGGATGTTGACAAACTGTTGCAATCAATTGGCGCAGGCGTTCATCCTGATCGTCCATAAAAGTTTTAACAAAAAAGTATGGTAGACACGAGACAACAGCGGAATCATAAGCACCGCTTTATTTGACCTTACTCTTATATCAGTCAGCAATCAAAAAATTATGAAAACTTTAGCAAGAAAATTTTTTTATACCCTCCATCGGTTTGTTGTAAACCTATACTGTAATCACTTTGGTTCAGCATGAAGGTGTAATAATTTACTAAACGTTAGCTTAGATACCACGTAAGAGTGGATAAGAGAGTTTATCTAAGGCGAATTGATTAAAGCATAAAGCATTGCGTTTTTCATAGTTCGCCAATCTTTCCCTGATATAGAATTAGAGGCTTAATTTTGAAAAAGTTTTGAAAATTCGGCATCAACTTGGCTTTTTCTATAGTTTTCCTAATTTTCAGTTTTATTCCGATTTATTAAGTAGAAGGTTAGTTAAAGCAGTAGTAGCAACTAAATTAATCTGCATTTGTTAAATAACATACAATCAATCGAAATGATTTTGATAAGAGTAGGTATTTTGGTTATAGAAGCAGAAAATAATCATTTAATCAATAACTTAATATTATGAAAGTTTTACTTTATGAATATCGTTATGAAAACCAGCAGTCTCGCAGTAGATATTGAGTGAGTAAGCCAAGATTTTTTTTGAAATTCACCAGAGAAACGTAAGTAATGCATAGGTTAGTGATTAGTTCGCTAGATAATACGGCAGAAATTGACCAAAACAAATTAAAAACTTGAGCCAATATACTGAGCAGCTTTTACACCCCAAGAAGCCGTTTCAACGTTTAAATACTTTTCATAACTTTGCCGGAGGCGGCAATGACAGAGAAAGTTTGGTGATAGTCACGTTAATTGAATAATGCTACTAGTACCGTTGCCTTGGAAATCAAAAGTTAAAAGGAGACAGTGCTGTAAGTTTTTTCACGGTTTGGAATGGCCAGTTTATTTACGCAGAACTGTACTAACACTTTTGGGATAGAGACTGAACTTTCAAAGCTCATTCAATAATTGTAGGGAGTTGAACGATGGTTTCTAGCAACCAGATTAGCGATGATCGCCAGCAAACTTTATTAGCTCTACAGAGAACTAATGCAGCACTAGAGTTAAAAGTGCAAGAGCTTTTGGTTAAGTTAAATGATACTAATAAGCAATTATGCTCTGAAAAAACTTTGCATCAGCGGACACAAACAGAACTAGAAAAGTCTCTTTCTTTGCTTCAGGCAGCTTTAGATGCCACTGCTGATGGTGTTATTGCTATCAGCTTTCTCACTGCCAAGAATACCAAGACTGAGATTCGTTCAGGGACGCAATTAGAAGAAGAGGACTATCTTAGCCAACCCTCTACAGTAGAAGAACTGTTGAGAGCGATCGCAGCTCGACTAGAAAAACAAGCAGCCCAAAAACAGTGGTACGCTACTGAGTCCCAACAAGTTCCTAAGCTACAGATTTCTGAGACTGCAAAATCGATAGACGCTCACTCGCTGTTGCTTTCTGACCCTCTTCTGAGTCAGGTCTTGCAGTTTATAGAGGCAAATTATCATCAACCGATGGGCTTATCTGACGTAGCTCAGGCTGTTGGTTATTCGGCAGCTTACTTAACTGACCTAATACGACGCCAAACAGGAGAGACTGTGCATCAATGGATTGTCAAGCGCCGGATGGCAGCAGCGTGTTCCTTACTTTTAGAAACTAACCAGTCAATCGAACAAATTGCCGAGGCAGTGGGCTATCGCTATGCGGGATGTTTCTTTCGCCAGTTTCGCATCAGCTTTGGAATGACTCCTCAAGTCTGGCGCAAGGCGCAGCGCATTGAAGCTAGCACTAATTAGATCGACTGTGGATGAAAGACATGATTTGCGATCGCATCCTGTAGTAGTTTTCAATTAAATGCATTACAGGGTGTGATTTTCTTGTGATGCGTGCGTTTCACCCGTCCATAAATTAAGGGCAGGCTGTCTGGACTAGCCCATAAGAGCTATATTGAATACTAGTGAAAATTACTATCAACTAGATTTTTAATAATTTGATTAATTTTGATCACTGCACAAAACTGACAAAATAAGTCCAATAAGTCAACTCGTGATTACAAAAAAGGAGCCTACACTCTTGGGTTTTAAAGCTGCATAGACGCTTTTCAAGCAGCTTTAAGAAAAAGTGACAGGATTTGTTAGAGTAGTAGCGCTTTTAAGCTTCGGGTAAGGGCTGATCAGGCAACTGTGTAACTCCTGAATGAACTAGGATAAGGCTCTCACTGGGCTGAGCTTTCTTCTTAGACCTCTGTTTAGCGCGTTTTAGGGTCAGACCCACAATCATAATGGTGGTACACAGAAAGGCGGAGGCTGTAGAAGGTTCGGGGACTGGTTTTGGTTGCACACCTAGCGCTGCGATCGCTTTGTCTCCCTGAATTAAACCAAAGCCAAGTCTGGAGTCAAAACCTGGCAAAGGGCTTTCAGCCGTATCTCTCAGTGCGTTATATATCTCAGTGGGTGTTGCGTTTGGGTCTGCCTGTAGTAACAGTGCTGCCACCGCAGCCGCGTACGGAGCCGATGCAGAGGTACCGAAAAAGTCGAAGAAGCCGGGGTTGGCAATACGAGGAGCGTCTTCACCACCCAAGCCGAAGGAAATCGGCAGCGCGTCGGGAGCCACAACATCAGGCTTCAGGAAATCTGGGTTGCCTTCCGAAGAAAAAGGTTCCACTTGTCCCTGCTCTACAACAACACCGTACGGACGGTTTGAGTAGGATTCCGCGTTCCCGTAGTACACTGCTCCAACACTCAGCGCATTTGGATTATTCGCGTGTCCGTATATTGGAAAATCGGGAAAATCATTACCAGCGTCAGTGAAGTAAGAAACCCCCTGATTGAATACTGTGTCAATTGCTTGGTTAATAGCTCCATTCGGAGGCTCCAGATCCAGGAAGTCTAAAGGTACATCAGGCATATCTTGGGGATTATAACCGACATCATCCACGATGATATCTGCCCCAGCAGTTGCTAAAGTCTGAATGCCCTGACCAAAGACATCCGCACCGCCCAAACCTGTGTGAAATACCAAGTTAGCCTTCGGAGCCACAGCATGAATGAGCTGCGCTATGGCACGACCCTCATCCGTACTACCAGGCTCAGAAAAGTCCTTTAGCACCTTAACGCCAGATGGTAAGTAGCCATCGACTATGTTGGTCGCATAGGTATCCGGTTTGCCAGAGGTGTCAAAAGTCTTTGCTGTGGCAAAGCTATCAGATATCACACCAATAGTGATTCCGGTGCCATCTAAACCGTAGAGGTCTCGCAAAACATCAACCCCTGTCGCTTTGGCTGCTGCTTCAATCGGCAAGGTGAATGTAGCCGCCTGAACTTCAGCAACAAAGCTCCCAAGTGCAGCGGTCGTCGCAATCACTCCTGACGTAACGATTCTTCGGACGAGTCTCAAATATCTCATGGTGCTTATGAATCTTGAAGTGTGGGGTAATCCCAGCATTAAAGTTGGTTGGGTTTTCTTGAACAACCAGAGCAGTGCGAACCTATGAATGAAAATTTCTATAGTTTCGGCTCTTCGTCTAAAACCCCGTGCTTAAACATCAAATTTAGAGAATCATGTGTGGTATCCGACGGAATGCCAAATACATTAAACAACGAAGCAATCTCTTGTGCCGTCTTGTTTCCCTTGTAGATGACCTCTCCTAGCTGTTTGATGTTGGGAGCATTCCGAAATTTGTGTCTGTGAAATCTTGTCGAGAGTTGAAACCCATCTGGTAAAGTTTCATATTTCAAATCCCGACGAAAACTAATGCGCTCATTGGGTCTGAGGGTGAGTGGCATATGAACATCTATCATTCTATTGAGGAGAATTTTTAAGTCATCAGCGTTGGTAAAAGTACCCTCTTCATAAACCCGATAACCCAGTGACCAGCGTTCATCAGCATTACAGGGGCTAATCTTCATGCATTTTATTTTCTCATTTTTTCTGACAAATTTTGATTGACAATAACCAGAATATTAATTCATAAACTAAACCGTCAACTTGAATTTTTTCGGTATAAAATCGAAGAAATTAGGAGTAATTAACCGTTGATATAAAGTAAACCCAGTGAGTGCAAAAGACTTATCTCTCAAGGCTCACTGGGTTATAAAAATTTAGTTTGCCAAGTAGTTACTAGCGTACTCAAGTTATGCTGACACTACACTTTATCGTTGGCGTTGCGAAGCCTGAACCACTTTGTTTTTAATTCACCGTTGATAAAAAATGTCTGGACGCCGCCAGCCACTGCTTCCAGCGCTTCTTCAGATAATTCTTCCTCAGAACCAGATAGAGCCGAGTTAGTTGGAAGCACTAAGTAGACCTTATTTGCAGTTTCCTGGAGAACTTCGATTTCAATATCTTTTGGAAGTTCTTCTCCTGACTCTCTCGCATAAACTGCCTTGGGATTGCTGAGTAATTCTTGCTTGAAGTTCTCATCTTCTCTAGCCTGCTGAACGAGCTTCTGCTCGAACTCAAAACGGGTTTTAATTGCCTGAGAGATGATTTGTTTCAGTTCTTCGTGCATTTTGGTTTCTCCTTATTTGCTTGTATCAATTTAGGATTGACACTAACTAGAATATCGATTTTGAAATTAAACCGTCAATTTGAATTTTTTAGACATTAAATCAAAAGAAATAGAACGTCTTGAATGAAAAATATAAATAATAATGTGAATATTTTAGGAAAATTATAAAAATCAAAACTCCAGTATTTAATAATGAAAAATAAAGCCATCAAAAATCATTGATTTGCCTAGAATGGAAGTTTATCGCATTCGATAACAAACAGAAACTAAAAATTTGTTAGTCTTACCGAAAGAATTTGAATTGTAATTCTGGGTTGGTATCCCCTAAGCTACAAATCTAAGTATGAACAAAACAAACATTATGGGTTTAACTAAAAAAGGATACACATAGATGGAAGTTTCATAAAAAGATTTAGATGTTTACAACCCTGGTTTCTTTCAAGGCACTGCTGGCATTGGTTATGAGCTATTAAGGTTAGCGTATCCAGAATCGCTTCCTTCTGCGTTGCTGTGGGAGTGAACTTATATATTTTTCAATTTAATTATCTGAGTGTATGAAATGAAGCGCTTACATCGGTTACTTTATCCGCCTGCCTGGTCTATAGCTGCCAAAATTTCAGCAGCATTGGTTTGCGCTGCGCTTATACCGATGGGCTTCACCGGCTACTACAACCTACGACAGAGCTTAGACAGTGTGGAAGCCAGTGAACACCACAAACTGGAATTGTTAGCCACCAGTACAGCTAGTCGCCTTGACCAGTTAATTATTGATATCCAGCGTGTTGTTGTCCAAGTTAGTAGCGATCGCAATGTCGTAAATTTCTTAGCAGCCTCCACATCTTCTGAGCAAGAAGCCTTCCGCCCCGACTTGCAACAAACGCTAGAAAACGTCTTCCGATCTAACCCAGACTTTGATGCTGTTTTTGTGATGGATAAACAAGGTCGTGCTATCGCCGCAACCGATCCCACATTCCTTGGTAATAACTACGCCTTCCGTGAATACTTCCGTTCCAGCATCCAGGGTAAGTCCTATATATCTAGCATCTTGGTAGGCGAAACCACAAAACGACCAGGTATGTTCCTCTCCCATCCGGTGCGATCGCCCAGTGGCGAAATTGTGGGAGTCACAGTACTCAAGATTAAGGGAGAAGGTATCTGGGCGATCGTCGATACGTTACCAATACGCTCCAAAAGCTATGCCTTTTTGATTGACCAGTACGGGGTGATCATCAGTCATTTTAATAAATCTCTCCTTTACCATAGCCTTCTCCCCCTGCCGCCCAATACTTTAGAGCAGGTTGTGAACGACAGACGTTATGGTTTAAGGCAGATTCAGAGTTTGGACATTCCAGAATTGAAGGTGATGGTAAAAGCCAAACAGGCAGGTCACACCACTTATCACTTTCCACGCACCCAGACACCTCGGATAGTTGGCTTTGCGCCCTTGAAAGAACAACCTTGGGTATTGGGGGTCAGCCAGCCCAAAGATGATTTTGTCGGCCCCTCGAACCGCATGATGTGGCTACACGGTAGCAGTGTGCTGATTGTGGGGGGAATCACAGCCATCATCGCACTACTCCTAGCGCGGAGAATTTCTCAGCCCATTCACGCCCTCACAGCCGCAGCGCAAGCACTAGAGCATGATAATTTTGATTCTCATGTACTAGAACTGCATCGCAGTTTGGAGAAATTAGCTCATACCCAGGACGACATCGGTCAATTAGTGCGCGTTTTCTTGGGGATGGCTGAAGAAGTGAGGATGCGAGATCAGAAGCTAAAAATGCAAGTGCAAAAACTGCACATCGAGATTGACGAAACCAAAAGAGCCAGCAATGTTGCGGAAATTACGGAAAATGAACACTTTCGCCAGTTACAAAAAAGGATTCAAAAGCTTAGAGAACACGAAGTAGCCGTGAGCGAAACTGAAACAGAGTATTACCAGAGGTTGCAGAATCAGGTGCAATCTCTCAAAGAGCGATCGCTATTGAAGGATAAAAAGTGAAGTAGAAGCCACAGGTAAATTCGGTTGCACAAATGATTGCATTGTATCCCCTAGGAGGTGATAAATATGTCATCCGACGACGGACTGATATCACGAGAGGAAGTGCTAGCGGGTTTACCAGCTAGACGAGCAAATACGCTACTATTTCTAATCGAGAGTCGAACAGCGCAGATAGTGGCGCGATCACGGGTAGAATTTTCCCTCACAGAGCAAGCTGCTAATGAGCGCGATTTGGCCTTTTTGGAAGCTTTTGCTTTAGGAAATGCGCCGCCACTCCACCCGACCATTCAGCACTTAGAACGCTATGCCAGTCAGTGGGCCTCCTTGATGCCAGAAAATCCCAGGCTCAAAGCTGCCATTGCCCATGCTCTTAGTCTGAAGTACACTTTTACCTATCAAGCAGTACCTCACATTCGGGCTACTTTGGGTTTAGATGATAAAGCAGTACAAGTAGCTTACTCCCGCTTGTACAGACAACAACTGTTGACCATCTTTGCATCTAAAATGCCACTGTTAGATCAATGGCGCTGGATGACAGCAGCGATCGCCCAACGTCTAGAATCTCTACCACCTTTCTGGCTAGCCTCTATATTCACTGTTGCTTTAGGTCTTCCCCAAGCTTTCTTAGCCTTACCAATTGCTGTAGCCGATGTGGGGCCATTAGTTACTATTGCCTTTTTGATCATCATCGGCGCTATCAATATGCTGACTATGGCTTGCATGGCAGAAGCTATCGGTCGTAGCGGCGACTTCCGTTACGGCAATTCTTTTATCAAACAATTAGTATCTAACTATTTAGGAAGCACAGGCTCATTTATACTTTCTATAGCAGTAGGCATCCGTGTTTTTCTCATCGCTTTGGCTTGCTATATTGGTTTGTCGGTGACTATGGCAAACTTTACCCACATCCCAGCAGCAATGTGGGCCGTATTACTGTTCTGCACTGGATTATACTTAGTATCTCGTAAATCCTTAAACTTCACTGTTGCCTTGATGGTCTTGTTGGCAGCAGTTAACGTGAGTTTGCTCCTCATCCTTTCACTACTGGCATTCCGCCATATCCAACTGTCCAACCTTCTATACGTAAACTTGCCATTTCTCAATGATCAACCCTTCCAACCCTGGATGCTACAGCGGATTCTAGGTGTTAGCCTGATGCTTTACTTTGGCCATGTCTATGTAGGAGAATGTGCCAGACTGATACTTCCCCGCGACCCTAGTGCCACATCCTTGATTTGGGGTAGCGTGGCGGGAACTGCTTTTTTAACTATTCTCTTTTGCATTTGGGTGTTAGCAGTCAACGGAGCGATATCACCACAGTTGCTAGCTGGACAATCAGGCACAGCCTTAGAGCCATTGGCACTGCAAGTTGGGGCGATCGTCACAGTTTTGGGAACAGTTCTAGTCACCCTGCTATTGGGAATGGCTTGGCTCCGCAGTTCCAGTCTCTTAGTCAACCTAGCTAGGGAGTGGTTACCTACCCAACCCCAACCGATTTTAGCGCTGCCCCGCCAGCAGGGAATATTGATATTGCACCCTAGGGGCGACCCCAACCGCGTTCCTCATATTGGTGTAACCTATCTGGGACTAGAAGAGGCAAAGTCAAAATTTCGCCTAGATATTCAGTTGAACAGCAAGGTTCACCATGTAGAAATCGCCTTCGCTGAACGTTGGGATATTAAAGAGCTACTCCATCAGTTTCCAGACTTACGCAAGTGGGATACTCGCTTGACTTTAGAAGTGCGATCGGCTAGCCATGATACTGCTTGTCTGCAAACCATTTCACCCATGCTCTTGCTTTACGAAGGAGGATTGAAAGCTGATTTCAGCAATGCTACTTCCGAGCATCATCAGACAGGAAAGTTCTGGATAACCCTACTAAACCAACGTCGCTTTTTCCTATCCATCAGCCCGTTACTGCTAGTATTCCTGCTAACTGAATGGCTTTTTCTAGTTGGTACGCAATCCTTTACCAGTGTACTTGCCTTTGCTGGTGTACTTGGCAACTCCCTTGTTGGTGGTATTTTCCCAGTTTTACTGTTGGTTTCTAGCCGCCGCAAAGGGGAGCTTTTACCCGGAGTGGTTTTAAAGATTCTCAATCATCCTTTGTTCAGCGTGGGTACATATAGCTTATTCTTAAGCATCTTGCTCGTTCACGGTCTGTTCATCTGGGAGAATTCTGTGGCTCGTATCAGTGCATTGTGTATTGCTGTGCTGTCCCTAGGAGCAACTCTAGTAATGAAGTACTATGGTGCCTTCACTTCCCGTGTGGTAGTAGAGCTGCGAGAGCCATATCAAGGAGGGCGTTCCGTATTTACAATCACTGCTGGTGGACAACCAAAAATCGCAGAAGTACTGCTGGGATCTGCCAAAGGTGAACAATACTACCAAACAGCCACTATCGAGATTCCATCACTTTCATCCTTACACTATGCTTGCTTCCGGCTACCAACTAAGCGGAAACAGGAATTGAGAGTGTGGGCACACAAGAGCAACTCCATAGTTAACTCCCAGAGTATGCCTGCACTTGTAGAAGTCCAAAGTGGAAACAAGAATATGCAGTTTGACTTGAAGCTATCCAGTGGAAGAGTTTTGCTACCTCTCATTAGCGATGGGTGCTGGTTAAAATTCATCTTTCCAGAGCCATTCTTATCTAAAAAGTGAAGAGATGAGGGAGACAAGGGGACAAATGACTAATAACAAAAAACAAATAACTAAAAGGTAACTTATGGCACAAATTATCGCAGTTCACTCATTCCGTGGCGGCACTGGCAAATCAAACTTGATTGCCAACATTGCGTCTACTATGGCGCTTCAGGGGCATCGTGTAGGTATTATCGATACGGACATTCAATCACCGGGAATTCACGTAATTTTCGGTCTTAACGAAAACAAAATGGAACGCGCTCTCAATGACTACTTGTGGGGTCGCTGTAATATTAAAGATACTGCCTACGACGTTACTGATGCTTTAATTGCAGAGCAGGGAAATACAGGTACGGTCAAGGGTAGTCTTTATTTGGTTCCTTCTAGTATTAAGGCGGGTGAAATCGCCAGAGTTCTACGTGAGGGGTATGATGTAGTCCGGCTCAACGATGGCTTTCAGGAACTTATTCGCACTCTAAAACTGGACTACCTATTAATTGACACACACCCCGGTCTGAATGAAGAAACCTTACTTTCCATTGGTATTTCTAATGTTTTGGTAATTCTCCTACGTCCAGATCATCAAGACTTCCAAGGTACTGCTGTCACAGTGGATGTAGCTCGTAAACTGAAAGTGCCAAAAATGTTATTGGTCATTAATAAGGCGCTACCAACCTTGAATTTTCCAGACTTGCAACAACAGGTAGAGAAAATCTACAACGTTTCGGTGGCTGGGATTTTGCCACTTTCGGAAGAGATGGTGCAGCTAGCTAGTAAAGGTCTTTTCTGTTTACGCTACTCTGGGCATCCCATTAGTCAGACAATTAAAGGGATGACTGATCAGATTGTTGGTTTAGTTGTTACTCATTAGTTATAGGGCATTAAACATATAACAGTAGTTATTTTCTTCCATCTACGTATTCCCCTCGTCTAAAGTGAGGTGATCGCCAATGATCGATCTACAATTATTTCGTACTAATGTCCTCGCTCACTTTGGAGCCACTGCTGCACAAACTGAGGAACTATTGGTATACAATCAAAACGTTTTTAATCACAACACATTAACTCATACCATTCAGTTTCCTCTTCCCCCCGAAGCTCATGTAGCTGCTTGGGAAGGATACGCTCTGGCCGCAAAAGTTGTAGGAACATTTGACGCACTAAAGCGGGTACTGTTTCAGTTGAAATTTCCCATAGTTGAGGGTATCAGCCAAACGCAGACTTATCAAGCTGCCAGTCGCAGAGGTGTTGTAGTGGATGGGGGGATGGCAGAGGCGACTGGTTTAGTCTTGCAGCAACCTCAGAAACTCCAATTAATACTACATCAAAGCTTGGCTGGAACCATCCCAGTATTGCTAACTGAGAACCGAGACGATTTTGTTTCTCTGGTACAAGCTCTAACAAAGCGAAATGAACCTCACCCAGTCCCTACATCTATGGGAGCCTGTTTAGTTAGCGGGTTTAATAACTGGGACAGGATTTATCAATACCGTCAAAAATGGGAAGCTGAAAGTTTTGCTAATCGCTACCAAAGTACTTGGCAAGAAGAATTTCAGCGATTAATCCCACAAAAAAAACTCTATCAGGATAAGTTCATTATTTTGAGTAGTGGTTCTTATAGTAACGTTTCAGCCAACGACATGGAACTTGAGGAATCCCAATGGCAGAGCCTATCCCTAACAATTCGACTAGAACATGAATGCATACACTACTTCACACGTCGCTTATTTCACTCCATGCGAAACAATATCCTCGACGAGCTAATTGCAGACTATAGAGGCATTGTAGCTGCTACAGGATATTATCGAGCCGATTGGTGCTTACGTTTTCTGGGGTTAGAATCATTTCCTCATTATCGAGAAGGAGGCAGATTGCAAAACTACCGTGGTCAACCTCCACTTTCTGATAAGGCTTTTGCGATTCTACAGGCATTGGTGAAAGCAGCCGCAGAAAATTTGCAGCGCTTTCACACTGACTACCCAGAAGATTTAACAGACGCTAATATGCAACCTCTAATGTTGATGTGCTTAACTCATTTGACATTAGAAGAATTGGCTTCTCAAGAAGCTAAATTTCGCATCCAACAAACCTTAAATAAATTACAGACAGTCCTTACTATATAAAGAATCTCATTCTTCTGCGCTCTTTGCGCCTTGGCGGTTCGTTTTTCTTCAACTTTTAATTCACAAAACGTAGAGTAATTAAGCTATGACAGAAGTCCTACTTAAAGAATTAACTAATAGTGACATTAATTGGATGATTGCTATAGGTCATCAAAGAGAAATAGCCGCTGGCACTGTACTCATTCAAGAAGGAAAAGCTGTTAATTTCTTACATATCCTAGTAGATGGAATGTTAACAGTTACTACTGCTGAACCTGACAACAATCCTCTGACTCGTGCTTTTGCAGCCATAGAAGGTATTGAAACTCCCAATCGAGAAATTGCAAGATTATCCAGTGGTGAGGTAGTCGGAGAAGTCCCCTTCATCAGTACTCGCCTTACAGCTACAACCGTTAAGGCTGTAGAAAAGTCATTGGTGTTGTCAATTCCTCAACAAGAATTAGCGGCAAAATTGCAGCAGGATGTTGGTTTTGCTTCGCGCTTTTATCGAGCGATCGCGATTATGCTTTCAGATAGACTACAAAGCATCATCAATCAACTTGGTCGTAGTAACATAGCCCAAGGACAACCAATAAAGAATGTGTTATTTGTATTAGAAAAATTGCATGATAGTGATATCGATTGGATGATGAGTTGTGGAACTCAGCACAAAATTACCGCTAATACAGTACTCATCCATGAACAAGGGGCTGTAGATGCACTTTATATCCTACTAAGTGGAATAATGTCACTGTCTGTTTCTGAAGATGAACGTAATCCTTTAGCTCGTGCTTTTGCTGCTATGGAGGACAGCGAAGTTAAAAATCGAGAAATAGCAAAATTATCGAAAGGTGAAATTATAGGAGAAACACCATTCATTGATGGTCGCCTACCTTCTGCAACTGTTAAGGCTATTCAAGACTCATTAGTTTTGTCTATTTCACGGCAGCAATTGGCAGCGAAATTGCAGCAAGATACTGGATTTGCATCCCGCTTTTATCAAGTAATTGCTACTTTGCTTTCAAATAGATTTCAGGGAATGCTCAGTCACCTTGGTTATGGCAGGCGCGTTTATAGTCAAGGTCAGCCACTCGATGAAAATATTGAATATGAGGATGAACTGGATTCCAGTGTTTTAGATCGTATGGCGCTGGCTGGAAAAAGATTTGAATGGATGCAGGAACGCTTAATAATAAGTTAAATTGCCTCATACTTGGCAAATTTACAAAGAGTAAATCAAAGGCGGCTAAAAACGATTTTAGCAATCATTTCTGCCGCCAGTTTAACTCAAGTCGCAAACTTGTAATGAGAAACAAAAAATAATAATAGTTTCACATAAAATTTTTGCATTGTGTTTAAATATATCGTCATCTACTCTAATAGGAGTGAACCATAAATATTCTTTACCTCTGCGCCTCTGCGTGAGATTTTTACATACCATTCAGCAACACTAAAATATTTTTTTAAACGAACCACAGAGACACAGCGGAAAGTCTGTAGCAAAATCCCGCAGGGTGCGGAGGTTTCCTCCGTACCCTTTCAGGGAAGCAAGCTACGCGTAGCGTCTTTGCAGGAGATTCAGAACTTTCCAAGACAGAGGGCACAGAGAGAAGGACAAAGATGGTTTTTGCCCAATAAGTTGGGAATGCTATTTATAACTTTAATATCACTAAAAAATCGAAAATTTTTCATTTCAAGTTTTATAAAATACTAACGTGAAAGTAAATGTTAGACCAAAAACGTAGCTTATTCCGCAAAGAGTCACTAGAGCGACTATCTTCTCCTGAAAGACTAGACCAGCTGATGCAGGTCGTTAGTCCCAAAAGCTGGCTACCGTTAGTCGCCTTGGGTTCCTTAGTCGGAGTAGGCATAGTCTGGAGTATTTATGGACGTCTTCCTATCACCGTTGAAGGTCGAGGGGTAATGATTTACCCACGCAAAGTTGTGCCACTGCAATCACTAAGCTCCGGGCAGTTACTTGTTCTGAATATTAAAGTTGGGGATGTTGTCAAAAAGGGGCAAGTCTTGGCAACAATTGACCAAGCTGAACTCCGCAAGCAATTACAACTAGCCCGCGCCAAACTAGTCCAATTAGAAGAACAGGATCGCAACGCTAGCTTAAAACTAATGCAGCGTCAGCAGCTTGACACAAAGGCAATCCAAGAACAACGCCTAACTCTTCAGCAAAGACTCAAGATCATGCAGGATTTGACACCTATACTGAAGGAGAAAGGACTTGTGTCAATAGGACGCGATCGCCTCAACCTAGAGCGACGCTTGCAAACACTCCAAGGGCTGCTTCCTACTCATAAAAAGAGGCTAGATAACCGTCAGAGATTATTGAGAGAGGGAGCGATTCCTGATGATGTGGTGTTAGAGGCACAGCAACAATATGACAATGCCCGTGCAAGCATCGATGAAGCTGAATCTCAGTTGAAGCAACTAGACCTCAAGGAAGCGGATGCACAACAACAATACCTCTCGAACCTGAACGAAATCAAAAATATCCAAGCTCAGTTGCAAGAACAGAACAGTAAAGTAGCCAGTCTAGCTCAAGAAGACTTGCAAACTACAACTACCCGGAAAAACGAGATTCAAGAAATCAAGCGAGAGATTGCCAAACTCGAACTGCAACTAGGGACTAACAGCCAGATTGTCAGCCAACACAATGGACGCATTTTAGAAATCACTATTACGCCTGGACAAGTTGTCAATGCCGGAACTCGTTTAGGGAGTATAGATGAGGAAAATCCATCTAGCAAGCTGGTTGGCATAACCTATTTTCCGATCGCAGAGGGCAAGAAAATTCAACCGGGGATGAAAATCCAAATTACCCCCCAAACCGTTAAGCGGGAACGCTTTGGCGGCATTGTGGGAACTATTACCAATGTCTCACCATTTCCCATCACAAAGGAGGGAGCTGTTAATGTGGTGGGCAATCCAGAAGTAGTGGAAGGTTTAATGTCTCAAAAACAGGAAGGAGTAATGCAAGTATTCGCTGACTTAGAGCCAGATTCTTCGACTTTTAGCGGTTACAAGTGGTCTTCTTCTACGGGGCCGCAACTCAAAATCTCTTCTGGAACTACTACTGTTGTTCGAGTCAAGGTAGAAGAACGCGCTCCCCTAACGTATGTTTTACCTATTCTGAGGTCTTTCAGTGGTATCAACTAATCCAACTTTAGTAAAACCTGTTAATCCTTTGCAGCCTTTGCAAAAACTGCTGCAAAGCAGAAGTAGGGGGCGCGTCAAAACCCCAACCCTCCTGCAAATGGAGGCTGTGGAATGTGGTGCTGCTGCTTTGGGGATTATTTTAGGTTACTACGGTCGGATTGTACCCTTGCCAAAATTGCGTCGAGAGTGCGGTGTTTCTCGTGATGGTAGCAAAGCATCTAACATGCTCAAGGCTGCTAAAAGCTATGGACTCCAGGCAAAAGGCTTTAAAAAAGAACTGAAGCAACTGCAAGACCTGCGACCCCCCTATATTGTGTTTTGGAACTTCAACCATTTTCTGGTAGTGGAGGGATTTAGTTCTTCTCACGTTTATCTGAATGACCCTGCGACTGGGCCGCGTCATCTGTCTTTACAGGAATTTGACGAGGGTTATACCGGAGTGGTGCTGGTGATGGAACCAAACGCACAATTTACCAAAGGTGGTCGTAAACCCAGCATGATTTCATCGTTGTGGAAACGATTGCAAGGGGCTGCTGGTGCTTTAGTTTATTGCCTAATAGCAGGATTTTTCTTGACTATCATCGGGCTGGCGATACCTGTATTTAGCCAGATTTTTGTAGACGAGATTTTGGTTGAACAACGGCAGCACTGGTTGCGCCCACTAATTTTAGCAATGGCGATCGCATCTGTACTTCAGGGGTGGCTAACACTACTACGGTTACGATATCTGCGTCGCTTAAAGACTAAGCTAGCTGTGGGGATGTCCAGCCGCTTTCTCTGGCATATTCTGCGTTTGCCTGTTAGCTTTTACGCCCAACGCTTTGCAGGAGAAATCAGTAACCGCACTAGTCTCAATGACCAAGTTGCTGATGTCCTTTCAGGAAGTTTAGCGACTACTGTTATTGATGCGGTGATGGTGATTTTTTACGCGCTGATCATGTTCCAATATGACTGGCTATTAACTTTGGTTGTGGTTAGCTTTGCTGCTATCAACGTCTTAACTTTGCAGTGGATTTCTCGGCAACGCGTAGATGCTAATCAGCGATTAATACAAGAATATGGTAAAGCTGCTGGCGCGTCGATTGCCGCTCTCCAAAGTATAGAAACCCTCAAAGCATCAGGCTTAGAATCAGATTTTTTTTCCCGGTGGTCAGGTTACTACACCAAAGCAATCAATTCTCAGCAGGAACTTGGAGTAACAAATCAAACATTTTCAGTATTACCCACGCTCCTATCTGCCCTTTCTTCGATGCTTCTGCTAGTTGTAGGCGGTTTACGAGTAATGGATGGACATCTCAGCATCGGGATGCTAGTAGCCTTTCAAGGTTTAATGCAGAGTTTCGAGGAACCTGTGAACAATCTCGTTAACTTCGGCAGTACCTTACAAGAACTAGAGGGCAATTTGATTCGTCTGGATGATGTGTTAGACAACCCGACAGATCCGCAATTGGAAAAGAGAAGATGGGCAGCAGAGGAGCAAGGGAGCAGGGGAGCAGTGAAGCAATTATTATCCCCCTCATCCTCCTCATCCCCAGTCTCCAGATTGCAGGGCTATGTTGAGTTGCGGAACATTTCATTTGGCTATAGTCCTCTTGAACCTCCTTTGATTGAAAACTTTAATCTCTCAATTAAACCTGGACAGCGAGTAGCCCTGGTAGGTGGAAGCGGTTCTGGTAAGTCTACTGTTGCCAAAATTATCAGTGGGCTTCACGAACCTTGGACAGGAGAAATTCTCTTTGATGGTAAACCCAAAGAGCAAATTCCTCACGAATTATTGACTAACTCTGTTGCAATGGTGGAGCAAGATATTTTGCTATTTAGCGGCACCGTCAGGGACAACTTGACTCTCTGGGATGCCACGATCGCAGATAAAAATTTGATGCGTGCTTGTGAGGATGCGGCTATTGACGATGTGATTCTCTCAATATCTGGAGGATATAATGCAGAATTGATAGAAGGGGCTGCTAATTTAAGTGGTGGTCAGCGACAAAGGCTAGAAATTGCGCGTGCCTTCGTTAACAACCCTTCAATACTCATCATGGATGAAGCTACCAGCGCCTTAGATGTGGAGACGGAAAAAAACATTGACGAAAATCTCCGGCGACGGGGATGTACCTGCATTATTGTCGCACACCGATTAAGCACAATCCGAGACTGTGATGAAATCATCGTTCTCGAACGCGGAAAGATAGTGCAACGAGGCACTCATAAACAATTGTGGGAAGTTGACGGTGCATACTCGCGGTTAATCTGCACTGAAGGTGAAGCCTTGCAGGAAGGGTAAGAGAGCAGGGGGAGATGGGGGAGAAATGGCGATAACTAACAACTAATAACTAATAATTATGATGTTACAAGGACAACTTTACCAAGTTACGGGTAATGAGCCGATACTGTTGGACGATCCTCAGAAAGTTTGGGTAATTCAGTCTGGTTCGATCGCATTGTTTGCTGTCACAGTTGAAGATGGTGTTATCGAAGGTACTCGTCGTTATTTATGCAGTTGTAGTACGGGGGAGGCACTTTTTGGAACTGCTGTCAGTTCTAGCAATCGGCAGCGCCAGATTTTGGCAGTACCAGTTGGAGATACAAGAATACTACAACTGTATTATAAATGTTTCAGTGAGTTAGTAGCTAATGCAGATGTAAGAGTGATCGCTTGGGTAGAAAATTGGCTCAAGCAAGTAGGTAATACATCCCAATTTGCCACACCAGCAATTCAGGTAAGGGCTTCTGAACAGGTACGATTTTCTCTGATCGCTGGTCAGACTTTCCAACCGGAAGCGGGTGTTGCTTGTTGGGTACAGCTTCAGCAAGGGACTGTTTGCTTTTTGGGGTTTGAGGATTTGACTTTGACAAGTGCAGCAGGAACTTTTTGCCTCAGTGATCAAATGTGGCTAAAAGCTGTCGAGGGAGTTCAACTTACCACTCTAGCTACTTCAGAAATCCGCAATCTAGATACTCTGCTCTTAGGATTGTCGCAATTTCATACTCAATTTCTACATTGTATTGACCTTTTAGATCGACAAGAAACGGAGGATGAACTACAACGGTTACGTGATCGCCAACGTCTCAACCGCCAAGTTACAGCGGAGGCTTTGGGAGAGCTAGCATCAACTCTGAGTTATCAAGATGGGGACTTTTTCCTTGAAGGCACACCTTTATTAGTCGCTGCTGGTGCAGTTGGCAGGGCTTCGGGGGTAAAAATTTGCCCTCCGGCTCGCTCAGAGAACCTCAAGCGGGTTAAAGAGCCTTTGGAGGCAATTGTTCGGGCTTCGCGCATTCGGATGCGGCGGGTGCTATTGCGGGATAATTGGTGGGAGAAGGATTCTGGTGCTTTAGTCGCCTATACCGAGCAGGACAACCGACCAGTTGCACTGTTGCCGATATCTGCAACTAGCTATGAGATATTTAACCCAGTTGAGCAAACTCGCCTCAGAGTAGATGATAGTAGAGCAGCGGCACTTGCACCCGTTGCTTATACGTTTTATCGGTCTTTGCCCGATAAGGCACTTACAGCTTTAGATCTACTCCAATTCGCATTTAAAGGACAAGGAAGAGAACTGCTGGCTATTTTATTTACTGGTGTTACCGTAACATTACTAGGAATGCTCACACCCCAAGCTACTGCAATTCTCATAGACAACGCAATTCCAGATAGCGACAGGGGACTACTGCTGCAAGTTGGATTAGGGCTACTGGTTGCTGCTTTGGGGACAGCCTTATTTCAGCTAACTCAAGGTTTTGCTATCCTGCGAATGGAAACAACTTCTGACGCTTCCACTCAAGCAGCTGTGTGGGATCGGTTGCTTAATCTTCCTGTATCCTTTTTTCGTCAGTATACAACAGGCGACCTTCAGTCTCGCGTATCATCAATTACTACGATTCGTCGCCAACTCAGTGGCAAAACCCTGATAAATCTCATCACCAGTTTGTTTGCACTGTTTTACTTGGGGCAGTTGTTTTACTACAACTTCAAATTAGCTTTAGTTGCAGTTGCAATTGCAGTAGTTGCGATCGCTGTTACTAGCCTCTCTGGTGTACTCCTCCTTCGTAAGGTGCGTCCACTGTTGGAATTGCAAGGGGATATTTTTGGACAGACGGTACAGTTAATCAACGGAATTTCTAAACTACATGTTGCTGGGGCTGAGGATCGCGCCTTCGCTTCTTGGAGTAAAAACTACTCTCGGCAAGTCAAACTTGAACTCAGCATACAGCAAGTTGAAGACTTTGTGGCACTTTTCAATACCTTAATGCCCACACTAACTTCTGGAATACTTTTTTGGTTTACCATTAGTTTGTTTGAAGAATCTCAGACTTCAGGAGGTATGGGATTATCTCTTGGTACTTTCCTAGCTTTCAACGCAGCCTTTGGCAACTTTATTAGGGGAGCTACAGACCTAAGCAACACAGTTACCGATGTTTTGCAAGTTGTCCCGCAGTGGCAACGCACCCAGCCAATTTTGGCAACCATACCGGAAGTGGATCGCAGCAAAGCCGATCCAGGTAAGCTCATTGGCAAAATTGTTGTAGATCATGTGACATTTCGCTACCGCAGTGATGGAACGCTGACGTTGGATAATGTGAGTATCTCTGCGGAGCCTGGGGAGTTCATTGCTTTTGTGGGGGGATCTGGAAGTGGTAAATCGACAATATTCCGATTACTACTAGGATTTGAAACTCCCGAAGCTGGTAGTGTTTACTATGACGGGCAAGATTTGTCTGGTTTAAATGTAGACGCTGTGCGCCGACAGTTGGGTGTTGTTTTACAGGGTGGTCAACTGACAGCCGCTTCGATTTTCGATAATATTGCTGGTGGCGCTCAGATTACCCTAGATGAAGCTTGGGAAGCTGCTCGCATATCTGGTTTTGCTGATGATATTGCAAACATGCCAATGCAAATGCATACTGTCGTGAGTGAAGGAGGTGGCAATCTTTCTGGGGGACAACGACAACGGTTATTGATTGCTCGCGCCCTAGCCTTAAAACCCCGCATTTTGTTATTCGATGAGGCTACTAGTGCGCTCGATAATAGAACCCAGACGATTGTCAGCGAAAGTTTAGATAAGTTACAAGTTACCAGAATTGCGATCGCTCACCGACTAAGCACTATCCGTAACGCTCACCGTATCTATGTACTCCAAGGAGGCCGGGTTGTACAACAAGGAACTTTTAAGGAACTAGCTACTGTTGAGGGGCTATTTGCCCAGTTAATCGCTAGGCAAATGGCGTAGTTACTTGAAATTTGCAAAGTCAAGTTAAAGCTAAAGTTCAATTACCCCGATAGAATCAGGAGACAATCGTCTTATTATCATGAGTTCATGTTGCTTATTTAGTAGTACGAAACGATTGAGTTTTCGCCGCCAGAACTGGACTAAAAGTCCGTCGTGCTGTGGTAGCCTAGAACTGCATACGCTCAACTACCTGAGCATCAGTGATTGCAAGAGCGGCGTGATGGTTTGATAGCAGCTTTCCAAATCCCCTAAAGTGACCTGCTGCGGTCGCCCTTCATCAAATACCAGTAGCGCTGCTTCTGCTGCTAGCGTTTCGAGTTTAGCCCCGGAGAATTTTGCGGTGTTAGCTGCGATCACAAGAATGATTATTTGAAAATGCTCTCTCAAACAACCACCCAATAAATACCCTGGTTGCGAACCATGCAGGATTTGCCTTTGATAGTTGCGGTTCCAACCTGGGGATTGTTTTTGAGGTGTTGAATATCTTTGATAACTCGATAAACTATCTTTTGGGAGCCATTGTTTTGTAATTTGATGGGTCTTTTAATAATGGGTGGCTTATGTATTGACATTTGCTTCAAAATAACTGAAGCTGTTCGGAGCAATATTTAGGGTTGTGTTGCAAAAACAGGTGTTAAGCAGGTAGTATATTCTCTTTAGAGATTTAAATGCTACTGAGATGGAGAGCGATTTTTTTCGGGGGAGATGGCACAGGGAATACGATAAGATGACCCAATGCCAGATTCTGAGCAACTTGTCATCTACCAGCTTCATATTTTTATCCTGGGCATTAGTCCCATGATTTGGCGTAGGATAAAAATCCGCAGCGACAGCACGATCGCCGATTTGCACTACATCATCCAGATAGTAATGGGATGGACTGATTCCCATCTACATCGCTTTGTAATCCACGGTAAGGATTACGGGATTGCTCAAATTGGGGGAATGTGGTTTTCTGACGATCCTAAAGTTGTCAAACTATCAGATTTTGGCTGGCGAATGCGAGAGCGTTTTTTATACGAATATGACTTCGGTGATAATTGGCAGCATCAAATTCGGGTCGAAGCAATTCTCACTCCAAAATCAAATTGCGTTTATCCAGTATGTATTGATGGTAAACGCGCTTGCCCCCCGGAAGACTGTGGTGGAGTGTGGGAGTTCATGGCACAAAAACAGGAATACTCAGTAAGATATATAGCTTCTCGGTTAAGTGAAATTGTAGAAGAAGGTGATATACCTGGCAATATTGAAGAAATATACGAACTACGTCAATGGTTAATGGTTGAGCATTTTGACCGCCAAAAAGTCAACCAACGGTTACAGCAATATGTGGCTGGGGATAAAGAAATGTTATTTGAGCAGGAAATAGTGTGAAAGTCAAAATCCAAATAGTTGTGGAGTCAGATAATGGAGATACCCAAGTTGTGCAAGAAATTATGCAGATTTCGCGTGATTCCTTACAGCCAGAAAACTTGGGACTAAAACTAGCAGAAGCCAAAACATTACTACAAAGCATCCAACGCACCCTAGCCGAACAACAGGTAGCAGAGTATTCTCTTCAACAGAAATCATGTTTGCACTGTAGCCAGAAACTGTTGCATAAAGACAAGCGTACAATTGTATACCGCACATTGTTTGGCAAGTTGCATCTCCAATGCCAACGACTATTTCACTGCCCGTGTCAAGAACAACCAACCCGTAGTTTTAATCCAGTAGCAAACTTAATACCAGAACGCACCTCAAGAGAACTATTGTATCTGGAATCTAAGTATGGGTCTTTGATGTCTTACGGACTATCTGTGAAACTATTACAAGAATTATTACCAATAGAAGGTGAAATAAACACTACAGCGATACGGAATAACTTACACACAATTGGTCAACGCTTAGAAGACGAATTGGGAGGAATTGCCCCGACCTGATTTACCCTTGGTATTGGGAATGGATGGCGGATATGTTCGTTCCTACGACAAAAAATCGCTTTCCAAAGGTAATTTTGAAGTTATCGTTGGTAAGAGTATAAAAGCAGACGGTACATCCAAGCAATTTGGGGGAGTTTATTCTTACGATACCAAACCCCAACGTCGGATCTTTGAGGTGTTGAAATCTCTTGGGATGCAGATGAATCAACAAGTAACTTTTCTCTCAGACGGTGATGAGAAGATACGCGAACTACAGCTTTATCTCAATCCTAACGCAGAATATATCCTGGATTGGTTTCATATCACTATGCGACTGACAGTAATGAGTCAGACTGCAAAAGGACTTAGCAAAAAAGATACCGAGCTAGATACAGACATACCCAAAGAGTTGGAACGAATTAAGTGGTACTTGTGGTATGGAAACGTGTTCAGAGCATTGCAACTGGTAAAAGATCTTGTGGACGACCTAGAAATCGTGATTTTTGATGGTAATAGCCGAATAGAGCTAAAAAAACTGTTTAAGATGGTAAGGGAGTTTGAAACCTACATTGCCAACAATGGGTCTTATATCCCCAATTATGGAGAACGTTGGCGAAATGGTGAAGCTATTGCTACTGGATTCGTAGAATCAACGGTTAATCAAGTTATTAGCAAACGATTTGTCAAAAAACAGCAGATGCGCTGGACTCCTAAAGGTGTTCATCTTCTGCTCCAGGTGAGAATGTTGGTTCTCAATGAAGAGTTAGAGAGCAAATTCCAGCAATGGTATCCTGGTTTTAGAGTAGATAGCCAGCCGATTCAAGAAGTCTCTCAAGTCGCTTAAGTTATTAGTATAAAAAGTAATTTAAGTTACCTTTAAGTGACGATACACCGTAAAATGTTGGACTGTTTTTTATGTCTATGTACAAACCCAACTTTGGAGCGTAAGTTGGTAAAATCAGCTCATACACCCCAAGGTTTTCAGGGGGTTGAGTCATGACACCGCAAACCGTCCAACCACTGAAAGTTGGTAAAACCAAAAAACCAGAACGTCAATCGCCTAACTTTCGCAAATACTCCGAGGTCAGGACTAGAGAACATTTGTTACCAGAAGAAGTTGAGTTGATGCGATCAGCTATCAAAAAATCGAAGGGCCGCCATGCTCACCGAGACTCAACCCTAATTTTGCTAATCTACCGTCACGGATTGCAAGTGGCAGAGGTGGCATCTTTGCGGTGGGAGCAAATAGATTGGAATGGTGGCACAATTTACGTGAAGCGAGTCAAAAAAGGAACACCCTCGGTTCAACCACTTTCAGGTTTGGAGATTCGCACATCGACGTCATCTGCAACGAGATTATCTTGCTAGTCCCTATATTTTCCAGTCTTCTCGACTTGGCCCGTTAGCACATGATACGATCGCCGACATTGTTGAGCGGGCTGGTGAATTAGCTGGTTTGCCTTTCCCTATTCATGCTCATATGCTGCGGCATGGAACAGGTTATTATCTGGCGAATCGAGGGATTGATACCCGAACAATTCAGAGTTATTTGGGGCATAAAAATATTCAGCATACTGTTCGTTACACCGAACTTGCATCTACCAAATTTCATGGGCTTTGGGATGATTAATGTTTAAACCCCTGGGTTAATTCTTGCCCATCTCCCCCGAAAAAAATCGCTCTCGTGAATTACCGACTGTCCTCAAGCAGAAAACTGAGAAACTAGAAGCCCAACCAGTGCTGGCGTAAGCTAGATAGTTTTAAACTAGGCTGTGAAATATCTACGCAGCCTGGTTTTTAAAAGTTGCATTAAGTGATATTGCAATTTTTCTAAAAACCTCACTGGCTGGGGAAGCTTGTTCACTAATTGCGATCGTATTTCCAGTATCTCCACCGCTACAAATGCGGGGATCAATGGGAATTTGTCCCAACAGAGGCGCAAGTAATTCTGCGGCCAGTTGTTCACCGCCACCACTGCCAAAAATCGGTGTGCGTGAACCACAATCACCGCAGATTAAATAGCTCATATTTTCAATGATGCCAAGCACAGGAACACCCACTTGGCGAAACATATATATATTACGTCGTACATCTGCAACAGCCACTTGTTGAGGAGTTGTCACTAAAATGACTCCACAAATTGGGCTTTCTTGGATAATTGTAATTTGAGCATCACCTGTACCGGGAGGTAAATCTATCAATAAATAATCTAATTCACCCCATTCCACATCTTGCAAAAATTGCGTGATAATTTTATGCAATACAGGCCCCCGCCATGCCAAAGGACGATTTACTTCTGCAAGTAAACCCACCGACATTATTTTTATTCCTTGAGCTTCTAGAGGTAAAAACTTATCACCTGTGGGAGTATTAATCACTTGAATATCAGCTTGTCCTAAACCCAACATCTGAGGAACATTGGGGCCATAAACATCAGCATCTAATAGTCCTACTTTTGCACCTTGTAATTTTAAAGCTGCGGCGATATTAACGGCTGTTGTGGATTTGCCTACACCACCTTTACCACTAGAGATTCCTAGAGTTGTTTTAACACCGGGAATTGTACAAATTTGAATATAAGTTTTTTTACACCAAATTAAAGATGATAATACAGATTCAATTTCTGGCTGTAATTGGTGCTGATGAGAACCGATATATAAACGCAAGTAAATATAGTCATCAATTATGCGTAAGTTTCGTACCATTCCCAAACTAACGATGTCATTTTTTAAGATAGGTTCAATGATTTGTTTGAGTAGTTGGACGACTTCTTGCTGATATAAATTAGTATCTGGTTTTACGTGATCTTCTGGATGCTGAAAGGGGGATTGGTGGTTAGGCATGGTTAAGAGAAGCTTAGGGATCAGAAATTTGCTAGTTGCAGTATACTAAAAGCGATCGCTCTGATTTAGATCCTCTGCAAAACTTCTCTCACCCAAGCTTCTTCTTCGGGCGATCGCACTATCTTTAAAGGTTGTGAATAATCAATTGCCAAGTCAAATCTAGCACGTTCGTAAACTTCATTTAATAAGCTTTGCAAGTCAACTATAGGTTCAGGTTCTCCCTCACGCAAAGGTATAGGAAAAACAGGAATTGGGTTTTTTAAATCAAAAGTATATAAATCTGCATCAGGTCTATTGTAGCTGCGACTAACCAAGATACTATAATCTGTGGCTGTTGCTCCTAAAACAGGCATTGACTCTCCTTGTCTTAAGAGATCAATTTCTACCAAATTGGTTGCAGAAGCTAAAATTTTCTGTCGTTTGTTTTCGTAAGCGGCTCTACCTTCTTTGGAACGTTTATTTTTAGGGGAAAGTATTTCTATCACCGCAACTACTTCTTTACTTTGAGTTGCTCGCACTTCTAAAAATCTTTCAGTTACTTGTTCCGGTATAGGAACTTTCACTTTACTGGGTTCGGTAAGTTTTGCAGCCGTCAAAGTTGTGCTGGTATCTGTAGTGTTACGTTTAGCAACTGCTATATCAGCAATTCCTACGAGTAAGATATCATCTACACTAGTGTAAACTCGCTCTTCAATGGAAACTCGGTATTTAGGGGCGATTTGGGGAGTTAGGTCATCAGCGATCGCTACAATCAAACGATTGTGAACTTGATGCCAAAGTTCAGGCTGTTCCAAATACGGGTTCATTCCAGGAAATGGATTGTCCATTACGCTTTCCCTTAGTTATTTACTGCTCCCTTGAGACTATTCTATCTGTTTGAATCTTCCGAATTGCATGTTGCGCTTGGATGGACACTTCTTTGTCAGGATCGTCTAAAGCTTGTTGCAGCGGGTTAATAACATCAGGATGAGCTAAATTCCCAAGTGCGATTACTGCTTCTTTGCGAACATCTGCATATTCATCTGTTAATGCTTGAATTAATCTCGGTATAACTTGAATATCTGGGATTTTTTGCAAAGCTTGTGCTGCTGATTTGCGTACTTGCCAATGTTCATCACCTAAAGCTATTTCTAATGCTGAAGTTGCTTGCTGATTTTCATGAATAGCCAGAGATTTAGCTGCATTCCGGCGAACTTGCCAGTCACTATCATTTGTAAGTGCTTGAGCAAGTATTGTAATTACTTGTGTATCTTGCAAATGTCCTAAAGTTAAAGCAGTAGCACGACGGACGATTGGTTCTTGGTCAAAGATTAAATTTAAAGCTTGTGGACATTTTTCTATTTGATTTATATATCGAATTGTAGTAATTGCTGCTTCTCTTAACTCATAATTTTTTGATTCTAAAAAGGGTAAAATATACGGTAATGATTGAATATCATGAATCTTTCGCAACAGTACTAAAATATTTATTTGTATATTGACATCATTAATTTGTAACTTATCTAATAAAAGTAACAACTCATCTTGTGTCACCAATTCATTTAATGCTGATGCAGCTTCAGCGCGAATATCTGAATCTGCTGAAGTTAAGCATTCAATTAAAGCAGGAATTGCCACAGGATCGGCAATTTCCCAAAGGGCAGATATGGCTATTTTTTGTACAGCGATATTTTCATCTTTCAAAGCAATAATTAAAGCATCTGTTGTTTCTTCATCGCCTAAATGTTGTAAAGTTTTGACAGCTACTAAACGGTCATTTACTTCAGGCGATCGCAGCATTTCTAGCCAATTTTTTAGGTCATCATTCATTATTTTACCACAGAGTCACAGAGGATAAGAGAAAAACTATCGCAATAAAAAGGGAATTTGTACTGTAATTGCATTGGTGGGACATTCTTTTTCACAAGGTAGACAAAACCAGCACTCATCATATTTCATATATGCTTTCCCTGTTTCTGGATTTTTTGCTAATACATCAAGGGGACAAACTTCAATACAAGCTGTGCATTTCTCTAAACATTTTGATTCGTCAACGATGACAGGAACATCTATTCTTTGTGTGATTAAAGCCATACATTTATTACTCCCTAATTCAATTAATAAACTTTAAATGAAAAATTCTAACCCTTCCCACGGAGATGTTCTAGCACTTTTTATTCTGGTGTTTAAATCAGAAGCATAAATTTCCAGTTTATGATCGTTTGGATCAAGGAAATATAAAGAAGCACCTTCGCTTTTATTTTTTTGCCAAATTTTTACTCCTGATTGCTGAATGCGTTGGCTAAGAATAGGAAAATCTTCAATAGAAACAGTCAGACCAATATGGGTATATTCAGGTATAGGACTTTCTCGAACTTTCTCGTCTAAAATTAATGCCAACCAAATATCACCAACCGAAAGATAAGCACCTTTCATCCATTTTGCTAGTAAGCGAAAATCTAGCACATTGGTACAAAAATTAATAGATTCCTCTAAGTCTCTGAAAGATAAAGTAATGTGGTTAATTCCAGTAATAATTTTTGAAATTATTTACTCTTGAGGTTGCAATTTTTTATAAAATGTCACTGACTGTTTAATATTGGTATAACCAATTTTTTCATAAAACGAGTGAGCCTCATGACGTTTAACATTAGAACGTAACAGAACACCCTCACATCCAACCAGAAAAGCCCACTGTTCAATTTGCTGCATTAAAATACGTCCTATTCCATTGTGACGATAATCTTTATCTACAACTAATCCTAAAAGAATTGCTGGAGTCGGAATAACTATTGAGTCACAAATATGAGCGTGCGCCCAACCAATTACATATTCATCTTCTAGAGTAGCAACATACACAATATAAGCATCGTCATTTTTAATTTTAGTAAGGCGCTGTTCTATTTGTTCATTTGTCACAGAATATTCAAGTTGTTTGCAAAGGCTAGCAATTCTCTCTACATCTTTAATCTCAGCTTGTCTAATTTTAATTTTTTCACCTACAGTAACTTTATTTGTCATGATTTAATTTTAAATTACAATTATTTAGTTATCCAGCATTGCACGGATAAAACGATAGCCTAGATCAATCTCTGTCAAATTGTGAATATTGCCATATTTTTTCGTCCATTCTCCACTACTTAAATCTGCTGTAAGTAATTGTACTCCTTGCTCAATTAAATCTTGATTTGCTAATGCAAAAGATGATATTCCCGCACGTACTTCTGTTTGAAGATATAACTCTGGTCGCCTCCAGGCTGCTGCTGCAAATAAATCAGATAAATCGTATGGTAACAAAAGGGGTATGGCTTCAACACGCTTTTTAGTCTGATTCTGAATTAAGTTTATCTGTTCATTAAGTGGTAAAAATCGTAACGCATCTTCCCACAAAAAGGGAAAATAATCATAAAGCCATATCTTCTGAGCTAATCTAATATCAAAACTTAGTAAAACTATTATCCCATCTCTAATAATTCGTTGCATTTCTTGAAACGCTTTTTCGAGATTAGTAAAGTGATGAATTGCTAGGATACTTACAACGCCATCAACAGACTTATCTGGTAGAGGTAAATTTTCTGCATAGCCAGTGAACCACTTAACTTGTGGATGTTCTATTGCCTGTTTTTGCATCACTACAGAAGGTTCAATAGCATTAATAAAAAATCCTTGGTTAGCTAATGTTAGGCTGTAACCACCAGTACCAGCACCAATATCAACGATAATGCTACCTTTGGGTAAATTGAGTAATTCAATTAATTTATTGACAATGCGAATATCAGGAACGCGAGTTTTTGAGTATTGTTGACCAATTGAATTATAAATAGACATATTTATTATAATATCACTTAAATTAATTTAAGATTGAACTTTAAATGAATAAATAAAAAATCTGTTAGTTAAGCAATTTTATCAATTTTAATAGTTCATTTATCATAAATTTTGGTTGCACTTCTTGTATTAAATTCTGGTTTTTTCGGTTGTAATAGCAAAAATCAATATTAACTTGCATTGCTCCTGCATAGTCATGAGTGAGAGAATCTCCTACGTAAAGGACTTCTGCTGATGTTAAATCTAATTTCGATAACGCATAATGAAATATTTCAGGAGATGGTTTAGCAAAACTAATTGCTTCAGAAACTACAATTTCCTCAAAAAAATGGTCAATTCCCGCAGCTTGCATTCTTGGTAGTTGTGCTGACACAAAACCGTTGGTGATGACAGCTAAACAATAATTACGCGCAAGAACAGTTAGTACTTCATTTACATCAGGTTCCATTACAGCTGAATGATTAAAAATATGCCAAAAACTTTGGCTAAGGTTGCTGATTTTATCTGTTTTTATATCTAATTGAGCAAGTGTACTTTGATAAGACATCTCTATCAATTCACCAGGAGAAAAAGTTTCTCGCTGTCTCCAATACTTGGAGTTATAAGTTTCATATACTTGAATAAAAGTAGTTTCATTTATTCCATGTAGATCTAAATATATTCCACAAGCTTCCAGCGCTCCAAGAATAGCTTGGCGTTCACATAGTTCAAAATTAAACAGTGTATTATCTAGATCAAAAATTATCGCTGTATAACCCATTTTTATTATTTTAGGAAAATGTCATTTTACCTAACTGCAATATTGTAAAATTCTTGAACTGTATCTACTTCCACAATATAAGGATCTACAGGACGCTTAAACAATATCATTTGCCCTAAATCATCTTTCTTTAAATTGATATGGCAAAACCATTCGTCATCATTCTTTTCGGGATAATCTAAGCGATAATGATAAAGTCCCCAACGAGTTTCTTGGCGATATAATGATGCTCTAGCTGCCATTTCTGCACAGTCACGAATAAAATGCACTTCCAGAGAACGCATTAATTCATGGGGGTCACGAGCGCCCATTAAATCTAATGTTTGTTTATATTGAACAAAATGTTTCAAACCAATCTCAATTTTATTGCCTGATTTTGGTGGTTGCAGATAATCATTAACTAATCGTCTTAATTTGTATTCTACCTGGGTATGAGGTACACCATTGGGACGTGTTAATGGTGCATAAATTCTGGCTTTTTCAGCTTCTAAAAAATCCGTGTCTGGTTCGATAAAATTTAAATCTTCGATATATTCAATAGCATGAGTCCCGGCTATGCGACCGAAAACAAATGCTCCAATCATATAATTATGGGGAACACTAGCCATGTCTCCGGCTGCATATAAACCTGAGACAGTTGTTTGAGCGTTTTCATTTACCCATACACCGGAGGCGCTATGACCGCTACATAAGCCTATTTCGGAAATGTGCATCTCTACGCCGTGGGTGCGGTAATCTTCATTTCTACCTTGATGAAAGCGTTCTCTACTTGGTCGTTCATTTGCCCAAAGTATAGATTCAATTTCAGCGATTGTATCTTCATCAAGGTGGGTCATTTTCAATTGGACTGGCCCTTTTCCAGAATTTAATTCTTTCCAGATTTCCAACATCATTTGACCACTCCAATAGTCACAGCTAATGAAGCGATTCCCTTCGGCGTTGGCTGTATGTGCGCCAAAAGGCCCGGCGACATAAGCACAGGCAGGGCCGTTGTAATCTTTGATTAAAGGATTAACTTGAAAGCATTCAATATTGCTGAGTTCTGCACCTGCATGATAAGCCATTGAATAGCCATCTCCGGCATTGGTAGGATTTTCATAAGTGCCGTAGAGATAACCGGAAGCGGGTAATCCTAATCTGCCACAAGCACCTGTACAAAGGATGACGGCTTTGGCTTGAATGACAATATAATCACCGTTTCTGACATCAAATCCTACCGCACCAATAGCACGTCCTTCTTTGACTAAGACACGGGTTGCCATAACGCGATTTGTCACTTTGACTTTGTGGCGTTTGACTTGGCGGGTAAGAATTGTTTTGAGGTCTTTACCTTCTGGCATGGGTAAGACATATTTACCCACACGATGCACTTGTTTTAAGTCATAGTTGCCTTGGGCATCTTTTTGAAATTTCACACCCCAGCTTTCTAATTCTTGGATGACTTCATAACCTAATTTGCCTGTTTGATATACGGCTTTTTGGTTGACAATCCCATCATTAGCAAGGGTGATTTCGCGCACGTATTGTTCTGGGGTGGAATGGCCGGGAATAACTGCGGTATTCACTCCATCCATACCCATTGCGATCGCACCACTCCGTCGGATGTTAGCCTTTTCTAAGATCAGCACCTCTGCATCTGGATTCGCTTGTTTGGCTTTAATTCCAGCCATTGTCCCGGCCGTACCGCCACCGATGACAAGTACATCAGTTTTTATCTGTTGGGTATTGATGTCCATAAGCTCTTAGAAGTGGGGAGTGGTGGAGATGAAAGGGATGGAACTTCCTAAATTACGAATTACCGTTCCAAACGATTTCTTTGACCTGGATTTGCTTGGGAACTAGCTTGATTTTATGAAAAGTATCAGCAATGTTTTGTTGCTGAGTAATGACTTCATCTGTTAACGGTAAAACGCCATACTCCCGGCGTTTTTCAGCAATTTGCAATGCTGCTGCTTTAATACCTAATTCTGGTTCTAGAAACTTGGCAACTTCCTGTGGATTACCTGCTGCCCATTTATCTATTTTGCTGATTTCATCTAAAAGGGTTTTCAACAAATCTGGGTGAGAATTGACAAACTCTTGACGAGCAAGATAGTAACCCCGATTTGGTGCTAAATTTGTCGCATCTGTTAATATCCTGACATCTAGATCATGTTCAACTGCTGCTAGGTAGGGGTCCCAAATTGCCCAAGCATCAACGTTACCGCCTTCAAATGCTGCACGGGCATCTGCTGGTGTCAGATGTGCTGCTTGAATGTCACTATAGTTTAATCCGGCAACTTCTATAGCTTTGACAACAAGATAGTTAGTGTTTGACCCTTTAGCAAAGGCTACTCTTTTCCCCTTAAGGTCAGCAACACTTTTAATTGGTGAGTTTTTCGGCACAACAATTGCTTCGGCTTTGGGACTCCAAGGATCGTAAGCAACATAAAGCAAGGGAGTACCTGCGGCTTGGGCAAATATTGGTGGTGATTCTCCTGTGTAGCCAAAGTCAATACTACCTGCGTTCATTGCTTCTAGCATAGGTGGGCCGGCGGGAAATTCTGCCCATGTCACCGAAGCACCAGCAGTCGTTAAAGTTTGCGCTAAATTGCCTCGGTTTTTGAGAGCGCTGAGAATAGTTGCTGCTTTTTGATAGCCGATACGAACTACCACACCTTGATTTACTGTCTGTGTTGCTACAGAGTTACCTGTATTGTTGGCAGAACACGCAGATATCACAAGAGTCAAACTTAACCCGCAGGTAAAGAATAAGGCAAATATACCAATTCTAGATATTTCATAATTTTGAAGAAGGCTGCTGACAATCTTCATCAGTCGATTTGGTAAATACTTAGTGAACATAAGTGATTTAAACTACAAGCAATATAAATACTACGATAATTCGGGCAATTTACCGTATTTTGCTCATAGAATATTCACATAGATAAGCCGCAAATGCAAGCTCCAAAAATTGCGATCGCCGGCATTGTTGAACGAGTTTACCTTTATCTGTCCATGCCCATATACTGCGGCATGGAACAGGTTATTATGTGGCGAATCGAGTTATTGATACCCGAACAATTCAGAGTTATTTGGGGCATAAAATAAAACATCAAGCGGCTCAACCTTATCCCTGCTTCTTGACACTAGAAAATTCACCAAAAAGTGTACGCTCCTGGTTACGTCGGCTGCGTGCCGAGGTGGAAATTGCGGCTACCCAAGGCTACGACTGGCGAGCAGTAATTGATTCTCTGCGTCCCATGAATCAGAAAATCTGGCAAAAGACTACCGACCGAGGAACAGCAACGTTTTTTGCGTCATTTGACACCCTATTGGGATGTGCATCGTCACCGCATTGCCCCAAGAGTGGCGGATGTTGTAACCCAAATGCTGGATTCTGGTCAACTCACAATCTCTGCCGGGCGGATTCGGGAATATCAAGCTTTGTCGGGCGGTGTAGCAGTGACTGTGTGCCAGCGCAAAACCCAAACTAATAATATCTTGCACGTCCGCCGGGTGGTGAATTGTACAGGGGTAGCAGCAGATTATCGCCGATCGCCTCATCCTTTGATTACTGATTTGCGATCGCAGAAATTAATTCGCCCCAATGCCATCGGTTTAGGATTAGATACAGATACCCACGGTGCTTTATATGCAGCAGACGGTACCGTTTCGACGCTGTTTTATGCCTTGGGAACTCCCCGCAAGGGCGACTTGTGGGAAACTATTGCTGTTCCAGAATTACGGGGACAGGCGCAAGAATTATCTAAGGCGTTGTTGCAGTCGCTACCAGTGCGTGTGCGGACTATTCCGACGATGCCTTTGTTAAGCGAACGCAGTGCAGAGATACCGCAGTCAACTTTCCTATTTCGGCAATTTTTTGACCCTGCAACTAGTAGTTATACTTACTTAATTGGCGATCGGCAGACAGGAGATGCTGTTCTAGTCGATCCTGTATTAGAGCAAGTTGACCGCGATTTGGAATCATTGGATGAATTGGGATTAAAGCTACGCTACTGTCTAGAAACCTTCATGCCGATCATATTACAGGGGCAGGCAAAAAACAGGCTGTGAGGTGATCGTTCCCCAGAATACTGCTGTGACAAAAGCCGATCGCTCCCTTGTCGGTGGCGAAATTCTAGAGGTGGGATCGGTAATCATCGAAACAATTTTTACACCAGGACACAGCGCCAGTCACATAGCATATTTAGTGAACAAAACCCATCTGTTAACTGGTGATGCCTTATTTATTCGTGGTTGTGGACGCACAGATTTTCAGGGAGGTGATCCTGGAACTTTATATGATGTGGTGACACAACGCTTATTCACCTTGCCAGATGATACCTTGGTATATCCTGCCCATGACTATAAAGGACGCACAGTTTCCACCATTGGCGAAGAAAAGCGGCTTAATCCCAGATTTAGCGAACGCAGCCGTAGTCAATTCATTACTATCATGAATAATCTCAAATTGAGTTATCCCCAGAAGATGAATGCAACAGTACCGGCGAATGAATACTGTGGTGATTTTATTCCTTAAGAAAGCTTAGATTCAGCTACGAGTTCGGCAACAGATGAAGAACAAAAACAAATAGAACTCACAGTCATGACTAATACAGAAATTTACAATGATTACTTTGCTATGTATATCTAGAGCAGGATGAAAATGAAATTGGTGAAAAAAGGTGGTGGATATAACAGTTGAAAGTCCCTGGTGTAGTTGCAAAACTTAATAAGCTGTTATTGATTGATCAAAATTTTTCCACCCAGGGACGCAATTCCACTTCCCATGTCCAAGCATTGCGAGGTTGGCGGAGAATGCTCAGGTAAGTTTGAGCGATCGCATCTGGATCGAGTAAACTATCTGGTTGATCGTCTGGTTCTATCCGGGTAGCAGAACGAATTCCTCCATCAATCACAAAATGCGCCACATGGATATTCTGAGGAGCCAATTCGCGGGCAATGCTTTGAGCCAAACCCCGTAAAGCAAATTTACCCATTGCAAACGGTGCAGACTGAGCATAACCCTTAACACTGGCGGAAGCACCTGTAAAAAAGATAGCTCCTCCACCCGCAGCTAACTGACGTTTTGCCGCCGCCTGTGCTACTAAAAAGCCACCATACGCAGTAATTTCTAGTGTTTTGGCAACATCGGCTGGGTCAAGTTCCACAAATGAACCCCGAACGCGCCAGCTAGGATTATACACAACTAATGTTGGTACTCCTAGCTTTTGTTCGACATCTGTAAATAGTTGTTCAACTTCATCTAGTTGAGAAGCATCAGCAGTAAAACTGACGGCTCCGATTTCATCAGACAATGCTTTGAGCTTATCAATTTGCCTTGCTGCTAAAGCAATAGTAAAGCCTTCTTTTGCTAATAAACGGGCTAGTGAGGCACTGAGTCCACTACCAGCCCCAACAATCAATGCAATATTTGCCATACTTTTGATTTTTTCCTCATAATTTCATACAAACTTTCATCCTATAGAGTGATTAGCAATTTGTGATACATTAATAAAAACTACATTAAGCCTATCGATAAACAGTATTTTGTAGTTCATGCACAGTATCATGGAAATTCAATCCAGATCAAGTCTGCTTGGACTCCAAAAATAGAGTAATTACCAATAAATCCATTAATATGACTGAAAAACTTGCACAAACAGAATACCCTGTTCATGACTTCATTCGTAATCGCTGGAGTCCTAGAGCTTTTGCTAACCGTCCCGTTGAACAGGATAAGTTCTTTCTGTGTTAGAAGCGGCTCGTTGGGCCCCTTCTTCTTACAACTATCAGCCTTGGAGTTTTATTGTTGCGACTAAAGAAAACTCGACGGAATATGATCGTTTACTTAGTACTTTGGTTAAGTTCAATCAAGGCTGGGCCAAGAATGCTCCTGTATTGATAATTGCTGTTGCTCAAACCCTCACTGATGATGGAAAAACCAACCGACACGCATTTCATGATGTCGGATTAGCTATTGAAAACTTGGTATTTCAAGCAACTGCGTTGGGTTTATATGTGCATCAAATAGCAGGGTTTAATGTGGATATTGCGAGAAAAGAATATCAGATTCCCAACGGCTATGAACCTGCAACTGCACTTACCGTCGGCTATATAGGCGATCCCCAGAGTCTGAATGATGGGTTACGAGAACGGGAACTAGCACCCTGTGTTCGCAAATCGTTAAAGGAATTTGTCTTTACGGGAAAGTGGGGTGAGAGTTCATCTTTACTCTAGTAGTAGTAAGGAAAACTGTTAACTAGATTATGCGATCGCTGTCTGCTCGTGATAGATGAGTAATCAGCAATATCCTCAGTAATTCATCATTTAACATGGTATAAAGGATTAATGCATGATCAAACTAATCTTACCTATAGAGCTTGCTGCCGAGATTGAGCCACATCTACCATCGGATACAAAATTTGTGCGGGTAGATAGTGATGGTAATTTTGATGGTGATGCTAGTGATGCTGAAGTTTATCTCAGTGGGTTAGAATTGAAGCCCACGACTCTACATAAGGTGCTAGCAGCTGCTCCTAGAATACGTTGGCAACAGACTCCTAGTGCTGGTGTGAATCACATCTTGACACCCATTTTTCTCGAACGTGATATTATCCTCACTAATGGTGCGGGGGTTCATGCAATTCCCATTTCAGAATTTGTCTTAACTTTGATCCTCTATCACGCCAAGCAGTTACGGGAACTGCAAGCAGATCACGATCAACGCAGATGGGAAAAAAGCTGGTTAGTACTACCAGAGTTAGCAAATTCAACTGTGTTAATTCTTGGGACTGGGAATATAGGTCAAGCCATAGCATCTCGCGCTAAAGCATTTGGAGCGAGAGTTTGGGGTGGTCGTCGTCGTCCTGAACCTCTAACAAATTTTGATAAAATCGTCGTGGGTAATGAATGGCACGCATTGTTAACAGAAGTTGACTATCTAGTTGTAGCCACACCTCTGACACCAGAAACCAAAGCCTTAATTGATGAAGCAGTACTGCGATTGCTACCCAGTCATGCTTATTTAATTAATGTGGGTCGTGGTGCGGTTGTGGATGAATCAGCCTTAACTAAGGCTCTCACTGAAGGCTGGATTGCAGGTGCAGGATTAGACACAGTTTCTATTGAACCCTTACCGCCAGAAAGCCCTCTATGGTCATTACCTAACCTCTTGATTACACCTCATACTTCCGCAATTTCCTCAGCATTGAAAGAACGCATTGCCGCCTTGTTTCTCGATAATTTAGAGCGTTACCGAGTCGGTCAGCCTTTAAGAAATGTAGTCAATAAGCAAGCAGGATACTAAATAACCTGAGTTCGGGATAAGAAATCCTCAAAACCCTTGATTTCCCATTGTTCGGTCTGAAGCTCTGTTTTAATCTATTCTCAATAAGGTATATTGTTCATATTAGTCTTATTTGTAAGCCTTGTTGACAAAATGATTCCACTTTAATCACTTCTTATGTCACTTCGAGTTTTGCTCAATCCTTATAGAATAAGCTTTTTAGCTTCTGGCTTAACCCGAACTCAGGTTAAATAAGCTCCTGACTTTTTATCAAAATGAGCAACAGAGATATTTTTACAGTTAGGAAAGTTTCAACCCTCTACTTGCTCTATCTCTACATCCATTCCTTGGTCTAATTCTATGAACTTTGGCCCGGCGATCAGGACTACGATCATCATTAAAAGACTCGTCACCATGATGATGCTCACGACGCTGGGATCTTCAAAATTACTTGTAGCTACTAATAATGCTGCGGCAAAATTACGTTGAGCTGTTCCTACTCCTAGCACTCGTTGGGTATCGATACCAGGGCCGCCCAAAAGATAACCCACGGTAAAGGAGAAGACTATGAAAACGGCACAAACTAAAATTGCACCTGTTTGTAATAAGCCAATGATATCGTTAGTGTGAACTATCAGCCTGACAACCAGACCTAAAAGCAATCCAGCATTAGATAATTTGAACAAAATCGGTTGGATAATGGGGGCGATCGCACTCAATTTTGCTTTGATGAATAACCCAATGATCAATGGGCTAACCATCATTAACAATAAGGGTTTGGCAATGTCCCAGGAGTTAATTTGCACACCTTCCACCACTAAGGGCAATACAATCGGCATATAAAAAATTGTGCCCAGCATTAGCAACATCATTAATCCCACCGAGAAAGCTGTATTGCCTTTGACTATGTGGGCAAGTTTAGGTAGTGCTGGAGGCCCTGATGCTACTGCCATGATCAGTAAGCCATCTCTGATTGGTTCGCTTAAATGTACTACTTGCAATAGTAAATATACAAAAAGTGGCACCAGCACAAAATTTGTCAGCAGCGATGAGATGACTAAGCGAAGGTTGCGGAGTGGTTCCCAAATCTGTTGTACGGTGAGACTTAACCCTGCACCCAGCATGGTGAACACGATAAATGTGAAAAGTGCGAGTTTGTCGATTAATGACAAGATTTCGTTCATGATTTTTTATCTCACGCGGAGGGGATGAGGGGGATGAGGGGGATGAGGAATAAATTACCCCAGTCCCCATTGCCCCTTATCCCCAAAGGGGGCCCCGAGTTCCCCAATGCCCAATCCCTATTACTTCAATTCCAGGGTGACTTGCTGTAAGTTGCCGGTGAATGCAAAGGGTGTTTGGTAAGTATCTACCGCAGGTGTGCCAGTATCTTGACCAACATCAAAGGTTTCATCTAAACCAAATCGGTAGCCTACAGTTTTATCAATGCGGCCTTCGGCAACCTGCTGATCATTGATCAAGAGCTTACCAGTACCGCCTGCTCCCGGAGCACCGCCATCATAAGTAAAGTCAAATTTGATTTGGGATTTGCCGATCACAATTGGTTGAGAAGATTGAATGATTGTGCGATCGCTATTTAACAAGTTGTAAGCAAAGGTGGGTTTACCTTCTTGCAAAAAGAAACTCCAACCCGCAAAACGTCCACCTTGAGTTACTAAAACGCCTTCAGTACCATCTTTGGCAGCATCCACATCGGCAGTAATGCTAAAGGAGCGATTCTTAATATTGGGAGCGCTACCTTCGGGAATCCCTGCAACAGATGTGTAATAAGTAAAGCTATTGCGTCCTGTGATTAGGTTGGAACGGATTTTGACATCAAACCGTTGAAGTAAGCGATCATCCAAGGGCAGAACTTTGTATTTCTTTGCTTCCTTCAGAAATAGATTTTGTAGTTGCGCTAACTTGTCAGGGTTCTGCTTGGCTAAATCGTTGGCTTCACTGAAGTCTTTGGTGATATCGTATAGTTCCCAATTATCTTCATCGAAGGTGGTTTTGGAGACACGCTCCCAAGGTAAGCGTCCATGACGGGCGGCTGCTACCCAACCTCGATCATAAATGCCACGATTGCCAAACATCTCAAAATACTGGGTTGTGTGATGGGATGGTACAGCAGGATCATCAAAGCTATAAACAAGGCTAGTACCTTCGATGGGTTGTTGTTTTACACCGTTGACTAACTCTGGTTCTTCAATTCCCACAGCTTCCAGAATGGTGGGAGTAATATCAATTACATGATGGAATTGGCTCCGCAGTCCACCACGATTTTTGATGCGATCGCCCCAAGCCACAACTAAACCATTGCGAGTTCCGCCGAAGTGAGAAGCAATTTGTTTTGTCCATTGGAAGGGGCTATCCACTGCCCAAGCCCAAGCTGCATGAAAATGATTGAAGGTCTTTGGCCCACCTAAATCATCTAAAGCCGCGAGAACTTCTTGAGGACTTTCTGCTACGTCATTAAAAACTTTTAATTCATTAACACTACCTGTTAAGCCGCCTTCAGCACTCGCACCATTATCCCCGGCGATGAAAAAGACTAAGGTGTTATCTAATTCACCAAGTTGATCAATCGCGTCAATGACTCTACCAATTTGTGCATCGGTATGGCTGAGGAAACCTGCAAATACTTCCGCCTGACGCGCATAAACTTTCTGCTCGGTGGGAGTAAGGGAATCCCAAGCCGGGAGTTCCGCCGGACGAGGAGTCAGCTTAGTATCGGCGGGAATTACACCCAAGGCTAACTGACGAGCAAAGATGTCTTCGCGTAATTTATCCCAACCTTGATCAAATTTACCCTTGTACTTGTCGATCCATTCCTTGGGCGCATGGTGTGGGGCATGGGTTGCGCCAGTGGCAAAGTAGGTAAAGAAGGGTTTATCAGGAGCGATCGCTTGCTGGGTGCGAATCCACTTAATCGCATGGTCTGCTAAATCGGGGGTAAGGTGATAATCAGGGCGATCGCTTGGTTTCTGAATATGTTGGGTATTTTCCACCAAGGCTGGACTCCATTGATTGGTATCACCGCCCAGAAATCCATAGAAGTACTCAAAACCTAAACCTGTCGGCCAGCGATCGAATGGGCCTGCTGCACTGGTTTCATAGTCTGGGGTATTGTGCCATTTGCCAAAGGCCGCTGTGTTATATCCATAGTCTCGCAATACTTCAGCGATCGTTGCCGCACTTCTAGGTAAAATCGCAGTATAACCTGGATAGCCTGTGGCTAACTCCTCAACCACACCTGTATTCACAGAATGGTGATTGCGTCCTGTGAGCAATGCGGCTCTGGTAGGAGAGCAGAGTGCTGTAGTGTGGAATTGGTTATAACGCAATCCTCTTGCTGCTAGACGGTCTAAATTAGGCGTATCGATCAGACCGCCAAAGGTGCTGGTTTGTCCAAAACCGACATCATCAAGCAACACCAGCAACACGTTTGGTGCATTTTCTGGAGCCTTAATTGGTTTGGGGAAATCTGGTTCGGATTCTTTGTAAGTAATGCCAATTTTGCCTTGAAAAGATGCTTGGGGTAATGGCAATTTGTCGCCATAGTCCGCCCAAGCAGGTAGAGGTAAGAGACTAGAAAATATTAGCGTTAGGGCTGTCAAAAAGGCGATCGCACCAGAAGTTAACTTCAGAGATTCATACAAAGAATCTCTTTTGTGAGGATCAGTCATACAGTTTTGGATTTTAGATTTTGGATTTTGGATTTATAAGTAGTGTGCTGGAGGGCAAATTTTTAACTAACCGAAACCCGATATGAGTAGTTCCTGTATCGGGTGATTCTGACTCTCGCGCCGCCGGACGGAAGCGGCTACAGTAATTAGGAGCGCAGAGATACGATCCCCCCTTGATTACGTGTAGTTCTGATTCATCGGGCTTGTTGGGATCAAAGCGTTGATTTAAGGCAATAGGATTAATTTGATAGGATTTGCGATCGCGTCCGACTTGAAAGAAATCAGTAGTCCATTCCCAAACATTGCCGGTCATGTCATAGAGTCCATAACCATTGGGTGCAAAAGAACCGACGGGAGCAATGCCCAAGTGACCATCGGCTTTGGTGTTGAAAAAGGGAAAAATTCCTTGCCAAGTGTTGGCTCTATGTTCAGAATATTCATTGCCCCAAGTGTATGTTGCACTATCCAAGCCACCACGGGCGGCGTATTCCCATTGCGCTTCGGTAGGTAGGGATTTTCCTAACCATTTGGCGTAGGCTAGAGCATCTTCGTAAGCTATGTGAACAACTGGGTAGTTGGATTTGCTAGCGATCGCACTGTCTGGCCCAAATGGATGTTGCCAATTCGCGCCAGTAGTCCAATGCCACCAACTCAGAAAGGAAACTTGCTTGACACCTGGTTTTGCCATCTCAAACACTAAGGAACCCGGTAATCGCTGCTCATCGGGTAAATCGGGAAACTGTTCTTGAGATAAGGGACGCTCTGCAACTGTCACATATCCTGTGGCTTTGACAAATTCATCAAATTGTGCGTTTGTTACCTCATATTTATCAATACAGAAGTTAGTCACCGTTACATCTCCAGGCGATCGCTCTTCTACAAAACTGGAATTATCAGACCCCATTTTGAACGTTCCTCCTGAAATCATCGCCATCCCTTGGGGACAGGGATTGACTGTGGCTGCTAATGCGGTTGTATTGATGAATAAGAGTGCGATCGCTATTCCCGCAATGAATATTAGTGTGAGAAAGTAAGGTTTTTTTCCATCTCTAATATTCTCAATTTTGCTACTTCTAATTGAATGCCTGTAGTTCATCAATAAGATTTAACTTTTATTCAGATTTATATCATTTTGGATTTTAGATGAACAATCCCCCCTTTCGGTGTATTTTTCGGTAATCTATTTCTTGCATTACATTATTTTTTGTCGAAAAATCTGTATTTTATAACAATAAGTTTTAAGAAAATTTTCAATCTTTGATACTAAAGAAACTGTTAACTCTAAACTCAGGCTAATTTACAATAAATATCTTTATTCCTGTTAAAGGACTTCTAAGAAATAAATTACCAAAATAAACGTAGACGCATTTGCGGAGCGTCTCGTCACAGGCTACCACAGAGGCAAGGCAGCGTGGTCTTGGGGTCTCCCCAAGTGGAGCATCTGGCGTAGTTTCCCCCATGAGCGACTGCCGCACAGAAAAATGAGAAAGAGAGAGTTTTTGAGCTATTTTTTTATTTGGAATTTCATAAAATACTAAAAACAGATTGACTTACCGATGTTTATCGAATATTGATAAATTACAGCTTGTGAAAACATAAGTCAAGCACTATATATATTTAGCTACGAAAAAGCTTAACATCACCTCAGTCAGATATTGGTGTAGCCACAAAACCAGTTTTGATACCCCTCTTAAACCCAGTTTTTTCGTAAAACTGGAGTACTTCCTTGGTTTGCCTTCCACTTAGGAGCATTACTTTGTAACAATTATGACTCCATGCAGATTGTAAAGCATGATGTATCAGGCACTTTCCTACACCTTGGCGACGATAATCGGGATGAGTAATTACATTCTCAATTAGTCCATAGGGACGAGCGCCTCGCGTCAGATTAGGGACAATCACCAAAATACAAGAGGCAATTAAGTTTCCCTCCCAGTCTGCTACAAAGCAATTAATCTTGCGATCGCTCAATATTTCGTTCCATATTTTCTCAAGAGTTGATGCGTCAGGTAAGGGAGCATCCATTGGATTCAGATGTTTGTACAGGTTTAGCAGTGCTGATAATTCATCTTGCTTAACGCTGCGTATTGAAATATCCATAATTTATGCCAGGTTTTAAATTGCTTTGTAAACCCATATTTCAAACTTAGCCTCAGAGGATAGATTAGTTTTTAAAGAGCCATAATGATTGACACAAAGTTCTTCAAATTCATTTATTACTTGATGAAATATATCATCTGATACTCGCCAACATAAACCGTATGCTCGTGCTTTGAAAAAACTTAGTAGCTCTTCAACTGTATTGCTAACTCTCCATTCCTTAGCTACGAAGTAATTTGAAACGTAACCTTTTTGCTGTAAATATCCTTCTACATCTATCTTGTTTGTTGCTATATTAATGCTGGGCGACTTTTGCTTTGTTCCTTCATACTTAGATAGTATATCTCGAAAATATCTTTCAAATTCTCGTCTGGCTGGTGGGGTAATCCACTGACAATTGAGATAAAAGCCTCTAAACTTCAGTACTCGATCAATGTTGTCTAAAAATACTCTCCAATCAGAGACAGTATGGATCATGTGGACAGTCAAAACAACATCAAAACTGTTGTTTGGAAAAGTTAATTGTGAAGCATCGCCGTGAATCAGTTTCAGATTAGAAGGAGTGACATTTAATTTTTGACGGAACTGATCGAGCATTTCTTGAGAAGCATCAATTCCTGTCACAGAATAACCCCGTTTGACAAGAGGAATAACATTTAACCCTGTGCCAACACCTGGTTCTAAAAAAGAGGTTTCAGGCGTGGCACAAGTCAGCTTAAGAATAAAGTCGGCGACTTCCTCTGCGACTGATTCTGTTAGCCAGCGTGTTTGGTCATAGATTTGGGCAATATAGTCATAGTAGTTGGACTTTTTCATATCTCAGATGGATGTGGAAGACTGAAAAGAATGAAGGTTTAAATTTAAACGCAACCAAGCAATCTACACTAACTTAGGCAGAGTATTCTGTTGACTCCAACCCTGAGAGATATATCGCACTACACTATCCGCTTGATTGGAATAAATTACATGGGTTGCGTAGCGTTTTAATTCTACAGTTGCATTGGCAACAGCGATTGCACAATCAGCTATGCGAAACATTTCAATATCATTGTTATGATCCCCAAATACAATCAACTTCTTGCTACTCAATCCATAGGTTTTTTGTAGAGTAACGATTGCTTGAGCTTTAGTTGCTTTATGACTATAAATTGTTAGCCAGTACCAGCCAGGAGAATAACTATTTTCAAAATGATAGGTTTCTATTCTATCACCATATCTTTCATGGATAGCGATTTCTAATTCAGAGAGAATATCAGTCTGGTTAATAATGGTAATACAAACGATTTGGTCGCGGAATGAATCGGTCAATTCAAATAGCGATCGCAATCTTTTATCTTGATGAAATAATCGATCATCAAGATACCACTGCATTCCTTCATTGATAATCTCGTTGTAATAACAGCAATCTTCTAAACCATTAAAGCTTGAAATAAAAGGAATACATTTAAAGTTGCAAATTAGCTGGTATATATCATCAATTATCTCTGGCTCAATGCTGTTGATAATCTCGTGACGACCAGAAACTAAATCAGAAATAAAAGCTCCATTGAATTCTATAATTGGCAGAGGCAGTTTTAAACCATGCAAGGCTGTCCTCATAGAAAACACACTACGCGCACTAGCGACTGTAAATAGCAGTCCGCCCTCCAATAGTTCCTGCAACTTGCCTTTAGTAAATTCTGATAGAACTGCTTTGTTAGTGAGCAGAGTACCATCTAAATCTGAAATATAGATTGTGTTATTCATATATATTTGAGTTATCTAGACATTGTAAAATGCAGTTTTATAAACCGAAAATCTTCTGACATAAAGCTCATATTTTTAAGATTTAATCTCTGAAAAATACTGAATATAAATTAAAGTAGATCAGACAGTTGATACATAAAGTGAAAAACACACGCTCCACATTCTTCGAGTTCAATAGCTTCACTTTGACTGCTGTAACCTAAAACTTTCATGCCAGCAGTAATACCTGCACGTACACCCAAAATACTATCTTCCACAACAGTACAAAATTGAGCGTTAACTTCCAAGTTTTCAGCTGCATATAAAAATAAATTAGGTGCAGGTTTCGAACTACCATCATAATGAGCTAGTACCTCATCTAAAAGCAGGTTTTGTAAATTGGACTTGTCTGACATGAATTTTCCTCTTTTTAAGATTTAATCTATGAAAACCTCTGTGACTAAATAGCAAACAGTTTTCCTCTTGGACAAAGTGCAGATTCAATAGAAGCACGCCTTGCTAAACTCCATATTGTGGCTTGGTTTGCTGTGACTACAGGAATATTCAAATCATCCTCTAATTCCTCAATCACCTCAAATGTTCTTCATGCCGTATAGGGCAACACAATAGCATCTGCACCTTTGTGAGATACCTCTTTGATAAAAGTTGCGGCTTCATTGGGTAACTGATGCCAAAGGTAATTCTTTTTTGCTAATTCTTTTGAGCGTTCGTCACCTTTAAGCCCCACTATTTCAAAAGGTGCTTCACTCAAAAAAGTTTTTAGCGTTTGGTTATTCCATTCTGGATAAGGAGTGACTACAGAAATTTTCTTAATCTTTAGATATGCCAAGGCTTCTAATAGAGCCAGAGCAGGCACAACAACAGGTACTCCTAGCGCCTGCGTCAAACGTTGCTCTAATTGTTCGGCAAAAACTCGCCCTCGGTAAAATGTTGCTGTTGTGAAACCGTATGCCCCAAAATGTACCCCGGCTCTAGCTAATTTTTCTACTTCCTTAACAGCTTCTTCATTGATGTCATTCATTGATTCATAGCTCTCATAAGCGTGTGAGCGTTGAGCAATCACGCGATGGCTATGAATACTGACTTGACTGGAAAAAACAGAGTTAAAGTCAGGCTCAAAGGTAGTGTTGCCTGCGGGTACTAGCAAGCCAAGACGGATCTACCTATTAGAGTCAGCTTTCGAGTACATATAATTAATACCTCTTTTTGACAAGCCTGATTATGTCTAAATATTTATTTAGTTACACTAATAATTAGGTATACATATTTTCAGTAAGACTGTATGATATATAAACTACGTTAAATCGACCGATAAACTGTAATATATCATCTAACTGACATAGATATCTGCCAGTCAATTATTTAACTGCACTAATCAACACATCTGGCTTTTGTCTTATTGCTTTAGTTGGAGTTGTGCAATCTCAAATAGTCTGCATCCACGATGATTACAAGGAAAAGATTTCATGAGCAACATACAACTGTACTTCGCCAAAGCCTCTACTTTCTCTCAACGGACTCGTGTAGTCTTACTGGAAAAAGGTATTGACTTCACCCCGGTAGAAATTGACTTACAGAACAAACCAGATGGGTACACACAGATTTCCCACTATGGCAAAGTCCCAGCTATCAAACATGGGGATGTTGAAATTTACGAGTCTGCCATCATCAATGAATATCTAGATGAAGTCTTCCCAAAGCCACCTTTGTTACCCCGCGATCCCGCAGCTAAAGCGCTCGCTCGCATCTGGATAGACTACGCCAATACTCGCCTTGTCCCAGCTTTTAATAAATTGCTGCGCGGTAAAAATAGCCAAGAACAAGAACAAGGACGAAGAGAGTTCACGGAAGCACTTCTATATATTGAACAAGAAGGATTAGGCAAAGGTAATTACTTGTTAGGAGATCAGTTTAGCCTTGTTGATATCAGCTTCTATCCTTGGTTTGAACGTTTACCACTCTTAGAACACTTCCATAAGTTCACATTACCAGCAGAAACACCTCGTTTGCAGACATGGTGGAACAGCTTAAGCCATCGCTCCTCAATTCAAACAGTAGCAAACCCTGTGGACTTCTATTTGCAAAGATTTGCCAAAGTTCTCGGTGAACCTGTTCCCGTTGGTGCAGCACAAAAATAGGACACACAGGCGTGGTGATGAGAGTGAATCCTTAACTGTTGAATATTGACCAAAAATTAACCAAAATCCAAAATGGGATGACCTATGAGCTTAAATAACCAAGTTCTAGATAGACCAATTTCCCAAGAACTGCCATACGTAGAGGCTAACCTCAGCTACCTGGTTCCAATGGCAGAAAAACCTATTAACTATACTTACGAACCACCGCCAGGGATTCCCCGCACGAATGCAACTTATCAGACACACAAACTGCCAATTTACAATGCTCGTTCTATCTCAGAGAATACCTCATTAGATCGAGAAGGATTCACCTTTACTGGACATAATACTAATGTCCGCAACTTTTACGATGAAGACGAAGTACGCCGCGTCTACTATCCAGAAGCCGAGCAATTGTTAAAAGAAGTAACAGGTGCAACAAAGGTAGTGATATTCGATCACACCCTGCGTAATGCCAGCCAGTCAAAGCCAGGTAAGAATAATATTAAGGAACCTGCCTTGCGCGTACACAACGACTTCACCGCCAAATCCGGCTATACTCGCGCCCATTTGGAACTCGCAGCGCGAGGTATAGATAACATTGATGCGCTACTAAAACAACGATTTGCGATCATCAATGTTTGGCGAGCGATCGCACAACCAATTCAAGAGTCACCCTTAGCAGTGTGTGACGCACAAAGTATCGCACCTACAGACATTGTGGCTGGTGATTTAGTGTACCGTGATCGCGTCGGTGAAACATACGGAATCACGTATAATGCCAACCATAAATGGTTCTACTTCCCGCAAATGCACAGAGACGAAGCACTATTTATTAAATGCTTTGACTCCGCAGAAGACGGATATGCGCGTTTTGCCGGCCATACAGCCTTTGAAGACCCCACCAGCCCAGCCAACGCTCCCCCACGAGAAAGCATCGAACTACGAACATTCGTCTTTTACCCCGCATAGATCGCAAAAACTTCTCTGAGTTACGCTTGTGGGTGATATTCCTGTAGGTATTGATGGTAAGCAGAGTCAGGCTATTAAGGGAGATTCTTCTGACGTGAGGCAGTGACTGCGTAATAGGGACTCGCGTAAAAATAAAAGAAATAATTAAGACTGGGTGCGTTAGGTGGAGACTGCATTCATTATGCCGCTTGCTGAAATAGAGCCGAATCCAGTTATTGCTGCACTTCCCAAGGCAGACTTACACATCCATCAGGAGTGGTCGCAGCGCCTTGACCGGGTATTGGCGCGGCGCGAGGGGCGGACATCCTATAATTGGCGGGGTTTAGCAGAACAACTGATGACTGAAACACCGCCTGGAATGCAGCGCCTCCGATACCTGGCTAGCATTTTCCCCGTAGCGCGAGATGTCGATGCCGAACCAGAAAACTTCATCGCACGGATTGAGGATTTGCTAGACGAAGCGGCAGCAGACGGAGCCGTTTTGGTAGAAGTTCGTTTTGGTAACGAGGCGGTACTAAGACCAGACTTTATGGGATTGTTTCGAGAAGCCGAGCGTCGTGTTCAAACGAGATATCCGCAGATCCGCGCTGAAGCAATTTTCACTTTCCTACTAGGACGGTTTGATCGCGATCGCCTTGAGCTACTTTTACAAGCTTGTATTCAGGCAGCAGATGAGGGGCTAGGCGGTATAGATTTCCTGTACGAACCGTATGACACTGAGGCGGATTGGACAACTGCTTATCACATCGCAGAGCAGGCTGCTGCGGTGGGGCTAGGTATTACCGCGCACGCAGGCGAATTCTCCACTGCCAATATTGCTGCTGCTCTGCGCGTCCCAGGATTGACCCGGATCGGTCACGCAACACAGGCTGTTCGTGACCCGCAGTTGTTAGAACTGCTGGCAACGAGCGGCGTTACCGTTGAGTGTTCCCTTAGTTGTAACGTTGTCCTGGGAGCCGTCGCTTCTTATACAGAGCATCCGGTTCGGCAGCTTGTGGAGTCTGGTATTGCGATCGCTCTTTGTACAGATGATCCTGTCCAAATCTGTACTACCATTGGGCGAGAGTATACAGTAGCCCATGCCCTCGGTTTTTCTGCTACTGAATTGCTTGGCATAACTCGTAATGCCATCAAGGTAGCATTTACATCACGGGAGCGACGAAACGAACTCCTAACCGAGTTGAGCCAATGGGGTAATGCTGATTCAGCAGATTCCTAAAGATAATTAGTAATTCGTAGTTAAGATTTCAATTACGAGTTATTTGCTCTTGGAATAATAATAATTACGAATTACGGATTACGAATTATGTCTGCCTCCGCTATTCTGTTTGATTTAGATGGGACTTTGACAGATCCCAAACCTGGTATTACTCGGTGTATTCAGTTTGCTTTATCTGAACTCGGTTATAGACCACCCGATGCTAATGAATTACATTGGTGTATTGGCCCTCCAATCAAAGACAGTTTTTCGCTGCTACTGAAAACTTTAGATGACACAGTTTTAGAACAAGCTATTTCACTTTATCGTAGCCGCTTTGCCACGATAGGATTATTTGAAAACTCCCTTTATCCCCAGATTTCAGAAACCTTAGACGCTATTCGTTTTGCTGGTTATAAAACTTTTGTTGCAACTTCTAAACCACATATTTATGCTAGACAGATTATCGAACATTTTGGCTTGTCGTCGCTTTTCAATGGAGTTTACGGGAGTAAACTTGACGGCACGCGGAGTGTAAAAGCTGACTTAATTTATCACATCTTAGTTACAGAACAGCTTTCACCTTCTCATGTGGTTATGGTAGGCGATCGCTCTCACGATATGATTGGAGCCAAGCACAATGATGTGACTGCAATTGGTGTCACTTACGGCTACGGAACTGAGGAGGAGTTAAAAACTCATGGTGCTGACTTGATTGCCCATTCTCCAGATGATATTCCCAGATTAATTGTTCACGGCTATGTTACATCCCAAAATTAGAAAAGCAAAAGAATCAGATGCACAAGGGCTTTTTAAAATTATTAGAGAATTAGGTTGGTTTGTATGGGTGAATTCAACGTTTCAGGAAACAACTGTCGCCCAAATTCAGCAGCACATTACTCAGTGTCATCAAAATGATAGCCACTCTATTTATGTGGCTGAAAATGCTGAAAATGATGTAATAGGATATGTTGCAGTTCATTGGCTACCTTGTCCGTTTCTCCCCAAACTCCAAGGTTATATTTCTGAGTTATTCATCCAAAAAGCTGATCGTGGTCAAGGTATTGGCAAAACTCTGTTAGCAACCGTCATATCAGAGGCAAAAATCCGAGAATGTTCAGTACCCATGCTGCTGAATCACAAAGAGCGAGAATCCTATCAACGGGAATTTTACCGTAAACAGGGTTGGGTCGAACGTGAAACAGTTGCTAACTTTATTTATCCATTAAATGCGCGATCGCACTCTCACTAAAAAAACAGGATTCAGGAAAGTGGATTCATTTAATTGGAATTTATTAAACTCTAAATATGTTGTCAAAGATAGATGGATCTCAGAGCGATGGTCTAACCCGGGCGGTTAGACCATCGCTCTTGACGCTGAACTTCATTGGCGATGTCTGCGGCGGTAAACTACGCAGCACTGCATGCATTAAGGACAATCGCTTGCCCTGTCTCTCCACTGTTTAATAGCTTTAAAATCTGTAACGCTTATCCTGCACAGCTTAAAGCTTTCCTTAGTGCCATTCGTGTCTCTAATTCCGAAAATCCTAGCTGCAAAAGCACAGGAAATTATTAAATAGAATTGAATACTACGGTAAATCTATCGGAATAATGTATAATATTTTAGTTCTACTCCCAGCACAGGAATGTTGCGATCAGAATATTGGCAAAATTCCAAAGGAAACAGGCGAGTGTGAACACCACCTTACAGATCAAACTCTGGAGAATCTACATGGGCTACAAACATATAGAAGTTAAACAAGTTGCTGGTTTCATCGGTGCCGAAATCGGTAGCGTAGACCTTTCCCGTCCTCTTTCTGACGAGCAAGTACAAGAAATCCGTAAAGCGTTATTGAAATGGAAAGTTGTGTTCTTTCGTGGTCAGAACATTGATCATGCTGCTCAGGTTGAGTTCACATCTCGTTTTGGTGAAGTAACTTTCGCGCATCCACTCGGAGAGCCTGAACCAGTATCGGGATTCCCACAGATTAAACCCGTAGATCGTAAGCTCTATGAGAAGCAGTACGGTTTTCGCACTGGTGGCCCTTGGCACACAGACGTAACGGCAGCTATTAACCCACCAGCAGGGTCAATTTTACGCGCGGTTAATGTTACTAGCTTCGGTGGTGACACTCAGTGGAGTAATCTAGTTGCGGCTTATGAGGGACTGTCAGCACCCCTACGGGCGCTAGCAGACACGTTGAAAGCTGAACATCGCTTTAATGGGGGCGGGTATCAGCCCCGCAACGGCAAATTCGACGAGCGCATTGCTGTTAATCCACTAGTCTCAATCCACCCAGTAGTCAGGGTTCATCCTGAGACTGGCGAACGTGCGTTGTTCGTTAACCCTGGCTTTACCTCGCACATTATTGACGTGTCACCACAAGAGAGCAAACTGTTACTTGAGTTGTTCTTCAACCAAATTACCAAACCTGCTTACACCACCCGTTTCCGTTGGAACAATGGTGATATCGCGTTCTGGGATAACCGCGCCACTGTGCATTTAGCTCCTCAAGATTTAGATCATTTGGATGTCGAGCGTCTGTTATATCGCACCACCATTACTGGTGATGTTCCAGTTGGAGTTGATGGTTTCCGCTCCCAAGTGATTCAAGGTGAGGTGTTCAACGCGGAAGTACCAACTGTCTTCAAGCAGAAAGCTGAGTCTAAGGAACCACAACCAGTGCTTTCGTAAATCTGAGTTCTGTTAGCTTTCTTGTTTACGAGAGACCGTCTAATTCCCCCTTAAAAAGGGGGAATTAGACGGTAAGAATATCTTTTTCAGAGCATGGATATATATATCGCAGTTTTTAAAGAAGAAAATGAAAGTCTAAGTCCTTCTTTTTAAGGAGGCTCTAAAAATATCTCCTTTTTCTCTTTAAAAAACTTTCAAACATCTTTTTAGAGAGAAAAGAGAGATAGTATAACACTGCCTAAACTTTTGCCTAAATGTATCAACATTAATATCAAGTGACCGATTATGAAAAAAGTGCAAATTGGCAAATATTCTATATCGAGACGTGATTTACTCTACGCCTTCTATGGATTAGTTTCTTTTACGACTTTAGTCAGTTGTGGTACAAACAAGACCAGTATCGGCAATAGCAGTGCCAGTAACACTAATATTATTAAGGGCAGTAGTAGTACTAAAGTTGTTCGGCTTGGCTACCAAGTTTCAGGGGATCTAACTCATGAAAAAGGCGTAATTGAAAAACGTTTAGCTCCTCAAGGAATAGGTGTTACTTGGTCTCAATTTGTGTCCGGGCCACCTCTCTTAGAAGCCTTAAATGTGGGTAGTATCGACATGGGGCTAACCGGTGAAACGCCACCTATTTTTGCTCAGGCAGCTGGTACCAATCTAATTTATGTAGTTAATATGCCGCCAGGTACTGGAGAAGGTTCTGCAATTGTTGTGCTAAAGGATTCTCCAATCCAAACATTGGCAGGTCTTAAAGGTAAAAAAGTTGCTTATTCTAGAGGGACGGCTCAGACCTATTTTGTGGCGAAAGCGTTTGAAGAGATAGGGCTAAAACTCAGTGATATTGAATCAGTGAATCTACCCATTGCAGATGGCCGAGCAGCATTTTTGAACAAGACGGTTGATGCCTTTGTAGAAGGTGACCCTAGTCTGATAAAGCTGCAACGGGAAGGCATTATTCGGGTCTTACGAGACGCGCAAGGAATTAAGACGCCAGGAAGTTATTACCTAGCTTCACGAGATTTTGCAATTAATAATACTGAACTCTTAAAAGCAATTTTGTCAGAGTACTACCAAGTTGGGCAGTGGGCAAACAAAAACAGGCGGGCTGCTGCCGAAATCCTCGCACCGAAGGTCAAGACTGATGTCGATACTATGGAGTTGACGCTGACGAGAAGAAAATATGACATGAAACCAATTACTGAGGAAGTAATTAGCGCTCAACAAAAAGTTGCGGATCTTTTGTATGAACTGAAACTTGTGCCAAAACAAGTCGATGTTAAAAGAGCAACCTTAACTGCCCAACAGTATGCAGCGATTACACCGGATGCCGTTAGGAATAGGGCTTAACGTCTAAATCAACAAGTTTGGTACAAAACCAGACGCGATGCCCTTCGACAGGCTCAGGGTAAGACCTGCGGCAGTAAACTACGCAATTATCCGAAAATCATTAGTGAAACTAAATATTAGTTAGCCTAAAATTTAGTATAACACAGTATAATTCCGCTAATGAAAATTTGGAATAGACAACTAGGCGATCGCGTAAGTAATATCATTTACCAATATTTACCCGCCTTTCGCTGGCGTAATTTTCGCCTGTTTTTTGGAGGACAGTTACTATCAATGTCTGGGACATTTATGACCCAGCAGTTAACTATTCCTTGGCTGGTATACGAATTGACTCAATCGGCTTGGTTGTTGGGAGTTGCGGGCTTTGTACAATTTTTACCGACGTTATTAGTGATTCCATTTTCGGGCGTATTGTCTGATCGCTGGAGTCGTCGTGACTTGTTAATGGTGGTGCAGATATTGGGAATTAGCGTTTCCCTGGCTTTAACGATTCTTACCTTTACCAATTGGATTACGTTTCCCATCCTATTGGTACTGAGTGTTCTCAATGGTTTCCTCAAGGGATTAGACATGCCCGTGCGCCATACAATCGTCACCGAAACCGTAGACGAGCGCGCTGATTGGAGTAATGCGATCGCTTTGAATTCAGTGATGTTAAGTTCCTCGCTGGTATTGGGGCCCGCTATGGGCGGGATTTTGATTGCGACGCTAGGGGTGAAATATTGTTTTCTCTACGATACCCTCAGCTATATCCCTGCCATCTTTACCCTGCTAGCGATGCGGCTGAAAGTCAGACAGATGCAAGCCCTTACGGGCATTAGCGATACTTTGGAGAAATTGCGGGAGGGCTTTGAATATGTCTCGAAATTCCAGCCGATTAGAGTAATTTTATTAATGCTAGCGTTACATGGTTTCGTCGGGATGTCTCATGTTGCGCTCATGCCTGTTTTTGCAGCAAAGATTCTCAATGGAAACGCAACAACGATGGCTCACCTCAGCACTTCAGCACCGATTGGCTCGTTGTTTGCTTGTTTGTATCTAAGTGTCAGACGAGGGATTGTAGGCTTAGAGCGTTTGATTGTAGTCGCTCAAGTTTTGATTGGGATGAGTTTGATATTCTTTTCACTATCGCGTCAAGTTTGGCTATCTATAATTATTCTGGTATTTGTAGGCTGCTTTTCTATCCTCAACATTACCAGTAGTAATATGATTATTCAAACCCTAGTTACCGAGGATAAGCGTGGACGGGTAATGAGTTTTTACGCCCTAGCAATGGTGGGTACAATGCCCTTTGGAAATTTGTTAGCTGGGACTTTGGCAGATAATTTTGGTGCGACTAATGCCTTGATTGTCTGTGGTAGTCTGATTATTTTAGGTGCGCTCTGGTTCTCTGCACAATTGCCAGCAGTAAGCCGTTGGATTGCTCGCTAAACAAGTCGCTTCTCTTTGTACAACAAAGCAGATATTTGGAAAACAAGCATCTTCCACTACACCTTAAAAGTGTAGTGGAAGACGATTAATTACATCAGCTTGGCAGAAGAAAGTTGCGCCTATAGCTGATAGCTGATTTTTTCATCCCAAGGGGCAGGTTTGCTAACTTGCTCCCATATAGGACTATACAAGGCTTCATGTAGTTCGCGTGCTAGTACCACCAAACCTGCATAACCAGCGTAAGCATGGTGACGTTCATGGTTAATGTCTAAAAAAGGAATTCCCGTTTTGAGCGCTGTATATTTATTGCTAGCCCCAGTAATCAACACATCAGTTTTTGTTTGGTGTAATACCTTTAATAAAGCCTGGGGAGTTGTATCAGACAAAAGCATTGCATCTGCACCAAGATATTGTTTAATTTTAGCTTTCTCCTCTTCTGTTGTTTTGCCATCCGTAGCTGCAACAACTTCCATTCCCAAATCTTGGGCTGCTAAAATAAGCGACCAACTTTTCACACCACCAGTAGAAAGAATAATCCGCTTACCTTTTAAATCAGCAAGGTAAGTATCTAGAGCAATATCTAAAGCAGCATTTTCTTGGACAATTAACTTTTCTGTACGTTCTTGCAGTTCAGAGGCAATAACACTATCTCCCAAGGATATACTTAATTTGGTCGCAACATTTCGCAAGCAATCGTTTAAGTTGGTAGCACTATAGAACGATTCTTCAATATAAGGAATTCCATAGCGTTCCGCCATAGTTTGAGCCATTTGTATAGCTACATTTGAGCAAAGTACTACATTTAATTTGACGTGATGAGCATAGCAAACTTCTTGATAACGAGCATCACCTGTAATTTTAGAAAGAACGCGAATCCCCATTTTTTGGAATAATGGTAAGATATTCCACGTTTCACCTGCAACATTATAGTCACCAACAATATTAATATCGAATGGTGTAGTAAATTCCGGTTCGGCTGTACCAATGACAGCATTCAATAAAGTTTCATTACCGATGCGATTCCCTAAATTTTTACTACCAAGAAATCCAGGCGCATTTACATAGATAACTGGGATATTAACTTGTTGTGTAGCAAGTTGGCAAACACTATCAATATCATCACCAATCAAAGCAGACAGACAAGTAGCATAAACAAAAATAGCGGCAGGATGATAGCGTTGAGCAACATCCACGATCGCTTTGTACAGTTTCTTTTCTCCACCAAAAACGATATTACCTTCACTAAAGTCAGTAGTAAAAGCAGTTTGGTATAATTGTGAGCCTGATGATAGGCTGCCATGAGTTGCCCAAGGATTGTGAGTACAAGAAACAGCACCATGTACTAAATGAACAGCATCAGAATAGCTCCGACAGAAACCATCGCTCCATCAAAAGGGCAATTTCCTTGGGTTGAACCTGGTTGTGGTGGTTTTGTGCAAGTGAGTTTTTTCTGACCAGTAAATTTAAATTTTTTCTGGTTAGATTTGCAAGGTGTTTCACGAAGTAGTTCGTTAATTGTTACTTAAGTGTTTTTCATGCTTTTCCTCGTGCTAAAAATAAGTACAAAAAAACCAATAATGAAGAGTTATACCAATTCTCCAAAAGGAGGAAACAGATATAAATCACGAAAGTTTTACTGCATCTAAGTTTCTTAATTGCGTTAGCGGAGCGGGGCGTTAGCCCACTGCGAATTGCGAATTGCGAATTGGTATTAACCCAAGTTGCGGGTAATAGAAGACATTAGCTCCGAGAGTGCTTGCTCAATTACAGAAGATGATAACAGTTCTTTAAAAGGTAGTCCCAAACTTTGACTAAATTTTTGCTTGAGAATTTGTACTCGTAGTGTCACAGTGATAGTAGTTATATTTGCTTGCTCGTCTTTAAGAAAGTATTTCATGAACGAGTAAGCTTTTCCTATCTAAAAAATTTTTTGGGCAACCCGCACCGTTACTGCCTCCATTTCACAGCACCTACAAAAAATAGCGATGGGCTAGGCCCCGCCGGAGGCGATCGCAGCTACTCCTTGACTGCTTAATCGCATAAATGCCTGTAATGATTACGGAGCATATCTTAGAGCTTTTCTTAGTGCCATTCTACTCATACCCCATATACTGCATACTGCCAGATGAGACCAACAATGAAGTTCAAAGCCGTGCTGTTGCACCCTCGCTTATGATAGTTGCGTAAGTCCTGGAAGATTTAAAGTCACTTGACGTAGAGAATGAGAAAAGCTGACCGTCTTTTCCAATTAGTGAATCTCATCAGATCTCACCAACCGATTACAGCAGAGCAATTAGCTGAACGGATTGGTGTTTGCGTGCGTACAATTTACCGATATATCGATGATCTTTCGTTGAGTGGCATTCCAGTTTATGGTGAGCCTGGTGTTGGTTACGCCTTGGATGAAGACTTCGAGTTACCGCCCCTAACTTTAACTTATGATGAAATCGCCGCTTTGATGTTAGGGGTCGAGATGCTGTCGCGCTCGACCGGGGCTGACTTAGCAGCAGCGGCAAAAACGCTGTTGAGTAAAATTGGAGCGGTGTTGCCGCCACGCAGCTTTGATCCGACTCGCACACCTGTTCGGGCGCTTGGTGAGATTCCAAACGACCAAAGCTTAAGACATTGGAACGACCTTTATCGGAGCATTCAACAGCAACAAGCCGTCGAAATTATGTATTTGAGCTTGAATGAGCAACTGTCTCAAAGGGTTGTGTTCCCGTTGGGGCTATTTTACTGGGGTGGAAAATGGACAGTTGGAACATGGTGCATCCTCAGAAACGCTTACAGGGATTTTCGTGTTGATCGCATCCAAAATCTCGATTTTGCTTCAGATGTTGAATCTCCAGACCAAGAGATCAGTCTTGACCTATACACGAAGTTTCAGCTCGAGCGAATAAAAGCATCTGGCTTCCACTGACAGGATGCTGTCAGGAGTAGGGCTTTATGCTGAGTAACGCCTAAGAATTTGTTAAGGAGCCAATTTCGCTGTGTTTGAGACATTTCCTAACTTCTGGACTCCAGTATTGCCCGTTGCTGAAATTGGACTGGCTCCTATTGCAGTTGAATTAGCTGGCGAATCGCTAGTTCTATTTCGTCATTCAGCCGATCAGTTTGCGGCATTCCTTGATCGTTGTCCTCATCGCGGTGTTCCTCTCTCACGCGGACAAGTCACAGAAGATGGTTGCCTTGAATGTCCCTATCATGGTTGGCGTTTTGCACCAGATGGTGCTTGTACTTATGTTCCTTTCAACTCACTTAATCCAGTTCAACGCTCAAAACTGTCAGTCGTAAGGTTGCCGACAAGGGTGATTGCAGGGATATTGTGGGTCTTTACGGGAATTGGAAACGTGCCAGAACCGCAGTTGCCGTTGAGCTTATTGAAACCAAACGATCGCTACGTGATTCACCACGAAATTTGGAATGCACATTGGACAAGAGCAATCGATATATCGCTGGACTATCTACATATTCCTTTTGTCCATCGCAATTCATTTGGTGGCGAATTCCATGACCCAGTACACCAAAATGCGAGCGCACAAATCAGCGTTACTTCAACAACAGATGGAATGGCAGTCACGAATCAACTCAATACCTTACCTTATGGAATTGAGATTGATTGGCATCAGCCCAACAACGTTGTTCTCAAGTTAGATCTAGGCGGGATGCCCTTGCGTCCTCATTTGTTTGCCATTCCGATCAATACCCAACAAATGCGATTTATGCAGGTTGTTCTGCCCAACTCTGGGATTGATCAGAGTAACTTTGACTTTGATGAGTTTTTTGCAGCATCTCTCGACGATCGCACGATGGTTGAGTCACAAATCGGTGAAGTCCCCAATACAAGTGAAGGATGTAACGTGCCTACTGATGAACCCTCACTGCGGTTTCGTCGTTGGTACTACCGCACAGTGAAAAATAAGAGAACGGAGGCTATTCAAAGCACGAGTGCTGGTTGATGTCATCGCTACGTGGGAGGAGCATTGTCAAAAGAGGCAGGGGAGCAGGGAGCTCTTAGCAGGGGAGAGAGACTGAAACGGAGCTTGTACTCCGCCTCAGCAAGAGCGCCCTGCAAGGGCGGGGCAACTCTTGGAGACGCTCCGCGAACATACCTATGTTCCGCACCGAAAAGCGCGTTGGGGAAAGGGCTTGCTCCCCCTGCTAAGAGCCCCCTTCCCCCTGCCTCTTCGGTGAACCGGGGGCTGGCGCTTGGGATACCTGGGGAAGCGACGCTATCGAGTTCCTGGATAGAGTTAATTGGAGTGATGCTGATGGGTTAAATCAACGATTTGCGCTTTAATGCATGAGTGCGATCGCTCACTGTACTGAGTGTCTTCTTTAAGAGTTATTCGATAACCTACGCTCTCTTGATTGACCGACTAAGTAGAAGTATTACTTGTCTTGTTTAAATTTTATATTCTAGCTAGAATACAAAAACCATGTTCTAACTAGAATATGAATAATCAAAATCCACAACTTGATTTAATCTCAAAGCTTGTCGCCGAAAGGCTCACCAACAAACAACAAGCATCATCAGCCCTAACTGTCTAATTAGTATACAAAGCAGATAAGCTAGAGAAAGCAGCTACTAGCAGTAAAAATTAGTGATAGCCAAGTTGCCTCGCCATCGCCCAGAACGAAAATTTAGTAATAGCAAGCGAATAATATTAGAATGTTTGCTCATTGAATGTGTCCATTGTGGGACAGAGTTAGTGCTACGCAGACCAAGGCATATGCGTAAAACAGTTCAAACAATGGATGGTGCAGTGTTTGTG
>NZ_JACXXN010000028.1 GCF_014904695.1 Nostoc sp. MG11 | reverse complement strand
GGTTAGGGGGGATCTCAAGTCTCGGTGGTACATCGAAAAACTTTGAAATGCTTATCAGACTAGGCTTTCACGTTAAGTTGACACCAATTGCAATGCCCACCCTACTACTCTAACTTACGGTTGCCTCAACAACTGCGGCAGCTTCAGCTGCATAAACACTAACTTTTTTGCGGGTTTTGCCCTTTCTCTCAAACGTTACCACGCCGTCGATTAAAGCAAACAATGTGTCATCGCTGCCAATCCCGACGTTGTTACCGGGGTGAAACTTAGTGCCACGTTGACGTATGAGAATGTTTCCCGCACGCACAGTTTGACCACCGTAGCGCTTGACACCCAGACGTTGAGCATTAGAATCGCGACCGTTGCGCGTACTACCTGTTCCTTTCTTATGAGCCATGATTCCCTCTTGTATATCTACTTTTTCTATTATTCAGCAGCGGTTTCAACTTCTTCAACAGAAGCATTATCAACGACAGGCGTTTCGTCCATTGCTGCTGCTTCAGCAGCAAACACCGTACCATTAAGGGTAATGGAGTTAATCATGAGTCTGGTAATTTCTTGACGGTGCCCCCGTTTTTTGCGGGTTTTCTTTTTCGGCTTCATTTTGTATACCAGGACTTTACGACCTCTGAAATGTCGTAGTACTGTCCCTTCTACAGTTGCACCTGTTACTAGCGGCTGTCCAATGGTGACTTCGCCGTCGTGCTGCACGAATAATACCGATTCTATTGTAACTTTCTCGTCTGGTTCGGTTGTCAGCAGTTCAATGTCATAAAACCGCCCTGGCTCTACTCGTAATTGTTTACCGCCAGTTTCAATAATTGCGTAGGTCATGGAATTGTCCTTGAGGTTGCCGTACAGGTAGCTGGCTTTTTTCTCTTATAGAGATGCTTTTGCCTGCTTTTGTAGTATGTCTACCTGATCCGAGCAGGAATTAGACAGACAATCTAATATTATATTTTATTAATAGGTGTTAAGTCAAGCTTTAGGTGGATTTTGAGATTTGGCATCAATGTCTGTCTGACTCTAAATTTAGCAGGAAACGACGCGATCGCGTCCTTGTCTTTTGGCTTGATGTAGCGCTTCTTCGGCTGCATTAACTAGAGTCACAGGCTCGGTTTCTCCTGTGGGAATGACGCTAGCCACACCTACGCTGACAGTTAAAACAGCAGCGGGTAAACCACCCATGCCAGGATACTCACACTTAATTGCCAAAGCTTTTACTTGTTCTCGAATGGATTCAGCAATAGACATAGCAGTTGCAAGATCTGCATGGGCGAGAATGGCAAATTCTTCACCACCGTAGCGAGCCACTAACACCGTGTTTTCGTCGTTGGAATCTGTTACCTGGGAAATTGCGATGGCATTAGTAGCAGAGTAATTACTATTAGCATACGAGAAACTGCCACTAAGTGAGCGGTTTACGCAGTTCTTGATAGTATTAGCTATTTGTTGCAGACACTCATCTCCTGCGGAATTACCGTAAATTTTGTTATAAATCTTGAAATAGTCGATATCGCACAAAATCAGGGATATGGGGATGTACTCGCGTAGTATGTGCGTGGTATACTCGCGAGCAGATTTTTGCCAATCAATTTGCAAGTATGTATGAAAGTAGTGGCGATTGGCTAATTGCGTTAGTTCATCTAAGCTAGAGAGCGCACGTAATTGTTGGTTCTCTTTTTTCAACTGTTCAATGCGAACATTACTAAAATCTTCAGTTGTTGTAAGTTGTTCTCGAAAATACAACCGATATAATTCACATGTAGGAGTATGGCGATCGCCTTCTAAATTAATTAGCCCCAAACTCTGTAATTTATATGCTAGTTCTGGTTCTATTTTCACATGAGCCGTAGCATTAATTACTTGATAAAAAGCAGCCGCTAATTCCGGCTCCTCTCTTAGTTTTAATAAATACCGCCTTAAATACTCGTTATAAATTCCTGCTTCTGTGGGTGCTTGCTGTAATAGCTGTTGTAAATCTCTCTCTAACCCTCCTTTACCCATAAGATGATACAAAGCGAGTCGAATTAAATAAGGATGTCCCCCAACCATTGCCATCAAACTTTCAGCATCTTTACCATCTTTCCAATCTAATCCATGACGTTGGGCCAAATCCTGCACCTGTTCTTTTGTAAATGGAAGCAGCTTAATTGGCAAACCGATATTAAATGGGGATTGAGTCAGTTTGAGAGGAACAATAATTTCTGTTGAGTACACCAAAACAAGACGCAGTTTTTGCCAAATTTCCATCCGTTTGGCTTGTTCGTACCAAGACCGCACTAATGGTAAAAAATCTCCAGCAATTTCTGGGTACTCAAATACAAAATCTACTTCATTTAATACCAAGACAAGCGGACTTTCCAAAGAAGGCAATAAATACTTTTGGAAATAGATGGAGCAACTAACTTTGCTACCCATTTCCTCATCCCAATAATCATTGAGTTTTGGTTCTAGCTGTAATTCCCGACTAATATTGGCACACAACCACCGCAAAAATTTATCCAAATTAGCAAATACCGCTTTATCTGCTTGCTGAAAGTCCAAGCAGACGGTGCGAAAACCCCGATTACTAGCGTGTGCGAGCAACCGTAATATCAATGAGCTTTTCCCCATCTTCTTGCTAGCTTTAAGGCAGACGACACTCCCTCGTTCAGCTATTTGTGCATAGACAAGTTCTTCAATTGGTGGGCGAGGAATGTAAAATCTAGAATCAAGGGATACTGGCCCACTAGGAAATTCTAAGGATATGGCTGTGGCTGCTCGGTTGAATTCTTTAATTAACTGCTGATATCTTTGATTAAGACTGCGATTTTCTAGAATTTGACGAAAGTTAGATTTATTGATCGATTCCTTCCAAAAATTACTCAGCAATTGCCATAAATTAGAAGCAACTTTCCTAACACGCTCCTCTCTGTAGTGTGCTTCCAGCGCTATACTGGTGTAAGTTTTTCCTTCCCACGAAGCACGCAAAATCATTTCTTGGAGCGTCGTTAAACCGGTTGCTTGACTGGCTTTTAGTAGCTGTACTACTTCATCTATAGTCATTTAGTCATCGGCTCTCCTTCTATTTAACGTTTCCCCAAACCATTGTTCTTTGTAGCTCAATGCAGCTTTCCTTTTGGAGGTAGCAGCTAATCTTTCTTGAAGCAGCTACAAACAAGCTTTAATCATTTTTTGGATGGTGAAACATTTGACATCACTTGTTAATAAAGTTGTTTTACATGCTTCTCCTATGCTTATGGAATTTTATGTAATTGGATATACTTTGTTCTAAATATATTTTAGAATGTAAATAAACACAATCTACTTAGTTTTTTTCTTATAGATGGTTATGGCGATCGCTACAAAGCTTACATTCATTCAGTTAACTGTTTTCTAGATTACATTCCACTCCATTATGGTATCTGCTGTATATTTAACTGAATTAAAGATTTGTTAATAAAAATAAAATTATATATATTTTGCTAGTCTATATACAACACAAGATCCCCGGCTTCTCCAAGAAGTCGGGGAGCTGAAAGGGATTTTTAAGGTATGAGTTGATAATTTATCCAGGCTTCCCAAAAAATATAAATTGATAGAATTCCTAAGAAAATACGCAGTGCAAGGCTAACAACTGTATCTGGTATTTTTGGCAGTGTCCGAGTACTCATCTGCACACCTATAAGACCGCCGCATCCCAAAATTATACCTTGAATAAACAGAATATTTCCCTCTAAAGTATGTCCTGTACAGGCAGCTAAGGCAGTGATCACAATAACACCTAAACTAGTCTGGATTGCTACTTTAATTTCTTCTCCTAAGAGTAATATTTGCAGTGGTACCATAATCGTACCGCCACCTAAGCCAAACAAGCCTGCTAAAATTCCTGCCGCTCCCCCAGTACCAAGTTTGGTAAGTAATGGGTTAAATGCTAGTGCTGTATGCTCTCCTTCTTTGGAAGCCAGTTGCTTGCGAAGATCTATCAAATAAATATTAGCGAGTAGTATGATGCCAAATGAAAAGAGTATTATATATGATGGGATTTTATTGGCAAAATAAACTCCTATGCCAGTAGTGAAAAAGGCTGGAATTCCTAAGTAAATAACTCGTTTAAAATCAAAGTAGCCCATCCACCAATTTTGTATACTTCCAGAAATTGAAGTAATCACAATAGCAAGGCTACTAGTAGCGATCGCTTGAACTGGTGTATAACCTAGAGTGACTAGAAGAGGAATTGTGATAATACCGCCGCCGATTCCTAAAAGTCCAGCGATGACTCCAGATATTAGACCCCCAGCTACCAAAATCAACCAACTGAAATCATTCATAAATAGGTTGTATCAAAGAACTAATTAATGTAATTAAGTTTTTTAGCTCATAATCAGCGGCTATAGCTCTTTAAAACTTTCATATAGAGCGATGAATCGCTGACTACGAACAAAATATTTAAGCTTGCTAACCGTGTACTGTTACCGGATGACTAACAACGCCTCCGTAGAGCAACCCAGAATCATTCCACGGAACTGTTGTTGGCTGTGTGTTACCCAAATTATCAGTAGCACGAGCTTGGAGAGAATACTCTCCAGGAATTGGGTTCCATTCAATATCCCAGCGAACCCACGCAAATGGAAAATTTGGTTCTCTCAAGCGTGCAAATTGCCAGGTTTTACCACCATTTAAGCTGACTTCCACACGCACAATCTTCCCTTTTCCAGACCAAGAACGTCCGCGCATTAGATAAGGTTTAGCAGTAAGCGTAGCTGGCCAAGCTAACTCAAAGGCGCTCTTAACATTTTGGTACGTAATCACTTTACCTTTATATGGAGAGATAGCTGGGTAATCTGCACCAACCAGTACCATCTGCTCTAGCACCCATTGGGTGTATATTGGTGTTTCAGAAACCTCAATTCGCTCAATCCATTTAACGTTAGCGTTTCCTCCCCAACCAGGAAATAAAGCACGACATGGCTGACCGTGGTCTGGAGGTAGTGGTTCCCCATTCATTGCATAGACTAGGAGCGAGTTATCTGCTAATGCCTTTGAAATTGGAACCACACTACTGAACTTGAATTGTTTTGAATCCAGCGAATCCAAATCTCCGCCTTCAACTAGTACGTCTCTTGCAGTGGATTTCAGTCCAGCTCGCTCAAATAATATGCTAAGTGGTACACCAGTCCACTCAGCCACACCAATAGCGCCGAGTCGCCACTTTGTTCCAGAAAGTGGCTTGTTGTAAGCTTCTTCAAAGAAGCGCCGACCATTAGCAGCACACTCAATAGCACAAGTGACTGAGATGGATGGCATAGTGATGATTTCATCGTAAGAGAATTGGCAGGGCGTGGAAACGCCAGTTCCTTGAATGTGCAAGCGCCAAGTAGATGGGTCAAAAGGAGGAGGCGTATTGCGACTATGAACGTAAAACCAATTGTTTGGTACTAGATAACCACGCTCATACATTGCTTCCCAGTTCATCTCTAATGTGCCTTTGCTATGAGAGATGTATCCTGGTGGCAATGGCTTAATTATTCTACTGCCTTTGGGTTTGACAGCAGCAGAGGTTGACAGATTTGATTTGCTTGTCTGACTGTGAGCAGGTGCAGGTTTAGCTAAGCCTCCAATAGCTGTTGCTCCAACCATCGTGGCTAGTATTTGCAGAAAGCGCTGACGCGAAATACCTGCATCTGAGCTTTTTTGCCAAATGCATTCATCAACCCGTGCTTGTAAGTAATCCTCCTGGTCAAAGAGGTTTTCATCGCTCAAGCTATTACCTCCTTATAATTCGTAATACTCGCCAAGGCGCGAGAAGCAAGCTACATAATTCGTAATTTGTAATGGGCTACACCCCGTTGCAAAGACAGTAATTAAGACATAAAGAACAAGGAAGTAGCAAAGGAGTTTAGATTCTGCCTCTGCTACCTGGTATTCTCTACAAATATCGATTTTGGAGAAACTACTTGTCTATCACACCCCAAACACCAGTTACCTCATCTTGCTTGTAGTTGGGTAAATAGTGATCCAATCGATTGCGGGCTATTTCCGAAATCGCGTCAATAAAGCGATCGCAATCTTCCAATGTATTATACACAGCAAAGCTGGCCCGGATAATGCTAGGAATATTACGCGTAATTCCGCTCTCTACTTCTTTCGCAATCTCGCAGTCTTGCTCGTCCGAAATATTCTTGAGTTTGCGAATATATTCATAAGTGCAGAAAGCCCCAGCCCGAACCCCGATACCGTATTCCTGTGCTAGAATCTCTGCTACTAAACGTCCGTCAAACCCATCAATGTCAAAGGGTATGACGTGGGCTATATTCTCTCCTGAGATATGTACTCTCACACCAGGAATTAGCTTCAGCCGTGTAAATGTGAATTCAACTAGAGAGTGTTCGTATTCCGCAATGCGATCGCGTCCAAGTTCCTCTATAATTTGAATTGCTTTAGCAATAGCGATCGCACCCATTGCGTTTGGTGTTCCAGGATCATGTGCTCGTTCTGTGTAAAAACGCTTTATCTCTAGGTTTCTGGTAATATAAGGCAGATTTCCACCGCCGATTTGATAAGGATAGGAGCTATCAAAAAACTCCTTCGGCCCCAGCAAAACCCCTGTTCCATAAGGAGCATACATTTTGTGTCCAGAAAAAGCTACAAAATCCAAATGACATGGGTCATCATCTGCACGCATATCTACCCGTTCATGCTGGATTAACTGACACACATCAGCAAACATTTTAGCACCATACCGATGTGCTAAAGCAGCAATTTCATAAATAGGTGGTCTGTAACCTGTAATTGTTGAAGCACCTGTAATGGTCAGTAACTTTATTTGTTCTGCTTCGGGGAGATTTTCGTGTGCCTTGAAAATATCCTCAATTTCAGCAACATTCACACTTCCGTCCGGTTGGGTTCTATACTGAACAACTTCGTCTCTAGTTACCCAAGGTAGTAAGTTTGATGAATGCTCAATATCAGAAACTAAAATTTTGCCAGGTTTTTTCGCCCAGAGTGTTGCAGCTCCATTAATTGCTTCTGTCGTATTCTTGGCAAAGATTACATAGTTTTGTGATGATGACCCGACAAATTCCCGAATCACATCTCGGCTTGCATCATATTCTCGCGTAGTAATAATAGACTTTTGCCCAGAGCCTCGATGCACGCTACCATAAGTATCCAGCATCTCATCTACGTGCTGCTTCAGTGTTGCAAAAGGAGTGGTTGTAGCTCCATTATCTAAGTTGACGTACTTGATATATTTTCCGTTACGAGTTTTCACCTTGAAACATAGAGACTCATCTGTAAATAAAGGTTTAATTTCTTTGTCCCAAAAGCTGTCAAGATTTTCTGCAAACAGCGGTGATTGGGTTGATTCTTGCTTTTGTTTCGCACCCAATGCAAGCAATTCAGTCATTTTTAGCACCTCTATGTTAAGTGTTTAATTTTTTGCCAAGCCTAGCCGTCACAATGCTTTATCTAATACAGTAATCACATTACTTGGTAGAGAATGTGGTGTTTAACAGTACTTAGTCACTAATAGAAAACTCGGTTATTGCAAATATTCTTTAATAAATAATAAAAAAATGTAGCCGTAATTATACTCAACTATAAAATACTTAAAACTTAAAAATATACAAAGTAATAATATTTACCATTAGTCTACTGTATCTTCAGGTAATTTTCTCTCGTCATCAGAAAAGCTTCGGAAGTTGATAATAAAATATAGTAAAAGTTGCTCATTAAATAAACCTGAAAATGCTTGCCATGAATATATTTGCTAAAAAAAGCTTGCCAGAAGTTTGATCAGTCTTTGAGAAAAAGTCATAAATTCACTTAGTTAACATTACTTTTTATTAACTACTTAGCCCAGTATCATTACGCAAATGTCAAGATTCCCTGACCTGTTAGCTATAGTAAAAGTTCTTAGTTGTTTACTCGCAGATAGCTACGATAACTCAGTACTCTGAAATAATATGTCAAATGATAGATGACTATATAAATATCTATCTAAGGTAATAAAGAACACTAGTATACAAATGTTTTGAAGAATACATTTTTAATTTACACCCTAAGGTAGTTGCAATTATGAGCTTAATAGTTAGTCAATAGAATTTTTCCATTTTGATGCAAAATAAAATTTATAAGCTAATACTGTCAGTTTGTATTAAATTTAATTACAAACTGTTATGTGTAAATCTGTGCTTAGTTAGAAAAATCTCTAGATAACGACCTGCTCTGTAAATTAAAGGATTTAAAATAAGTAACACTAGTGAAATTACTGCTAAGCGTGTCATTATTATTAACAATATTTATTTTGTGATCGCTAATTGTGTCCGCAACACCCACGTAGTTATTGTTTGTAGCTGATTGAGGATAAGAGATTCCAGGCATGAGGGCAACGGAAGTAATAATCAATGCAGAATCAAATAAAAGTGCAAGTTTCATAGATTTATCATTAAATTTAGAATAAGTGCAATCAATGCTCTTTAGTAAGAGAGTGCCCTGTTTCATAAACCTTAACTTCATCCACTTAGTTCACCTGATTGGCTGAATTGTCTCTCACCCATTCGGGTGAGCAGGACAGTGGGAGCAGGGGAGAGGTTGCAGTAAGTCTTTCCCCTCTGTCCCTCCGCACCTTTGCCCCTCTGCCTCCTAACTCTTGACCCTTGACTCTTGATTTTTGACAAATGACAAATATGCAACACCAAATTGTTGGTAAGCCACTGGATCGCGTTGATGGTAAGCTCAAAGTTACAGGAGAAGCAGCTTACACAGCTGACGTGCAAATAGATAATCTGGTTTATGGAGTGATTTTTCAAAGTGCGATCGCTAAAGGCAAAGTTATCCAAATTGACACATCAGCAGCAGTAATAGCCCCTGGTGTGGTAGATATTATTACTTACGAACAAACCCCATCTCTGGTAAAAATACCCTTCTTTTCGCCCCAACAACCTCAGCCAACCGAAAAAGACGATAACATCTACTACGATGGTCAACACCTGGGGATTGTAGTTGCTCAAACTTTAGAACAAGCCCAAACCGCCGCCTCTCTGGTAAAAATTATCTACGAAGAAGCACCGCCTACAGTCACAATGGCACAAGCAGAGATATTTGAGCCAGAATCAATATTTTTTGGCATCATGCCCGGTAAAATTACCAGAGGCGATGTTGAATCTGGCAAAGCCCATGCAGATATTCTCATGGAGCAGATATATACTACGCCAATGGAACATCATAATCCCCTAGAACCTTCTGCAACTGTAGCGATGTGGGAGGAGGATAATTTAACGCTGTATGAAACCACTCAAGGTATTTCTTCAACACAACGGGGAATCTGTGCTGTCCTCAATATTCCTCCAGAAAACGTCCGAGTTATTTCCAAATATTTAGGAGGAGGATTTGGTTGCAAAGCGCTGCTGAAGTCTCATACTATCCTAGCTGCGATCGCAGCTCGCAAGGTTAAACGACCTGTGAAAGTAGTAGTGACGCGATCGCAAATGTACACCTCTTGCGGGTACAGATCCCAAACTCAACAACACTTAACCCTAGGTGCAACCAGAAACGGTAAGTTAACCGTTATTACGCACATTGGCACATCCTTAACTTCCCCCTTTGATGACTTTGTAGAACCTGTGGGTGCAGCAACAACAATGATGTACGCCTGTTCCAACTTGGAAGTTAAATACCGCCTAGCTCGCATCAACGCCGGCACACCAACCTTTATGCGAGCGCCGGGAGAAGCACCAGGAATGTTTGCTCTAGAATCAGCAATGGATGAACTGGCGTATCTTTTAAATATTGACCCAATTGAACTAAGACTGAGAAATCATGCAGATATCGATCCGCATACACAACTTCCTTGGTCAAGTAAATCTTTGAAACAATGTTACCAACAAGGAGCAGAAATTTTTGGCTGGTCACAACGCAACCCAGTTCCTCGCTCCATGCGCGATGATGAGCCAGCACTGAAGGAGGGTTTCCCTCCGCAGGTGACTGACGAACCCCAAAGGAGGCATTTCCTGATTGGTTGGGGAATGGCGAGTGCTACATTTCCTAGCAACGCCGGGCCCGCATCAGTCAAGGTAGAAATTTTTGCCACTGGAGAGGTGCGAGTCCAAAGTGGTACGCAAGACATTGGCACGGGTACTTATACAGTGATGACTCAAGTCGCTGCTGAAGCATTAGGCTTACCCAGTCAGTCGGTGCAGTTTGAACTAGGTGATAGCAATCACCCCAAAGCTCCTATAGCAGGCAATTCAATCACCGTTGCTAGTGTTTCCCCGGCGGTGCATAAAGCAGCCAGTGCAGCACGGGATAAGATGATTCAAATGGCGATCGCAGATCCCAATTCTCCTCTATATGAATCTCAATTAGAAAATATTACAGTAGAGTTAGGGCAAATATTCTTAAAACAAGACCCCAGCAAGCGAGATAGTTACACCGATATTCTGCGCCGTCACGGTTTAGAAAGCATAGAAGCCAAAGAAGAAACCGCACCCAACCCAGAGAGCAAACAGTACGCCAAACACTCTTTTGGAGCAATCTTTGTTGAAGTTGCTGTTGATGAATTATTAGGCGAAATCAAAGTCAGACGTTGCGTAGGCGTTTATAGTGCAGGGCGAATTCTCAACTTCAAGACAGCGCGAAGTCAGGTTATTGGTGGGATTACTTGGGGAATCGGCATGGCGCTGATGGAAAAAACAGTAATGGATACCAATCAGGGCAGAATAGTTAATGCTAACCTTTCAGATTACCTGATTCCTGTTCATGCAGATATACCAAATATGGAAGTGCAATTTGTTGAAGAACACGATCCTTATGTGAATACTCTAGGAACAAAAAGCCTTGGAGAACTTCCAATTGTTGGCGTAGCCGCTGCCATATCTAACGCCGTTTATCATGCCACAGGTAAACGCATTCGTGACCTACCAATTACACCAGACAAGTTGTTATACCCGTAGGGGCACGGCAATGCCCATTGATGTCAACTTCAGCTCAAACACTCAATTTCCCGTAGTTTCAGATCCCCCAACCCCCTTCAAAAGGGGGCATTCGATTCTAATTCCCCCCTTTTTAAGGGGGTTAGGGGGGATCTCAAATCTAGGTGGTACATCGAAAAACTTTGAAATGCTTATCAGACTAGGCTTTCACGTTAAGTTGACACCAATGAGCAATGCCGTGCCCCTACACCTCGCGTGTACTCACGTTCAATTAACGTGCATCACCAATTAAAACAAACGGCGACCAATAAAAAGGATGGCGATCATCTTTAATTAGCTTCAACTTAGCTTTTTGCAAAGCTTCCCCTTTACTCATACCCTGCTTGAGATTCTGATAAAAATCAACCATCAATTCCTGAGTTACTTTATCTTCAACCTTCCACAAACTCGCCATTACAGCTTTAGCACCAGCACGCTCAAATATATAAGCAACACCTGCAATTCCTTCACCGTTAAAATCAGTTTCTACAGCAGTTTCACAAGCACTAAGTATTAGTAGTTGTGTACCTTGTAGTCCTAAAAGAGCAGCATCGGCAATGTCTAAGGGTTTATCAGCAAATAGTAATTTATTATTTAGTAAATCCACTTTTTTGCAGTCTTCAATTTTGAAACAGCCGTGAGTTGCTAAGTGCAAAAAGGAAAAGCGCAAAGCTTGGGATCTAAACTTTTCTAGGGTAGCTTCATTGTGGATATAAACTTCGCTGTCTGGGAATATTTCCTTAATCTTTCTGACTTCTATCTCTGCACTTGGGAGATTTTGCGGGTCACGGGGTACAGGATTACCAAATGCTAAAACAGCTTGTGGTTTGCGGGGTACGGCATTTTGCACACCTGGAGATTTCAGGGAATTATTAGAAATACGAGTGAGATAGTTAACAGGATATTTTTGGATCAGAAATTGGTTAGTTTTACTGTCGTAAAGAGTTTCAAAAGGTAAATGACGCAGTTTACCAGTAGCAATAATACTCAGTTGTTTGGGGGATAAAGCCTTAATTTTGTCTTCGATAGGACGAATGAGTATATCATAAAGTTCGCCGCCAGTTTCAGCGTAGCTAGCATTACCATCATCTTGTACCTGTTCTAGGTATTGAGTGAGAAGTTTATTAAATTTAGTGGGATCAATAGATTTTTTAATAACGCTCAACTCGCCTTTTGTGAAGATGAAAAATGCGACGTTATTAGGCATATTTCTCACATTAGTTAGCAAGACGGGTTGAACTACAACCGTTCCTGTAGGTATGGAAGATGTCAGGTTTTTAATATCTGCTGGTGTAGTTTCAAATAGTTCTGCCACTTCAGGAAAACGGCGGGATATCTTTTCTGCATCTGAGTAAACTTGTGCTTCTAATTGCCGAATTTGTTGGGGTAGGCTTTCGGAGCGATCGCTTTGCAGTTGTTGTCGCAGGGATTCCAATTGTTGATTTTTTATACTCCAGTTATCAAGAGCTTTCTGTGCTTCTGGGTTGGCAACCTTGGCATTAATCAGGCGAGTATAATCAGCAAGGTCTGCTGTGGTGAATAGGTTAACCCATTCAAAGGCTTGATTGTATTTCTTTTGGTTAATGAGGATATCGACTAAAGCAGTAGCATATGCACCGTTTTCCTGCAAAAAGTTTTGGCGATTTTCTCGTTGCAAACCCCGGCGCATTTCTAAGCTAATTTGGAGAGATTGCTGCAAATTAGCAATAGCTTGGGTTGGTCGATTTGTACTTTGGAAGAGTACACCAATATTACCCAAAGTGTCAGCTTCACCAGCGCGATCGCTCACAGCGCGTCTCAGGGGCAAAGCTTGATTGTGAAAATCAAGTGCTTTCTGCTTTTCTCCTAAATCGTCGTAAAATACACCAATATTATTGAGTGTAGTCGCTTCACTAGAGCGGTTGCCCACAGATCGAAAGATAGACAGAGCTTGATTGTAAAAATTGAGTGCTTTCTGCTTTTGTCCTAAAGCGTCGTAGACAAAACCAATGTTATTGAGTGTAGTGGCTTCACCAGAGCGATTGCCCCCAGCGCGTTTCAGGGGCAGAGCTTGATTGTAAAAATCGAGTGCTTTCTGTTTTTCTCCTAAAGCGTTGTAGACTCCACCAATGTTATTGAGTGTAGTAGCTTCACTAGTGCGATCACCCACAGCACGCCATAGAGGCAGAGCTTGATTGTAAAAATCAAGTGCTTTCTGCTTTTGTCCTAAAGCGCTGTAGACTCCACCGATGTTATTGAGTGTAGTGACTTCACCAGAGCGATCGCCCACAGCACGCCATAGAGGCAGAGCTTGATTGTAAAAATCGAGTGCTTTCTGCTTTTCTCCTAAAGCATGGTAGACAAAACCGATGCTATTGAGTGTATTAGCTTCACGAGTGCGATCGCCCACAGCACGCCATAGAGGCAGAGCTTGGTTGTAAAATGATAGTGCTTTTTGGTTTTCTCCTAAATCGTTGTAGAGTTTACCGATATTATTGAGTGTGTTGGCTTCACCAGAGCGATCGCCCACAGCACGTCTCAGGGGCAAAGCTTGATTGTAAATATCGAGTGCTTTTTGCTTTTCTCCTAAATCGTCGTAGACTCGACCTATGTTATTGAGTGTAGTGGCTTCACCAAAGCGATCGCCCACAGCACGTCTCAGGGGCAAAGCTTGATTGTAAATATCGAGTGCTTTTTGCTTTTCTCCTAAAGTGTCGTAGACTCCACCGATGTTATTGAGAGTAAGAGCTTCACCAGAGCGATCGCCCACAGCACGATATAGGGGCAGAGATTGGTTGAAGTAATCGAGTGCTTTTTGCTTTTCTCCTAATGCGTTATAGTTAAATCCAAGCCCAACCAGTGCGATCGCTTCACGTTTTTGGTCTTTGAGTTCTCGTGAAATGGTTAAAGCTTGCTGAAATATTTGTATTGCTTGTTGGTGTTTTTGTTGCTGTGTCAGTTGTACCCCTTGCTCAAGCAGTCTTTCTGCTTCTTGGACTTGCGAGTTTTGAGTTTGTCCCCAGGTGGGTTGAGCCATCAGTATTACTGTTAAAGGCGTTAGATAAATACCCAAAGCCAAAAAACTGGGGAGAATTTTTTTCATAAAGTAGCGCAGAGGTAGCTGTTTTCAATTGGTGTTAGCAAAAGCTGTCATTACCAACATCGTGATGTTTGTTATTAATATCGCAATGTTTCTTATTAATGTCGCGGTGTTTGTTATTGACATCGCAATGTTTCTTATTAATATCGCAATGTTTGTCATTAACATCGCAATGTTTCTTATTGATATCGCGGTGTTTGTTATTGACATCGTAATGTTTCTTATTAATGTTGCGATGTTTGTGATTAACATCGTGTCTGTCGTTAGGAACGTCAAAAAGGTTAGGGGTGTACATCTACGCCCCTAGAGATAAAATAATTCACGCTCAATAAGGTTTTGCCAAAATAGTGATCGTTCTTTGTTGCGAATTGAATTGGATTTCATCTATCACATATTGCCGATTTCTAGCCACTGACCGAATACCTCGCAACTGTGCTGTAGAAACCACAGGTGGTTTGAGCTTTACTACTGCTTGACCTTGGATAGGATTTTTTATGGTAAAAGTATTTAGTGGAATACCACTCCAAGTTACTGGCTTACCTTGGGGACGGTCTATTCGTGGGTTCCGCATAACTTGAAGTTCATTGCTGCTGTAAACAAACCTCTCATTCTTGAAAACTACTCTTGCAATTTGGCTCAAGGGAATCGTAGCAGTTTTACCACTACGCTGAATTGATAGTGCTTGGCCTTGTGCATCAATTCCTATTATCTGACCACTGCTTGACTCACCCCCTTTAAAGATGACCTGCGCTAACTTTGGCAAGGACACTGCAAGGTCTAATTCATCTGCTTTGACTGGTGTCTGTGCTAACAAGAAATTTTCCGTCTTGACATCTTTGCTAATTACAGCTTGGATGTTTCCAGCTAGCGCTGCTGCCATTACTAAGATTGCCACAACCCATCCCTGGAAAAAAGCTTTCATGGCTTTAACAGTATATTTGACTATATTCCACTTTCTCATTAAACTTCCAAAGCAGATATCAAATTTCCGTAAAATCATCTAAATAATGTGTCTTTGTGGTTAAAAATTTGATTTCTAAACCACCAAGCCACTAAGACACAAAGAAAAATACATTAGACATCTCCGACAAAGATGTAGAGACGTAGCAGTGCTACGTCTCTACAAGGATTTTGGGCAACGCATAATTAATTTTCGGATGTCTATTACACATTGAAGGGTTAGTTTTATACTATCTCAATAAGTTTCTTCTACAATTCTCGTATGACCCAAGCACCTAACCAGGAAACTAATATTTTAGGTAAATTCACGAGTGTACTTGGCTTACTGGGTGCGGCGCTTTTCTTTGCAGGCTGGATTTATCGTTGGTCATATTTTTACTTTTTTCAGCTAGAACTCAATACTCTCGACTTACCTGCACAGTCTTTTTTAATAGTTCCCCTGCAAATATTTCTCGGAGATGGTTGGACAATCTGCAAAACTGCGATCGCTTTTTTTGTCGCTGCGATCGCCATTCAAGCTACATTATGGTTAATTAAGATCATCAGTGATACAGTCGTCTCTGCAAGCCAATCACTAGTTAGCCGCATCATCTTTGCTACTCAACGCAGACGTTCATGGATAGCTAAACAGCTAAAATCTCTAGCTGAATTTGGTTCTGGGCAATTGCGTTCAGTGGATTTTTTGCGATCGCTAGTCAATGAGATAGTAATAGTATCCTGGGTGTTAATTGTGATATTTTGGTTAGCTCGTTGGCAAGGCATTGCAGATGCTAGGCGGGATGCTGGTCAAAACTCCACTTTACCCGTTGTAGCGCTAATTACACCTGAAGAAAAGTTTGCTGTAGGGCGCAAACTTGATGATATATTTGCTGACCCTTCCTTGAAAGGTTATCGCATTATTGGAGACAGAGGTTTATTCGAGGACTTGCGAGGTAGGGAAGATAGTGATAGCAATCTAAAGCCGCCGAGAGTCTGGCGCTTACTCTTAGAACGTGGCGGCTGGATTTATTTGTTTCGAGCATTGCCCCCAAATGCAAAATCTAATGAGCTACCATCGGTGTTAGCTATTCAAGAAAGTGAGAAGGGACATATCATCATTCGTAGCCCAGAAGTTTCTAAAACCACTTCTCCTTGAACGAATTACGAAGCTACTGCTCTTTTTCGTTTCGCCCACCAGCCAAAACCAAAAGCAACCAATGAGCCACCTATTGTATAAGGTTCGGGTATAGGACGTGGAGTAACACTAAAGTTGCCATAATCCACATTACTGGAAAACTCTGAATAACCTTCACTGAAATTACTATAGAATACGTTAACGTTCCCATTTCCGTCTTCGCCGCTTCCAGCAACTCGGTAAGAAAAACCGTTCTTGGTTAACAGCGGCATACTTGCATTCAATAGATTATCATTGGTTCCATATTCGCCAGGCGAGAGCAGTTCAATAATTTTCTCTGTAATTCCTTCTACCGTTCTTGTCCCACTGATTCCTGTGATTGTGTAGTTGTTGTTTATAGGATCTAAATCTGTGGTGGTGAGGATGCCGCTAGTGAAAATTGCTGTACTATTTGCTTCATAACTGGGAAAAGAGTACTGAAAATCAAAGAACTGTGCAGCTTGTGCTACAGATGTACTAACACCAGTGAAGCTGATAACAATACTAACAGTAGCAATACGAAGCTTATTGGTTAATTGCATCAGATAATTCTCCAAAAATAAAGTTAACAAATTAAGTGTTGCGATCGCTAGTCTTGATTTGCGTAGGGTGAGTTAAGCGAAACACTGTAACCCGCCCTACAAGAACATCTGGCGTTGCTGAATTTGAATATGAAGTTTAAAAATCAACTCTTCTCAACTCTTACTCTCTGCGGCTCTGTCTTGAAAAGTTTCCTAGGTTGGGAAACCCGCCTACAGAACTTTTCGCTGCGCCTCTGCGTGATACAAATTCATATTTCTACTCAGCAACGCCGAACATCTTGTATTCGATATTTAAAGGTTTTCGCCTGAAGTTGATACCAATGAAGGAAATCAAACGCACCTTTAATTAGAAATTACCAGGGTCATCATCAAGCGCTAGTAGGAAATTAATCAAGTCTGTTTGCTGGTTTGAATTAAACCCAGCTTGCCTATCTACGTAAAATTCATGTCCAGTACCATCAAGATTACTACGTACTAAACTAGGGTTAGCTTTGTTGGCTTTCACAACTAAAGCACGAAGTTCACGATCAACCAAGGCACGCAAGCTACTAGCAGCATTAGCAGGTATACTTTGGCTAAGAGTGCCAGTTAGCCCTAATCCACTCTTGTCAACAACAGTGAAACTGCCATTTGGGTTAACTTGCAGACTTCCGGCTCGCACTGCTACCCCACCATCGTGCAAATATGGTGCGCTTAAATAAAGACCACGTAAGGAAGTAGTTTTGTAACCACCTTTTGGCAATATACCTTTGGGTAACGTCGTGGGACTGTCAGAAATACCCTGCGTTGGCACGTCTAACACCTCAGCGTTAGCAGGTATGGGAACGGGAGTATTGAAAGTGTACAGTTTGGGTGGCACTAATAGGTTACTCAGCCCTAGCCGAGACTCTGCACGGGCTGGGTTAGTACGAATTTCATCAATTGAATGAATTTTATTATCAGTAAAGAAAGGTGGAATATGGCAAGTTGCACAATTAGCTTTCTCAAAAACTTTTGCTCCACGTCTAACAGAATTGCTATTCAATGCTTGCCAGTTTTCCGAAGTTTTGTTAGCAGGAGGTACTAAGCTATTTTGGAAAGCAGACATGGCGTTATTAGCAAATAAAAAAGAGCCACTAGCGATATCATTAAGGTTTCCAGTATTTGGACTAAAAACCAAACCGTTGTATGTAAATAAGCTAGGGCGCAGATTGGGAGAATTCCCGGCTCCTGGGGCAGCAACTTGGTCTTCTAATTCTGTTTTTGTAGCATCTGGTGCAATTTTACGCAACCACTCTGAAGGTTTGACTGTAACTCCTTCTGGTAAACGTAGACGTGGGTCGGCAGCATTCTGAAGGAATGTACCAATATAAACTTCTGGATCAATATTAAGAGTTTCTGAACTGAGTTGAGCAGCTGCTAATAGATTGATTTCTGAAGAGTGAACGCCGTTGTTATTAGCGCTTAATCCCGCAAACGGCCCGACAGCAAACTGTCCATCAAAGAAATAAGGATGATTCTTAAATGTGAAAGCGCTAGGAATTTGAGTAGTATTGTTGATACTATCTGAAGAACTTTCAAAATTCCCGAAAGGCACATCTAATACTGCATCGTCAAAAGCTTTTTCAAACTTTTCAGGATCAGGTAATTCTACTTCATTACCTTTACTGTCTAGAATGATTTTTCCATTACCTCGATATTCTGGGTTTAGAGGATTAAAATTTAACCGCGAAAATGCCGCAGCAGAATTTGGTGCTAAAGCAACTAACAAGGGTGTAGCAATTTCGCCATTAGGTACTCCGATTAGAGGTTCCCCCTGACTTGAAATGGATACGTGGCAAGCAGCACAGCTAATATCAATGTTAGGTGTGATTCCCAGTCCAATGGGAAAAGTTCCTCCCTTTTCCATTTTTAAGCCTGTATTAATGACAGTTCCTTGAGGAACAGTTCGACTACCTAACGTTATATCTTTCTCAAGAGTAATTTGTAAGTTTGTTGTCGGCTGACCTTGCAACTTAACTATTGCTGTTTGTAGTTCTGGCAAAATCGTTGCAACGCCAGTTCCAAAACCAAATACTCCTTGCAGACCAAATATATCGCCAATTTTGCGATTGAAAAATATATCTTTACCTTTGGCAATTAACTCTTCAGTGATTTGAACTGCTCCTACTCGTTGATAGGAAATTGGGTCATTAGGATCAAGTCCTTGCTTAGCAACTATTCTTGCTGCTTGTTGAGGATTTAGCAATTTCCCAAAATAGTCGTAATAGCCTAAAGGTTGAGTTGGAGCCGATTGCAGTAGGCCATTCTTAGCTATGGCTATCTCGCTGGTTATCAAGCAATTTGATAACAGAATACCAAACAAACTAATGACAAAAACACAGATTAATAAGACAACCTTAGTTTTTAAAGCATATATGACCCTAAATACACCAGTATTAGGGTTTTTTTGGCGTTTCATATTGTTAAATGCATTTTAAAATCTGTAGGTAGATATAGCACATGTCTATATAGATATATGCAAACTAAAAAGTTTTTTCATATTCGTTAATAATATAAAAGTTTACAAAAGATAAACACATATACTTAACAGGAAGTACTATCATCTTCAGGCTTCTTGCTGTACATTCCTGTTGACATTGCTGAACGAAAATATGAATTTACCGGGCTACGCCCCGCTTCTCTACGAGACGCTCCGCGAGTGCTAACACGCAGAGACGCAGCGAAAAGTATGAGCGCCGGCTTCCGGCGAACATAACTTTTCAAGACAGAGGCACAGAGAATAAGGGCATTGGTGAATTTGAGTATAAATGATTTTAACTTTTTCATTTAATGCTTTCCTTTGCGTCTCTGCGCCTCTGCGTGTTAGCGTAGCGGGGCGTAGCCCGATAAATCATCCCGAAAATATGCAACACCTAACTAATCAATCATTTTCTGTAAGGCAATCTGCAAATCTCTTGTCAAATCGCTCAAAGCCTGTCTAACTGCATGGCGATCGCCTTGAGAACTCGCCCAGCGATCGCTAACTGAAATTGGCTCACCCACGGTAATTTGCGCTTCTTTCCAACCTAACCGCGGTCGCCCTGGAAGTGTTGTATCCTTAATTCGAGAGAGCATATCGAACATGAGTAACGCTATTTCTGCACACCTGTCAGCAGTTAGTTGTTCTTGCATATAAGTGGAAACTGCGACAAAACTTTCTACTAACCGCATGTGTCGCATCCGCAAGTCTGCTTCTTCGGCAATCCAATCTGCTAGACCACGTTTGAAGAGTGGTAAAGCGTTGATGTCTGGCAAATCTTCTCGGTAAATATAACTCCAGCCAGCTTCTTCCAAACGGCGACAGCGGTCAATAAAAGTCCCCTGTGACTGGAGTCCAAAATATTGCTCGGCAACTTGCAAAGCTATATTCATTAAGTAGTGCAGTCGGTCAATCAATACTTGATTAGGACTAGCAGATTCTTCAGTTGAGATGATTTTGGGGATATCTTGATGATAGAAGCGCCGATAAAACTCTTCCATCTCTGCAATCAGGTATTCAGCTAAGCGACAGATGCGTTGATAGTATATTTCTTGTTGCTCGCCCTGGTCAATTTCCTTCATTGGCAAGCCGCTATCAAATTCCAATTTACTCAATAGCCAATCCAGCTTTGACCAAGGTGGTTCAACGTAGCGATACTGGATGGCGATCGGTACAATTACAACAGTCTCAGAACGGTTGGCTTTTTGCAAGTCTTCTACGCACCAGAAACCCATTTGGGCAACACCAGGTTCCAAAGGACTAACAACACCACTCAGACCATTTGTACCGCCTTCGGGTGCAACTGAAATGGGAAATTTGCCACTAGCAAACAACTCCCGTGATGTTTGGATAGCTTTTCTATCTAATCGCCTACCACGACGAACTGGCACACCCCCGATTCGAGAGAACAATCTACCTAGCCAGTCCCCGGCCCATATTGTCATACCTCGATCATAAAGAAAATAGCTGTGAACCCGGTTTTTTAGCTCAATATTTTGCTGACGAGCAACCTTTGGCACAATCCGGGAAAGCAGATATAGCATACAAAGGGGATCTTCTACCTCTGGATGACGAAATGCTATCAAAAAGCGAATTTTGCCAGCTTGGAATTGTTGATAAAGTTCGGCTAATACCTTAACGTTTCTGGCTTCAATATTGACTATACCAGCAGGTAGCCAGGGTCTAGTCCGAAACCGTAGCAAGAGCGGTAATAAGCACTGAGTAATCTTGAGTATAAATGGGTTAAAACGTAGGGGAATAAATCTCAGTGGTGGTTGAGTAGAGTGAATCGATCTAGGCAAGTCGCTCTCCAGATTGTGTCTCTTGCGATTGTACAATATAGGGTCTTTGTTATGCGATCGCCTACAGCGGGCGGGTACGCCATCGCTTGCTTTTATCGCCTCATTTGTTCCTTTCCTCCCACAACCGAAAATGCACGTATCAAAGCGCGTTTGACTAACTCAATTTTGAATTCATTATGTGTTTGCGGTTTGGCTTCTTTGACGGATATTGTCGCTGCGGCTGTAAATGTAGCTTCATTAACAGGTTTTCCTTTGAGAAACTCCTCAGCTTCCCACGCACGCCAAGGTTTGGGTGCTACTCCTCCAAAAGCGATTCGTGCTGATTTAATCGTGTCTTGTTCTATATCTAAAGCAACAGCAACAGAAACTAGAGCAAATTCATAAGCTGCGCGATCTCTGACTTTTAAATAATGGGATTTATACGCAAGCGGGACTTCAATAGCAGTAATCAATTCTCCAGGCTGTAATAAAGTTTCCTTTTCTGGTGTTTCACCTGGTAAAAGATAAAAATCATGAATTGAAATTCGACGTTCTGCTTGCAATCCTTGAGTACAAATTACAGCATCTAATGCCGTTAGGGCTACAGCTAAATCTGAAGGATGAACGGCGATACAAGACTCACTAGCCCCAAAAATAGCGTGCATCCGGTTATATCCTGAAACTGCTGAACAACCTATACCTGGAGTGCGTTTATTACAGGCAAAAACCGGATCTCGAAAGTAGCCACAGCGTACTCTTTGCAGTAAATTACCGCCCACTGTTGCCATATTTCGCAGTTGGGGAGAAGCACTTTGTAGCAATGCTTGACTAATAACTGGATAGCACTCCTGAATTTTGGGATGAAATGCCACATCACTCAGCTTGCAGACTGCACCTATGCGGATTTTATGAGCTTGAAATTCAATATTTCTTAAAGGTAAACTGTTAATATCAACTAATTTATTTGCTGTTTGTACACCATCTTTCATCAATCCCAGTAAATCTGTGCCACCAGCGATAAATGTAGCAGTTTTGTCTTGATCAATTGAAGCGATCGCCACTTCTTGTGAGGTAGGTTTAGTATAACTAAATGGCTGCATCTTTCATCTCCTCTAGCACGTCTTGAATTGCAGCAACAATATTTGGGTATGCTCCACAACGACAAAGGTTTCCACTCATCTTTTCTTTAATTTCTGTCTCAGTTTTTGGTAATTCTTCTAATATCATTCCCACGGCTGAGACAATTTGACCTGATGTACAGTAACCACATTGAAAAGCATCATGGGTAATAAAAGCTGCTTGCATGGGGTGGAGTTCGCCATCTTTGGCTAATCCCTCAATGGTAGTAATTGATGCACCGATGTGCATCACTGCTAAAGTCATACAAGAGTTAATTCGCCGACCATCAATTAGCACAGTACAAGCTCCGCATTCACCGCGATCACAAGCTTTTTTACTACCCATTAGACCGAGATATTCACGGAGTGCATCGAGTAAAGTAACACGAGGTTCTAATCTTAGTGAGTAATCAATATCGTTGATATTCAGTGATAAATCTACTACCTCTGGACCCAATGTTTGCAATTCTTGAGGAAGAGAGTTTGAAGTTATTGGAGTTAATGATTTATCTTCCATATTTAGACTGCTAATAATTATATTTATTATCTATCTTTCGTCTGTGACTTTTTCTAGAATTATTAGTTAATCTAGCAAATATAGAAGTAAGGGTAAGCATTTTGTCATTTATCATCAGTTATTCATATTTACAAAGCACAAATGACAAAGGACAAAAAACCCATAGTAGATAAAATTGCCATTATCGGTGCCGGACTAGGCGGTTTGGCTACTGCGATCGCCCTACGAAACCTTGGTTACAACGTTCAGGTGTACGAAAAAGCACAAGAACTTCGCCCTGCTGGTACTGGTTTAGGATTGGCTCCCAACGGCTTAAATAGCCTAGATGCGATCGCGCCAGGAATCGTCGAAACGCTCACAATTTCGGGTTGTCCAGTTCACCAATCGGTTTTAAAAAAATTTACTGGAGAAACCGTTAGGACTAACTCAAGCAAATATTTAGAAAAATACGGACAGCCATTATTAACTGTTTGGTGGTGGCGTTTGCAGCAAACTCTCGCATCCAGATTACCATCCGACATCATTCACCTCAATCATCGCTGTATCGGTTTTCAACAAGATGAAAACGGTGTAGAAATTTACTTTGATGGTGGAGAAACAGTATATGCAGATTTACTGATTGGATCTGATGGCGTCAACTCCACAGTCAGAGAAGCTTTAATTGGGGATGGCAAGCCTAATTATCTGGGAAGTATGTGTTGGCGTTCTGTTTTAAAGTATCATCACGAACTATTTAATTCCTATGATTTAGTTTTTATTAAAGGCAATAAACAGTTTATGTATATTCTTAACGTGGGTGAAGGATATACTAGTTGGATTAGTCGTAAATTCATACCAAATTATTCGCTTTCCCAAAGTGCTGATGAGGTCAAATCTCGCATTCTCAATGAATTAGTTGGTTGGGATGAATCATTTCGGGCGGTTGTAGAAATGACACCAGCCGAGCAAATTTGGGAAGGGCCGATTTGCGATCGCCCACCGTTAAAACACTGGAGCCAAGGTAGAGTAGTTCTTTTAGGCGATGCAGCACATCCAATGGCTCCATCTATTGGACAGGGAGCTAATAGCACTTTTGAAGATGCATACGAACTGCAAGTGTGTTTTTCCCAGTCATCTAATTTTAAAGAAGCTTTTACTAGCTACGAAAAACGTCGCATCGAGCGCACACGAGTGATACAAGCTCGTAGTGCTTTGGGTGAGATGCGCTACTACGATGACAACGAAACATCTGCTAGACAAACGCAGATAAATAGTGATGATTTTCAGAATTGGCTTTATAATTACGAGCCATCTGTAGCTAGTTAACTTGAGTGTGCGATCGGGTTTTGGAAAGCTACTGTTTTCCAAAATTGGGTAGATAGAAGTGAGTGATACCAATTAAAAAAAGAATGTGACAGATACACCATGTAGAGACGTTGCATTGCAACGTCTCTAACAAAGGATTTGTTGCAATCATTAATTGAATCGGTATGATGACATAACAAACGTTTCAGATAATGCCAAAATAATTTAAGGGAATCAAACTTCAAGAATACTCGTCTATAGTCCAATCCTGAAGAGATAAATTAGGAACTTTCCTAAAATCTTTGTAATTACGCGTAACGAGAATTGCCTAGTTAACCAGAGGGATCGCAGCAATTTTTAAGTCTTGCGTACCTATCTAGATTTTTTGAAAGCGCGTAACTTTCCATCATCACCAAAAGTTGCCAAGAACCTTAATTCTGTCCAGAAATCGAGGGAAGTAATCAGTGAAGTTCAGCTCCATAAGCTTTGCTGATAGCCACATTGAATCTTTTCCGTTGTAGCGATCAAGAATTGCTTCTATGTGTGCGACAACTACTTTAACTCCAGGTTGATAATTAATTCTACGTGCTAGCCGAAATGCCCGTTCAATTCTATTGAATTAAAATTCCCCGGTAGAGCCAGGGAACAAGAGCTAACTGGCACTGCCCCAAGCTACATAGGGTAATTTGCCAGCAGTTGCCCGAACTTGGTTGGCGTTAGCCACCAATTGACCGCAAGCGTCCCAAGTCCCAGAAATGAATGTGCTTCTAGTACCTTCACCGATCGCAACTGGAGCAGTGTAATCACCAATTTGCACTTGCAAGGTTTCTAGATTTATAGTGACGGCTGCTTGAGGATTAGCTGCTACTAGTTCTTGCAGTTGTTTAACAGTAGTTGCATCGGCTGTCACGCAGGGTATCCCCATTGCAACGCAGTTACCGAAAAAGATTTCCGCAAAGCTTTCACCTATTAAAGCTTGAATTCCCCATTTAGCGATCGCTTGGGGTGCGTGTTCCCGTGATGAACCACAGCCAAAGTTGCGATTAACTATTAAAATGTTCGCCCCTTGGTACTGTGGTTGATCAAATGGATGTTCACCATTTAATGCTTTGCGGTCATCGATAAACGCGCCTTCGCCTAAACCATCAAAGGTGATAGCTTTTAAATAACGAGCCGGAATGATGCGATCGGTGTCTATATCATTACCCACTAAGGGGACACCGCACCCGGAAACTGTTTTAACTTCACTCACCATATTTACCTATCAACTTCATGATTGCTAGTTGGAAGACTTCGCGCTGTATCAGCAGTTTTTACAAATGACTACTGACTACTGACCAATGACGACGACGGGGCAATTATCTTCCCATTTTTAGAAGGAACCCGCTTCCCCGTCGCACTTTGAAAATTACAGCAACTCGCGCACGTCAGAAACTTTGCCTTTAATTGCAGCAGTGGCTACCATCGCTGGACTCATCAGCAATGTACGGCCCGAAGATGAACCCTGTCTTCCTTTAAAATTGCGGTTGGAGGAGGAGGCGCTGATTTGCCTTCCTTGAAGTTTGTCGGGGTTCATGGCCAAGCACATGGAACATCCCGGTTCACGCCACTCAAATCCAGCTTCCTGGAAGATTTTATCCAATCCTTCGGCTTCCGCCTCTAGCTTCACCCGTTCGGAACCAGGGACAACAAAGGCTTTAATTCCCTCGGCGACTCGCCGACCTTTGGCGATTTTCGCAGCTTCCCGCAGGTCGCTAATCCGTCCGTTGGTGCAACTACCAATAAAGCAGACATCAACTTTAGTGCCCTTGATGGGTTGACCAGGTAATAAATCCATGTAGCGGTAAGCTTCTTCTGCAATGAATCGGTCTTCTTCAAGCAGTTCTTCAGGCTGAGGCACTAACTGGTTGACGCCGATACCTTGACCAGGAGTGATTCCCCAAGTAACTGTCGGCGGAATATCAGCAGCGTTGAATACCACTACATCATCGTATTCGGCATCAGCATCAGTCTTGATGGATTCCCACCAGTCCACTGCTTGATCCCATTCTGTTCCTTTGGGAGCAAAATCTCTACCCTTGAGGTAATCGTAAGTGACTTGATCGGGATTGACATAGCCGCAACGAGCACCGCCTTCGATCGCCATATTGCAAACTGTCATCCGTTCTTCCATATTCATTTGCTCAAAGGTAGTACCTGCAAATTCGTAGGCGTAGCCCACGCCACCTTTGACGCCAAGTATACGGATAATATGCAAAATGACATCTTTGGCATAAACACCGGGGTTCAAAGTGCCGTTGACTTCAATTTTGCGGACTTTCAGTTTAGAGAGGGCGAGAGTTTGGGAAGCCAGAACATCTCGAACTTGGCTAGTACCAATGCCAAATGCGATCGCCCCAAATGCCCCATGACTCGAAGTATGGCTATCTCCACAAGCGATCGTCATTCCTGGTTGAGTTAGTCCCTGTTCTGGAGCGATGACATGGACTATACCCTGACTACCAGAGCCAATATTGTAAAAAGTTATGTCATTCTCTTGACAATTTTGTTCTAGCGCTTGGATCATTTCTTCTGCTAGGCGATCGCTAAACGGGCGTGCCTGATTTTCTGTAGGCACAATATGATCGACTGTGGCAACAGTCCGCTCTGGAAACAGTACTTTTAGACCCCTCTCGCGTAGCATAGCAAAGGCCTGGGGACTGGTGACTTCATGAATTAGGTGAAGCCCGATAAATAGTTGCGTCAGCCCTGAAGGAAGTGTACCAACGGTGTGTAAGTCCCAAACTTTGTCAAACAGGGTTCCTTTGCTCATACGTCAATCGGTGTTTAAAGAGTCGGATCTCTTATGGTATCAAAAAAGAGGCGAGCATCTTCCATAACAATAGGCTTCTTGCAAAAGTTCTAATTTTAAACTCTTTCTGTGTGTAAGGTAAAAAAATATTTATGCAATAAGTCTAATGAGCATCTGTCCTCAGAAACCCTAAACATAGAATTAATAATGTATAAGATTTAGGCTAGACTAAATCTTTGCATATTTAGCAGCAAAATCTCCTAACTGCCATTAGGGGATTTATTAGCAAGAGATTATATTCCCTAAAACTCCAAGCCATGCCTGAAGTAGATTTAAGCGTTCAGATACCAGAGGTAAAACTAATCACAGATTTGAGGGAGATAGAAGCAGCCAATCTGCATTGGAATAGCAAAGTTATTCTTGGTGATTGTCTAAAAGTATTGCAGCAGATGCCAGAGGGCATAGTTGACTTAATTGTTACGTCTCCTCCCTATGCTGACAGCCGTAAGAAGACGTATGGTGGCATTACACCAGATGAGTATGTTACTTGGTTTCTACCGATTTCTCAAGAATTAAAAAGAGTTTTAAAACCAGGTGGAACATTTATTCTTAATATTAAAGAAAAAGTTGTTAATGGACAAAGGCATAACTACGTAATCAAGCTAATTTTAGAGATACAAAATCAAGGCTGGTTATGGACTGAAGAGTATATTTGGCATAAAAAGAATAGCTTTCCTGGTAAGTGGTCGAATCGTTTTAGAGATTCTTGGGAACGCTGTATACAATTCAATAAAGAACAAAATCTTGAAGAAGTTCCTGATGACTGGGAACATTGTATCCAGTTCAATAAACAAAAAAAATTTAATATGTATCAGGAAAGCGTTATGGTTCCTATGGGTGACTGGGCTAAGTCTAGGCTTAAGAACTTGAGTGACACTGATAAAAAAAGAGATAATTCTAAAGTTGAAAGTGGTTTTGGTAAGAACATATCAAATTGGTTGGAAAGAAAAATGGCTTATCCAACCAACGTTCTACATTTATCAACAGAATGCGGTAATAAAAATCATAGTGCGGCATTTCCTAAATCTCTTCCATCTTGGTTCATTAAATTATTTACTGAGCAAGGTGATACAGTACTAGACCCATTCCTTGGTTCTGGGACAACGTGTGTAGCAGCAAAAGAGTTAGGTAGAAACTATATAGGTATTGAGTTACAGAAAGAATATTGTGAATTGGCTGTTTCAAATATTGAAAAAGCAAAACTCAACACTCAACTTATAACTTTGACACCATCTATGAGTATTAAAGACCAAGATAAGGTTAATGCAGACTATGAAGCTTATTATGAATATCTGATACAACATGTTCTCACTCCCTTCTATGATAAAAGGTTTGAGAAACTGAGTAAACTTAAGCTTAAAAGTATTCTTAAGCGCAAGAATCCATACCTGTTTAAGGCAAAAAATATAGAATTTGCTCAAGATTTCGTTAAGGGTATTGTAGACGCTTTTCTTTCGTCTCAAGAAGAAACTATTTTTGGCAATTTATTAGAGGAGTTTGCTATCTATATATCTGAAACATTATATGGTGGTTTCAAATCTAGACTTAATAGTGTTGATTTAGAGTTTCAGAGAAATGGAATTTACTATCTAGTAGGAATTAAATCTGGAACTTATTGGGGTAACTCTGACCAGATAAACAGGATGAAGGACAATTTTAAAAAAGCGAAACAATCTTTAAGACAGCAAGGTGTGACAGATGAAATTATTGCTGTCAATGGTTGTATGTATGGAAAAGACCGTAATCCTTTAAAAGAAGATGTAGATCTAGATAAATCTTATTACAAGTATGCTGGGCAGGAATTCTGGAACTTTATTTCAGAGGATGAAAATCTCTACCAAGAGATAATCGTACCAATTGATCAGGAAGCTAAGAAGAAAGATGAAGTTTTTAAGACTACATACCAAACTAAGGTTAATGAAATGACCTTTGAGTTCATGCAATACTTCATGAATAATGGCCAGATAGATTGGGTTAAGCTCGTAAATTATGTTTCTAAGAAAGGTGATGTTAAGTTAGAGCCTTCGCCTAAACAAATGATGTTGGATTTGGAAGAAGAAACTTCAGATTTAGAAGATACATTAGACTTTGCAGATGTTTTAGACTCTGAAGAAGCTTAGAGGATGTTTGAAAAGTCCTTGGTGATGTATCAAATACTTTTAGATCCCCCTAAATCCCCCTTAAAAAGGGGGACTTTGAGAGGTTTTTGCCCCCCTTTTGAAGGGGGGTTGGGGGGATCAATAAGTGCCTAATATCACAGCCGACCACTTTTCAAACAACCTCTTAGATATCAAAGCCAAACTCAAAAATATTTACCTGAAATTACAGCAAAATTGAGCCAGTAGCTTGGGCGATTCTGCCGACTTGGGCTAATTGGCGTATGCTTCCAGCAAAAAAGCCGCCAAGTTGACGGCTTTTAAGTAATGGGCAGTACCAGACTCGAACTGATGACATCCTGCTTGTAAGGCAGGCGCTCTACCAACTGAGCTAACCGCCCGTTTTGTCTCACAATTAAATAATATAGCAAAATATCTCGCATCGCGCTAGTATTTTTGGGAAAATATTTTTTCGTCTTATAATCACTCAGTACTCAGGATTTAATAATGCCCTCTGGTCGGACGCACGATCGCATTACTATGTATGCTTTGCCGTTCGTGGCGGGCGTGACTTTCTGGCAAACTCGCAGTAGCAATGCGACTTTGTTAGTTGCAGGTGGGTTTCTATTTGGGGGGCTGATGTTTGGCCCCGATTTGGATATTTACTCTGTGCAATTTCAACGCTGGGGTTTCTTGCGCTGGATTTGGCTACCTTATCAAAAAAGCCTCCGTCATCGTTCTTTTTTCTCTCACGGGCCGATTATCGGTACAACGCTGCGGGTGCTTTATCTGGGCGGTTTGCTAGCTATCTTGGCAGTTGTAATTTTGGCAGTTGCCGAAAAATTATGGAATATTGCTTTTACTTGGCAGGATTTAGGTGTAACTGTCGGGCGATCGCTCACGAGTTACAGTACTGAATATATCTCCCTATTTTTGGGCTTTGAACTTGGTGCAATGAGTCATTCTCTGAGTGATTGGGGTGGTTCTGCATACAAGCGCGTGCAAAAACAAGGAATTAGGAGTTTGCTTCCTAGTGGCAAAATTAAAAAGCGTAAAGTTACAACTCGCGGTAGTCGTCGAGCTACAGTTAGCAGAAAGAGCAACGGAAGAACGACAAAGGACAAATGACAAATGACAAATAACAAAGTTGATACTTTGGCGGCGTTGCAAGAATTAATTGAGGTGGTGGCGAAATTACGATCGCCTGATGGTGGTTGTCCGTGGGATTTGGCGCAAACTCCCGAAACACTGACACCTTATGTGATAGAAGAAGCTTATGAGGTGGTAGACGCGATTAAGAGTGGGGATAAAGAAGCGATCGCAGAGGAGTTAGGAGATTTATTATTACAGGTGGTACTGCAAGCCCAAATCGCCAGCGAATCCGGGCAATTTTCTCTTAAAGAAATAACTCAAGGGATTTCCCAAAAGTTGATTCGTCGTCATCCCCATGTGTTTGGTGATGTGTCCGTGGCAAGTGTAGATGAGGTGCGGCAAAACTGGGAACAAATCAAAGCTGCGGAAAAAGGCGAATCATCACTAGAGGAGCAAAAACTTAGTGCTAAACTTAGTCGCTATGGACGTACTCTTCCCCCACTAACGGCAGCGATGAAGATTTCCCAAAAGGCTGCTGCTGTTGGGTTTGAGTGGGAAAATATTGATGGGGTTTGGGACAAGTTTCACGAGGAATTAAGCGAGTTTCAGCAGGCTTTGGCTGAGGAAACACCAGCACGACAACAAGCAGAATTAGGCGATTTAATATTTGCAGTGATTCAGCTTGCGCGTTGGCATAATCTCGATCCTAGTGACGCATTACAAGGTACCAATCAGCGATTCGTCCAGCGGTTACAAAAAATGGAGGCAGTTGTTAACCGCCCCCTTTCTGATTACAGTTTGGATGAGTTAGAAACTCTCTGGCAGCAGGCAAAAGCCCAACTAGCCAAAGAGTAGTAATATACTCAGTTTACAACTTGATAGTAACAGTCTTGATCTCTGTATATTGCTGCAAGCCATATTCGCCGAGTTCTCGACCAATACCAGATTGCTTGAACCCACCGAAGGGCGCAGCAGCATCGAATACGTCGTAGCAATTTACCCAGACTGTACCAGCACGTAAGTTGTTAGCGATCGCGTGCGCCTTGGTGATATCTTGAGTCCAGACTGCGGCTGCAAGTCCGTACATGGTGGCGTTCGCTCGTTGAATTACTTCGTCGAGATCTTTAAACTTGATGATGCTCATTACTGGCCCAAAGATTTCTTCTTGAGCAATTTTCATGTCATCGCGGACATCAGCAAAGACTGTGGGGGCGATAAAGAAACCCTGTTCTCCTACACGATTACCACCACAAAGCATTTGAGCACCTTCGCGCATCCCAGATTCAATGTAGCTCATCACCTTGTCGAATTGGTCTTTGTCTACTTGGGGCCCTTGTTGTGTATTAGCATCGAAAGGATTGCCGACAACTCGCTGTGTAGCTCTTTCTACAGTCCTGGCGACAAACTCGTCATAGCATTTTTCTTCCACGAATAGCCGTGAACCAGCACAGCAGCACTGCCCTTGGTTAAAGAATAGGGCATCGTGGGAACCTGCGATCGCTGCATCCATATCAGCATCAGCAAAGACGATGTTAGGACTTTTACCACCAAGTTCTAGAGTGACGCGCTTGAGGTTGCTCTTGGCAGCTGCTTCCATAATTAGATGACCGACTTCAGTGGAACCAGTAAAGGCCACTTTGTCAATATCGTTATGGCGAGCGATCGCAGCTCCGGCTGTTGGGCCATATCCTGATAAAATATTTACCACACCAGGGGGAAAACCAGCCTCAATAATCAACTCTCCCACCCGCAGCGCTGACAAAGGAGTTTGCTCAGCAGTTTTAAGAACTACAGTGTTGCCAGTTGCCAAAGCCGGGGCTAACTTCCACGCCTGCATCAATAGCGGGAAATTCCAAGGGATAATCTGCCCAACCACACCCACTGGTTCATGGCGAGTGTAGCAGAAGTACGGCCCGTTAATTGGGATAGTTTTACCTTGAACCTTGTCAGCCCAGCCTGCATAGTAGCGGTAGCAGGCGATGACTAACCCCAAGTCTCCTAATGAATCTTGCAGCGGCTTGCCGTTATCCAGAGTTTCCAGACGCGCCAATTCATCAATATTTTGCTCAATTAAATTGGCTAGCTTGTAAAGCAACTCGCCGCGACGAGTAGCAGAAATCTTTCTCCATTCCCCATTGAAGGCAGCGCGGGCTGCTTGTACTGCCTTATCTACATCTGCGGCGTCTGCTTCTGCTACTTCGCAGATTACCTCACCTGTAGCTGGGTTAATAGTTGCAAATCGGCGATCGCTGATACTATTTACCCACTCGTTGTTAATCAGCAACTTAGTTGCGCCGATTTTGACCTGTTGTCCTGGTACTGTTGCTGTAACCATCAGGCCCTCCTTAAGCTTAAGAAAAAGTTTGCTTAAATCTATTAGTTATGTTTCTGTCTACACAGCAATTTGCTAGGTTTCTTTATAAATTCTTCGGCTTTGCTTAACATTCAATTTACATGGAAACACTTCTAGGCTGCTCTAGAGAAAATAGCTTGGACATTCCTAAAAGTTAATAGATATGTACTTATGATGGATTTAACGGACTAAAGGCATCTGGACAAATTAGACTTTTACTAAAATTTCTTGATATTCGTTTAGAACCTATAGAGGAATATATAGAAATTCAGAAAAAAGCCAAAGAACTTAATTGGAATGACAGTGTAACAGCGATTACTGAAGTTGGAAATAGCATTGTTCATCCCCAAATTAAATCAAATAAACCGCAATTTACCTCTGAAAAAATTATGCAAGAAGCCTTTCAAATTAGTAATACATATTTACTAAAGTGTCTGTTAAAGCTATTTGAATATCCATATTCTATCTAGTCCGCTTTTTAGATAATAAATATTAACTAATTAGTCCAAGGGGAAAAACTCTTCATCATAGGAAGTGACAATATAACTTCCCCATGAAGTGAGTTTTTCTCTTAAATCCAATGCTCTACAAATGTAATCAAAATCTTTCCGTCTTCTCATTTCTTCAATAGCTGCGTTGATTGAGCTATGAAGAAGTACATCAAATACTTCAGACACATCAGGAGGCCCTAAAGAAGAAACCTCAACTCTTTGGCACTCCTCAAGAAGGTTTTCAACCTCAAGAACAAGTTTGTTTGGTTCAATGCGAGGTGGATAAGTCCTAAGCAATCTGACAACTTGCTCAGTAAAATCGTTTTTAATCTTAAGAGTAAAACTATTCGGTGCATATTCGTGAATTTGTGACTTCTCCATGATTTTTACTCCAAGGAAAGCTTATACAGGTGTATATATAGTTTTTTATACCAGTTATAGGGGTTTTAGGGTTGTATTACAGACAGTTTACCGCGCTCTGATCCCTATTCTTCCGTAAAGAGATGAGAAGCGTTAAAGTTATTGCGAAGAGTTATCAACTCACCGCTGGGAGTCAATCTATTCCCCTACCAATGCCAATGCTTGATTTATCACGCGGTCAGATAAATACATCCCACACAGGCACAATTGTTCTAACACTGGACGTGCAGCCGGAATTACCCCTCGTTGTTTGGCAGTAATAACAATCCCTAATGTCCCCCGTACCGGAATTCCTAAAGTGGCAGCACAACGACGGGCTGCTAAATCATCCAGAATTACTTCCGTGCCGGGATTGATATAGCCCCAGGTCAGTACAGCTGACTCACCTAGACCCAAATCCCAATTCTGAATCACATTTGGGACTGGTGGTGTTTCTTGTACAATCAACCAATCAGTATTGTTGAGTGTAACTGCTGTTACGTCTGTTTCCCCATACTCAAAAATTTCTGCGGCCACAGCCGATGGAACAATAATTGATGGGCTAATTAGGAGCAACAAATCGACAAAGCCGCCCTTGGTCAAAAAAATTAGTGGGGATGTGTTGATAGCAGGCAGTTCAGCCACGGTTTAACTCGCGCTGCAAATCATCAAGGTCAACAGCGAAGACATCTACTTGTTCACGGGCTAGGACGGCTAGAAAGTCTCGGCGGTTTAACCCAGCAACAGAGGCTGCTTTCTCCATTGAGATTTCCTGCTTCTGATACCAGTAGATCGCAGCAGCGAGGCGCATATCGCGCACAAATTCTTCTGGACTTAGGCGACGGGCGCTAAATACTTCTTCTGGCAGGTTAATCGTGACTGACGACATAATAAATGTCCTAAATTGCTGCGGTTTCTCGCTGCATTAATAATATCAACCATTTCTTTTAACATCTGTATACAAGGCGCTCAAAGTGCTGACTCTTGTGACAGTGATCGCTCCCAGCCCCAGATTCATCAGAAAATGGGAAAGGCACAGAGATGACATGGCCTTTGCCAAGCTTTTCTATAGATCCTTCCAAGCTTTGTCTTCCTCTGGATCGAGCCACACTTTGTTTAGTGATGACTCACTTAATTCTAGAAAATCTTTTACTAGTGATTGAGAATCATCTAAGTTGCTAACTTGTAAACCCTTCACTCTTTCAAGTGGTAGCCCAGTTAGTTTTGCTACTAGAGCTAAATCAATATCTTCGCGCAGCATATTAAGTGCAACTTGGATTAACCCCTGCTGCAAACCTTGTTCCCATGCTTCACGTAAAGTTTTAGGTTGAATCGCAAAGTCATGCATGATTGTTAGTTTGTTGCGCTCTGCTTCCATAATATCTGGAAATATAGCACTGAAACGCAGAGATTCTTCCTAAAAAATGGAGGCAGTTGAGAACCGCCTCCTTATGAATAAAGCTTGGATGGAATGAAAAATGCCCAGGCAGCAAGCTAAAATCTTAGCTATCTGCTGCTCAAAAACATAGTCAAGACCACTCCTAGGATAATCGATCCACCACCAAGGATGAATGACCAGAAGCGATGGTAACTGTTGACAATAGTGCCATTTTCACTTTGGAGTTGAATGAGATCCATCCAAGGCGCAACGCCCCTGCGGAACCAACCCACAGCCCCAACTTGTTCACCAATTAGGCTTTGTACTCGCTTCATCCCAAATAGAAAATTGCCGATGGGGCCAAAGCGTGAGGCGTAATGCAGATAAAGCATCCCGCTAAGGTCTTGGATTTTGAGATCGGAACCAAATTTATAACCTGCGTCGCCACGACCAATTAGTTGACCTTCAAGTTTTGCAGGTTGTCCACGCAACGGACTGGCGTAGGGGTCTGACATTAGGGTAAGAATGTCCGTTTCTGCTGCTTGTTTGTAGTCGGGGAACATCACCAAGGCTTTAATTAGAATTCCTATCCCTAAGCCAATGAATGGCGCACCCAATATTAAACCGGAGTTGGGTGAACTTGACCATAGAATCACACCCATTACCAAGCCGGCGAAGAAACCGATAGTTTCAGCCCCATACAGTACAACATCTAAGAAGAAGTTACCGTAGAGTCTACTCTTACTCAGACTTTTGCCTTCGCCAATAACTCGCCCCATATCAAACTCAGTCGGTAAACCCAGCTGTTCGGCATAGGTGCTGAGGGCGCGGACTCGTTTGCCAGTTAAGGGGTGAGTGGAATTTAACTCCATCCACCAACCCCAAGGGTTAAACATATCCCACAAAAAGACGCGACCGATTTTTTGCGGGTCGGATGCAATGCGGTAGGCGGTTCCTGTGGAAGCAGCGGCTTTATGGTCATAGATACCCAAGGCGCGAGTACCTTCAATCAAGCGGCTGGGTTCTGGCGATCGCGAACCTTCTTCTAAAATTCCGTAAGCAATCTTCACCAAAGCGCGGGATAATCCATTAGGGTTCCCTGTACTTTCTGCTGCAAAATGGTCAGCAAAGTACTCTCTGGTACGGGAGAGATACAACAGTAGGTAAGTGCCGAAGATGTAAAATACGTAGGCAACTAAAGCAGCTGTTTGCATAGCATCTTTGATTTTGCTGTCGCCGCCACGTCCAAATCTTCTGGCTGTGCTGTAAATGAGGTAGCAAATTTGTACTAAGGTAGAAGCTACTGTCATCACTGCAAAGTCCCAATGGACGATATGTCCTAGCTCGTGAGCGTAGACTGTAGCAATTTCATCATCATCAAGGTAAGTAAAAAGTCCTTGACTGACTACTAGGCGGGCGCTGTTAGGCAACGAACCATAAGTAAAAGCCGTGGGGTTTTGGTCGTTAATGATTCCCAGGCGGGGCGTTTTTAAATTTTTTTGCTGACAGACTTGACGAATAACCTTAGCTGTCTCTGGACTGAGGCTTTCAATTTCTGCTAACTCTACCCAGCGAGTTTGGTATAGCCAGTGTTGGGTTAAGTCCATCAGAAAGGGAGACAAGAAAAAAGCGGCAATATTAAAAATTAGGGTAATACCAATTGCGATCGCTAGCCCTTGGAGTGGATCGTCACTACCCAAAATAAATACTAAGCTCAAACCTAAAGCCAACACCATACCAAACAGCAAGGTCATGGTGACACCAGAAGCTAACACCAGACTCCCACCCACACCCCCCATTGCTAATTTCACACCAACAGTAGCAGCACGGCTAGCTTTTTGAGCGGCATTAGACTGGGTTGCTGGTAGTTGGGGAAAGGATTGACGTGCTTGTTCTGCCCAAGTGCGAACCTGTTGGTTTTCGCTCATCATTAGCTTTTGACACAGGCTCGTAGCTTTCTCGATTTCGCCTGTGCCTTGATAGGCTTTCATCAGCCACATCTGTGCGGAAAGATAATCTGAGGAATTGTAATCAACAGCGTTACGGCAAAACTGTTCTAGTAATTGAACTGCTTCTTGATAACGTCCTTGTTGAAAGGCATCTAATCCAGATTGCAATGACATAGGATCTCCCTAATAAAGGAGTGGTATTTGATCCATGAATACTCAATAGATCCAACACACGTCATCACAATTTCGTAAAAGTTTAAATAATGACAGTATAAATTATTCATTTTTAGTAAAAGACTAGAGAAAGGAGACTCACTGTATCTCTTCTCTCTAGTCTTGGGGACGCATAATTACATTTGTTGTATGACTGTATTAATACTTATATTTATTTATTTTGCTGCTCAGTGATTACTCTTGTTGTGTCTGTATTCAACAATTACAGAATAAGTAATTTAAACCCATTCAAGCCTCACCCAATCAGAGTAGTTTTTATCTACCCAGATGGTTCACCCGATTGGAGGAAGGCGGATAAAGAGTAAGGGGAGTGAAGCACAAGGAAAATAAATACTTACTCTTGACCATTGACAAATGACAAATGACAAATAACCAACCAACGTTGATAGGATGAGAAAAAGGTAAAGATTTTTGCCATATTTGAAAGTTATTTTGTGCTATGACTATTCTCGATATTCCTTGTCCCCTGATTACGATCGCCCAACAAACGCGCCAAGCTGCAAGTAAGCTAGCACTTCTTTCTACTGAGGCGAAAAATGAAGCGATCGCAGCGATCGCCCAGGCTTTAGAATCAGCTAGAGATGAAATATGCCGAGCAAATATTGCTGATTGTGAAGCCGCTGCTGCTGACGGAATTCCTAAACCACTTTACAGGCGTTTGCAGTTGGATGAACATAAGTTAAGAGATGCGATCGCTGGGGTACGAGATGTAGGCAAGCTAGCTGATCCAGTTGGTCAAATTCAGATTCACCGTGAACTCGATACTGGCTTAATTCTCAAGCGAATTACTTGTCCTTTAGGTGTTTTGGGAATTATTTTTGAAGCACGTCCAGAAGCAGCTATTCAAATTGTTTCTCTGGCTATCAAGTCGGGTAATGGTGTGATTCTCAAAGGTGGAAAGGAAGCGATCCGTTCTTGTGAAGCAATAGTCAAAGCAATAAAACAAGGATTATCTCAAACTGCTGTCAACCCTGATGCGGTGCAGCTGTTGACAACTAGAGAGGAAACTCTAGAACTTTTGAAGTTAGATAAATATGTAGATTTAATTATTCCTAGAGGTTCTAACTCTTTTGTGCGATTTGTGCAGGAAAATACGCGCATTCCAGTATTAGGACATGCAGATGGAATTTGTCATCTTTATATAGACAAAGCTGCTGATATTAACAAAGCAGTTGCTATTACAGTTGATGCCAAAGCGCAATACCCTGCTGTTTGTAATGCAATTGAAACTTTGCTAGTTCATCAGTCAATCGCCGCAGAATTTTTACCAAAAGCTGCTGAGGCTTTAGAAGAACGCCACGTAGAATTAAGAGGTGATAAACGCACTTTGGCAATTTTATCTCATATTAAAACTGCAACAGAAACAGATTGGGAAACAGAATACAGCGATTTTATTTTGTCGATTAAAATAGTCGATTCTACAGAAGATGCGATCGCTCATATTAACCAATATGGTTCTCGCCATACGGATGCGATTATCACTGAAGATTTAACCACTGCCAAAACTTTCATCGGATTGGTAAATTCAGCCAATGTCTTCCACAACTGTTCTACCCGCTTTGCTGATGGTTTTCGCTACGGTTTCGGTGCAGAAGTGGGAATTAGTACCCAACAAATGCCACCCCGCGGCCCTGTCGGTTTAGAAGGATTGGTGACATACAAGTATCAAATGACTGGCGATGGTCATATTGTAGCCACTTACACCGGGGCAAATGCTAAGTCTTTTACTCATCAGGATTTAGTTTAAGTATGTAAATCTAATTAATGTAGATTAGGCGGCGTTGCTGAACGAAAAAATGAATTTGCTTCACGCAGAGACGCAGCGAAAAGTATGAGCGCCGGCTTCCGGCGAACATAACTTTTCAAGACAGAGACGCAAAGGAAAGCATTAAATGAAAAAGTTAAAATCATTCATATTTAAATTCGGCAATGCTCTTATTCTCTGTGCCTCTGCGCGACGCCAGTTGCTACAACGGGGAGGCAGCCGCGTGGGCGGGTTTCCCGACTTGAGCGGACTGCCGTGGGAACCCGCGCAACGCACTGGCTCCTCTGCGTGAGCTTTTCATATTTTTCATATATTGATTCAGCAATGCCGATTAGGTTAGGGATAAGAAGGTGTCTTTGACCTACATACATACGAAGCTTTGTTAAGAAAACTCTCTAAGGATTGATGAAAACTTGTATTGTTTGATCTAAAAATCAATAATCAGGCAAAGTACAACTTTTTGTTAGGAAAACCCCAGCAAAAGCCCCAAAATCATGGTCAAAAAAGTAGTTATTATCGGTGCTGGACTTGGTGGTTTAACAGTTGCGATCGCCCTGCGAAAACAAGGTATTGATGCCCAAGTCTACGAGAAAGCATATTCCTTACGACCAATTGGTGCTGGTCTAACGCTTTTTCCCAACGGTTTAAATAGTCTTGATGCGATCGCTCCTGGTATAGTTGAGTCCTTGGAAGGCGCGGGTAGTCAAACCCGTATGCTTAACTTGAGAAAAAGCACTGGTGAGCTAATTGCCCAGAAATCAGTTACGTTCATGGAGAAATATGGGCGGCCAATGTTGCAGATCAGGTGGTCACGTCTGCAAGAGATTCTTGCAGACTCACTGCCAAACGACGCTATTCACCTCAATCATCGATGTATTGGCTTTGAGCAAAACAACAGCGGTGTTGAAGTCTACTTTGATGAAGGTAAGAAAGTGCAGGCTGATTTGTTGATCGGGGCTGATGGGTTAAACTCCGCAGTTAGACAGACGTTGATTGGTGACGGATCTCCTCGCTATGCTGGTCGTATGTCTTGGCGTGCCGTTATCAAGTACAGCCATGAACTACTACCTCCTAACGAAGTCATGTCAATGACAGCAGCCGATGGCAAAATTTTCGGTTTCTTTGACTTGGGTAGCGGATATTTATTCTGGAGTGCTGCTACACTAGCACCGGACGAATTTGTCGCCCAGAGTACCTTTGATGTTAAGTCTCGCGTTCAAGAAAAATTTTCTGGTTGGGCAGAACCAGTGCAGGCGATCGTCAAAGCAACGGATGCTGAAGATATTATAGAACGACCAATATCCGACAGACTGCCGTTACAAAATTGGAGCCAAGGCAGAGTCACTCTCTTGGGTGATGCAGCCCATCCGATGGTTCCATTACTAGGACAAGGAGCGAATACTGCGTTTGAAGATGCATGGGAACTTTCCCAATGCTTATCATCTGCCTCCACTATAGAAGCAGCCCTTGCTAACTACGAAAACAATCGTAAACCGCGCACACAAGTAATCCAGATCCGCAACGCAGTGCAGGCGAACCGCGCCTATAAAGCCGACAGCGAAACATATCTTCGGGGAATGATGGAGAAAGCCCAAGTAAGTGATACTGAGTTTGAGGAGTGGCTGTATAACTATAAGCCAACCGTAGCAACTGATTTGAAAAAGTCCTGAGTGCTGTTAATACTTCCTTTCCCAATTTGGTATCACTACTTCGGTAATTGCTGAAATCTTAGAATTTGGATTTTAGATTATGAGTCATGAAGCAATGCAAATCAATCAACCCGGCTTGGTATTAGCACCTGGTTCAAAAGGCTGGTGGGATTCCGAGCGGGTTTCTGCACCGCAGGTTATGCGCTGTCCCGATGGCGTTTGGAAGATGTGGTACTACGGTCGAGACGCTTCTTTTGATCGGCAAATTAACTTGCCTACTGGTCGCTGTGGTTTAGCTATTTCTACTGACGGTGTTCATTGGGAAAGGGTGAAGGGTTCTCTAACTATGGGAGCTATTTTTGAGCCTCACCCAGAACCTAGTCGCTTTGATTCAGCTCATGTCGGTGTCAGCAATGTAAACTTCTATGATGGTCTTTATTGGATGTGGTACTTCGGTGGCAACCATACAGTTGTCAACATGGGAAAGTTTCAAGCTAAAGGAGTGCAGATGCGCCCTGGGTGTGCCGTTTCGCGTGACGGCATCAATTGGATACGACTGGAAGGCCCTTACCAAGGAGCCTTCCTTGATATAGGCAAACCAGAAGAATTCGATGCACTGTTCTGCGCGTGGCCACAAGTACTACGTGATGATGATGGAACTTGGAAGCTGTACTATCACACCTTGAACCCAGACAAAGGATTCCTAGTAGGCTTAGCGGTTTCTACCGATGGTTTGTGCTGGGAAAAAGTCGGCCAAATCCTCGGCCCAGGTGAGCCTGGAAGCTTCGATGAACGGGGTATTGGTACTCGCCATGTACTGAAGATAAACGGCCAGTACGTCATGTTCTACGAAGGTGTCAACAGCAGCGGTTATCACTCTATCGGTGTAGCCACTTCTGATGATGGCATTCATTGGCAAAAAGATAAAGGTGAGCAAGCCAATGGTTCCGTATTTTGTCATTCCCAGAAGGGTTCTGGTCGCTGGGACGCACGAGCAGTAGGTACGCCTTGTGTAGTGCCAATGGATGATGGTAGTTTCCGTATGTACTACATTGGCGCTAACGAAGGTGGCTATGATGAGCTATCGTCACAGCACCAAATTGGTTTAGCAGTGAGTGCAGGAGCTAATTTTCATCAGTGGCATCGCTGGGGTGAATAAATCAAAGCATATTTGCTGGGCTGACATTTTTGCTTAATTGCTGAAAAACTTAACTTTAACCTGTTCCACCAGAGGGACATAATTGAAGTCCTCAACGTAGCTATCTTTTGAAGATTAAAGCAACATACTAAGTCATCCAGCTTTTGCAGATTAAACAGTTCTATATCTGCTATCTTCAATCTCAGGCGATGAGCAACGAGTTGCAATTGCTGTATATCGCGCTCGGTGAATTGGTGGGATTTGAACGTGCCAACGTGTAAAACCCCGGTTACTCCCTGCTTGATGGGCAATGGAACACCGACGAGCGATCGCAAACCCTTTTGTCGCAAAATAGGACTTACAACTTCTACCTTTGATAGATCTTTGACTATCATTGGTTCATTGCTGGCGGCAATACGACCAGCAACACCTTGCCCAATGGGAATTTGAATATTTTCTGTGATTTCCTCTTTAAGTCCGATGGTGGCATACACGAATAGATTCTGTTTGTCTTTAGTAGGTAGTAGAAGCGTGACAGTATCTACAGACATATATTCTTTTAGCCAACCAAGCAGCTTTTTGACAGAAGCAACAAGCTGATTTTCTGTATTGTCTGGCCCATTACCTACGAATACATTCCAGCCCTTGTAAGGCTTTGGTAAGCCAGTGTGATCTCCCCAAAATACCATTACTCAACTCCAGGAAATACAAAAAAACAGATAAGGTGTTTATATTTCTGCAAATTATAGCTTCATATTAAAACTTGGTGTTGCCAATTAGGTTTAAAGGTGCAGAGGGGCGGAGTATTTATGCTTGTTAGCGAGTATCAAAGACTCGTTAACGAAGTTTAGAGGTGGATTTATCCAGTTCAAAGACTCGTTAACGGAGTTGAGAGGTAGATTCATCCGGTTCAAACACTCGTTAATCCAGTTCAAAGGTGGATGAACGAGTATCAAAGACCACAAATAAAGTTTTACGTTGCCATGCTGCTGCCATAAGATGATTTTGTTTGTATAGGAATTTAAGTAAATGCAAATAGCTCAGAAATGGTTAGCTCAAAAAACTAATCAGTCAGTGCTTTTTTTACTGGTTGGGGGACTGCTGTTTCGAGCCTTTATTGCTTTCTGGCTTTACCCTACCTTTGATGAGGCTTACTACTATCTTTACAGCCTGCATCTGGACTGGAGTTATTTTGATCATCCAATGCTTGTGGGGCTGACAACTGGTTTTGGTCCGTGGTCAACTGGTGTTGTATCGCAATTTACGATTCGTCTGGGAGCATTGATTTGGCATACAGGCAGTTTGGTGCTATTGTATCTGACTAGCCTGAAATTATTTTCTGCTAAGGCTGCTAGCTTGACTTTAGCGATCGCTACCATCAGTCCAATTTTTCTAGTTGGCTTTGGCGTCCTCAGTCTCCCCGATAGTCCCTTGATCTTTTTTTGGTCAGCTAGTTTATACTGTGCAGCGGATGAATTTTTTCGGCAGCCTCAAACTCAAAAACAAAGCCTGTTGCAGGATGAACCCTGCTCATCTAATTCATACCTTCCCAGTTACCGCTTAGCAATTCTTGGTATTCTGGTCGGATTAGCCTGCCTCAGCAAATATCACGGTTTTCTCTTAGGACTAGGGCTAGTTGGTTTTTGTCTAACGAGTCCACGCCATCGCTCTGTTTTCCGCTCTCCTTGGGCATGGTTAGCATTAGGCTTATTTGTGCTCACCATCTCCCCAATTTTGCTTTGGAATATGCAGCATGATTGGGTGTCGTTTCGTTTTCAATCAGAGCGAGCAGTACCCAGAGGCGGCTACAATCTGCTGAGTGTAGGAGGCGTTTGTTTAGCTGGGGTAGCTTATCTGTTCCCAACTATAGGATTTCCCCTCTGGTGGGTGAGTTTGCGACCAGCTTTGGCTGGAACAATGCAAGTTTTTTCTAAAAAATCACTAACCTCCAGAAAAGAGTTAGAGTCTTCGTGGCTCTTGATTTTATGGGTGTCTCTGCCCTTAACTTTAGGGTTTACTCTGATAGGTGGATATCGGCAAATTTTGCCTGCCTGGTCAATGCCAGGATTTTGGGGGTTAACCTTGCTGTTAGGACAACAAGCAATCTTATGGCAGCAGCAATCTCGACGTAGTGTACGGCGATGGCTTTTAGGTTCGGGAATTATGGTGAGCAGTATTTTACTCATTGCACTGTTGCAAGTCACAACAGGAATAGTACAAAAGCCTAGCCAATACGCTTTACTGGGTGGGTTCTTGCCTCCCAAAGATGACCCATCTACAGAACTAATTGATATTCAACAACTGCGGCGCGGCTTTGCTAAATCTCCCGTCCTCAGTGCAGCGCTACAAAACTCTAGCTTTATTTTTACCAATCGCTATTACCTGGGTGGGCCGATAGCTATGTCTCTTGAACCCATTGCTGACATACCGATTACTTGCTTTGATATTGGCAAAGATTTGCGTGGTTTTGCTTTTTGGTCAGAGGCTAATCAATGGCTGGGAAAAGATGCGCTATACATCACTACTAATCCCTTTAATAAAAGACAAGATTTGATGGCTAACTATCGAACTTACTTTAACAGCTTGAGTGAGATTGAAACGATACCAATTCGACGCGGTGGGGTGGTTATTAATGTCGTTTATGTCTATCAGGCTAAGACACTTCTAAAGCCTTATCCCCGCTCTTATGGGATTTGAAAGTTAGCGCAGAAAATTTTATGAATAAGCGTTAATGCTCATCATTTAACCTCATAACTCGATTTAAACTAAGATAAAACTGGTGACAGAACGCGAGATTTCATGAATATATGGCTTAGAGGTTGTTTGAAAAGTGGTCGGCTGTGATATTAGGCACTTATTGATCCCCTCAACCCCCCTTCAAAAGAGGGGCAAAAACCTCTCAAAGTTCCCCTTTTGAAGGGGGATTTAGGAGGATATACAACGATTTTGGTTTTGTACAGAGATGTGTGTACACCGTAGCTTCAAAAGGGGGAAACGGAATCAAAGTCTCCCTTTTTAAGGGGGATTTAGGGGGATCTAAAAGTATTTGATACATCACCAAGGACTTTTCAAACATCCTCTTCTTCTAAGCAACAAATAGATGTTGGAGGGATAATTTATGTTAGGTCTAGACAAAATTACATTTTACCCTAGTATTATGGGTGGGCTTGCATTTGTGGGATGCGAATTCCGGTTTCTTTAGTGGTAAATTTGGTAGCTAATGGAAAACCTGTAGAGGAAATTTTAGAAGAATATCCTGATTTAGAACCAGAGGATATTCGTCAATCTCTACTTTATGCTGCATGGTTGACTCAAGAGCGGGTTTATCCTTTCAAAACAGTGCTTCAATACAAACTAGCAGAGCAATTAAAAATTAGGTAATAAACCTGCTTGTTTGCAAATTTCATTAGCAGTAATACGATTAATGGTACGATGTCTTTTCACAAGAAGAGTTTTTATATCTTGGCTGTTGTAGTTTAATTTAGTGTAAACTGCCCATCTAACTTTGCAGTAATACCTGAAATCGTTTGTCATTACGAATGCTGTCAAAATTAGAGTCTGTTTTCACTCTTTCTCGGCATTCTTCAAGATTTAGATTGATAGCTTGTTGTAAATTATAGACTGCTTGCTCAATATTCCCCTGCAATGCATAACAGCGAGCCTTTTCATACCAAGCTTGGTAAAAGTCTGGTTTGAATTCTATGACTTTATCGTAAGATGCGATCGCTTCTTTTTTTCTTCCTAAATTCCACAGTGTATTGCCCCGATTATACCAAGCTTCGTGTAAGTTTGATTTTAATTTTATAGCTTGATCATAAGAGGCGATCGCTTCTTCAAATCTGTTTAAATTCGACAATCTTAAGCCTCGGTTATTCCAAGCTTGGTAAAAGTCTGGTTTAAATTCTATGGCTTTATCGTAAGAAGTGATAGCTGCTTTAAAATTTCCTAAAATAGACAGCGTATTGCCTCGATTGTACCAAACTACATGGTCATCAGGTTTGAACTCTATGGCTTTATCGTAAGAAGTAATAGCTTCTTCAAATCTTCCTAAATTAGATAGTGTGTAGCCTTGATTATTCCAAGCTTCGTGCTTATCAGGTTTGAATTCTATGGCTTTGTCGTAAGAGACAATCGCTTCTTCTTCCCTAACTAACTTATCCAGTGCCATGCCCCGGTTGTACCAAGATTTGTGTGAGCTTGGTTTAAATTCTATAGCTTTGTCGTAAAAGGCGATCGCTTGTTGAAATTTTCCTAAATAAAATAGCTCATTACCTTTTAAAAACCATATTAAACTAGACTCAGGTGATATATTTATAGCTTTATCAAAGCTAGCTAATGCTTCTTTATAGCGACCTAATCGAGAAACTTTATTACCAAAACTAATCAGTGATTCCTGCATTTGTGTAGGGTAACGTTCTGCTAGTTTTAGCAATAAGCGTGATAAGCGCAAAATGTATTCTCCTGCTTCTACCCGCCTTCTCTTTGCCTCAATTTGTCCATCATGGGGTTCTAAAATGCGTTCACTATGAATCAACAAGTTAGTCGCAATCCGAATTTGCCGCCAATACTGCAATTGCTGCCAAAAATTTCCACCTGCTAACAGTCGTGCTGTCGCTTCCACGGTAAATTGCTGTAGTTCGATGTCGAATTTTTGCAGCAAATCCACAGCATCATAAATGTAACGGCTTGCCGGATATTTCCGCACAGCTTTTTTGTAGCGTTCTTCCCAAGTGTCTTTTAGGCTGTGTCGATAAGTTTTGAGGTTCAAAGGTTGTTCGTTATTTTTCAGGCTGCGGAGATTCTCGACAACATTTCTAAAAGTGCGGTCATTGCGGCTAGCTAATGCGGGATAATCTTCAACCTTGGCGGAAATATTTGTGTTGGGAATGGTTTCATTGAACAACTCAATAATTGCGTTATCTTCTGGTTTCGCCAACTCGTAACGAGTAAAGCGATTCAATAACTGCGGATATTTTTCCCATTGCAGTTTGTCCCAATGGGTTGGTTCTCCCTCAAAGTCTGAAATTCTCTCATTTCGCGCCGTAGCAATTACCCGAATTTCTGACTTACCGCAAAACTTTTCGTACTTCTCCAACGCTTGCAGTAGTCGCTCTTGCAATGATACTTTTAATCTTTGTACAGGAATTTTCTCTGCTTCTGGCGATATTTCTTCATGACCGCGCTGCATCTTTTGATTTAAATCATCTAGGAAAAATAGCAACTTCCGGTCTGTGCCAATCTCTGATGACAACTGCGCCGGAAAATCTAGCCATTCTCCCGGCTTGAGGAACAAAACTGTCCAACCTTCTTGGTTGAGATGATTTGCCAATTCTGTTGCTTCTCGCGTTTTTCCCAGCCCACTCTGTCCTAGAATCAATACCCAGCGCGATTCTTCTTTCTCCAACAACTGTTTTAATTCGTGACAAACATTGCGATTAGTCACTCGTACTTGGTAACCAATATTTCTATCAGCCAAGGGGTCATTATCATCCCCGCCGAGAATCCGCTGTAACACGTCTTGACTTTGTGGCTTAATCACCTCAAAAGGAAAACTTGAAGAGGGAATGCGTTGCTGGCGGTGTCGCCATCTTAACCACCAAATAAAACCTGCAACTACAGGAATTATTGCAGATAGACCACCAGAAATGAGGGTGTTAATGAACTCTCTGTGGTCTTGGTAGAATTTTTGAATTGTCTGTATATCCAACACAGGGTTGATGGCTAGAGGTGATTAATATGGCAACACTTGAATGGATTATACCAACTACTGCTTAAACACCATTGACCTGCAATACTATTGCATCGACCTGCAATGTTATTGCATCGACCTGCAATGTTATTGCATCGACCTGCAATGTTATTGCATCGACCTGCAATGTTATTGCATCGACCTGCAATGTTATTGCATCGGCTTGCAATGTTATTGCATCGGCTTGCAATGTTATTGCATCGACCTGCAATGCTATTGCATCGACCTGCAAGGGACTTCCAGTTGAAAAACGCTGTAATATTCCTCAACAACGCCATCATTTCTTTCCGTAATCGTTTACCCTGAAGCGGTATTTATTAACTCTTGCCTCATTTTCACCTTTACATAAGTGAATGCTGCTAACGATCGCAACGACACACTTCCCAGCAACAGAGTTAGGCTATCTGTTGCATAAACACCCTGACCGCTGTCAGTCTTTTTCTCTTTCTTTTGGACAAGCGCACGTCTTTTACCCGGAAGCAAATACCCAGCGATGCATGGTGGCGTTATTGTTGGATGTTGACCCCGTGAAATTGGTGCGGGGACGCAGTGCTAGGCTGGAACAATATGTAAACGATCGCCCTTATGTTGCTTCTTCATTTTTAAGTGTAGCGATTGCTCAGGTATTTAGCACGGCTTTAGGAGGTCGCTGCAAAGAGTTCCCAGAACTAGTACAAACTCCTATTCCTTTGACAGCAAAACTGTCTGTCTTACCCTGTCGCGGTGGTGAAAGTTTTTTGCGGGAACTGTTTGAGCCATTGGGTTACAGTGTGAGTGCCGAAGGTCACATTTTAAATGAGGAATTTCCTGAATGGGGACAGAGCCAATACTTTAGCGTCGAACTTCAGCACACCTTACCCTTAAGCGATTTGTTAAGTCACCTCTACGTTTTGATTCCAGTATTAGACGACGATAAACATTACTGGGTAGGCGATGAAGAAATCGAAAAACTATTGCGTCATGGCGAAGGTTGGTTAACTACACATCCAGCGCGAGAACAAATTACCAAACGTTACCTAAAACGACAACATCGCTTAACTCGTCTGGCTTTAGCCCAATTAGCAGAGGAAGACAATCCCGATCCCGATAGTGCTGAAGAAACTCATGCCCAGGAAGAAGCAGCGGTAGAAAAGCCGATTAGTTTAAATCAGCAGCGGATGAATGCGGTGATTGCGGCTTTGAAGCAAAGGGGTGCAAAGCGAGTGATTGATTTAGGCTGTGGTCAGGGAACTCTGCTGAAACTCTTGCTTAAAGATGGTTATTTCGAGCAAATTGCGGGTGTCGATGTTTCCTACAGGGCGCTAGAAGTCGCTCAAGAACGATTAGACCGCCTGCATCTCCCTCGCAATCAATGGGAACGTCTGCAATTAATCCAAAGCGCACTTACCTATCAAGATAAACGCTTTAGTGGCTACGATGCTGCTACGGTGATTGAGGTAATTGAGCATCTTGATTTGCCGCGTTTGGGGTCATTTGAGCGAGTTTTATTTGAGTTTACCCAACCCAAAACGGTAGTGGTGACAACGCCCAATATTGAGTACAACGTCAAATTTGAGAACTTACCTGCGGGGAAACTACGACACAAAGACCACCGCTTTGAATGGACGCGCGCAGAGTTTACAAACTGGGCAAACCAAGTAGCAGAACGCTTTGGCTATACTGTGGAACTTCAACCTGTAGGCACAGAAGACTTAGAAGTAGGTTCACCCACACAGATGGCAGTGTTTAACCATAATTCCTAATTTCATCCTACTTATTTCTTCCTTTGCGCCCTTTGCGTCCTTGGCGGTAGCCTGCGGCAAGCCGCTACGCGTCTACGTTAAAAAAAACTATGAAAATAACTATTCCCGAACTATCCCTAATTGTCCTCATCGGTGCTTCCGGTTCCGGTAAGTCAACTTTTGCCCATAAGCACTTTCAACCCTTCGAGGTGCTGTCTTCAGACTTTTGTCGCGGCTTGGTTTCCAATAATGAAAATAGCCAGTCTGCTACCAAAGATGCCTTTGAGGTGTTGCACTTCATTACTGCCAAACGGCTAGCAGCAGCTAAACTGACTGTAATTGATGCTACCAACGTGCAGATGGAAGATCGCAAAATTCTATTGCAAATGGCACGACAATATCATTGCTTTGCGATCGCGATCGTCCTCGACTTACCAGAAGAATTATGCCATGAACGCAACCAACAGCGCAGCAATCGCCAGTTCGGCTCCCATGTAGTGCGGCGTCATAGCCAAATGTTACGGCGTTCTCTACGTGGTTTGGAAAAAGAAGGTTTCCGCTATGTCTACACTCTCAACTCTCTAGCAGAAATTGAAGCTGTTGAAATCGAACGCCAACCCCTCTGGAACAACCTAAAACACGAACACGGCCCCTTTGACATCATCGGCGACATTCATGGCTGTTGCGACGAACTTGAAGCATTACTCCAACAATTAGGCTATGAGAAGGGCAGAGGGGCAGGGGAGCAGAGGAGCAGGGGGGAAGAATTTACTTCCACTCTCTGGGACACTCCTATTTACTACCACCCCCAAGGACGGAAAGTTGTTTTTTTGGGTGATTTAGTAGACCGTGGCCCGCGTATCTTAGATACAGTCAAGCTGGTGCGAAACATGGTTATGGCAGGTGCAGCTATCTGCGTTCCTGGTAATCATGAAAACAAGCTATTGCGGAAACTACGAGGTAAAAATGTCCGAGTCAATCATGGGTTAGAGCAAACCCTACATGAGATTGAGGCGTTACCCGATGAGGTGCGCGAACCTTTCGCAAAAGAACTGCAAAAATTTCTGGATTCCTTAATAAGTCACTACCTCCTAGATGACGGACGGTTAGTGGTGGCTCACGCGGGGATGAAACAAGAAATGCAGGGACGGGGATCTGGTGCGGTGCGCGAGTTTGCTCTGTATGGTGAATCTACTGGCGAGATTGATGAGTTTGGCTTACCCGTCCGCTATAACTGGGCGGGAGAATATCGGGGTGAAGCGATGGTAGTTTACGGGCATACTCCTGTACCAGAAGCAGAATGGCTGAATAACACTATTGATATTGATACAGGCTGTGTCTTTGGCGGCAAACTCACCGCCCTCCGCTATCCAGAAAAAGAATTGGTGAGCATTCCGGCTGCTCGTATATACTGCGAACCTGTGAAACCTTTGGTACAAAACACAGTCACACGCACATCTCAGCAGGAACTCGATGATGTCCTGCACATTGAGGACGTATTGGGTAAGCGCCTCATTAACACGCGACTTAAGCCCAACATTACCATTCGAGAAGAAAATGCGATCGCGGCTTTAGAAGTGATGAGCCGTTTTGCCGCTAATCCGAAATGGCTGATTTACCTACCACCCACTATGTCCCCTGTGGAAACATCTTCAACACTGGGATATTTGGAACACCCAGCGCAAGCCTTTGCCTACTACCAACAGGAAATCACTGAAGTAGTTTGCGAAGAAAAACACATGGGTTCGCGGGCAGTGGTGGTTATTTGCCGGGATTTAGGAGTTGCCGAGAAACGGTTTGGTGTGGTGAATGAAGGTATTGGCATCTGCTACACCCGCACAGGAAGGCGTTTCTTTGATAATCCAGCATTGGAAGCGGAACTATTGGCGCGGGTGAATGCTGCTCTTTCCCAAAGCGGCTTTTGGGAAGAGTTTAATACCGATTGGGTGTGTCTAGACTGTGAATTGATGCCTTGGTCAGCTAAAGCACAAGGGTTACTGCGAGAACAGTATGCACCTGTGGGAGTGGCATCACGCCTTGCTCTCAATGATGCTGTTAGCTTATTGCAACAAGCAAGCGATCGCAACGTCGAAATCAGCAACCAACTCAGCCACTACCAGCAACGTGCAGAGATGGCGCATCAGTATATCACTGCCTACCGCCGCTACTGCTGGTCTGTCACCGATATTTCTGATCTAAAACTCGCACCCTTCCACATCCTGGCAACAGAGGGAGCCGCCCACATCGACAAAGATCATCGCTGGCATATGGAGCAAATCGCCAAAATCTGCCAATCAGACCCCGTCTTGCTCTTAGCAACTGCCTATAAAGTCATAGATTTGACTGACCCAAGCAGCCAAGCTGAAGGAATTCATTGGTGGGAAGAACTTACTGCTGCGGGTGGTGAAGGTATGGTTGTCAAGCCAATGCAATTCATTGTCCAAGGCAGTCGCGGCATTGTGCAGCCTGCGGTGAAGTGTCGCGGACAAGAATATTTGCGGATTATCTACGGTGTAGAATATTCAGCGCCGGAGAATCTGCAACGTCTGCGACAACGTGGGCTATCCCTCAAGCGTTCTCTGGCGATGCGGGAGTTTGCTCTGGGTGTTGAAGCCTTGGAGCGATTTGTCTCTCATACTCCGCTGCGCCGCGTGCATGAATGTGTTTTCGGGATTTTGGCGCTAGAGAGTGAACCTGTAGATCCGCGATTATAGTACAACACAGTTTAATTAAAGGGCATTGCTGAATTGAAGTATGAAATTTAAAAACTTAACATTTTAAACTCTTACTCTCTGCGCCTCTGTCTTGAAAAGTTGAGCCACTGCGTTGGACGGGTTCCCCGGCTTGAAGCAAGTGGCGTCTGTTCGTCGGAAGCCGGCGCTCAGACTTTCCGCTGCGTCTCTGCGTGTTAGCGTAGCGGGGCGTAGCCCGATAAATTCATACCTGGATTCAGCAACGCCAATTAAAGATTAGACCTCTTGCATGAATCAGATTATGAACTCCAAATAGATAAATTTCTCGTTACTCTCTGCGCCTCTGCGCCTCTGCGTGAACCTTAAAATTCTTATTTTCAGATATTCGTGCAAGAGGTCTATTTTTTGTACAAATTTCATGCGTGTAGAGACGTTGCAATGCAACGTCTCGGAGCGAGGTTATTGACGTGCTATAGATAAACTTCAGAGTTGACGCAATAAGGTAAACGATCGCCTGTAATGCCAGCTATCAAGTTGGCGATCGCGATCTAGGAATTAAGTTACATTACCCTAAAGCAATATCTAAAAACATCATGACTACAAAGCCCAACATTACACCGATAGTTCCTTCTTTCTCTAAGCCTTTGCGATGAGATTCGGGGATAATTTCATCACTAATCACAAATAACATTGCTCCCGCTGCAAACGCCATCGCCCAAGGTAAGACAAAATTAGCGACACTCACCACACCTACACCAATCAAACCGCCAATTGGTTCAACTAAACCTGTAAGCAGAGATATCCACACTGCATAACCTGGTGAATACTTCTCAGATACTAAAGATAATGCCACTACTAAACCTTCTGGGATGTTTTGCAAACCAATTCCCAAAGCTACAGGTATACCATCGCTAATGTTGTTGTTAGCAAAATTAACTCCTACAGCTAAACCTTCGGGGAAGTTGTGAATAGTAATTGCAGCAATAAATAGCCAAATTCGCTTAAGGTTATTACGGTGAACATTTTCTTGTCCTTTAAAGAAATGTTCGTGAGGTAAAAACCGATGTGCCAGTTGTAAAAAAACTCCGCCTAGTAGCATCCCCCCAACAATAATTAAAGCTGCACTAGCTTGAGATTGACCTTGATCTGTTGCTGCTTCTTTTGCTGGCACAATTAACGAAAATGATGTTGCTGCTAACATCACTCCTCCACCAAACCCCAGCATGATTCCCTGCACTCGCTGTGTGAGATTTATTGGTAATAAAACTGGCAAGGCACCGATGACTGTGGCAAGTCCTGCACCTAAACTAGCGATCGCACCGATTACAAGGCTTTCCATACCTGGGATTCTTTATCCAATTTTCTAAATAAATCATAGTCGAAATGATTATGATTTGTAACTAATTTTATAAAAAAATCGCAGGCGGAAAAATGTCTGCGATTGATAAAAATATATCTTTGGAATGATTAATTATTCAATTAAATCTGCATATCAAGAGAATTACCAAATAAACGGAATCAAGCGAACGCTGGATTGTTGGTACTCGGCATAGTCTGGATACTTGGCGGACATTGACTGGTCTTTCTGGGACATACGTTGGAGAGAAGTAAATAAGACTGCTACTGGTACAAAATAAGCCCAAGGCGAACCAGCCACAACACTAAAACTTAGATACCGCAGCAAATCGCCAAAGTAATTAATATTACGAGAAAATCGCCAAATCCCATCACGAACCAGCCCCGCACCGTATTGTTTAGCGCTAAGCTTTTGGACATCAGCGGTTGCATTGATCAGCGTACCAAAAGTATACAGCGGTAGTGCTACAGCAGTTGTTGTCATTGATAGAGGGACAGGATTGGTAAATGCCAGATATCCAGGTAGGGCATACAAAAACCCGACAAAAAATAATACAAGGATAAACCTACTAACCCCCATAGGTTCATTAAATATCTGTCGCCGCTGGGGATAAAACCACTGTTCCACTAGCCACCAGAGACAATAGCTAATATGCAGACAGAGATAGATAATCTGTCGAAAGTCTTGGATACCGAAGACGACAGCAAAAGCCACCAAGCAGACAATTGTGAGAATTTTTGCTGTGTTAATGGCTGTGAGTGCTGTCACCCTACTTTTTTCAACGTTGGCAGTGTTTTGCATGGGTTTAGCAACCTTATCTTCTTAAATATAGGTACTTTTATGTTCGTCGATTAACCAACGTGGCGCTAGCTTGGTCAACTGGCATAAGTACAACTTCGTTGATATTGACATGAGGCGATCGCGTGACGCAGAAAAATATCACATCAGCTATATCATCTGGGGTGAGGGGGGTAACTCCTTGGTAAACCTTTTTGGCACGTTCAGTATCACCATGAAAGCGGACATCGCTAAATTCTGTCTCTACCATACCTGGATCAACAGAAGTTACGCGTACAGAGGTTCCTAACAGGTCTTGTTTTAAGCCTTCAGAAATTGCCTTGACAGCAGCTTTCGTAGCACAGTAGACATTACCGCCAGGATAGGTTTGATGTCCGGCGATAGAACCTAGATTTACCACATGACCGCGACCACGACTTACCATTCCAGGAACAATATAACGAGTCAGATAAAGCAAACCCTTAACGTTAGTATCAATCATTTCTTCCCAATCTTGGAAGCTAGCTTCGTGCAACTTGTCTAAACCGCGACTCAGACCAGCATTGTTAATTAGGATATCGATGTTAGACCAAGAAGGGGGTAGGGTAGAAATAGCAGATTCAACAGCAGCGCGATCGCACACATCTAGCTGTAATAAATGAATCTCAATGCTGAATTCTTTTGTGAGTGCATCTGCTAACTCTTGCAAACGTGACCATCGCCGCGCCGCCAAAATCAGTTTCGCACCTGCACCCGCAAAAACTCTCGCACAAGCAGCACCAATACCACTACTTGCGCCAGTGATCAAAATAATTTGATTTTGCAGAGAAATCATTATTAGTCAAAAGTCAAGAGTTCAGTCTCAATTGTCCAATAATATGGAACTGACGCGAATTTACAACTCAACTAGAACACCGATTCAGTATTCAAGATAGGGGCGAGAAAAACCGATTATTTTGTAGAGACGTTGCATTGCAACGTCTCTACAGTCAATGAGAATTGGTCATTTTACTGAAAAGAAATTAGGTTTTGCAATTACTGAATCGATGCTCACTTTTTCACTACTTGCAAGCGCTGAGTTACCATTGTTAGACCGTCGCCTCGGAGAATCACCGCCGAAACCCATTGGCTACCAGGGGTGGATGGCGCTTGTCCCACTTTAAAAAGTCCGCCAGATGTCAGTAATTCCAAATCTACAGTTGTAGGATTGAGATATTTATTTGGTTGGATAGGTTCTTCCAAAGCTGTTCCCAGAAGAAAATCCTCACCCAGTGGCTCTTTGACGATCGCATCAAAACTATACTTCTGACCGACTCTCACCTGCTGAGGTAATTTAAAATCAATTTGGGGTGGCTTGCTACCAGAGGTGAGCAGGGTGCGTTCTGCCAAAATGTCTTGGCGGACGATTTTTGCATTTGTAAGGCGCTGACGCGATGTAATGGAGGCATTGAGAGCCATATTATTACTGTTGGCAGAAGGTAAGCCGGTGATATTAGTTACCGTTTCGGCGACGATCGCATTACCTTCAGATTTCCAAGAGCGTAGCTGTGTGCTGTATCGTAAATTTGGATATCTTTGCCAGAGTGAAGTTAAAGCTTTTTCTAAAGTTTGGCGATTTAATCCATCCCCATGAATGAAATTAGTACCGTAAAATTGCATCACCCCTTTGACATCGCCTTTACTGGCGGCTGCATCAACTTGTGTCAACAAGTTTCTCAGTTCTGCGGGTGCATTTTGGGAGGTATTACGTTGAGCAAGTTCCCCAGATTTAAGTAATTGTCGTGGTGCATTAGCTTGAGCGCGTTGCCAACTACTGCTTAAACCAAGTGTCAGTAGAAACAAAATCAACCAGATGCTCACGGAAAATCTTGGTTGGTGTCTCACTAATAAGGCAATAATGTTATTCATTGGTAAGAGTTTACTGATTTGAGTAGAGAAGGTAGGGAAATTGTTTTATCTTAGTTAAGCTAGGCGCTAAACGGTAGAGGTTTGATGGCAAACGCACCGATAAAATTACTAATAGCTGCCAGTGGGACTGGTGGACACTTATTTCCAGCGATCGCACTGGCCGAGAAACTGCCAGATTATGAAATCGAATGGCTGGGCGTACCCAATCGCCTAGAAACTCAACTTGTCCCCAAACAGTATCTTTTGCATACTATTGCAGTTGAAGGGTTTCAGCAAGGGTTTGGACTCTCCTCTCTCCGCATCTTGGGTAAACTCGTCAGTTCGATTCTGGAAGTTAGGCGAATTCTCAAACAGGGAAATTTTCAAGGGATGTTTACTACAGGAGGTTATATTGCAGGGCCAGCCGTCATTGCGGCGCGTTCCCTCGGTTTACCTGTGGTTTTCCACGAATCTAATGCTTTACCAGGTAAAGTGACTCGCTTTTTTGGCCCTTGGTGCAGTGCGGTAGCTCTAGGCTTTATAGAAGCTACTAAGTATTTACCTCGTGCAAAAAATGTCTGCGTGGGTACTCCCGTGCGCTCGCAATTCTTAGATGCAGGAATTAATACACCACTAGATTTACCCATTCCTGATAATGCTCCCTTGATTGTCGTCTTTGGTGGTAGTCAAGGTGCAGTTGCAGTTAATAAGTTAGTGCGCCAATCAACTCAAGCTTGGTTTGATGCTGGTGCGTATGTAGTGCATTTAACTGGCGATCGCGATCCCGAAGCAGATAATCTCAAGCATCCGCAGTATATAGAGTTGCCCTTTTATGACAACATGGCAGCTTTATTGCGGCGGGCTTCTTTAGCAATTAGTCGTTCTGGTGCGGGTAGTTTAACAGAATTAGCGGTGTGTGGAACGCCAGCGATTTTGATTCCTTACCCCTTTGCTGCGGAAGACCATCAATCTTACAATGCGGACATATTTACAAAAGCTGGTGCAGCGTTAACATTTCAGCAATCGGAGTTGACAGTTGAAATATTGCAAGCTCAGGTGTTGAATTTATTGCGATCGCCAGATGAGTTGGCAAAAATGGCAGAGAAAGCAAAGGCGATCGCTGTTCCCGATAGTGCTGAGAAATTGGCGTCTTTGGTACGTGAGGTGTTGGAGATGTGAGATGTCGTAGCAGTGTATGCTGCAAGGCTTGACTGCCGCCAAGCGAAAGGTTTTTAAAACGCTACAATCACCTTAGTGAGGGCAAGCGCTAATCCTCAGCAGTAACCAGGGCGATAGCGAAGCCATCGTACCCTTTGCTACCCACGGTCTGGATCGCGGTGGCACTCACACGTGACGACTCAGCGAGCAGTTCGTTAAAACGGCGTACCCCCTGGACACTGGGATCACTGCTGGTAGTATCGATCACCGCTCCGTTGCGGACAACATTATCGGCGATGATCAGGCTGCCGCGACGGGAGAGCTTGAGCGCCCACGCAAAGTAATCTGGATTGCTTGGCTTGTCGGCGTCGATGAAGATCAGGTCAAATGGTCGGCGATTTTCGGCGACAAGCTGCGGCAGCGTAGAGAGCGCTCGTCCGAGGCGCAGCTCAACGATATCGCCTAGGCCGGCGTGCCCGATGTTGGCGCGGGCAACTTCAGCGTGCTTTGGGTCAGACTCCAGCGTAATTAGGCGGCCATCGGCAGGCAGCGATCGCGCGAGCCAGATTGTACTATAGCCGCCTAGCGTGCCAATCTCCAAGATGGTACGTGCCCCGTGGATCTGCGCCAACAGCAGTAGCAGCTTGCCCTGGTTCGGCGAAACGTTGTGCGGCGGTAGACCGGCCGCGGCACTGGACTGGAGCGCCGCATCTAGCGCGGGGTCGGGCGGCACAAGCAGATCGGTGATATAATGGTCAACCGCAGTCCATTGTTCTTGAGTCATAGATCCTCGCTTTACAGTAGGGCTAATTCGTCAATAGTTGATAGTCTCGAAACTTCAACGCTGCAAAGGGATCATGTTCTGTAACTTTATGGTTGTGGAGATTTGAGTTCCGTTTGCTCGAAGACATTTTTTAGTAGAGCTAAGCCTTCTTCAATATTGGAAATTTGTTCTTCTGTAAGATCTTTCAATAGGTCGGAAATATGAGCACGAGTTTGATCTTGAGATTGCTTAAGATGGTGCTTGCCATCTTCAGTCAGATTCAGAATAACCCGCCGCCGCTCTTGAGGATGATCGCTGCGTTCTACCAGGTTGCGTTGTACTAAGCGTTCTGTTGTGGCGGATGCTGTAGCACAAGTTACACCTAGATGTTCTGCCAGTTCTGATATTGAGGCTCCTGGATTTCGGTTGATAAATGCCAGCGATCGCAACTGAGGTATAGATAAAAAAGCAGCACTGTGAACACGCATATCTGCTCGGATAAACCGCATCACCAATGGAACTGTATCCATCACTCTAGCGGCACATTCTTGGGAAGTTGCACCTTTAGCGGGTTTATCCAAGGTCATGGGATGGTTATTCTCCTGATTACATTGCTACCCGTGGATAAAGTTTTCCACAGATAATCGTCAAGCCTATTAATGTTACCAAGAGAATTGTACAATCCAGACCGAAACCATAGAGACTAGTGCCATTCAACAGCATCGTGCCGCGTAAGGCGTCAACCTCATAAGTCAAGGGATTTAAACGGGAAATAAACCTTAACCAATTTGGCATCAGTGAGATGGGATAAATAGCATTACTGGCAAAAAATAACGGCATGGTTAATAATTGCCCAATTCCCGTCATCCGTTCTCGTGATTTCACCACACAGCCAATAATTAATGAAAAAGTACAGAAGCAACCTGCTCCCAGCATGACTATCACTAGCACTTTCAAAATCGCCAGGGGATTGAGATTGAGTTTGACACCTAACAGCAGTGCCAATCCATAAATGAATACTACCTGTGGTAGGCACCGTACTCCACATGCTATTGCTTTGCCTAACGCCATTGCCACACGAGGTGTAGGGCTAGCTAGGAATTTATGCACAATTCCTAAATCGCGCTCCCAAATCAGCGTCATCCCACCAGTGAAAATTGCTACAAACAATACACTCTGTGCTAATATTCCAGCGGCCATAAAGTCTAAATAAGGTAAATTCCCTGTGGGAATCGCTTTAGTGCGGGAGAACACTTGTCCAAAGATTAGTAACCATAGTACTGGTTGTACGGCTCGCACAATTAAATCTGTCGGATCATGCCGCAGTTTCCGCACTTCAAGTTCTGCAATTACAAGGGATTTTGTAACTAGCTCATGAATTGCAGAGATCAGATTGGATCGGCGAGTAGGTAGTGGCTCAACCCAACCGCTGAGCAGCACGTCTGTTTCTTGCGGTTTCACGGTAGCTGACTCCTGATGCTAATTGGTCGCCTGTATAGTAAATAAACACATCATCCAAAGTTGCGTTAGGCTGATTTAGAGAGGCTTTTAAGTCACTGGGTGTACCTGTAGTTATAACTTTACCCTGCTGCATAATCGCTACTCGGCTACACAGACTGTCGGCTTCTTCTAAAAAGTGGGTTGTTAAAAATATGGTTGTGCCGTGATCTGCACAGAGTTGTTGTACAAGTTTCCATACCTGAGTCCGAGCTAGTGGATCTAGTCCTACGGTCGGCTCATCAAGAAATAAAATGCGTGGTTGATGCAGGATTGATTGGGCGATTTCCAGCTTGCGGATCATGCCACCGGAGTAAGTTCGCACTAGGCGATTTGCAGCATCCTGTAAATCCATAAACGCCAACATATCACGGATATGGCGATCGCGCCTCTTCCAGGGAATTTCGTACAGCTTGGCAAAAATTAAGAGATTTTCGTAACCTGTAAGACTGCCATCAGCAGAGAGGGCTTGAGGCACATAGCCGATAACCCGTCTAACAGCAGTGGCTTGACGAGTCACGTCATAACCAGCCAATATTGCTTTACCAGTACTCAAAGGCAGCAAAGTCGTCAACATTTTAATAACTGTACTCTTGCCAGCTCCATTGGGGCCAAGCAAGCCAAATACTTCACCTTGTTCCACAGATATGTTTAGGTAATCAACAGCAGTTACCTTGCCAAAGCGGCGTGTGAGTCCCTGAGTTTCTAGAATGATCGGTCTTGGCTCACACTCAAGCGGTTCTGACCAATCTGCTTGTCCTGTCATTATAGTCACAAGTTCATGTACTTCCTTTATTTAGACAAACTAATTATTAGCTTCTCAATATATACATAGGAAGTCAATAGGCCTCTGGCATGAATCCTTGCTCTCATACCGATTCAATTAATGATTGCAACAAATCCTTCGGTAGAGACGTTGCATTGCAACGTCTTTACAATGGTCTAGTTGTTCTGCTGTGGGCGAGTGGTGATATCGCGGACGCTCGCACAATGGTATCCCTGTCCATTTAACTCCAGATAATTAAGGTTTATTTCTACTCTGATATCTCGACCATCTTGAGTTTGATGAATAGATTCAAAGGTGAAAGCGCCTTTGTGTTTAAGTTCTTGCCATTGTAAGCACCAAGTAACCGCTGGAAAATTTGGGTCGATATTGTGAACAGTCATAGTCAGCAGTTGTTCACGCGAATAGCCGAGTGTACGACAAGCTGCTTCATTCACGTAGACAATTTGAGCATCTGAATTAATAAAAAATATCGAGTCTTTAAACCTGTCTAAATAAAATTGGCTGAGTCTCAGTGCTAACTCTGCTTTTTGGCGATCGCAAATTTCCTTTTGCAACCGGATATTTTGCTCGGTAAGTTGCTTTTGCAGCCTCCGAATAGTCAAGTTATTCTCTACACGAGCAAAAACTTCTTCTTCACTAAATGGTTTGGTGATATAATCCACGCCCCCAACGGCAAAGGCTTTAACTTTGTCGAGTACCTCATCCAGAGCGCTGATAAAAATCACCGGAATATCGCGGGTTTTCTCCGAAGCTTTGAGATGTTGACAGACTTCATACCCATTCATCTCTGGCATCATGATATCGAGCAAAATTAGATCGGGCGGGGCGGCTTGCGCTGTCTTTAAAGCTGTTTGTCCGTTGATCACTCTGCGAATTTCATATCCCATCTGAGTGAGCATGGCGGATAAAAGTCGCAAATTATCAGGTGTATCGTCAACAACTAGAATATTTGCTTTAAATAACTGAAGATGATTATCCATTCTCTTCTGATTGTGTTAAATCAATCACTTTATCAATACGAAAGTTATTGACCCAATCAGCCAGAGTGTTTGCCAGATGGGCAGATTCTTGAGGAATTTGCTCAATCAAGCTGAAAATTAGCTTCTCATCTGTACACAGTGCTGCTTGATGTAGTTTTTCCACCCACCCAGAGGGCATCCGAGTCAGAACCTCTTTTAATGAACAACACTCAATCTCTGAATCTTCGCCAAATTGCTCTACTTTAAGAGCTTTTTGCTCATAGATATAGCGTACTCCTAAATATTGAGCCATCTTATTCAAAATTACTTCTTCTCGGAAGGGCTTACGCACAAAATCGTTACAGCCTGTAGATAGAATTACAGATCGTTCCTCATCAAAGGCGCTAGCAGTCAGAGCAATGATGATGGTAGCCTGACCTTTTAAATGGGTTTTGATTTGTTTAGTGGCTTCATACCCATTCATCACAGGCATCCGCATATCCATCCAAATCAGGTGAGGTTCCCAAGTCTCCCAGAGATTTACCCCTTCTTGACCATTTTCAGCTTCACGTACCTCAAACCCAAGTGATGTCAGCATCTTGACTAAAAGTAAGCGATTTTCCCATTTATCTTCAACTACTAAGATCCGATACTTTGGTTGATTAGGCTCTAAACCAATCACTCGTCGTTTTAGCTGTCGAGTTTTAACTTTAGCTACTTCTGCTGGGCTAATCTTGATATCAAAAGCAAAAATCGTTCCTTGATCTAAAGTACTGCTAACAGCAATGTTTCCCCCCATCAGGCGCACAAATTGTTGGCTAATAGTTAAACCAAGACCAGTTCCTTGCTGAGATTTTCGACCAGTTTCCGTTTGAATAAAGGGTTTAAACAACTTCTCCAGTTCATCTGGTGCAATACCAGGCCCAGTGTCTTCGATTTCAAAATGTAACAAGCAGGATGAAGACTGAGAATTTTGTCTTGTTTCTACTTTTTCTTGCTTGATTCCGACTCGCAAAATCACACCACCTTCTTCAGTAAATTTGATGGCGTTACCAAGGAGATTTATCAAGACTTGACGTAATTTACTCTCATCTGTAAGTACATATTGCGGGACTTCTGGAGTCCGCTCAAAGATTAGCTGTAAGCCCTTAGATTCTGCTTTGAGTCGCAACATCTCTACGAAAGAGTCAAGTAGAGAATACAAGTCAAAACTATTTTCATTTAGTGTCGTTCGTCCGGCTTCAATTTTGGACATTGATAACACGTCATTGATCAAGGTCAGCAAATGCTCGCCACTGCGATTAATTATTTCTAGATGTTCTAACTGACAAGCATTCAAAGAGCGATCGCGAGTCATTAGCTGTGTAAAGCCAAGAATACTGTTGAGAGGGGTACGAAGTTCGTGGCTCATATTGGCCAGAAATTCGCTTTTGGCAAGGTTTGCAGCTTCGGCTTCTTGGGCTTTCACCTCCAATTGGCGGCTGTAATTTTCTAACTGTTCACGAGACATTTTTAACTCTCGCATCAGCCAATACACTCCAATTAATAGTGTTCCCACTGAACCCAGTCCCACCAGCATAATTGTCCCTGCGAGCTGACGAGCTGGAGCAAATGCTTCTTCTTGATCCATCTCAACTACTAAGGCCAGATCTTGGTCGTTTAGCCAGCGATACACTCCAATGACTGGTACTCCAGCATAGTTGCGATAAAGCCCAAAGCCTCTAGCTCCACTCATGGCCGCATCAATACCTCGACTGCTGACACTCTCAGAGACTTGCTGTGTGTTGACTTGCGCTTTTGAGATCAAGGTATTTTTAGTTATCAAACCAACTAAGTAGGTTTTGCCGCTTTTACCCAAACCTGTACGTTCGCGGACAATTTGATCAATTTGGTCTAAGTTTAGATGAGCTAAAAGCACACCTTGTCTTACTCCAACCGCGTCACGTAAAGGTGTCGCCAAGGTGATTGATGGCTTATTAGTTAGATGCGAGACATAAAAGATGGGAGTAAAGGAGTCTCCTGGCTCAACTTGTTCAACATAAGTCATGTTCGCTAAAACTTCGTGCTGACGTTCACGCAGCTTGTCAGTAGATAAAATGACCTGATTGCTGCGATCGAGAATAAAAATCTCTTTGAGGTTAGGTTTAAGTTTGGTGATTTCTATGAAGTACTTAGAGACAACCGTGGAAGCGATACTATGTTTTGCATCAGATTCACGACTTAGGAGTATCTTTAGGTTCGTTTGTACATCTGGAAACTGAGTTGTTAGGAGAAAATCCCGCTGTTGGTCTTCAAACCAACGGGAAATTTCTTCCTCTTTAAGCGTTGCTGTTACACTTAGTCGATCAAAGGTGGCTTGCTTTAAAGCCTCTCTGGCTTCTATGAAGGTAACTCCTCCTACTACAGCAACACTCACTAAAGACAGGAGTAAGAAGGAACTGGCAACTTTAGTTGTTAGGTGCTGATTCCAGAATTTCATAAGTTATAGTCACGAAGAAACTAAAGGAACAGTAAGAAACAAAACTACTCAGTGGTGAAATCCAATAGACTTTTAATAAAAGTCAATGCTGAGATGCCAATATGGAATTTATCACCTCTTTTTTGGGTATTTATGCAATAAACAACATATTTCTTAAGCCTGTATAAAATAAATTTTTATGATTAAATCTGCATTCTAACTTTTGTTTTTTATTTGGCTCACTGCCATTCGTCAAAAATTTGCTTGCTTTGCTCAATTGTCTCATCAGCTGCTTGCTCTGGAGATACACTAGACACAACTCTTCGATGGAGAGCTTTACCCCAAATATTGTCTTTTAGGACTAAGCTATAAACTGGGTTTTGGACAATATAAAATGGGCTAGTTTGACCTTTCATCAGTGTTTTAGCAGCAGTCGACAGCTGTGGAACTGCTGGGTTTGTCCAAAAGGAGTCTTGTCAAACTGGTGCTATGACTGGTGGATATCGACATCCAACAGCTTTGAAATAGTTTGCTATGGTTTCAGGTTTTATTTTTGTATCTGGTTTTTGATTTACCTTTGGGTTATCTTGTATTTGTTTCCAAAACTCCCAGAAGCTATCCCAATCTTTGGGAATGTTGCGTTCACTCTTACCTACTTGGTTTAGCAAGTGCTGCCAGTTGAAAATATGAATGGTTTGACTAATTTTGACTGCATAGTAGTCCCGCTTTTTATTAAAATTGTTATAAAAATATACGGTTTTTAGCACACCCTTGGAATAAAGTATCAAGACCGTGAGCATATAGCGACGGTTGATTTGTCTCAACATGAAGGTAGAAGTTTGCTTGGCTCTTAGATGATTCTTAAAATCTTGAGAAATTTGAATGGTTTTTGTTCTGGATACCATGCTTGTAGAACTCGCATCTCACCTTGGGTAGATGTACTTAACTTAATGCCTTTTGGAAGTTATCTCATTAAAAAAAGAATTTCTTCAACAAGGCTAAAACTTCAGCATGGCGAATATCTGTAAAATTTACTTAGTTTTTAGCATCATTTTTGACAAAAAAATGACATATATCTTTTGATAAAAGTTATTTTTCCTCGTTTCCCTCGTCTACTTAGCAAAAAGTCTGGAATGCTTTGAGAGGAATAGTTTCAGCAAAAAGAGTTTTAATTACTATTGACAAATAAAAAGTATTACGTAAAATATTACGTATAAGCTTTATTGATCTGACTAAATTTTATTAAATCGGCATTTCCAGAAAACGCACAAATCATGTCTCTTGCAATTTTTAGCAATGCTTACTCAGATGAACTGATTACGGCTACAGAGTTAAATCGTCAACCTGGGCGAATTCTAGACAAAGCCTGTGAACGCCCAGTAACAATTACTCGCAATGATCAATCTTTTGCACTGTTGCGTCGTGAAGATGCGGCTTACCTTGTTAAGGGAGTAACACAGAGTAAAGCTGTTTTTGAAGTACTATCCGTTGCTTTTAGTTTGTTACTAGGAAAAGAAATCGGTTCTGAGCATCCTTATGGATGGCTTAGAGTATTTGATGCAGATGATCTTCAAGATTTGATTAAAGAGGTTAGTGAAGCTTTTCGCTTAACTGATGTCTCTAACAATGCATGGGACTTGATTGACGCAATAATCCATGAATGGCATGAAAGTGCCATAGCAATTACCAGTCCTGATCTAGCCGCAGCTTTTAATGATGAGACTGATGAGATATTATTAACACAGCCTTCTAGTAAAAATGCTGCGTGAATTTTCGTGTGTCAGATAATCCAAGTGAAGATCCAATCATAGAGAATGTGGAGCCGCCAGAAGTTAAACTGACGGCTCATGCATTATCTAAAACAGAAAGCACTTGGTTAGTGGTAGCTAAAAATCACCGGGTGAATCAAGACTGGGAAGCCTTAATGCAGCGCCATCCAGAAAATTCTCGTCGTTGTTACGACGATTTATGTACTGCACCTATAACCAGGCTACCTAGTTGTGTTTTCTCTTTAAAAGGCAAACTGTACAAAGGTGCATGGGAATACGAGGTGACAAAAGGGGACAGAGTATTTTATGTTCCTCATGAAGAACAATTGAAAGTAATTGTCTACTACGCAGGAAAACATCTAAAACCTGCACCCACTCCATAATTTTTCTCAATAGGAAAAAGCGCTATGGTCACAATTCCTGTTGCTATGTGCTAACGTCGCTACTGGCTGTCTAAAGCTAAACAGTAGAGGATTATAATGATGTTAATTAGCATTAACAGCTTATGGCTCGCTCAAAACGTCGTTAATTGCGTGCAATAATTCGTAGAAAGTGTAGGGCTTCTTCACAAATACACTGACGCCAGCGCCAGCAGCTTCAATAAGCTGGCTGTTTGCCGCGATGCCGCTAATCCCAATAATTTTGACCTGTGGGTTCATTTGTTGCAGGATGCGAATGGTAGTTAACCCATCCATTGATGGCATCATCATATCCATCAATACAATGCTGATTTTATCTTTGTGCTGAGCATACGATGAGATTGCCTCAATGCCATTACTAGCTGTGAGGGTTCTGTAGTTGTAGTCTTCTAACGAAGTTTTGGTGATCTCTAGGATAGCGGCTTCATCATCTACAACTAAAATCAGTTCTCCGTTACCATTGGGTAATTCTAAGTTCTCTGTTTGCTGCTTTGTTCTTTCTTTGACAGCGGGTAAGTAGACCTGAAATGTAGTACCTTTACCTACCTCGCTCTCCACGTTAATAAAACCACCGTGGTTTTTGACAATACCAATTACAGTTGGCAGACCTAGCCCTGTGCCTTTGCCCGATTCTTTAGTTGTGAAGAAGGGTTCAAAAATTCGATCCAAAATTAGTGGAGGGATACCAAATCCTGTATCGGAGATAGTTATGACTACGTAGGAACCCACATGAGCATCCAGATTCATCTTGGCAAAGTTTTCATCAATGAATAAATTTTCTGCTGAAATATATAGAGTGCCACCTTCGGGCATCGCATCACGAGCGTTGACGCATAAGTTCATTAACACTTGATGCATTTGTGTAGGGTCTGCCACAATAGTCCAGAGATTTTGTGTAGGTAGACTCTTACTAAGTTTGATAGATTTTGGAAATGTGCTGTTAACTATTTGCTCAATTTCCAACAGTAGATATTCTAGTTGCAAAGTAACACCTCTGCCTTCAGAACCACGTGCAAACGTCAGAATTTGCTTAACCAAATCCGCTCCACGTTTAGAGTTCTGTTCGAGAACCTTTAGTAGTGGTTTATACCGCGCGTCGAGATTAGGAAGTTTGAGCGCCAACATTTGGGCTGAGGACATAATGGGCGTCAAGATGTTATTGAGATCGTGGGCAATACCTGAAGCCAGTGTACCAAGGCTTTCCAAGCGTTGAGCGCGGAGAAATTGGGCTTCTAACTGTTTTTTCTCGGTGATGTCGGTATCAATAATGAGGATGGATTTGGGTTGCTCTGCTTCATCCCGCATTAGTATCAAGCGACTGGCAACGATGACTTCTTTACCAGATCTTGTCAGTTTACGCAACTCACCTTGCCACGAGCCATACTCAATCACAATTTTTTCCGCTTCTTCGAGTTGTGGCGAAATTTCTTGGCGAAAAAGCTTATTAACATTTTTTCTGTTGGCTTCTGTTGCCGAAAAGCCATACAGCCGCTCAGCGCCTTGATTCCAGAATAGGATTTGCTGCTCTAGAGTGCAGACAATAATTGCGTCTGTGGTGATATCGAGTAGAGCCGCTTGTTCGCGGATTTTTTGTTCTGCCCATCTGCGCTCAATTGTCGTAGCCAGCACATTAGCGATCGCCTGTAAAAAATGAATATCATCTTGAGTAAACTCTCGGCGTTTGGTTGTGTGTGCGCCTAAGACACCAAAAGGTTGTTGCTGACCCTGGATGATGACGCTAATACCGCTGACTACTCCGTGGTTTTGCAACAACGGTGGGCCACTGAACCGCCTGTCTTCTCGAAGGTCGCAAACAATTACTGGCTCACTAGAAAGTAGCGTATAGCCCGCTTGAGAGTCGCTTCCTCCACCAACTATCCCATCTCCCACAAGTTCCGACTGCCAACCGACTCCTGCTCTTAAGAGTAAATTGTTGTTGTCAGGAAGCAGTTCTAAAACCTTGCTATACTCTACCTCAAGGCTTTTAGTAATCAGAGCAACGGCTTCATGCATTAATGCGTACAGATCTGTATCAGCGAGAGCCAATTGACCTAGTTTAGCTACGGCTGCTTGCTGGCGTGCCCTTGCTCTTAAACCGGATTCTATCCGCTTGCGCTCAGCAAGTTCAGTTTGTACCTGCTCGTACAATTCCGATTGCTGGATGGCAATACCCACTTGCATTGCTAATTGCTGAAGAAAATCGATTTCCCAGGGTTGCCACTGTCTGGATGTCTCGCACTGGTTGGCAACTAATAATCCCCACAAATTTTCTCCTTGTAAGATGGGAACTGCTAAATTTGCCTTGACTTGAAATTGAGCAAGTAAATCGCGGTGGCATTCGGTAAGACCTGCTGTATGGATATCTGCTACAGCTTGGAAGCATCCCTGTCTGTACTCCTTACCGCAAGTTTCTATGAAATAAGTGTCTTGGACTTGGGCATTCAGAACAGAGATCCAGCCCTCGGCAACTGATTCTACTACCACAGCGCCACTATAATCTGGCTCAAAGCGATAAATAAACACTCGGTCTGCCTGTAGCAACTGTCGAACTTCAGCTACAGTCGTGTTTAGAACCATGTTAAAATTCAAACTTTGGCGGATGCGCTGGGCAACAGACATCACCAATCGCTGTAAATCGATTTGCTGTTGTAGTGATGTGTCTATACGCTGGCGATCGCTAATTTCCTGTTGCAAAATTGTGTTGGTCTGGGAAAGCTCAGCAGTACGTTCCTCAGTGCTCATTTCTAAATCTTCTTGAGCTTGGCGTAGCACCTTGTTGTTCATGTGTAACATGCCTGACCTAATCTATTAGGTTATTGATATTTCGTGGCAACTATTTGCGCCTACCGTCTATTGCCCATAGCCTACATTTTGTCAGAGTACACACACTTTAAATCATCCTTTCCACAGATTATCTAACCAAAACTCAAATGTTTTTCAAAACGTCTTAAATACAATCATGGCAAAGATTTCAGATTCTTTATCATCTTTTGACGGTGAGAATAAAAACATTTGGTTCAAACAAGCTTATTTTTTCGACTATTTATTGATAATACTATCAATGATGTCGATGTTGACACTCTAGAAGCTTTTTTCTCTCTCTACAGAGAGAAATATATTTTACTTACTCTAAACTTTAGATATAGACATAGATTGAACGATGCCTCGTGGTAAGTCCTGTGCGTCAGGGTTTCAATATATTTTATAAGTGGGTAGAGGAGCAGAGTGAATGGTTTAGATCAAGAATTTCGTGAAATGGTATAAGTAGTTATTGAGGTGAGTTTTATTCTTTGCCAAAAAATTCCTTCACCGCTGCCATAGCATCAGGGGGAATCTGCGTAATTAGACGAAACGGAAATGCCGCAGTTGAAGCAAACTGGGCGTAATCTGGTGTGAGAAAGATCGCGTAGCTTTTAGCTTCTGGAGTCATCTGGGCAGCAAATGCCAAAGCTATAGCTTTTAGGAATTCGCGAACGTCGGTTGCTTGTTCACCCACGATTTCGCCACCGCTAAAAGGTGTATTGGGTTGTCCTGCTTGATCCAAAGTAGTACTGGGGTCTTTCACACTTAGATGAGTACCTCCAAGTATACCAACCAGCCACTTAGGTGATGGGATTTTGTCAAATGCCACAATTTGCTCAGTTAAAGCTGGGGTACTTTTATCTGCGGAACTTGCCAAGACTAGGGTGGGGATTTGCACCTTAGTTAAACCTGTTTCGCCAAACATTAGAGAAGTTGTAGGACTCAGAGCGATAGCTTGTTTAATCCGAGTATCCCGAAGCTGATAGCTGTCTTCTGGTAGTTCTTGACCAACGCACTGGATGGTTTCTCCCAAACTCAAAACAGACAAGTTATCCTTGCAACGTTGTTTGAGACGTTTTGGTTGTAACTCGGCTCCAGCAATTGATAAGGCTGTACCACCACCAAAAGAATAGCCAATGACCATCGCGTTATTGGTTGCGAGTTTTCCTTGAAGGGGATTGCTAGCTGTTTGGTTAAGCTTTTCGAGTTCATTGAGGACAAAACTAATATCTTTTGGACGATCTAAAAACTCTTGAGGCTGCAAAAACCTGGTCTTACCTTGGATTGCTAAGTCGGTACTTGTCCCATTGCTACCAGGATGTTCTAAAGCTGCGAACACATAACCGTGAGATGCTAAATGTTCTGCTAGATAGCGCAAGTCTGTACGGTTTGATCCCATCCCGTGAGAGTAGACAATTACGGGTTTGTTGAGAGTTGCAGCAGTTGACCAGTAAATATCAACAGGAATTTGGCGTTGGCGCTTTTGGTCATTTAGGTTTAATTTGAGTATTTGTACTTGAGCGCTTCCTGGTTGGCTGGGGTCAAAGGGGAAAGAAATCTGCGGTTGTCTGGGATCAAGTTGGGGAGCAATTGTCAGCATAAACTGCTGGGTGCGCCAAAAAGCCGTATTCAAACTCCCTGAAACCATGAAAGCCTGTGGCAAATTAATTTCCAGGCGTTGACTAGGATAGGCGGCGATAAAACTCAGTACGGAAAGACCTTGAGGTGAAGTAGAGCCTAACACTAATCCCGCTCTCAGTGCTTGTACACCGGCTTTGTCCTTTCGGACTATGGCTGTGGATATGTCGTTGAGAATCGTTGTGCCAATCTGAGTATTGAGTAATCTATTAATAGTGACAACATTTATTGGTACTCCCATTCTCAGCGCTCCCAAGAAAAAGCGGCGTTGTTCTTGCGATAACCTCTGGGTGAAAAGTTCTAAACCTGGAGGAAATTCTCCAGTTTCCGCCGCTTTTCGCAATTCGGCAAGGGAGATGGATTCTGCAAACAGACCAAAACGCACCACAACGGTGTCAGCCGCTTGTACAGAGGTATTTGCCCCAAAAAACTGTGTGAGAGCTACGGTAAACAAGAAACCCGCAACTATTTTTAGAGTTCTCCAACTTATTCCCATAAATAGCTACAATAATTGATACTTACGGGAATATAGCGGATATTTGTGTATTTGGCTACTCTAAAGATGAAAATAGAGTAATTGCGTATGCGATCGCAAAATTGGGATTGCAGATATATCTAGAGTATTTCCGTCTATACTCAGGACTTACGCAACTGTCATAAGCGACGGTGCGGCGCAGTCGCGCCGAGCGCCAAACAACTAGACAATAAATTGATATAACTGATATAGATAGCTGTGTTTTTCTCCAGACTTGGGGCGTTGTCCCGTGATGTTGGCGAAACTGACGAAAGAAATGAACACTATTGTGATATCCCACTTTAATAGCAATGTCCTCTACTGTTTCGGAAAGGGGAAAGGGGAAAAATTATTACTTTCCCTTTAACCCTTGCCCTTTTCCCTTGTTTGGTTAGGTTGATGGTTGAGTTTGCAAAACTTTATTCTGTTCTAGAAATGTAGTAGTAGCGTTTACTACAATCTGGGCTGCTCCCCTAAAAAACGATCGCTCTATGGAAGCTGGGATATCACTAGGTTGATGATAGTGAGGAGTACGGAGATTTGCAGTATCAGTTACTAGTACTGCACCCACTCCTTGATACCAAAACGGCGCATGGTCACTGCGTAAAGTATCAGGTGCCAGCAAACCTTTAAGAGGAATTGGCAATGTTAAGACTGGTGGGAGATTTGAATCCTCCTTATTTAAGGCAATTGGAGGGTTCATTTGTGAGTTTTGAAAGGCATTCAGCAAAGGTAAATGTTCGGTATCACCAACTACTGCTAAAAAGTCGCCCTTGTCGCTAGGTGGAGTAACAGGTAATCCAACAGGATACTGCTGACATCCAGGAGTGTAGCAAGCATATCCCACCATATCCATAACAATTACCCCGCGCAGGTTTTGCAAGCGTGTCGCTTTGCTCACAAAAGCCTTGCTACCTAAGAGTCCCGCCTCTTCTTTGTCGAAAAAAGCTAACTGCAAAGTCCGTGGCGTTGGACGTGAACCGAAAAGTCGGGCAACTTCCAACACCACAGCCACACCGCTGGCGTTATCATCAGCGCCAGGGGATGAAGCAACAGTATCGTAATGCGCCGCTACAAGAATTGCTCCAGCTGCTTTGTTTGTTCCTAAGCGTTCGGCAAAGATGTTAACACCTTCAGAGAAGTTTTCTAGCTTGGGTTTCCAGCCTAATTTTCTCAGTTCAGTTGTAATATAAGTGCGAGTACGCGATCGCTCTGCTGTCGTATAACGCTGAAAATCTAACTTTTCGATGTGAGTTACCAATTGATTAGCAGATACTTGCGGGGCAATCTTCACTTTCTGCAACTCTGGCTGTGGTTGGGGTGTTTCTACTGGAATGCTCTCAACAATTTCTGGCGAGGTATGCTGAAACAACCCGTTAAGTGCATTACCCCTGCTACCTACTACTGCAACTGCCATCAGCACCAACAGCATCAGCCAAATCCATTTTTTCATATAAATTTATCTCTGTCTCCCAGACTTAGGCTAACGTAAACACCAAGTTTGACGGTTTGTCTTTTGACAAAGTTAAAAACTTGGCTTAAAGTTCCGCATGAAATCAATATCAAAGAACCTGCGACCAGTAATCTCAGACATCAGGGTAAATAAATAGGTAATATGCTAGATTTGTCGCTGATCACGATCCTGGGGTTCCTGGGCAGTTTCGGACATTGCTTTGGGATGTGTGGCCCCTTAACGGTGGCGTTTTCTCTTTCTCATCAGCAGAAAACGCCCAATTGGCGACAGCAATTAAAATTTCACACCCTGCTAAACCTGGGGCGGATGTTGAGCTATGCTCTAGTCGGTGCTGGCATTGGCGCACTGGGTTCGGTGTTGGTAGAGGGTGGACAGCTAGCGGGTGTTGGCAGCGATTTACGCCGTTGGATGGCAATTATCACTGGTGTAATGCTGATTTGGTTTGGCTTAGGACAAGTCAAGCCTGAGTTGTTACCACGTATTCCCGTATTACATCCCTTATTGCAGGGCAGTTTGCATAACCGCCTAAGTACGGGAATGGTCAAGCTTTCCTCAAAAACTAGATGGTGGACGCCAGCAATTTTGGGAATGACTTGGGGTTTGATGCCCTGTGGTTTTCTGTATGCTGCCCAGATTAAAGCTGCGGAAGCTGGTAATTGGTGGATGGGTGCGGCAATTATGCTGGCTTTTGGCTTGGGAACCTTGCCCACTATGCTCGGTGTAGGCGTCTCTACGTCGTTGGTAAATAAAGACAGGCGTAGTCAATTATTTCGGTTAGGTGGCTGGGTGACTATCACCATTGGCGCAATCACTTTGCTGCGGACTGGTGACACAATGGTAGACTACACCGGACACGCTGCATTGATTTGCTTAATAATGGCGCTAATCGCTCGCCCCATCAGTAAGTTGTGGGCGTCGCCTCTGCGTTACCGTCGCGCTTTGGGAGTCGGAGCTTTTGTGCTTTCTGTGGTTCACACCGCCCACATGCTGGAACACTCATTGCAATGGAATTTTGCTGCCTTCTTTTTCTTGCCGCCAGAGTTTCAGTGGGGCATGGCTGCGGGTGCTGTAGCATTGATATTAATGACCCCCGCTGCTTTCACAAGTGTGGACTCGTTGCAGAAATCTTTGGGTAAGCGTTGGCGACAGATTCATCTATTGGGTGTGCCAGCTTTGCTCTTGAGTACCATTCATGCTGTACTAATTGGTTCCCATTACTTGGGTTCCTTACAATCAAATTGGGGGAATAAATTAGCGGCAATACTGATGGGAATTGTCACCCTCGGTGTGTTGCTAGTGCGTAGGTCAAAGCCCTTGCCGTAGGTATCGCGCTTGTTTTGGTCAAAATTAACTCTAGAAAAGTTTTATGTCCCCCCAAAATCCCGGTAAACCAAACTCTCCTAACTCAAATAAAGGAACAATCAAGTATTTATTACTGCTGAGTTGCTTAGTTATACCAATAACTAATGTTCATCCCGCCTCTGCCCATAGTGTGAAAATAGCAGGAGATGTCGGCGGCACTCTTCACATTGAACCAAATGATAATCCTCGTGCTGGAGAACCTACGCAAGCCTGGTTTGCGCTTACTCGCAAAGGCGGAAGGGTGATTCCGCTAGCGCAGTGTAATTGCCGACTAGCTGTTTATGCCCAACCCTATGCACCAGGAGAGCCGCCACTACTGGAGCCATCTTTAAACGCTGTGGCGGCTGAGCGTTATCAAGGTATACCAGGTGCAGAAATTGTTTTCCCCAAGCCAGGAATTTATCAGCTGCAACTGAATGGTAAACCGGCCTCTGAGACAACTTTTAAACCATTTAATTTTAAATTTGAAGTTACCGTAGCGGCTGGTACTTCTAATAGTTCACAAGATTTGCAAGATGTCAATAGTGGTGTAGCACAAAGTGAATCTAGACAATTACCACTTTTAGCGATCGCTCTCCCAATTTTGGGATTTATCGGCATCTTATTTGTCGTACTGCAAAGTATGAGAGGGCGGAGGGAGTAGGGTAAACAAGGTAGTAGCAGGCAAAGAAGTTTAATCATACTTCTCCAGCAGTTACAGCATTTACGGCTGTTATGAGGTACAGTAGCAGCAACTGGCAAACCAGTTTCTTAAATGTTGAGGATTTATTAAGTCGAGTGCAACTGAGATTA
>NZ_JACXXN010000027.1 GCF_014904695.1 Nostoc sp. MG11 | reverse complement strand
CCTCTCAAAGTCCCCCTTTTGAAGGGGGATTTAGGAGGATATACAACGATTTTGGTTTTGTACACAGATGTGTGTACACCGTAGCCTTTTTAAGGGGGGAATTAGAATCGAATGCCCCCTTAAAAAGGGGGTTGGGGGATCTGAAACTACTGGAAATTGAGTGTTTGAGCTGAAGTTGACACCAATAAATCGCACCAACTCCCTACACCTTTTATTTTCTAGACTTGCCATCTAATTAATAAACTCACTACATCGCCTGATTCACCTAAATTACTTGCGATTACAGGTTTAGACCAAGAACCTACTTCTGCATAACCTGTAGTATGCAACTGATAGATTGTCCTCCTCACTAGTTCAGGACTATCCACTAATATATGTTTTATCTTTTCTCGCCTCACTTGGACTTGATTGCTGCTGTTATCTTCTAATCTCACAAATTCTTCTGCCATAACGCACCTGTTTAACATTATCTCTGATTGTTATCATAAATGATAAAGATTTAATATTATTTAAAAAGCAAATCATGAATCAGGATTTACCACTTTCAGACAAAGTTAATCAATTATGGAATTTAATTCTCACTACAAGATACGTTAATTCTTCTAAGTCTAATAATTTACCATTTGAAGAATATTTTCTACGTTTTGTAGAATTGCAGCATATCGGTTTGACTATTGCCTATGAAAATCTTTCTAAGGGTCAATGGCTAAAATATACGGAGTCATTTGTATCTGATCTGAAAGTTAGTCAAGCTGATGATTTATTATGTTTAACAATTTTGAGTAAGGCTTATCAAATAATAACCTTACCTTTAATTTCTTTAGCGACTCTGCAAGGTTTCAGTCCTAATTGGGTTTACGCCTAAGAAACAATGAACCCACTTTAGTAATATGGTTGGCATATAGTGAAGAACTTTGTGAACAAGCAGTTACAGAATTTCAAAAAGCCTGGGACAGTTTAGGCGATCGCACCCTCTCAACTTACCGCTTCTGGGGTAGCCATGAGTTAGATTTAGCACAAGCTCAAGATGGCTTAGTAGTAGCAGGATTAGCGAAAGTCTATCACGCCGCCAAAAAGAGTATTCGCTTTATTAATCAACTGGGTGTACGTTGTTCATTGGTAATTATCGACGAAGCGCATCAAGCGATCGCCCAAACCTATAAACTCGTCTTAGATGCCTTAGTTGTCCCTTACGAAAAAACCGCCTTATTAGGTTTAACCGCTATCAAAATTTAGTAGAAATCTTAGAAGAGGATGTAGATAAAGCCGATATAGATACTTTACGTTCTCGGTTGATTAACTCTTTAGATGGGTTGAAGCTACTATTAATGGCATGGGCAAGGTATGAGGATGAATTAGATGGGAAACGCAAAGAAAATGCTCAAGATAAGCGCATTGATTGGGGGAGAGTTGCAAGAAGATTTTTAGAGAATGAGTGTCATAAACTTTATGCACCCAAGGGCGTTGGTGCATTAGTAGTGAAAAACGATCATCATCTTCAACCCCTTATTTACGGTGGTGGACATCAACAGGGGATAAGGTCAGGTACACTCAATGTCCCCGGAATTGTTGGTTTAGGGGAAGCTTGTCAATTGAGACGATTAGAGATGTCAGCAGATGAAACCGCGATCACAATTTTGCGAGATACACTACAAAACTTACTCCAGGCTCAAATTCCTGGCTTAGTGGTTAATGGAGATCTAAACAACCGTTTATCAGGTAACTTACATATTTCTATCCCGAACGTTCCTAATAGCGCCATAATTGCTAGAGTTCGCCATCAATTAGCTATTTCTACAGGTGCGGCTTGTTCATCAGGAGTTGTTGCAGCATCTCACGTTTTACAAGCTATGAATCTTTCAAATAATGTAATTGAGGGAGCTTTAAGAATTGGTATTGGTAAATTTACAACCCAAGAAGAAATTGAAAAGGCATCATTTATAATAACCAGTGCAGTCAACGAAATTCATCAATTTATCTAACAATACTTCGGACATATTAAGTTGCGATCGCACTGGATTAAACTAGTTCTGATTAATTGGTTTGTGTCCCGGTATAATTGGGTATTTATCCATCACTAGCTAAAAGATTAGTGCCTAGAGTACTAAGATCTGAACTTGTACAATGCTTAAGTAGAATAATATTATATTTGAACATTAAAACTTTGGGTTCTGTACTCATTTTAGTGTGAGGTCTACTGTGTCTGAAACTCCCCTATTAGATAAAATTATTAAAAATGTGCGGGTAGTTCGCCCCCATCAAGATGCTGACGAACTACTTGATTTAGGAATTAAAGATGGGAAATTTGCCCAGATTGCCCCTAATATCAGCCCAGACAAAGGCAAAGAGGTATTTGATGCCCAAAATCTCCTGGGCTTTCCTGGGGTCGTGGATGCCCACATGCATATCGGTATCTACCAACCCCTCGATAAAGATGCTGTGACTGAAACCAAAGCAGCGGCAATGGGAGGAGTAACAACTAGTCTCAATTACATTCGTACAGGACAGTATTATCTCAACAAAGGCGGTTCCTACCACGATTTTTTCCCAGAGGTTTTGGCGTTATCCGCAGGTAATTTTTTTGTAGATTACAGCTATCACGTCGCACCCATTGCTAGCCAGCATATCGACGAAATACCTCTACTGTTTGAGGAACACGGTGTATCTTCGTTTAAAATCTTCATGTTTTATGGCGGTTATGGGTTGCACGGTTTATCAGAACAGCAAAACCTCTTTTTGATGATTAACAAAGAGGAACGCTACGACCTTGCCCATTTTGAATTTATTATGCGCGGTCTAACTCGCTTGATGGAAGCACATCCAGAAGCGCGAGATACTATCAGCTTAAGTTTGCATTGTGAAGTTGCAGAAATTCTCAGCGCCTACACCAAAATAGTTGAAAATGACTCTAATTTTAGCGGACTATATGCCTACAGTGCAGCACGTCCCCCTCATTCTGAAGGTTTAGCAATTTGCATTGCTTCCTATTTGGCACACGAGACTAACTGTGCAAACATTAATTTATTGCATCTGAGTTCGCGTAAAGCAATGGAAGCAGCTTTGACTATGCAAACGGCTTTTCCTCATATCAACTTTCGACGAGAGGTTACTATAGGACATTTGCTATTAGATGTCAATACCCCCGCTGCTAGTTGGGCAAAAGTCAACCCCCCAATTCGTCCCCGTGCTGATGTAGAATACTTATGGCAAGCAGTACTTAACCATCAAGTAGATTGGATAGTTAGTGACCACGCTTGCTGTTCTGCCGAACAAAAAAGAAGTACTAAAGACCCGAATAATATTTGGTTGGCAAAGTCTGGTTTTGGCGGTACGGAATATTTACTTTCTGGTGTATTGAGTGAAGGTAGTAAGCGGGGGATGTCCTACAATCATATAGCTAAGTTGCTATCTTGGAACCCATCGCGGCGCTTTGGCTTGTTACAAAAAGGTGATATTGATATTGGCTATGATGCTGATTTAGTACTGGTAAATCCAAATGAGACTTTTGTGGTAAACGCTGCTGAATCGGAGTCACAACAAGGTTATACACCTTTTGAAGGTATGGAATTAACAGGACGAGTTAAAAGTACTTTTTTACGTGGAAATCTTATTTACAATAACGGGCAAGTTTTAGGCTCACCCACTGGACGTTATTTAAAAAGATGTTAGAGTAATCCCACGAAATTTAGTTACTTAAAGTCACTATTTATATTTATTATTCCCATGTTATATATCAGTCAAGGTTGCATAGACGCACGTGTAGTGGCTGTCGTTAGACATTGGAAAGTGTAGAATTGAGCTTCTGCCTCTATGCTTTAAGAATCTACAAATAATTAATTGCTGTTTTCTCAGTTCCGTTAGAGACTATTGGCAATAAGCAAAAAATCAGTAAAATTCTTTTATGCGCCGAGACTCGATATTTTATAAACTATTTCAACAATCCCCTAGTATAGTATTTGAATTATTGACAAATCCTCCAGCAAATGCAGATGCTTATCGATTTGATTCCGTAGCTGTTAAGGAACCTAAATTTGAAATAGATGGGGTATTTATACCACCAAAAAACGATACTCCTGGGGTTGTATATTTCTGCGAGGTATAGTTTCAAAGAGATGAACAGCTTTATGAAAGAGTATTTGCAGAATCCTCGTTATATTTCTACCGCAATCGTGACAGATTTAGTGATTGGCAAGCAGTGATAATTTATCCGTCACGTACTATAGAACAAAGTGATATTTATCCCCATCGAACCCAGCTAAATGGAAACCAAGTACATCGGGTATATTTGGATGAATTGGGTGATATTCGCCAATTACCTATATGGGTGGCATTGATGGTGTTAACTACGATGGGAGAAGAACAAGCATTGACACAAGCGAGGTATTTGCTTGAGCGTTCTTCTGTTGAACAGCCCGAAACCGCAAGCCGCGCCATAATGGAGTTAGTTACTACGATTATGGTGTACAAGTTTGAACAACTTAGCCGAACGGAGGTAGAACAAATGCTAGGAATTACGCTTAAAGAAACGAGAGTTTATCGAGAAATTAAGGAAGAAGGACGCGAAGAAGGACGAGAAGAAGGACGAGAAGTGATGGCTAATGCTATTTCTCGACAGTTGACTAAACGATTTGGGCAGAAATTATCTGAGGAAATACGTTCCTCAGTTTCTAGTTTATCTTTGCCTGTTCTCGAAGATTTGAGTGAAGCGCTGTTAGATTTTACCAGTTTGGCTGATTTGCAGGCTTGGTTAGAAGCGCGATGATAAAATAGCCTAAAGCCTAGCTCTAGTAAGGAATCGCGAAATTCCAAATTTAAAACGCTTGTATGGTAGACTTTCCAATATGACACCTTTTTGAAAAGCTTTTAATATCCATTTGCATAAGACAAAACTGTACTAACTTTTGATAAATCTCTATCAACTCGGATCAAGAATAAGCCGCCATCATCTGTCCTATGCCAAGGAGCAATGGTAAAACTGGGAACATAGGCAAAGCAATCTTTGCCAAGACGGTAATCTCCAATATCACAGTATCCAGCTAAACAATAACCCTCTTCGTTGTAACATTGTATTTCTGCATACTGACCGTCATAATGAGGCAAAATAGCAAGTAACCATACTCCACCGCCGTTAGCATCTTTTCTTAACCATTTCTTACTTGCTTTCACAAATTGCACTGTATCCGTTTTGCCCCACGGCAGCAATTTACTATCTAAAACTGGGATAAATTCATTTAATTTAGCATCTGGATGGCTATTAGATAAATTTTTATATTCTAAATAGTTATTCTCCATCCACAGGATTTCTGCATCTTCATTACCCAATACTTGCCAATCACCGAATAACATTCCCGCAGGAATAAAAGAGTAGCAATGCTTAGTCAGCTTCCATTCACCAATTTGGATTGCTCCCTTGAGTACGAAAAGCTCTAAATCAGCAGTAAATATGCCAGATGGTGCTTTAAAGTGGGATGGTAGCACGACTCTTGATGTAGAGGCTCCGCAGTCTTGCCATGTCAGTAATCTACGGCTTCCAAATACTACTTCATCCGGCATTCCATTAATTCGCCATCCCTGTTCTGCTGATATAGTATTGCTATCAAAAAAAATATATTTACGAGGTACATACTCTGGAGAAATTGCAGTCCGCCTTCCTGATAAATTCATGCGTCCTCTACCGTCTCCGCCCCAATCTTCTTTAATAGAGGTTATATTTAATGGCTCATTTATCTCTTCTTTGGACGTAGACATTGTATATCTTTTCCGTGTATTTATAACTCATTAACGAGCATGGTACGTTAATAAAGTAACGCACCTATGTGAAGGAAATTAATTTTTAATTAAGATAGTCGGCGTTTAACTTCCTCAGCCAAATCTGCTAATGGCACTTCTACTTGCTCGCCTGTTTTCAAATCTTTGAGAGAAGACTTTTGGGCTGTTGCTTCCTCAGAACCAATAATTACACAGAATTGAATCCCTTGTTTATCAGCTAGCTGAAATTGTTTACCCAAAGCTCGCTTGTCGAAGCTAGTTATAACATTAATGCCAGCTTGACGCAGCATTTGAGACACATTTAAATAAATAGGCATTAAATCTTCTTGCATATTCACTACCATCACTTGTGCAGGCGTAGCAGCTAAGGTATTGAGAATACCAGCTTTTAGCAAGCGACTAATTAAACGAGTTAAACCGATTGAAATGCCCACACCAGGCATTTTTTCGCCTAAAAATGTTCCTACTAATTCTTCGTATCTGCCACCAGAGCAAATACTACCCAAGGCTTCATGTCCTATTAGGGTAGTTTCGTAAACTGTGCCAGTATAATAATCTAAACCACGCGCGATCGCTAAGTCAATACAGAAACGATTTTCCGCAACTCCCAAATTACGAACGCCTGCAATCACCGTTTCTATTTCAGCAACTCCAAGACTAAATTGCTCTGCTTCTGGCAGATTTTGGGCGAGGTGCTTGAGCTTATCTAATACCTCATCAACAGTGCCATCAATTTTAATAAAATCAATAATTTTTCGAGCTTGTTCTGCTAAAATATCCTCTTTTTCTAATTCTTGCTTAACTTGAAATTCACCAATTTTTTCCAAATTATCAATGATGCCAATACATGATTTAATTTTATTCTCTGCAATTCCTAGTGACTGAAAGAAACCTGTGAGAATTTTACGATTATTGATGCGAATGAGAAAATCACCAATATTAATTGCTTCAAATATCTCAGTGATAATTGCAGGCATCTGAGCATCATATAGCAAGCTGAGTTCACGACGAGCAACTACATCAATATCGCACTGACGGAACTGACGAAAACGCCCGTCTTTTGCCCGCTCTCCGCGAAAAACAACATCCATTTGATAGCGAGCAAAGGGAAAAGTCAATTCATTTAAGTGGCGGGCAATATAAGCCGCTAGAGGAACTGTTTGATCAAATTTTAACGCTCTAGCTTCTGAACCAGTTTCGCCGGATTTATCCTTCTCTGCTTGCCGATTTGGTGGCAGAATGGGCTCAATACCATAAATGATATTGTCGCCTTGATTTCCCTTAGCTTGTAGTACTTCTAAACGTTCTACCGCGGGTGTTTCGATTGGTGTAAATCCATAGCTTTCAAATACCCTACGGATGATATCTAATAAAGATAATTCTAAACGCTTTTCACTAGGAAGAAATTCTGGAAAACCGCTAGGAGTAGAAAAGTTTATTTTGTCGCTTTTTGCCATGCTTTCACTGTTACCAATCTGTGTAAAATACTATTTTCATCTTTGTATATTTGTAGTGCAATTATTTTTACCACAAAGGCACAAAGACACGAAGAAAAACTAATCTCTAAGATTTTAAAATTAAGATTTTAGCCGTTCTTCTTGAATCAGGGTGCGTTGAAAGATTTGGTTGTTCTTAAACCAATGCCAAGTGCGAGCACGATTGTTATTGTCAGGGCTAATGTAGATCATTTCATACAAGTTAAGTTCTGGGTTTGTCTTATAAGAAAACCACAAAATAACAATAGAATCATCAGCTTCCCAGGCTTTTCCTGAAATGCGATCGGTGTCAAACCAGAGTTTATTATCTTTATAAGTTCCGGGAAATTCATATTCCTCTTTTTTACCATCAGCCCATTTGTAGCGGTTGATTTGGTAGTACGGATGAGGACTATTTTCTGGAAATTGACAGGTTAAGTGAGACTCATAACTGTCGAGAATTTTTCCTGCTGTATCAATTAATGTATAAGTTCCTACCCAATCGCCCTCATGACGAGCAAGCACTGGCATTCCTTCTCGAATGTTGGACATGATAATTCTCCTTTTATTGTTCTAACATTTGGAAGAATCGGGTAAAGTAATCCGGGAACGTCTTTGCTGTACAGCCTGGGTCTTTAATTACAATTCCTGGAATCTTCAAGCCAGTAACAGCAAAGGCCATCGCCATGCGATGATCGTGATAGGTTTCAATTGCTGCGGGGGTAATTGGGCCAGGCTCAATCTTCATTCCATCTGCAAATTCTTCAACTTTGACTCCCAGGCGACGCAACTCGGTAACAACGGCGTGAATGCGTTCGGTTTCTTTATATCGAATATGTTCCACATTGCGGATGGTAACAGGTGAACTGGCAAAAGGCGCGATCGCTCCTAATGTTTGCACCAAATCTGACATATCATTCATGTCAATATCGATACCCCGCAATTGCTCTGGCCCTGTGACTTCGGTGTAATCATCAGAATCCTGAATCTGGCAACCCATCTGTTCTAAGACATTAAGCCAAAGAATATCACCCTGACAAGATTTTTTGGTCAAATGATTTACGCGCACCCGTCCACCCGTGACAGCTGCTGCGGCAAAAAAGTAAGAAGCATTCGATGCATCAGGTTCTATTGTGTAATGTCGAGCCTGGTAACGCTGACCTGCTTTAATCTGAAATTGATTCTCGCCAATTTGAATCACCTCCACGCCAAAATCTGCCATTAGGCCACAGGTCATTTTAACGTAGGACTGAGAAACCAGTGTACCCTCAACCTCAATGACAGTATCCTGTTGAGCGTAAGGCGCAATCATTAATAATGCCGAAAGTTGCTGACTTGTTTGGTTGGCTTTCAGGCGAAAATTTCCCCCGGAAAACTGCCCACCATAGATGGTGTAAGGCATGAACCCCGGATTTCTTTCAAAGTTAACAGTTATTCCGCTCGTTTGCAGCACGTTTAGCAAATCGCCCATTGGCCGTTCTCGCATCCGCGGAACGCCGTCTAAGCGATATTCACCTTTACCCAGTGCAACTAACGCCGAGATGAATCTTGCTGCTGTGCCTGCTAAACCCACAAATAAATCTGCCTGTTTAGCTGGAATTTCACCTCCCTTTCCTGCAACCTGAATCTGAGCCAGATTAGGATTCAGAGTTATGGGAATACTCAATTGCTCTAAACATTTGGCAAAATAATCGCTGTCGTCACTAAATAAGGCATTTTCTAAAATAGAGTCGCCTTGCGCTAAAGCAGCAACGAGTAATGCCCGATTGGTAATACTTTTAGAACCAGGAATCTCTACCGTGGCATCTACTGGGCGATTCAGAGCAGGGATTTCGATGGTATCCACTTTAAACCTCTATGTAGGTGGTTAGCTACAACTTAATTATGTTCCCATATCCTGAATGCTGGTTGATCAGTAAGATTGCAGGGCGATGCAATTGAGTTGCAGGTCGATGCAATTGAGTTGCAGGTCGATGCAATTGAGTTGCAGGTCGATGCAATTGAGTTGCAGGGCGATGCAATTGAGTTGCAGGTCGATGCAATTGAGTTGCAGGGCGATGCAATTGAGTTGCAGGGCGATGCAATTGAGTTGCAGGGCGATGCAATTGAGTTGCAGAGCGATGCAATTGAGTTGCAGGGCGATGCAATTGAGTTGCAGGGCGATGCAAAATCATGAAAAAACGAACCGCCAAGGACGCCAAGGTCGCAAAGGAATAAAAATTTCAGAGAGTTCTTGCGTAAAGTCCTAATTTTTTTTCTCCCCCTGCCTCCCCTGCCTCCCCTGCCTCCCCTGCTCTCCATTCATTTCCCATGATCAAACCACCAGGGGTCGCTAGTAGAGTTGGTTTTAATTAAAATAGCTTTTTTTCGCATGAACCGTTTCAGCGCCGCCGCACCCATGCGTGACCCTCCCAAACCGGAGAATTTGAAGGCGTTTTTCTCTCCCTCGTGCATGATGGCAGTGAGTCCAGCATCATTGATACTGATGGCACCTGCATCTATATGCTGGGCAATTGCTAACGCTTCTGCTTCTGGCTCGGCAAAAACCGCTGCACTCAGTCCATAAATTGAGTCGTTTGCTAGATACACCGCTTCCTCAACTGTGGCAAAAGGCATCACTGGCATAATCGGGCCAAAAGTCTCTTCAGTCATTACTTTCATAGAATGGTTGACTTGAGTGAGAACTGTTGGACTGCACCACCAACCCCCGCCTAAGTCTTCAATTTCACCGCCACAGTGAATTACTGCTCCCTTTTCAACTGCATCTAGAAGATGATCACTAATAATTGCTGCCTGTTTTTCGGCAATGATGGGGCCAATTTCTCCAGTTTCAACTGTGGGATATGCTAGCTGAAGACGAGAAGCTTTGGCTATTAGTTGATGCACAAACTTTTCAAATATAGATTCAGCAACGTAAATCCGCTCAATTGAAAGGCATGATTGTCCGGTGTTGACGACTGAACTCCATAAAATCGCTGAGGTTGCTAATTCTAAATCGGCTGATGCTAAAATGATCGCAGGATCTTTTCCTCCTAATTCCAAAAAAGCTGGAATAAACCGTTTAGCTGCTGCTTCTGCGACTTTTCGTCCTGTCGCTACGCTACCTGTAAAGCACACTAAGTCTACACATTCAATCAGAGCAGCTCCAGTTTCACCCGCTCCCTCAACAAAACTTAATACGTCGCGCAATTTGGGAATGGCATTGAGTGCTGTAATCAACGGTGCTACAAAGCGGGGAGCAATCTCACTAGGTTTGACAATCACTGCACAACCCGCCAATAATGCCGGAATGGTATCAATTGTTGATAGCAATAGCGGGAAGTTCCACGGGCTGATTATTCCAACTAGAGGGTAAGGAACTGAAGTTTGTTGCAGTGCAATAAACGGGATGGCTGTGTTTCTTGCAGACTCTTGTAGCAAATCTGGCGCTAACCCACACCAGCGGTCAATACTAGCGAGGAAAGAATCTATTTCCAGTATCGAAACTGACAATCTTCCCGTATCATTTACCAATGCCTCTGTCAAGCGATCGCGTCCAGATAATATGGCTTGTTTCCACTGCTGCAAGGCTTCAATTCTCCCCTCTAAACCCAACTGCTGCCAGCGAATTTGCGCCCTCCGTATACGGTTACATTGCTGTGCCAGCAGCTTTGGAGGCGGGGGTAAAATCACGTAATCAAATTTGCCAGTCCGGGGGTTGCGGACTTCTATTGGTTTTGTCATTTGTGATTTGTCATTTGTTATTACTCCCAATGCCCAATTCCCAATTCAAATTATCCCCAGTTTGGCTAAGCGCTCGATGGTTGTTTGTTGTGTTTGGATGAAGTGTTTGCGGTCTACTTCTGCCTCTAGCATAGTATTAGCGGGGTAGAAGTGTGACTGGTTGTAACTTTGTGCGTATAATTCAAAGCGCTGGCGTGAAAGTAAATTATTTAACCCGGTTCGGCGGCGATCGCGGCGTAAAGCAGCTAAGTCAATCTCTGCAAAAGCTGCCATACTCTCACCTGCACCTGTCTGGGCTAAAACTATTCCGCGATGATCAATGATTTGAGAACCACCATCTACAGAAGCACTGGGGATAGAGCTATTAACGATGCCTGCGGTGTTTGCTGAGACTACGTATGCCATATTCTCCACGGCACGAGTGATTTTTGCCGCGTCTTTAGGCGTGAGATTTTTGCTATACACTTCTGAAGTGGAGTGCAAAAAAATCTCTGCCCCACGCATTACTAAACATCGTGCCACTTCTGGATATAAAATTTCTTCTGATGCTAAAGCTGCTAAATTCCCAATTTCAGTTTTAGCAACGGGAAAAACTCCCTCTAAGCCATAGCAGTCGAGATACTTATCCCAGACATCATGTGGTGTGGGAGCAAATAAAGAATTTAGCCGCCGATACCGCAATACAATTGAGCCAGATGGGTCAATAACAAAACTGGTTTGGAAGTATAATCCCACAAATTTGGGGTCGAGTTCGTAGGCGTTCCCAGCTAAAAATATCTGATGTTTTTGGGCAATTTTACCAAGTGCTTCGTACTCAGCACCAGCCATCTCTAAACAGGCTTTTTCTGCCCACCCCGTTAGAGACTCACCCATCGGAAAACCTGTGAGGAAATATTCTGGCAGTACTATTAAACGACAATCAGAGCCAATAAACGCAATACTGGCAGCAATTTTTGGCGCTAAGCGATTGATAGAGTTTTGGATGAGCGATCGCGCTTCAGTGCGATCACGTGCTTGATTGACTGCATGACACGTAACTTGGAGTGCCAAAGCACGAAATGAGTCAAGATTATCGGTATTGTCTGCCATGCTGTATCCAAATCTCATCATTAATTCATAGGATACCTGAACAGCAAGATTCCCAACTTCTTTAAAAAATCGGGAATCTTGAAAGACCCTTGACGTACGATAGATATAGACAGGATGTAGTTTAAATTCTACCTACCGTTTTGATGGGAATGACCGAGCAACGTGATCCTGACTCGCCGTCAGATAATTCTCAGCAATTCAGTGAATCAAACGACAGTCGCATCAAGTCAAGCCAGCCAGGGGTTCCCCCCGTTGAGCGGACTAGCGCGGGAAATACCCCCACAGCGCTGTCTCCTGATACTGTGACAACTAAGTCTGGTAATGATTCCTGGACAAATCGCATTACTGGTGTCTGGAATAAAGCAACAGAACGCTTGACGCAACTTTTACCCGTAGAACAACTGGCACATACTGTTGTTGATTGGTTTAGCGTTAGCGAAGCTCAGGTGGCAGAAATTTTAGAAAAAGTTCGCGCCGAACTACCAACCACTGAAGCTCTTTTAATTGGTAAACCCCAAGCCGGAAAAAGTTCGATTGTGCGGGGGCTAACGGGAGTTTCTGCCGAGATTGTGGGTCAGGGATTTCGTCCCCACACACAAAACACCCAGCGTTATGCCTATCCTTCTAGTGACCTGCCGTTACTGATTTTTACTGATACGGTGGGGCTGGGAGATGTAAATCAGAATACTCAGGCAATCATTCAGGAGTTGGTTGGCGATCTGCAACAGGAAAGTCGCCGCGCCAGAGTTCTGATTTTAACCGTCAAAATTAATGATTTTGCAACCGACACGTTGCGACAAATTGCTCAGCAGCTACGTCAGCAGTATCCAGATATTCCCTGTCTGCTAGTAGTTACCTGTTTGCACGAAGTTTATCCCTCCAATACTGCTGATCATCCTGCCTATCCGCCAGATTATCAGGAAGTCAATCGCGCATTTGCCGCCATGCAGCAAACTTTTGCAAAACTGTGCGATCGCTTTGTCATGATTGACTTTACCTTAGAAGAAGACGGCTACACTCCCGTATTTTATGGCTTAGAAGCCCTGAGAGATGCTTTAGCAGAACTGCTTCCAGAAGCAGAAGCTAAGGCAATGTATCAGTTATTGGATCAGGAGGAAGTTGGTGAGCAAATTGGCAATCTTTACCGAGATGCTGGACGCCGTTATATTTTGCCATTTGCAATTATGTCCGCAACCCTCGCGGCTGTACCACTGCCATTTGCCACAATGCCGGTTTTGACTGCCTTGCAAGTATCAATGGTGGGTTTACTAGGAAAATTGTATGGGCAAACGCTAACCCCGTCTCAAGCTGGGGGTGTTGTCAGTGCGATCGCAGGCGGTTTTTTAGCACAGGCGATCGCACGGGAGTTAATCAAATTTGTGCCTGGTTTTGGCAGTGCGATCGCTGCTTCTTGGGCAGCTGCTTATACTTGGTCATTAGGTGAAGCAGCCTGCGTTTACTTCGGTGATTTAATGGGAGGTAAGAAACCCGATCCCCAGAAAATTCAGTCTGTAATGCAAGAAGCGTTTAAAACCGCACAAAAACGTTTTAAAGGAATCAAATATTGAAAACGAGACTAGTAGTTTGCTTGCGTGAACTTGGTGGGGTAAAGGGATGCATGTGTTTTATCCCTTGCCCTTTCCCCAATCCTCACCCAGCAAAGTTGACTTGATAGACTACTAGAGAATCGATTCAGTAAAACGACCAATTATCATTGACTGTAGAGACGTTGCATTGCAACGTCTCTACGAAATAATCGGTTTTTCTCGCCCCTATCTTGAATACTGAATCGGTGTTCTAGAAGTTGTTACTGGCCACTAACACCAGGTCTAGTTGGTCTATCACTACCTCCACCACCTCTACCACCAAAAGGATCTATCCAGATATCAGGGCCACCACCACCATTATTTGGGGGTCGCTCACGAGATTTACAGAAACCTGAGCGGTAACTTTGCAGTTCTCCTGCGACTTCCTGTGGCCAGTTGGCAGTGTCTAAAAACTCTTGAACAGGCTGCGATTTAAATATGCGATCGCAGTCTAGCGGCGTCGGTTTATTTTCCCCTAGAGCATATCTGAACCCTTTGTCTACTTTGAATCCGCTTGTTCTTCCAACCGAAACAATATTGACAGATCCAACCAAAACATTAATTTCTACATTGCCACCAGTATTATTAGTTTGGATTAAAGTCAACTCATCGTTAGATGGTGAAACAATTACTTCGTTTGGGTGGTAAATACTAGCTGCACAGTTAATACCTCTGACAGCTTGAGACATCTGCGTTATTTCTGAAAGCAATCTGTCTATCAGCGAACCATTGCCTTGACGAGTACGTGCGGAAATCACAGAACTTTGATTACTACCACACTGCATTGACACTGCTAAATTGGGATCATTGACACTCCAATCACCTAAGCTTGCTACTAAACATTTGCTACCTGTAGTTTCTTCACATTTTTGGGTAGATTCCTGGCAAGCAGTTTCCAATGAAGGTAAACCTGCTGATGTTATCCATTCACCTATTTTTGAGGTTGTTACCGTACTACAGTAATACCTAACTAGGTCAGTAGCAGCTTGAGCTTGTAGGAGATTTTTAGAAGCTGTGGCACTGTGTGTATTCTTAGAGGCTAAAGATCGAACTTTGGAACTGTGCAACTGAGATGCAACTGGTACTACCCATAATCCATGACTACATGAACCGCCTTGCTTTCGCCAACCAAAGTAAACAGAACCACTCACCTTACAAGGAAATGTGTAAACAGAGCTGACAGGAGCAGGGCCAGCTTGTACTAACGCTCCAATTTTGTTATGCGTTGGATTTGGGAGACTAAGCCGTGATAGGGATTTCTTAGAACCAGGAACTCCCACAGCATCTTTATACTGTTGCATTCGCTGTCCTGGTTTAGCCACCATAGAATCTGTAGCACCTAGAAGCAGCCTGACTCCAGGATCAGATGCATAGTGAATCACCGCAGTTTTAGGAACTTCAGCAGAACTTGTGGTAAAAGTTGCCAAAATATATAAAGGAACCACTAAAGTTGCTGTAGCCGACTTTAGCTGAGTTAAATTGTTTGTCTTGCTCATACTGTTTTGTTGCTGATGTGGTAAATAAAATGTTTTCTTTTAGCATTTACAATTGAATTTCTTCGACAAATAATTACTATATTTAATTCTTAATGCAAAAGGAAAATTAGACTTTTTGAGAGCAAAAGTCAATACGTTTTATTGCATAATCATAAGGAAATTCAAATATTGCTGTTGTTAAAGTCTCTTTGCCTATTTGTGTGCAACTAGGAGCTTCATAAGGAGAGTCTTTACCATACCAATCACAATAATTATTGGTATATTTAAGCCATTTTTCTCTAAGTTCTATTAAAGTTTTACAAGGGATTAAATCCGCTTCATCTTGATTATCAAGTCTACGATTATTATTTAAATCCGCTCCTGCACCAATATTTTCAGACATTAAAATGTCATAGGTTTTTTTGAGAGCCTGATCATAATCACCATTGTTTAACTCATCCTCAAGATTTTTAAATAGCTTTGCTTTAATCACCTGTGCCAAAGCTTCTTCAGAGGCATCTGATAATTTTTGGATTTTTAATTTTTCTTTTGGATTGTCTTTGAAGTTCCTAATCAGCTTGATAGTTTCTGCTCTTACCCGTCGGTAGTAAGGCAGGGATTCTTCTATATTTCCGTCATTTTTAAGCCTATCTGCTTCTTTGAGGAAATCAGGTAAGGAGTTGAGAATTTTTGTTGTATCTGTGCTAAGGAAAACAGCTTCAATAATTTGTTTAGACTGCTGCTGCTGCCAGCCAAAAGCTATTCCACCTGCTGCAATGATTGCAGAGAAAGCGATCGCAATTGCTATTTTCCGTCTTTGGATGCGATCGCGTAAACCAACACTAGCATTAATAAACTGATTTGCAGTAGGACTAAACCCACCCAACACTTGATTAAATGTAGAGTCTTTTCGCAGTTCTAAAACTTGCTCTAACTTTGAACCAGCCCACAGTTCATCTTCTGCTTTCCTTGTTTGCCAGTGGGCTACATCGTCATTGAGTCTGTTACGTAGAGCTATAGCCTGACGATTTTCTGTAATCCAAATATTGAGATTATTCCAAGAGGTAAGCAGTATTTCATGAGTAATTTCTACTGTAGATTGTTGAGACGTTAATTGACTGTTACTAACCAATAAATTTTCATTAATCAATTTCATCAGTACATTTTGTTCAAGTTCATTGCTGAACTCAGACATCAATGCCCTTCTGCGGACTGGCTTCCATTCAGTACCAGATTCAGAATCTTTACCGATATCAACTAGTTTCAAAAAAATGCTCTGAGTAGCTAACTTTTCCTGTTCAGATAATGCCTCATAAATGGCATCTACTCGTTGTTGCAGCGCACCCCTGACACCACCCAACTGACGGTAAGTGCTAGTATTTAATGTGCGGTCTTGGATACTATTATTTGTTACTTCTGTTTCCCAAAGTAAATTTAAAGTGTACTGTAATAAAGGTAAATAACCTGCTTGTCCCTGAATATCCTTAATGATTTCTCCAACTAAGCCAGTTTCAAATACTACACCGTGATGTGCCGCAGGTTGTTCAATAGCTAATCGCAACTCATCGGCTTGCATTTCTGCAATTAGTGGACGATGTTTCTCTGTAGCTTTTACAAACTGGGGATAAGGGCTTAATTTATCAAGAAAATCAGCCCGCATCGTTGCCACAATTTTGACGCCTGGGGGGTTATTTTTACTCAATTTCGCTAAGCTAGCAATAAACTGAGCGCACTTTTGAGGCTGAGTAGTAGTAAATAATTCCTCAAACTGATCAATCAAAATGAACCAATAAGAATCAGGCTGCTTTAACTGCATTACCACCTGAGTTAAAGTGTTAGTCTTTGCTTCAAGAGCAATTTGAGCTTCAGATTGTCTATATTTACTGCGTAAGCTAGTATAAAAAGATTCAAAGGGGTCTGCATCTGGAGTAAACGTTAGGTATACTAACTGTGATCCTCTTTTTTCTAGTAGCCAAGGAATTAACCCGGCACGCACAACAGATGATTTACCACTACCACTAGCACCTAAAAGTAAAATCAGGTTAGTGTGTTCTAGTTCATTTACCAAACCTGTGAGAAATTGGTCACGTCCAAAAAATAAGTCTTTATCTTCTGGCTCAAATGTCTTTAAGCTTCTGTAGGGTGAAGTTTCTCTAAATTGGCGGGTTTTAATCTCGTCAACAGAGATTTGTAGAATCTGAGTTTGGTTAAAGGTGACAACGTTACTGTCACCCATTGAAACGTTACTAATATTTTGGCTAGGTTCATTCTGGCGATTGGGAAATTCTTCGCTCATATCCCTGCCCACACGTTAGCAACCAGAGGGGCTAGTTTTAAAACTGGGTCAGCAAGCTGTGCTACCCCTGTTAATCCTTTGTTCAACGCTTCAATTGCTTGGTCTACTAAGCTTTTATCTGGCTTGGGCTTTTTCAACTCCTCTTCAATTGTTTGTATAGGAACTTCTAAAGTTTTCTTTTCAATAGGGTTTAAGGCATTACTTACCGAAATATCTTGTTTTAATGTTGAGAGTAACTTTAAGGCTTCTTGTACATCAGCATTCTGAAGTCTAGCTTGCGTTCTACTTTGATTGAGTGTGCTTCCCCTATCTGCTTGAAGTTGATTAAATGCAATATCAGAGTTACCACTACCTATGTTGATGCCTCCAATATTTTGAGAATGGGATTCTAAAGATTTCGCAGCAGTAGGTAGAGTGTCTAAGACGCTGGGTAAAAACTGTTGCAGTTCTAATTTTTCTTCAGCCGTCAGATTTTTAAGAATTTCTAAAACTTCGCTAACGCTGTATTTTGGCATACGAGGAAGCTTATATAAGTTAATCTTGTCATATATTAAAATTCAAATACAATTTGCAGGATTTCGGATTATTTTTTATTTAATTTACAGATTTAGCAGCAAAATTAATGCGATAAACTACTAGGGACTGGAAATCCTTCCAGTCCCTAAAGTTTAAATCCAGCGCGATCGCACATTGATTACAGTACGAATTAATACCAATTGCTACTTATCGAATCTCTTGCAGATTCTCAATTGTAGTAAATATTCCAGCATCGGCAGCTAGATTACCAATATTAATTTGGGTTGGATAGCCAAGCTTCGGGTTGTACTCCACAGCAAGCTCGGATTGTCCACTGCTGATTGTATTCCTAATCAAATTAAACAGCTTAGGAACTGTGTTGTATGTTCGGAAAAACTCTGGATTGGCAACTGGCTGACCTGTCTGCACAGAAGTTATGGAAGTCGTTCTGCCGTTACGTACTTCAATGACTACCGGCCCTCTGGCTTCAGGAATACAAAAGCAACTGTTACTAAGTGTATAGCGATAGTTGTTAATTTTTTGCTGACGCCACAATCGGCGATTAATCCTTAATTGTTTTAATTGAGGATTATTCGTTAATTGCTTTGAGTTGGAGTTCGTGATCTCTGATGATTGTGCAACCTGTATGGGGGATTTAGGCATTACTGGTGTGTTTAAACCCAGAAACATTAATAATCCCGCACTAATAACAATAGGCAAGCGCATATAAATCCATTTCCACTCTATTTATCAATTAGTGTAGCTTAATCAAGCAAATTGCTGGGCTGATATTAAGAGTGGAGGAGTGGCAAAGCTGAGGTAAGTCGGAGTATTGGTCATTGGTCAAGGGTCAAGGGTCATTAATTATTCTCTGTCCCCATTCCCCAATGAACATGAGAATGGTACAAGTGATTAAACTTAGTTTAAGTTTGAAAACGGAGAGGGAGGGATTCGAACCCTCGTATACATTGCTGCATAACAGCATTTCCAGTGCTGCGCCTTCAACCACTCGGCCACCTCTCCAGGTGCCACAAGTTACGATTGTACTTTGAAATCGCAGAAAATGCAAAGATAAAAGAAGACATTTTTAGATTTAATCTCAAAACTAAAATCCCATATCCACATGTCCCTTACATACACAATTAGAGTTCGCGATCGCGCCACTGGCGAAATACACACCCTGCAAGTGTCAGAAGACCGCTACATCCTGCACAGTGCCGAAAAACAGGGGGTAGAACTGCCGTTTTCTTGCCGCAATGGGGCTTGCACCACTTGTGCTGTCAGAGTATTGTCGGGAGAAATTTACCAACCAGAGGCGATCGGCTTGTCGCCAGAGTTGCGTCGGCAAGGTTACGCTTTGCTGTGTGTGAGTTACCCACGTTCCGACTTAGAGGTAGAGACACAAGACGAAGATGAAGTTTATGAACTCCAGTTTGGGCGCTATTTTGGTCGTGGAAAAGTTAAAGCGGGTTTACCGTTAGATGAGGAATAAGCCATAGCGATCGCCCCAAGTTTCAAAGTACTAATTATTTAGTGGCGGTCGCCCAATAAACACACTGGCGAGTTCAAAAAATGTTCAAAAAACGCCCCAAAAATTAAAAGCGTACAAACCAGTTCACTATAAATAATGATTGTTCTAGTAACTTTGACTGCATGGGTACTAAAAATCAAAAAGACATTCTACCCCATACCCCCATATCTTGGCATCTGGAGCCGAAAAATAGCCATTTTAACTTGCCTATTGCTCCTAATGAGTTGCCAAAACAAAAATCAACTTGCAGACAATCAAGCCCAAGTGAAAGTAGCACGAGTAGTTAGTGGGCAAAGTTTGGAAGTGTTAGGTATGGCTGAACAACCAAACTTAATTTCTCAAGTGCGGTTAATTGGTGTTGATGCACCAGATTTACGACAGCGCCCTTGGGGAGAAGCAGCAAAAGAACAGTTAGAGGATCTGACTGGCAATGCTGAACAACCTGTAATACTGGAGTTTGATTTAGAAGCAAAAGACAAAATCGGGCGGACTCTAGCCTATGTGTGGAAAGATAAAGTGTTATTGAATGAAGAATTAGTTAAACAAGGAAATGCACTATTCGTTGGGCGATCGCCTAACCATAAATATAACCAGCGTTTAGAACGTGCCCAACAATGGGCTAGACTCATGGGGCAAGGAATCTGGAACCCAGAAAAACCCATGCGCCTCACTCCCGCTGAGTTCCGCCGCCAAAATCTTTGAACACTAATGAGTGCTGAGTGCTGAGTAATAAGTGAAAGAGTGGGGAAGTAGGAGACAAATGACAAATACTTCTCTACGAGAGGCTGCGCCAACGACTTCTCTACGAGACGCTACGCGTAGCTTGCTTAAGCGTAGGGGTACGCTACAAATGACAAATAACAAATGACAAAGCGCAAAGTCTGAGCGGTTCGCGGAGCGTCTCGTAGAGAGGCTTCCTCCGATGGTCTGTTTTACTGCCGAGAGGCGCAAGGCTTTGCGCCTCTGCCTTGTGTCTAAAAGACACAAGGCAACCGTTCTTTCAGAACGGTTGGGCAGTCGACCCGCATAGCGATCAGAACTTTGTAAGAGAGGACAAATGACAAATCTACAAATTTTTCTAGACATTGCCACCGAAGCAGCGCTAGCTGCTGGTGCTCTTTTACAAGGCTACTTAGGTAAATTAGAAGATGCAATTATTGAAAAAGGACGCCCTGGTGATTTAGTCACTGCTGCCGATAAAGCCTCAGAAGAGTTGATTTTAGACGTTTTGCGCCGCCACGTTCCTCAGCACTCTATCCTTGCGGAAGAATCAGGGAAAATAGGAAATCAAGAAAATGAATACCTCTGGGCAATAGACCCTTTAGATGGGACAACCAACTACGCCCATCAATATCCCTTTTTCGCGGTTTCCATCGGGCTATTAATTAATGGCGTTCCGCAAGTTGGTGTAATTTATGACCCCTTGCATGATGAGCTATTCCGGGCCGCTGCTGGTTTAGGAGCAACACGCAACCGTCGCCCGATCAAAGTGTCGCAAACATCAGAACTCAGAAAAAGCCTGCTTGTGACAGGATTTGCCTACGATCGCCGCGAAACATCTGATAACAACTACGCAGAATTTTGTCACCTTACCCACCTCACTCAAGGAGTCAGGCGTAGCGGTTCAGCAGCGCTGGATTTAGCGCATGTTGCCTGTGGACGTGTCGATGGCTACTGGGAACGCGGGCTTTCTCCTTGGGATATTGTCGCTGGGATAATTTTGTTACAAGAAGCCGGGGGCACAGTCACCGCTTATGATGGCACTCCTTTAAAAATTGAGTCAGGTAGAATTCTCGCCACAAATGGTTATATTCACAACACTCTCAGTCGTGAACTTTTGCAAGTTCCGCCACTGTCAACCTGGGTATGAGGAGCTGGGGGGCTGGGGGGCAAAGAAAACTAATGACTTTTGACTTTTGACTCTTGACCCTCGACCCTTGACAAATGACAATTTGCTACTGACGGATCACTGATCAAGCAAAGTAAACTAGAAAAAATCTAACTGCTCCTTTGGTGCAACACCGCTCTATGTCTTTTAAAATAGATCGTGGACTTTTTAAGTATGATTTCATAGATCATCACGCAATTTTGTGTATTCCAATTGACGCGGATGTTAAAGATATCCGCAAACGCTATCTCAAAATTGCCCGCCGCTTACACCCTGATAGTAGTGTTACTGCAAGTGCTGCGGAAAAACAGCTAGCCAACGAGTTGTTATCAAAGCTAGTTAACCCAGCTTATGAAAAACTTTCTGGAGAAGCGGCTCGCGCGGAATATATTCTAATTTTGTCGCAAATGGGTAGGCGCTTGTTACAAGAATCTGCCTCGGTAGAACTGAACACCGACTTAGCTAAACAGTTAGCTGGTGCGCCTAATATCGATCACTTTTATAAAAGTGCGATCGCAAAAATCGCCCAAACCCAATATGATTCTTTACAGCAAGTGCTGCAAGTCATTGCCCAAGTTAGTGAGTTGAATTTAGTGTACTTAATGCGGAATGGGGGTAAATCATCCGCAGCACCGCTACCTACTCAAACCAAAATTAACTCAGACACGTCCAAGCCAAATACAGCAAGTACACCAGCACCAGCGCCAGCAAAAGAAGACTCAGTTGTAGAACAGTATGTGCGTCGCGCTCAAACTTTGATTGACAAAAACCAATTTGCCCAAGCCAAAGTAGAGTTGCAAGATGCCCTGAAACTAGAACCTAAAAATAGTCACTGCCATAGCTTGATTGCATTGGTGTATTTAAAGCAAAACCAGCTAAAAATGGCAAAAATTCACTTTGACAACGCTTTGAAATTAGATCCCAATGACCAAATAGCGTTGCAATGGAAACCTAAAATAGATAAAGCATTGGGACAACAACCCAGTAATCCTAAAGTGACTACACCTGCTGATAATGGAGGTAAGCAACCAGATAAATCTGGGAGCGGTGGTTTGTTCGGTGGTTTGTTTGGTGGGAAGAAAAAATAATGGTGTATCAACCAGCAGCGGGAGCCAGGGATTTATTGCCCTTGGATGTGGCGAAAAAACGCTGGATTGAAGATAGGTTACAGCAGGTGTTTCACCGTTGGGGATATCACAGGATTATCACCTCAACTCTAGAGCGTATGGATACCCTAATGGCCGGGGAAGCCATTCAGCGCCAGATGGTGATTCAACTACAAAATACCGAAGATGAAGAATTAGGGCTACGTCCAGAATTGACAGCATCAATTGCTCGTACCGTTGTCACTCGTATGGCAGGTGTAACTTATCCGCAACGGCTGTACTATAATGCCAATGTATTTCGCCGCACTTGGGAAAGCAAGCACAATAGCCAGCAAGAGTTTTATCAAGCTGGAGTGGAGTTGTTAGGTACTGGCGGATTGCTGGCAAATGCAGAAGTGCTGCTATTAGTAGCAGATTGTTTAGCAGCACTGGGTTTGAAGGGGTGGCATTTAATTTTAGGTGAAGCAGGAATTACCCGATCGCTCCTTAGTGCCTTCCCTGTTAATTTACAAGATCAGGTTCGTACTGCGATCGCTCATCTCGACCGCATTACTATAGATACTCTGCCTCTAAGTGACAAACTACGCGAACGTGCCAGAATCATGTTAGATTTGCGTGGCAAAAATGCGGATGTGTTACAAAAAGTCAGCAGCCTAGATCTAGACAGCGAACAGCAAGAGGCGGTGAATAATCTCAAATCCCTAGTAGAATTACTGGAATCAGAGAAAAATTTCCCGTTAATCCTCGACCTCAGCCTCATCCAAACCATAGACTATTACACTGGTATCGTCTTTGAAGTTGTTAGTGATACCGAGTCACAAGCCCAAATTTTAGGGCGGGGTGGTCGCTACGACCAACTTTTGGGGCTATATCATCCTCAAGGTGAAAATATTCCCGGAATTGGTTTTGTACTCAACATTGAAAATTTATACCAAGTTTTATTGTCTACTCAGCAATTACCACAAACAACCCCGGCTAGTAACTGGTTAGTAGTACCAGAAACACCAAATGCTGATGTCGCAGCCTTTGCCTACGCCCAAAAACTCAGAGATTCTACTCATCTGGTGCGGGTAGAAATGGATTTAGGAGGAAGGGATGCAGACGCTATCCGACAATATGCACGCGATCGCAGCATCGCCCAAATTGCCTGGATCAAAGCTGATGGTTCACCCACAATTGAATCATTGCGTTAGTGGGCATTGGCAAAAGGGGAAGGGGTAAGGGGGAAAGGGAAAAACTATCCCCTTACCCTTTAACCTTTTCCCCTTCTTAAGAGTCCCCAGTCCCCTGCTAGGCTAGAAATAGCCGATACAGAAGAGAGGGAATCAAGAATATGTCGCACACAATTGTTACTGAAGTTTGTGAAGGCGTTGCCGACTGCGTAGATGCCTGTCCAGTAGCTTGCATTCATGATGGCCCAGGCAAAAATACCAAGGGAACCGATTGGTACTGGATTGACTTTGCTACTTGTATCGACTGTGGTATATGTCTCCAAGTTTGCCCAGTAGAAGGGGCAATCCTCCCAGAAGAACGACCTGAGTTGCAAAAAACCCCATAATAGTCAACAGTTATCAGTGAACAAGCTGCTCATTGCTAACTGATAACTGAAATTGGCTGTTGACAAATGACAAGTGACAAATGACAAATGACTGTTTGCTAGAAGTTCAAAACGTCCACGCCGGATACATCAAAGATGTAGATATTCTGCAAGGTGTGAATTTTCGGGTTGCACCAGGAGAATTGGTGGCAGTAATTGGCCCCAACGGTGCTGGTAAATCTACCTTGGCAAAAGCTATTTTTGGACTTTTAATTCCCCATACAGGCACAATTAGCTTCAAAGGTGAGAATATCGTGGGGTTAAAGTCGAATCAAATAGTTCAGCGGGGAATGTGCTACATACCACAAATTGCCAATGTCTTCCCCTCCCTCAGTGTTGAAGAAAATTTAGAAATGGGCGCTTTTGTGCGGAATATTTCCCTGAAACCGCTCAAGGATAAAATCTTTACCATGTTCCCTAGATTAAGCGATCGCCGTCGTCAACGCGCTGGCACACTCTCTGGAGGGGAACGGCAGATGTTAGCGATGGGTAAAGCTTTGATGCTAGAACCTAGCTTGCTACTTTTGGATGAGCCTTCTGCTGCCTTATCGCCCATTTTGGTAACGCAAGTGTTTGAGCAGGTTAAACAAATTAACCAAGCGGGTACAGCTATAGTCTTAGTTGAACAAAATGCCCGTAAAGCTTTGGAAATGGCCAATCGCGGTTATGTGTTAGAGTCTGGACGCGATGCAATTTCCGGCCCTGGTGAAGAATTGTTAAATAACCCTAAAGTTGGTGAACTTTATCTAGGAGTAGGTAAGGGACACTAGGGGAATGGGGAATGGGGACTGGGAAATGGGGAATGGGGAGCAGGAAGAATGACAAATGACAAATGACCAATGACCAATGACAAATGGAGATTTTTATGACAGAAGCTAAAAACGTACTAGGCACAAATCTGGAAGTTTGCTGTACTTCTCCCATGACTGGGTATTATCGCGATGGGTTTTGTAATACAGGTGGTCAAGATTTTGGGATGCACGTTGTTTGTGCCCAAGTAACAGCAGAATTCCTTGCTTTCACCAAATCACAAGGGAACGACTTGAGCACACCTGTTCCTGATTTTAATTTTCCTGGATTGAAGCCAGGCGATCGCTGGTGTTTGTGTGCTGCTCGTTGGCAAGAAGCTCTCGATGCTGGTGTTGCTCCACACGTTGTGCTATCAGCTACTCATGCTAGAGCTTTGGAAGTCTGTAACCTGGAGGATTTGAAAAAACATACCACTACAACAAATTGAGTATTTGATAACGCCTCCTCAACAACCGCTCGCTTTCATATAGTTAGTCAACTCAAAGCCATTACTAGCCAATACTTGGCGCACTTGCTCGCTTAACAGAGCAGCGAGCTCTGTTTCACCCGCGCCTAGGGAACCGTTCAGTGGTTCCCCGATGTTAACTATTGTCGGATGAGAATAAATTTCTACTAAGTCTGCCCGAATTTGGGGTATCAGACCGAGCAAGTATTCCTCGGTCATATTGCCAGTTTGCAGTAACCCATAGACCCGTTGAGCGAAGCTAATGCCTTGAGATGTCAGCAAACCCTCACCGTAGCGGCGTAGTCCACCAAATACCCCCGACCAGACTAATTTATTTAATAATCCACGACGGTCAAGCTTCAAGGTCATCGCCAGTTCTTCAGATGGCAGACGGATGACGCGAATATCAAACTCTTGCGCCAACTCAACTAGAATATTTAGGATCACTGGATGAGCGTGCAGATGTAAATGTCCGTCAACATGGGACAGAGATAGCCCAGATTCGCAGAATTTTGCCAATTGAGCGCGGATTTCATGACGCAGTTCCTCACGAGTAGCGCTATGGAATTGGTAGCGCAACCCAGCTTGTAAGGGGCTTTCTGAGAAGTTACCTTTTGAGTCAACCAAGTGGGGAATCTGGTCAGGTGGCAGAACCGCCCGACCACACACTAGTACTAGGTGTAGACCGACTCCTAAGTTGGGGTGAGTACGTGCCAAGGCGATCGCTTCTTGGGCTGCTTCACCTGTTACCATCAGGCTGGTACTGGTCAGTACACCTTGTTCATGCGCTTTGATAATCGCTTGATTGACACCGCTAGAAAAACCGAAGTCATCACCATTGATAATGATACGACGATGCGATGGGCTACGCCCCGCCGTAGGCGATCGCAACATTACTTGATTATTGGGCATGAAATATTAGGGATAAGAAAGAAACGAAGATAATTTTTGTCTCTTACCAAAGCTCAGAATCACTATTATATAAGAATTTTCAAGTCAATGTTTTTTAACAACGTTACTAAGCCGTGGCTCTATAGAACTGTAGGTATCGCTTATTTACCCTCACCAATACCGTTGCAGAGGTGGCGATCAAGGTCATTTTTCGATTTGATTTATATTTAAGTCGGGGTGCGAGTAGCACCTCATTGGTGTCAACTTAAGCTCAAACACTCAATTTCCAGTAGTTTCAGATCCCCCAACCCCCTTTTTAAGGGGGCATTCGATTCTAATTCCCCCCTTAAAAAGGGGAGCCAGCGCGGTCTTGGGTCTCCCCAAGTGGAGCGACTGGCGTGGGTTAGGGGGGATCTCAAGTCTCGGTGGTACATCGAAAAACTTTGAAATGCTTATCAGACTAGGCTTTCACGTTAAGTTGACACCAATGGTAGCACCCCAAGCCCTACAGGTTATTAAAAAACTATTGCTTTTTTCAAATTAATAATTACTTAATAGCTTCTAACTCTATATCAAGAAGATAATTTGTTAAGTAATTCCAATTTAAATTGTTGAAAAACTTTTGCCACATGTGTCTTTTTCGTTTTAAACTAATTAATTTGAATTTGGCAATAATGCCATAGTAAATACCATATCTTTCTTTTCTATAATGTTGGTATATGTAATAAGAAAAAGATTCTTCATTCCAAAAACAGGTGTGCGTAGGATCTTGATAAGCAGTTATTCCAGGAGCTTCAGGAACATGTATTCTAAAAACCCCTCCTGGCTTTAAAACTCTATAAACTTCATTCATTAAATTAATTGCTTTTGTCGGCTGTATATGTTCAATGAAATCTACTGCTAGTGCTTCACTAAAAGAATTATCTTCAAAAGGAATTCCCTCGTTTATATCACAAACTAAATCTACACCTGGCACTGGGAAGATATCAATGTTGACATACTCCTCCAAAATTTTTCTACCACAACCTAGATGCAGTTTGTTTTTATTAGCCTTGCTCAAAGTTACTTCAGAATTTGCTTTTTCCTCAAATGTACTCATAAAGACTCCTAAGTTTTACTTGATTTGAAACTAGATATTCTTGATCAATCAATACTTGAGGTATTTTTGTGCTCAGAGTAAAAAGAAAGCCATCCATCCATTAAAATATAGTGAAAATAGATAAGTATAGTGAAAATAGATAAGCTATTTGCATAAAAAATTGTATGTTGACTCATGATGATTGTCATTGATCATTAGTTACTTGTACTGAGCGACTTGTGCCGAGCTTGTCCTGAGCGTAGTCCAAGGGCGTGCTTCGACTGCGCTCAGCAACCGGAGCCGAGGTAAGTCGTTGGCGTAGCCTCTCGTAGAGAAGTATTAGTCATAAATATTTCAAAAGACAGATGACTAATGACAAAAGACAGTCTTAATACAAAAATCTACAATCTAGACGCGCATTAGCTTATTAACACACATTGAGATAGATAGACTAGTAAACATTGTACAGACCGGAGTGAAAAGTGAGAATTATAGGACTTACGCACTGAAGCTTGAAACCTAGATCCCCCCTAGCCCACGCCAGTCGCTCCACTTGGGGAGACCCCAACACCGAGCTGGCTCCCCTTAAAAAGGGGGGAACTTCTAAAGCACCCTTTTTAAGGGGGTTGGGGGATCTGAGTGCGTAAGTCCTGAATTATTATTAATTAGCGTTTCAGAGATTTTACTACGCAAAACTGTGCCTCTCGCTCCAGAGAGACAGACTTGAACTTTTATTCAAGCTAGGAGAGGCTTGTCGAACTCACATTCCTTTAGACAACAGCTGTCTGATTAGATTGTGCATTAACCGCAGATTGAGTGCGACGTTCTTTCAAGTAAGAGAAGAACTCTGCACCTTCACGCAGGCGGCGTACTAGCATTTGTCGGTCGGTGAGCATTTCGCGCACGATTGGCAGAATTGCCTTGGGACGGAAGTAAAATTTCCGGTACATTTGCTCAACTGCATCTTCAATCGCCGCACTAGAAAGATTGGGATATTGCAGCGTCGAGGTTTGAATGCCAGAGTTAGCAACTAAAGCTTGGTTTGTAAACCAGCCGTTGGCTTTGGCTTGTTCATAAAGTTCTGTGCCCGGATAAGGCGCGGCGATGGAGACTTGAATTGTGTGCGGACTGAGTTCGCAGGCAAAGCGGATTGTCTCTTCTACGGTTTCCTGGGTTTCAACAGGTAGACCAATGATAAAAGTACCGTGGACGGTGATGCCGAGTTTATGGCAGTTTTTCATAAATTCCCGCGCCACTTCTAGCTTGATGCCTTTTTTAATCCGGTTGAGAATATCTTGGTTGCCAGATTCAAAACCAACCAGCAGTAATCGCAAACCGTTGTCACGCAGTTGTTTAAGGGTATCATAATCTAAGTTTGCACGGGCGTTGCAACTCCAGGTAAGCTTAAGCCGCTTCATGTGTTCGCTAATGGCGATCGCTCGATGTTTATCAATCGTAAAGGTATCGTCATCAAACATATATTCCCGCACTTTGTCGCCAAAGATGGCTTTGGCTTCTTCCATCTCGCGTCCTACAGCTTCAGGGCTTTTATGGCGGTAAAGATGACCGCCAATTGTCTGTGGCCAAAGGCAAAATGTACATTTTGCCGGACAACCGCGCCCAGTATAAAAGGAAATGTAAGGGTGCAGTAAGTAGCCGATGAAATATTTTCTAATATCTAGATCACGCCCATAAACTGGGAGGACGCTAGGCATAGCGTCCCAATCATGAATTAATGGGCGCTCCTCATTGTGGCGGATGTGAGAGTTTTGATCGCGGTAGCTCAGACCTTTGATTTCCTCCCAAGGTTTGCCTTCAGCTAGTTCCTTGCAGGTATAGTCAAATTCATTGCGACATACGAAGTCAATGACCGGGCGATCGCGTAGTGTCTCCTCTGGTAATACTGCCACATGTGCGCCAACAAAGCCAATCTGCACATCTGGGTTTGTAGCTTTGATTGCCTCAGCACACTTGACATCATTAGCCAACGAGGGTGTACTGGTATGCATGATTACTAGTTCGTAATCTTTGGCGATTTTCAGCACATCTTCCAATGTTTGACCATGTGGAGGAGCATCAACTAGCCTGCTACCTGGCACTAGCGCAGCGGGTTGTGCTAGCCATGTAGGATACCAAAACGAAGTAATTTCGCGCTTAGCTTGGTATCGTGAACCCGCACCACCATCAAATCCATCGAAAGAAGGAGGATTGAGGAATAAAGTTTTCTTCACTGAAATATCTCTCCTTTAGTTGTCGTTAGTCATTAGTCATTTGTTAAGAGTCAACAGTCAGTAATTTATTCTCCTTGTACTCCCCAGTCCCCAGTCCCTAGCTGGCTTTTACGTTCACATCCAGTTGTTCAATGAGTGCAAAAACATCACTCCGGCTGAGTTTTTCTTTACCATTAGCTAGAGCATCAAGAGTGCCATGAGCTAAAGTGAAGGGAATTTGACAAAAGTCTAAGGCTGGGCCAGTAGGAAGAGAGTTTGTGTAAGCTTCTGCTAGTGCTAGATTACGCCGCGCATACTCTTGCATATTTACTGCATTCCAACCTTCTGGGAAGAAGTCTACCCCACGCTTTAAGTCTTCACTATGGTTACGCAAGATGTTAACCGCTTGTAAACCTCGACCAAACCCAATTGCCTGAGTCCGGTTGGTTTGTGTTCCATCGTACCAAGTCCATAAATCAGAGAGTAACAAGCCCACCGCCCCTGCAACCCCAAATGTATAACGATCAAGATCTGACTCTGTTTCAATTTTCCAGTTTCTTTCTGCCCAGTAAGCCATTCGATCTGCCATTGCAGCAGTGGCATCCCAAATCCGAGGTGCAATAGTCTCAGGTGCTAGTAGCGACCATTCTCTAATACCAACTGTAACTTCTGCTAAAGTATTCTCGTGTTCACTAAATCCTGCTGAGAAAGCATCGACTGTGAAGCCATCAACCCCCGCCTGTAATGTCAAGCTAATTGTTCGTAACAGCTTTGCCTTAGTAAGGTTATCCAGTTCTGGATGATCTTCAATTTCATCAATGGCACGCATACACAAATATGCTGACGCAACTGCTTCTTGTAATCCTGTTGGTAAAAGACTAATTGGGATATAAAAAGTTCGACTAGTTTCTCTGAGGATTTGCAATGCATCTCTACGTAAATCCATGTTTTCACTCCCCTCTTGATTTTTGCACCACATTAATGCAGTTTATTGATGATACTGGATATAGTTTTTACTAAACCTTAAAAACTATAGATACACTAGAACATCTTCTAAAAATTAATAGGTTTTGGTATCACAATTAACAAAAGTTTCAGATTTATCAAAGTCAAGTCTAGTATATAGGTTTTTGGTTGCAAAAGAGTGTGGGGTATGCTTTGGCATAGCTATCCTCAAGTTTTAGGGTAAATACAAACAATTATGCTAATATTCCATTGATTAACTCAATTTTTTCTCTTAACAAAGAGCTATTTTAATGAGTAAAACTAATTTAGCTCTGCGTTAAGCTGACTAGGAAGTTAGGATTAGTGTATCTATAAAAACAAGTTAGAAATAGCTAATAATGTACAGCGACAACCATATACACTTGCAAACGCGAATAAGAGTTTACCAAAAGGTTAAGGTAGGTTAGAGCAAGCATATACAACTGCGATCGCTAATGTAGATAGTGACACTTCTGACTATAAACCAGAACTAGTAGTTCCCGTGTATTTACTCAATTGAGAATAAAAAAGTGAGATGTTTGCTCACTCAACAAAATACTTGCGAATACCTCGTTTACGAACTAAGACAATATGTATTTTGTCAATAAGTAAATTTATTTAAATATTCAGTATAAAATTAATTACGTAATAAATAAGAAGGGGTTCTTGTCTGAACCGTATTGATTGATTGGCTGAATAATGAGGCTGGCGTAGCCTGTCGGAGACATAGACCCTATCACACTACAAAATTAAGATTTCTGGTACAAGCAATATTCTTTCTGCTTTGTTGCGCTAGCAATAGCTACTAATTTTCGATTAGAACTGTAACAGCAGCGATCGCGATCAACATTTCGTCATTTTTATCGTTGAGTTCGGGAATTGCTCGCCCTTGAACCACCATTCCCCCAGGTTCTACGGTGAGCGTTTTACGGCCAAAGGGTAGTACAGCTAGTACCTCCGCTTCTCGTACTTGTTCTGGATAGGGTACTGCTACTTGAACTTCTACAATCATTTGATTAGGGTCGCTCAAACCAGCGACTTCCCAAACACCGGGTAAAGCATTGTGAGCGATGGCGTTACGTACCGCCCTAGCCGCTGCTACTGTCGGTTCTTGTCCATGCTGGTCTATCCCCATCCCCATCTCGATAATCAAGCGTTTACGCGCCATTGCTACCTCCGGCAAATCCTGCAACTTCACTTTACCGCTCTATGGCGTAGCAAAAAAAGCAAATGTATTGAAGACTTTGCTGTCCTTGCAGAATCAAAAGATTGAGATTACAAGAATACTTCTAGTGATCAGCCAAAACCGATATTACGTAATTAATAAAATATACATATAATAATGCTCGTCAATTAACAAGATAAATATCTGTTAGACAGCTTGAGGAGCTTTTTGTCGGATAGGCACTTGAATTATGAATTTAGTGCCTTGGCCAAGAGTAGAAAAACATTGCAATTTCCCACTATGCTTCTCCGTAATGATTTGGTAGCTGATTGCCATACCCATACCTGTTCCTTTGCCTACAGGTTTGGTAGTGAAAAATGGATCGAAGATCCGGCTTTGAACCGATTCTGGCATTCCTTGTGCATTATCAGCGATCGCAATTTCCACCCACTGTGAATCAATTACGGACGTACAAATAGTAATCTGACCGGGATTTTCTTGTATTTGTTGATAGGTGTGCTTGATATATACCTCATCAATAGCATCTATTGCATTTACGAGGATGTTCATCAATACTTGATTGAGTTGACCAGGATAGCATTCCACTTCAGGCAAGTTGCCGTAATCTCGAATCACTTCAATTGCTGAACGGTCTGGTTTATCTTTGAGGCGGTGTTGCAGAATCAACAGCGTACTTTCGATACCTTCATGAATATCAACTACCTTAAACTCCGCTTCATCCATGCGCGAAAAGTTTCGCAATGACAGCACAATATTACGAATCCTCTCAGTCCCCATTTTCATTGAAGACAGCATCTTCTGTAAATCTTCGATGAGAAATTCTAGCTCAATTTTCTCTGCTAATGCTTGAATTTCTGGATCATGGCTAGAATGGCGTTTTTGGTAGAGATAAATCATCTCCAACAAATTTTGAGTGTATTCGTCCAGATAAGTAATATTGCCGTGAATGAAGTTGACTGGGTTATTGATTTCATGGGCGATACCTGCTACTAATTGACCCAGGCTAGACATTTTTTCACCTTGAATAACTTGTGCTTGGGTACGCTGCAACTCGCTCAAGGCTGTTTTGAGTTCAACAGTCCGTTCTTCGACTCGTTCTTCTAATTCTGCATTACTGTTTTCTAAAGCGATAAAGGATTCCCGCAATTGTCCTGCCATATGATTAAAAGAGTGGGTAAGGGTGTTGAGTTCATCGATATTGCCTTCTTGGAGTGTCTGTTGTAAATCACCGAATGCTATTGCCTGGGTGGTCTGATTCAAGCGCAAGATAGGATGTACAATCCAGCGCGAGGTAAATATACCAATCGCCGTTGCTACTATCAATGCCCCAAAACAAAGCAGGATGCTAATTTGGGTGCTGGCATGGATTTGTGCCATGTAAGTTTTTTCTGGAATACCGACCACTACTAACCAGTCCAAACCATATTGGTCACGCCAAGGCACAATATGCGTATAGAAATTTTCTCCTTGAACATTAACTTTCAGCTTTTGGGTATTGGCAATGGACTGGAAATCTGGAATGCGCTGCTGAAGCTGCTTAGCAATGCCTTGCACTACCGGATTAAGACTGTCGATTGCTTTGAGGCGCTTAATTTCGTTATTGACTACAGTAAAAGGCTTTTCTTCAGCAGAATTGGCAACTAACATCCCATCGCGCTCAATAATGAATACTTGTCCGAAGCGGCTGACATTTAATTTTTGTAAAAATTCGCTGAGTTTCAACAGGTGGATTTCAGCCCCCACTACACCAATCAGTTTTTTGCTAGCATCATAAACCGGACGACCTGCCGATGCCACAATATAGGGAGGATAGGCTGGGTCATAGTAGGTGTAAATCCTCACCCAAATTGGTTTTCCGGCTTTGACAGGTTCAGTATACGCAGGTTCATTGAGGATATCCCAAGTACTGGTCGTCATCACTTGGGTTGGGTTGCCATCGTTGTCTGTCAAGTAAGTTTTCGTATTTTTTGGCAGGCTTGGCGTTTTGATCACATTATCATCGATTGTCACCGTCTTGCCATCATAACGGGCGGCTCCAGCCCCTTCCCCATTAGCTAAGTTCAAGCTGATATAGGTTAGGTCATAGGCTTGCATGACGTGCCAGAAGTACTTGCCAACTTTGAGGCGATCGCGCACATTTAACAATCCCATACGAATTGCATTAGCATTGATCTGGATGACTTTATGGGGAATCGACAAGTAAGCATCCAAATGTTGATTTACCTCACTGCTAGTTCGCTCCATCAACTGATCCGCTAGATCGTTCACCGCTTTCTCGCCATTTTTAAACGACAGATATCCGACCAGTCCTACGATGCCAAAAACTTGCAGCACGAAGGGAAATATCAGAACCAGCTGTAATGAAAATCCGCGGACTTTTCTAGATGGATATATCTTCATAAGTGGTAAATCTTGGTTTGAGTAGATCTTTGCTTAACCTAGATTACCCATCAGCAACTTCAGACTATCAAAATAAGTTTGTGTTTAATTAAGAAGGTAATAGGGAATAAGTAATATCTCTGTTTGCAAACCATCAACTGATTGCTATAGAATTTGAGCGTGCAAAACGGTATCTGTATCTGTGTTGCGTCATTTTTCATCTAAGTTAATCAACACTTGTAATTAATAAAAAAACAAATCGCTTAAATAGTGCTTATTTTATAACTTTTTATAGTGAAAATACTACTTTTAATCATTTTAATTATTTAGTTATTTTCAGTACCTTTACTCAAGATTTATCAAGTTACGAAAGCTATTCTGGCCATAAAAAATGTCAAGCATATATTAATTGCTGGCAAATTTCAAAGCTAGATTGGCATTCGACATATCTGTATAAAGGACTCAAATTTCGATGGAATTTAATCAATTAACAAAGCAGCTTAATCAACTACTCGTTCAAGATTATGTGGCATTTAGCAGTACAGAAAATCCTGTTATACAAATACTTAATGAGACAAGCTTTACTCAGATTGCTTATGTCATGCAACAATATTCCATTTTTCCAAAGGAGTTGGTGTATTTCACAGAGTTAGCTAGACAGAAAGCGCTGGTAAGAGGATGGAACGGAGTTGCCCAGGAACTCCAAGAAAACATAGCTGAAGAAATGGGTAGCACTACTCAAGGAGTATCTCACTATATGCTTTTAGCCCAAGGGTTGGAAGAGGGGTTGGGTGTTTCTGTGAAGAACACAATGCCGTCAGTTGCTACATCCAAACTGCTGACAACTGTGCAATCGGTATTTGCTCAACAACTACCCTATGTACTTGGAGCAACCTATGCGATCGAAGCAACCTCAATTCCCGAATTAACTCTGATCGTGCAACTTATAGAGTGGTTGCTGGAAGGATCAATGCCTGAAGGTTTGGCATATTTCTTCAGCAAGCATTTAAATGAGTGGGAAATTGAACATGAAGCAGGCTTAAGAACGGCTGTGGCAGCATACATACAACCCGAACAATTTGGAGAGTTTGCAGCAGGGTTTCGGGCAATGCTAGATACGATGGAGGACTGGTGGCAGGAATTAGCCCAAGAGGCCATCTCATCCCTGGTTACTCTTAGCACAGCGATCGCTTAGCATTACTGGTGAAACAGAAGCTAAAACTATGAATATCTTGACCCATCCTTCATTTGTAGATGAAGCTGCTAATAGTAATAAACCGAAATTTGGCCTACCTGGTGATTACTACTTTAATGAGCAAATTTTTGCTGATGAGCAGCAAACTATCTGGCGTAATACCTGGCAGTTTGTAGGACGTGAATCCGATCTACCTGCTCCTGGAAATTATCTAACTTGCCAAGTTGGCGATCAACCCATGTTCGTGATTCGGACTAAAAATGGCGAATTGCGAGCCATGCACAATGTTTGTCCACATCGGGGAGCGCGGATGTTACAAGGGCAGGGTCATTGTCAACGAGTGCGTTGTCCGTATCATGGTTGGAACTTCGATTGGCAAGGCAATCTCAAAGGTTTACCTCGCGCTGAGTGTTTTCCCAATTTAGATAAGTCGGCTGTCCATCTAGCCACGGGACGAGTTCAGACATGGGGCGGCTTTATCTTTGTTCACCCAGAAGCAGAGGGGGAATCGTTAGTTAGTTATTTGGCCGGATTCTCAGCCTACCTAGAGCAATATCAGCACCCTTGGGAGGAACTTCAGGAGGTTGACCACTGGTTTTATGAGGAGCCAGCAAACTGGAAATTCCCAATTGAGAATTATCTAGAGTGCTATCACTTGTCTGTTGTTCATGCTCAAAGTTTAAAGTGTTTTGATCCTAAGAATATTATTTACACTCCAACCGGGCGACACTATCAGATATTTGTTCCCTTCACAGATGATGAATTTGTCAAAGATCACCCCGCTTTTTCAGGAGAACCAAAAGGACAATCGTACCAGGGCTTTATCTTTCCCAATATGATGGTCAATACTGCAAGAGACAAAGTTTCAGTTTTTCGACTGACTCCTTTATCTCCTACAAGAACTAAGTTTGAGGTTTTTATTTATCAAACAAAAGCACAGATGGAAGCATTTTCTTACAAGCCGGATGACTTTCGACCTGAATTTGAGCGGGTGCTAAATGAAGACTTTGGGGTGGTACGCTCACTACAAGCAAGTGTTCATTCCAAAGCTTATGGTGTACTTCAGCTTGCAGACATTGAATATGGAATTTCTCACTTCCATCAAGTTTTGTCAGAGTACTACCAACCTTGATATGAAATTACACCCGCTTTGAAAAAGGTAACTGTTATGGGAAAGGGATAACCCTACTCAGCTAGTAAGTTGTATGTTTGCAAAAGTCTGATCCAGCGATCGTTGCATCCAATCTTAGCTGAGCAAAATATGGCTTATTCCTTCTGCCCTCTGCCTTTGACTTATGCAGTTGCCATTGCCATTTGCCGACAAGAATCGGCGCAGCGGCGGCACATCTGAGCGCAGGCTTTCATTTGAGCATCGTCACGTCACCCATGCGATCGCCTCCGGCGGGGCGTAGCCCATCGCACTCATCTGCACATCGTTGACACAGTTCAGCGCAAACGCCGCAGGTACGAGAATGTAAGTCAGAAGCTCGAAGCATGAAATTAGCACTTGTATTGCAAATATCAGCGCAATCAAGCATTAACCGAATATGAGCAGGTTCGGCGTGATTACCACCCTTTTGTAAGCAGTAAGTCACGGTATTTAAACAAATACTATGGCAGTCTAAGCAGTTTTGAATGCACTGCTGCATCTTTTGGTTTACTTGACTCAAGGTGAGTTCTTGTATAGCCATTTATTCAGCCTCTTGAAATGGGCGCATCTATGAATTGGGTGAATACAAGCGTTTTGATAAACCTCAACAGCATTGCTTAGTGAAACGCTGAACTAAATCGTGTAACGGCTCTTGATTGCGCTAGAAATTGGTGTAGCACGGGTGAGGTGTTTGCACTTCGCCAAACAACTGCCAACTTGACATAGAACGTTTGATCTTCGAGCGGTTTGTAGACGACCCCTGCTCGTTGCAAATTCTGGAGTGAAGCTGGGACAAGCGCAACTCCTAATTCTGCTGCCACTAAGCTGACAATGGTTTGCATCTGAATTGCTTCCTGAGTTACTTGGGGAATAAATCCTGCTTGTTGACACAAACGGATAATTTGGTCGTAAAAGCCGCTTCCTAGATGACGTGGAGATAAAATGAAGGACTCCTCGGCGAGTGATGCTAATGACAGTTGTGTTTGAGTCGCAAGCGGGTGTGCTTCTGGTAATACAGCGACGAACGATTCTTGTAAAACCGTTTCCAGGCTGAGTTCGTCATCGCTGATGGGCGGACGAATAAAGCCAATCTGAATGCGATCGTCATGCAGTGCTTCAATTTGCTCGGTCGTGGTCATTTCATGCAGCATCAAACGGACATCAGGAAACTGATGGCGAAATGACCGTACGGCAGTAGGCAGCAGACTATACGTGGCAGATCCAACAAATCCAATCGCTAAACGGCCCACTTCACCTCGACTTGCACGTTGGGCTACCTCAATCGCTTGCTCAGATTGCACTAGAATTTGTCGTGCCTGCTGTAAGAAGGCAAGTCCTGCTTCAGTAAGTCGGACTGTTCGCTTTGTCCGATACAGCAACTCTACACCGAGTTCTTGTTCGAGTTGACGGATTTGTTGACTGAGTGGCGGTTGAGCGATTTGTAGTCGTTGCGCGGCGCGACCAAAATGAAGTTCCTCAGCTACAGTCACGAAGTAACGCAAGTGTCGAAGTTCCATTGCCAATTAATACGTTTTAAGTCTTAGTCTAAGACAAAAATCATATTGGACATATTTATTCAGGCTGCTTAATGTGGAAAGTAAGTTACAGAATTGCAGTTGCGCTTTTGTATTGGAGAAAACAAATGAACTCAGACAAAAATCGTGTCGCTCCTAAAGTTTGGTTGATTACAGGATGTTCAACAGGGTTCGGACGGGCCCTAGCAGAAGGCGTAGATATAGCAAAGACGCTGTTGGCGAAATATATCTTAATACTCAAAAGCCTTATTATTCCGTAGGTTGGATAGAGCGCGGTGAAAGCCAAAGTTTCTAAAACACTGATTTACCGACGTTTAAAATATTAAGTAATGTTTCGCCAACAGTGTCAGCAAAGCTGTCACCAGGGGCAAGATAACCTGAAAGTACTGCGGTGAATGACTTTTAGATATTTCAGTTACTAACCCTGTTGTGTCACTATCGCGGTAGTATAAGGATGTACAAAGCCCAGAACGAAGACACAGAGAATGGTAGAGCCTCGTCCACCCAAAGAAACCGTTAAAATTGTGGATGAATATTGTCTTTGGTATAAAAAGCTGTTTTCAGATGTCAGAAATTTTGAAGCGTTTAAGTATCTGCATATTAGGATGTATTTCTGAATTAAAACGGAAAAGTCTACCTGAAATAGCGAAAATTGTTGGGCTAGATAACTATCAAGGACTGCACCATTTCTTAACTACATCATCTTGGGAAGTAGAACAGTTAAGAGCTTTGCGATTGGAACTAATTTTAGAGGTACTAAAAGGAAGACCAATCATTTTAATTATTGATGAAACAGAGAGAAGTCTGAGCGGAGGCTTCCTCCGATCAGAACTTCGGGGAGATAAAAAGAAAGGTTCTACTACAGATTATGTGAAGCGGCAATATATAGGCAATTTAGGCAAAGTAGAGAATGGTGTAGTGGCAGTCACAGACTATGGTGTATTCTGCGGGATGACATTCCCTCTACTGTTTGAAGTGTACAAACCACGAGAAAAATTAAAGCCGGGAGATAAATATTTTACCAAGCCTCAAATCGGAGCAATACTGATAAGAAAGCTACAGTTGATGGGATTTAAATTCAACTTGGTACTAGCTGATAGTTTATATGGTGAAAGTGGTACGAATTTCATATCTGTATTAGATGAACTAGATTTAAACTATCTAGTAGCAATTCGCTCAAACCATTCTGTAGACTTGCTTAAAGGTCAGTATACTCAATACTTAAAGTGGCAGAAGTTTAAACGAGTATTCTCTGACTTAAGTAGTGAAAATCGATTTATTAGAGAAATAATCCACGGGAAAAGTGGAGAACATAGATATTGGCATTACCACAGACACTGAAACATTACCCGGAAACTCTACCTGGTATGTTATGAGTAAGTATCCAGATATTAACAAGCGCGAGGTTGGGAATTTTTATGGTTTAAGAACATGGGTAGAATATGCCTTAAAACAAAGTAAAAATGAGTTAGGTTGGGCTGATTATCGTTTTACTCGCTATGAAGATATTGAGCGATGGTGAGCCAGCGCGTTGCGGGGGTTCCCCCCGTTGTAGCGACTGGCGAACTCGAAGGGTGGGAGATTGTATGTAGTGCCTACCTCATGGTTAGTCTTCATTCAGAATCTCTGCGTCCTTCTCCCCCAGATCCTCAATCAACATTTGCTTCTCACCCCTGGTGGGATCATGGTAAAGGTTGGAAGAATATTCTCAACAATCTGCGTTTAGTTATTCAACCTTTCATTTTATTTAACCTCATATATCCCTGGTTAACAGTTTTTCCTATTCCGCAACTGTTTTCGGGTTTTTCTAAGCTTCAAGCCATCGTTTATAGGCTCACTTCTCCAATTTTTATCTTCCTAACTCACGCTGAATTCTATTTTTCCTCTGCCTAAAGTGACACAACAGGGCTAACCAGCCAAGGGATTAACAAAGCTGTAACAGCCAGCCTACTCGATCTAGCAGGAGCAAGTCGTGAAATTGTTCAATACATCGCTGGGCCAATTGTCACTCAGCAGAACGGCTGGCAACAGTCAATTCCCACTTGGGTTTGGCGCGCGATCACAGTTGATAGATTAGATGCAGCTTTACAAGAGATAGACAAGGGAGAAGTAGGTAAACTCGCCTCTAGTAGCGAAGTTGTTGCACTGATGATGCCAATTGCTTTTGAAGTGCCACTATCATCCCAATGGACAGATGTTTACCTCTGGGCAAGTTATGATGCCCTCGTCAGGCACAGACCTTTCAAGAATTTCAACTATGAAAACCTTTGGGAGAAGATTGGTACAACTCCGGTTTTGTATGACAAAATCCGCTCTGATTATGAAACCCTGGCGCTGGATAGCCGAGCGCCCTGATCCTCTCAGCAATCAGATCAACAGCTGTAGCTAGCTCTGTGTACTGCGTCTCGAACATCAAATGCAGGGTTTGGAACATCGGCCCTGTGACATTCCAGTGAAAGTTATGAGTTTTAAGATATAGGGAATAGGTGTCGGCAAGTAGACGAGAAAGCCCTTCAGTAATTTGTTTTCTGTCTGACTCGCTAATACCAATATTAACAGGCATAAAATTGTCTTGAATTCGCATAAAATTCTCCTAATAAAGTGATAACTGCAATTGTTCTTGTGATGTTGCTACAGAATCAGTGCTGCGACTAACCCGATCAACCACCTACCATTACATCTATTTGCTTTTTTAGAGCCTTGCTCAGAGATGAGGCGTTTTCTTCGCCCGTTCAGATGCGGTTGCCACGATACACCGGCTTTTTCTGCGGTAGCAAGTATAGCAACGTTAATCCCACACACAACGTCAATCCTGCAATACTGTTCCATAAGGATAGTACAAGCGCTAAGAAGTACAATACGCTAGTGCCTGTGTACTGGCGCGTGAGGTGAGCAATGAATTGATCGTCGAGATTTTTGTTCAGCAATTGATGGTTGTGACTGGCATAGAGCCACATGAACAGCCACATTAATACCGTTACGAACAACGTCAACGCATATAAAATAATTGCAGTTTGTCGTTGTTGTGTATCCGTAATGTATCTCGCTAGAACCGCTGTTGGAAACGGCAGAAACGAAATAAACATCAGAAAAAAGAGATTGATCAGCTTGAATATGCGATTGCTACGTTCGTAGAGGTTGAAGACGTAGTGATGATTTGCCCAGAAAACCCCAATCATGATAAAGCTGAAAATGTAAGCGAAATAAGATGGCCACAGCGCGAACAGCCCTGAAGCAAGACTTGTCGTTCCCTCACTAGGGTTTACTTGTGGCACTTTAATTTCCAGGATCAGCAACGTGATGGCAATTGCAAAGATGCCGTCGCTAAACGCTTCAAGGCGTTGGGTGTCTGTCTCGGCTAACGCTCGTGAGTTTCGCATAATGACGTGGCTTACAGCATGGGAAGCACGCGGGGACGAGTTCCGGTCGGGAAGGTTGCGTCGATTCGATTGATCTCGGTTTGGGTGAGATTGAGTTCCCCAGCTCCCGCGTTTTCGGCGGCGTGTTCGGGGTTGGATGCCTTGGGGATTGTGAAGAGCGAGGGGTGCCGCACCAGAAATCGGAGCGCGACTTGACGAGGGGTGGCATTGTGAGCAGCGGCGATTTCCTGTAGTACGCGACCTGCGGTTGTGCGCGAGCTGGGAAAATCCCCATGACCGAACGGGCTGTATGCGACTACGGCGACCCCATGCTTCTCACACCAGGGGATCACAGCGTGTTCGATCGCTCTCTCTCTCAAATGGTAAAGGACTTGATTGCAGACGAGAGAACCCTCGCCAGCGATCTTCTGGACTGCTTCAAGGTCAGGCACATCGAAGTTGCTCACGCCCCAGCAGAGAATCTTCCCCTCGTGCTGAAGCTGCTCGAAGGCAGCGATCGTCTCCTCCAGTGGGTGTTGACCGCGCCAGTGCAACAGATAAGAGTCCAGCCGATCGGTATGAAGTCGAGCGAGCGATTTCTCGCAGGCTATGATCGTCCCTCTCCGAGAAGCATTTCCAGGAAGAACCTTGGAAACCAGGAAAACCCGATCGCGTCGTCCAGCGATCGCCTCTGCGACCACCTCCTCGGCGCTGCCGTACATCTCCGCCGTGTCGATGTGGGTCATACCGAGATCGAGTCCTTGGCGCAAAGCGGCGATCGCAGAGGCGCGGTCACCGTTGTCGATGTACCAAGTTCCTTGACCGATCACTGCGACCTCGCGCTGGGTGGAACCGAATCGACGCTGTTCCATGCTTGTCCTCCTGGCTAAATTCGTTGCTTTTGCAAGTTGACGATCCTCGTCCATCCTTAGTCCTGCACTTCTGACGTCTTAGGGCAACCTCACGCCACGGGTTGCGCCTGCCCACGCACACGGCTGAACAGCTCGATCATTTCCCGGTTGAACGCTGGGATGTCGTCGGGCTTGCGGCTCGTTACGAGATTGCTGTCGACCACGACCTCCTGATCCATCCACTGGGCACCGGCATTTTGGAGATCGGTTTTGAGCGACGGCCACGAGGCGATCCGCCGCCCGCGCGCCGCGCCGGTCTCGATGATAGTCCAGGGACCGTGGCAGATTGATGCCACCGGTTTGCCGGCGTTGAAGAAGGCTTTTGCGAACTCGATCGCTTTCGCCTGCACTCGTAGCATGTCCGGATTCATGGTGCCGCCTGGCAGCAGCAGCGCGTCAAAGTCCTGCGGCTGGGCTTGGTCAAGGGCTACATCAACCGGGAACTCGTCCCCCCAGTCTGTGAAGTTCCAGGCGCGGACCCGATCACCCTTGGGCGAAACGATGCGGGTTTCAGCACCAGCCTGATCGAGAGCCTTCCGTGGCTCGGTCATTTCGACCTGCTCGAAACCGTCCGTGATCAGGATCGCGACTTTCAGTCCTTTGAGATTCTCATTAGCCATGTTCTTATCTCCTGTCAATACAAATCTGCTTACATCTTTCTCTGCAATATTTATGCGTCCTGTCCCCCAATCGTGTGGAGGCAAATTGAGTGATCTATGCGGCTTGCTTCACGCTGCCGTGGGGGTCGATGACGAACTTCTTGGGTGAGCCATCACTGAATATTCGGTAAGCATCGGGCGCTTGGTCGAGCGAGATAACCTCGGTGTTTATGACCTCGCCCAAGTAAGGCATCCGGTCCCACAGGATCGCCATCATCAGATCCCGGTTGTATTTCATAATCGGGGCCTGACCCCCCGTCAGCTGCGGTGACTTGATCCACGCCTTGCTGAAGGCAAGGGGGAGCTGACCTTTTTTTGCCATATCAGTCTTTGGGGCCCCAGGGTCAGCGTTGGTATAGATACCGGGGATGCCCATCGCGCCGCCCGCACGGACCACTTCAAACAGGGTGTTGAGCACTATTTCCGAATGCTCTTCTCCGTCTTCCTCACCGTGACCATGCGCCTCCAGACCGACGGCATCGACCCCGCAATCGACCTCCCGATCTCCCAGAATCGCCTCGATCTGATCGGCAACTGGGGTCTCTAGCGTCGTGTTCACAACCTCGTAGCCAGCGCTCTTCACTAGATCGAGCCGGGCCTGATTTCTGTCGCCGACGATGATGCAGGAGGCACCCAAAAGACGTGCGGCGGCAGCGGCGCAGCGACCCACCGGTCCCGCGCCAGCGATGTAGATCGTGGACCCCGACTTGCATCCTGCCGACACGCAGCCGTGAAAGCCGGTGGGCAGGATATCCGAGAGCAGCGTGAGATCCCTGATCTTCGCCATCGCCTGATCCTTGTCAGGGAACTTCAAGAGGTTCCAGTCGGCGTAGGGGACCATGAGGTACTCAGTCTGCCCGCCCTGCCAGCCGCCAAGGTTGAAGCCGTATGCCCCGCAATCAACCTCAGGGTTGACGTTCATGCAGACGTCGGTGTGCCGCTCCTTGCAGTTGCGGCAGCGCCCGCAGGAGACGTTGAACGGGACTGAACAGAGATCACCCTGCTTGATGAACTGGACATCCCGGCCTGCCTCGATCACCTCGCCGGTCATCTCGTGACCCAACACCATCCCTTGGGGAGCCGCAAAACGACCATGATAGATGTGCTGGTCGCTGCCACAGATGTTCGTGGTGACGATTTTGAGAATGACACCATGATCGCACTTGTTACCACGAGGGTCAACTAGTTTTGGGAAATCAAGATTTTGAACCTCGAGTTTCCAAGGTCCCATATAGACCACTCCACGATTACTTGCCATGACTTGTCCCTCTCTTAACCTATGGTTTGAGCACGACCTTGATACAGTTGTCTTTCTTGTGCTTGAAAATTTCGTAGCCGTGCGGTGCTTGCTCTAGCGGCATCCGGTGGGTGATCACGAAAGATGGATCGATCTCGCCATTTTGGACGCGCTCAAGTAATGGGCGCAAGTACCGATGAACGTGTGTCTGTCCTGTTTTCAATGTTAAGGCTTTGTTCATGACAGCACCCATCGGGATTTTGTCAACAAAGCCGCCATAAACGCCAGGAATTGATACAGTACCGCCTTTGCGACAGGCAACCATTACTTGCCTTAGGGCAGTGGGTCTATCTGTTTCCATCCGCACTGCTTGCTTGACCTGGTCGTAAAATGAATCGGGACCCGTGCCGTGAGCTTCCATTCCCACAGCATCCATGCAAGCATCGGGACCACGCCCACCCGTCATTTCTTTGAGGGCTTCACCAACATCTACTTCCTCATAGTTGAGGACTTCTGCCTTACCTTCTTGCGCCATTTGTAGACGTTCGGGAACTCGATCAATAGCAATGACGCGCTCGGCACCAAGCATATAGGCGCTTCTAATCGCAAATTGTCCGACTGGTCCACAGCCCCAGATGGCGACAATACTACCAGGCTTAATATCGCAATTTTCCGCTGCCATGTATCCAGTGGGGAAGATATCTGTGAGAAATAGGACTTGTTCGTCTGCTAGTCCATCGGGAATCTTTAACAAACCAACATCAGCGAAGGGAACGCGGGCGTATTCAGCTTGACCTCCAGCATAACCACCCATCATATGGGAGTAGCCGAAAAGACCAGATGGGGAATGACCCATGAGTTTTTCTGGTATCCAAGCGTTCGGGTTGGAGTTGTCGCACAGCGACCACAAATCCTTTTGACAGAAGAAACAGTTACCGCAGGAAATGGTAAAGGGAACGACAACGCGATCGCCTACCTGCACATTCTTCACCGCGCTACCAAGTTCAACAACCTCCCCCATAAACTCATGACCAAGGATGTCGCCTTTTTCCATCGTCGGGATGTAGCCATCATAAAGATGTAAATCAGAACCGCAAATTGCCGTTGACGTAATTTTGACAATAGCATCGCGCGGATTAATAATTTTTGGATCGGGTACTGTTTCGACCCGCACTTCGTTGGCACCGTGCCAGCAAACAGCTTTCATTGAGTTATTCTCCTTTTTCATCTCACGCAAAGACGAAGGCAACGTCGTGGGCGGGTTCGCCAACTTGAGGCGGCTGCGCGTGCAAAGACGCAAAGGGTAAGAGATCACAAGCTTTCTTAGCGCCTTAGAATCTTGACGCGTACCAAAATCCGCTCACGCTGATCAGGGTTTAAGTAAGACCTTGACGCAGTTGTCTTTTTTGTGCTTGAAAAGCTCAAAGCCCTGCGGAGCTTCTGTTAAAGGCAAGCGATGTGTGAACACAGCAGAGGGATCGACTTCGCCCTTTATAACGCTATCCAGCAATATAGGCATGTACTTCTGACCGAACATTTGTCCGGTTTTGAGCGTCAAGCCTTTGTTCATAGCAGCGCCCATTGGTATCTTGTCTACAAAGCCAGCGTAAACGCCCATAATTGACAAGGTGCCGCCTTTGCGACAAGCAAGCATCATTTGCCGCAGCACAATAGGGCGATCAGTTTCTAACTTTAGCTTCTGCTTCGTTTCATCGTAAAATCCTTCCAGACCCATACCATGGGCTTCCATTCCCACTGCATCAATACAAGCATCGGGACCGCGACCACCAGTCATTTCTTTGAGGGCTTCACCCGCATCGACTTCCTCATAGTTGATCGTTTCTGCTTTGGCGAAATCCCTAGCCAGTTGTAGGCGTTCGGGAACTCGGTCGATGCCAATGACGCGCTCTGCACCCAGCATATAAGCACTACGCATGGCGAATTGTCCGACTGGACCACAACCCCAGACAGCGACAATATCTCCGGGCTGAATGTCACATAAATCTGCCCCCATGTAGCCGGTGGGAAAGGCATCAGTGATCGGCAGCAGTTTTTCGTCAGGAATGTCTTGGGGAACTTTGACAGCGCCATGATCAGCGAACGGCACACGCACGTATTCGGCGTCGCCACCAGCATAGCCACCAAACAAGTGTGAGTAGCCGAAGATCCCCGACGTACCAAAGCCAAACAGCTTCTCCTGCATCCAAGCGTTGGGGTTAGAGTTATCGCACAGCGACCACATCTGCTGATTGCAGAAGAAACAATGACCGCAGCCGATCATAGAAGAAACAATCACGCGATCGCCCTTTTTTAGTTTCTTGACTTCACTGCCAATTTCAACAACTTCCCCCATGAACTCGTGACCAAGAATATCACCTGGTTGCATCGTCGGGATATAGCCATCGTAGAGGTGCAAGTCAGAACCGCAGATGGTTGTTGATGTAACTTTAAGGATGGCATCGCGCGGGTTGAGGATTTTTGGATCTGGAACTGTTTCTACCCGCACATCATGAGTGCCGTGCCAGCAAACTGCTTTCATAGTCATTAGTCCTTAGTCATTGGTCATTAATACATCAGTCCTTAGTCATTAGTCATTAGCAATAAACGAAGGACGAGTGACTATTTCCCTCTTGGTTGTCCCTCTGTGGTGGCAATCTCGCCTGCTTCCATCATCATTTTGAAGCGGCGTAAATCATCTCCGATTTGCTGTTCTGGTTCTTCGCCGAAGAGTTTGGCGATCCCAGCGCCAATTGCTCCACCAGGCGGATTATATTCAGTGACAACTTTTACTTCAGTCCCGCGATCGCCAGGCGCTGGCTGGAAGTGGACAGAACCAGAGTTATCCACGTCTGCGCCTGCAACCGAAGTCCATGCAATCAATTCGTTTTCTCGATCTTCGATGATGTCTGCATCCCACTCAACGCTTCCGCCTAACGGCGCACTGGTAATCCAGTGCGATCGCTTATTATTGTGTACTTTTACGTCTTTGAGATGCTTCATGAAGCGCGGCAAGTTCCCAAAGTTATGCCAAAAGCGGTAAAGTTCCTCTGCTGGTTTGTTAATCGTTACCGTCTTTTCAACTTTAATTGGTTGGCTCATGTCTATTGTCTCCCGTGCTTGCTGTATGGTGCTTTGTTTATCGCAGTTTGGACAAATTTGTTTGTCTAAACCCTAATACCAGGAGCGGAGAACAGTGTAGGATAAGAGCTTATTAGCGAGAGGCATGTAGAAGTTTCTTGAAAAAATTTACCCTTCGTATCAGCCTTCTAGACTAGTAAAAAAATTAACTACTACAAATCAACACCTGAACCTTAAAGCTTTCAACTAAACCTAACCTCTAACTAAAGAATGAGATTGGTGTTAAGTTAGTTAGTTCTCGCTTGTATCTTGGCGTAATGCTAGGGAAGCTGTCACCTATTGCAATCTAGACATTCAAACATAACTAGACAAGTGTTTTACTCAAAGATTTTTAGATGCTTAACTTTGCCGAGAATGTCTTCTTTTAGGCAAAGTATACTGGGAGTAGGCTCCCCAGCATGAGGCTTTGACCTATGCTAATTCATCCCGCTTCACTTCCCTTTAAGGCAATGCACATAGTCCATTTCCTGTCAATGCATAAGTCTTATATAAGATTTTCAAACATAAGAACACTAGTATTTTTAGACACATTTACCCCGTTTCAATTGGCAACCTGACATTAAGATCCAAACGAAAAGTACCATAGGGATTAACGTGACCCCAAATTAAAGGCGAAAGCGCCCGCAAATCCTCCAACTTCATCAACTTCATCCATTGTGGTTGAGACAAAACCTCCTGAATCATTAAAGTATTTATATATACCAAAGATATCTGAAGTAAATGCAGAGATAACACAGCTAATTCTTGGTCGGACAAACGATTAGTAGCAATCTCCCCACCCTTGCCATAAAAAATAAAACTGTTAGCACTATTCCAGTTCTCCACCACATTTAGTCCAGCATTTATCTCTTGTCGCAGCTCAACTGAATGCAGGTATTTACATAAAAATATAGTTTTTACAGCCTTGCCTAATTCCGCCAAGGCTTGATAAGTAGGGTGTAATAAATTACCCCTAGTAAAACGCTTTAAGATGGCTTCAGTTTCCGCCATACCCAAACGCAAAGCAGTAGCATACTTCACCATTTGGTCGTATTGTTGGCGAATTAAATCCCAATTAATAGCGCGAGTTAAAATTGGTTGCAAATTTGGATAAGCATCATTATTTCCAGTTGAAGGACGGTACAATTTCTGAACATTGATACGTTTAAGACGCGGCATTAACTGAAAACCCAGTAAATGACAGAAAGCAAAAGCCACTTCATTTTGACCGTGACTATCTACATAATTTGTCTCCACTTTCATCTGGGTACAGTGGCGTAATAATCCTTCAATCATGGCTGCCACCTCAGAAGAAGAACAAGTTTTTAACTGCGAATAAATACAAACAGAATTCTTCTCAACGTGCCAATAAATCATCACACCCCGTCCACCATAGCGGATGTGCCATTGGGTCATTAAATTTTGATCCCAAGCACCAAACTTTTTCGAGTCAGAAGCGCAGGCGGTTGTACCCTCTCCCCAAATAGTAGAAATTCTGGCAGTAAAAATTGCATTTGCAACACAGGCAATAGCATTGCGTAATTGTTCTTTCTGAATAAAATGACGCTTGACATGGAGTAAATCTTGATAATTATCGCCTTTAATCTCATCACTTAAACGCTTTAATCCAGTATTCGTTCCTAAACCATATAAACAAAGTAACAAGCGTTTTTGTAAAGTATAGTCGCCTAAAACCTCTCTGGTTGATACACTCTGAAAGTGTTGGCTAAACTTAACTCGTAAATCAGTTTCTTTTAGAATATCTAAGAGGCTAGTCATGCGCCAACGTCTAGTAATTTCAGTTTTCAACCTTGCCAAATTAGTTGGTTCATTTTGAGGATTCAAAGGAGAAACACAAATTCGACTTTTACCTGTAGTTTTCAGTGTGACTAATTTGTTCTTAGGTATTCCTGTATCTAATAAAGTTAATGATTGTGACAAAGCTTGCTGCAAATTAGCAATAAAGACTTCCACATCTGATGGTTGTTTCAATGCTTGGAAATATTGTAATCTTTGCGCCTCAAAATCAGCAGGTAAATCTTCTTCAGGGTTTCTGTAACGATTAGCTCCTAAAACCCAGATTTCCTTGCATCTGAGCTTTTCTCTCAATGCTTGCAGCACGCTCAACTCATAATTAATGCGATTAACTTTGATTTCGTCGTCTGCTCCCGTCTCTAATATAATTTCTTGCCAATCACTACGTAAGACCCCATCAATGGGGATATCTTCTCCTGCATCATAATAACGTTGTTTACTATCAGCATACTTTTTAAGTATTGATATCGCTTGAATAACTGGACGATGAACTTCATTATTTGAACGGAATTCTAGCTTGTTTAAAATTAACGGTAAAATTCGCCGATAATATCCACCATAAGAAGAGCGCATCATCGTATAAACTTTCTCACGGTAAGCATTCCCTGTAGATTTATACTCTTTCACTAAATTCTTGAGAGTTACCTCACTTACCACAGGAAAAATCACATCTTTGATTGTGCCATCAGGGGTTTTCAAAGAAGCTTCTGCCATTTGGTATAGTAGATTATTCTTCCCATGAACCCGTTTAAAATCCTGAATAAGTTCTTTATCTACACGTTTTTCTGCATTGATACCTATGCGATGCACAATCTGGATGAGTAACTCTACTAAATTATCTATAACTTCTTGACTTCTGAGCCAACAAAAAGCTGTAAATAGTGTGTAACGGATATGTTCTGGGTGACGGCGTAAGTCACGAGGATGTTCAACAATTACCCGACTTTTATAGACTTGGAGAACTTTGGTAGGGATTTTTTTAAATAAGTCTGCTGGTAATTCTAATTGCTCAAAAATCTCTAACTTAGCAACTTCTTTTTGAAAACTTTCTACACCAATTCTCCCTGGGTCTGTTTTTAATTCAGCCCATGTTAATATGGTCACGTCAGTGTTATTTTTTGAGCTATTCGTGTTATCTAACTGTTGAGATAATTGGATATCTCCCGGATTATTCCGTTGTTTATTATGATTTACTTGTGTGGTATCATCTAATTCCTGCTCTGAAGCTTTCTCTTTCAAAAAATCATTTATCCAATTTTTAGATTGATTAGATAACTGGGAAGTTATGTCCCTAAAAAATTTAGATTCAAAATTCCTGATAGCAGAGTGAATGATACGTTCTAATCTGGAATCTGTCGGTGGTTCAAGTTTTAAATTCCGTAGTCTTGCTACGGCTGCAAGTTTTAGCTGTTCAAACTTTAACTCATAAATTAGTGCTTGTTCGGCTAACCAATTAGTTAACTCTTTAGCATCACTAACTTTGGTTTCTTGAAATCCAAAGAATTCCCTGATTTGAGCGCGATGATATTTTATGGAGCGTCCTTGCCAATCGTAGTAAGAGTACTTTTGGGGAGAAATATCTAAAAGTTTGGCAACATAATCAACAACGATGAAGGATATTTCTTGATTATTCTCAGGAAACCTGGCATAAATCTCAAAAAACTTGAGTAATATAGCAAAACCTAACCGATTTTCGTCATTTTTCTGATTCAGTAGGGCTAATTCAAGAGGGAGTAGTGTTCAATACTCTACTAATTCTTCTGTCTGGTTGCCAGATTTTTTTCATTAAGTCTCACTCTTCAAGCAAACAGTATTCTACCTTCTTTGGGGTAGAAACCTTTAACTGAGATAAAATGCTGTTTCTTGGTGAAGAACATAGTGTAACTGATTGATTCTATATAATTGCCCTAAAGGTCAGCATATGGATCGGAATTAATTAGTATATTCAAGGCATGACGTGCGGCTGATTCTGATTTCTGTGTTCGCGGAGCGTCTCGTAGAGAGGTGACTTTAGCGTAACGTAAAGTTGTTTGAATGCTTTCATGTCCCATTAACGAGCATAATTCCTCAATACTGATTAATCCAACTCGTTCTGTAGCAAATGTATGTCGTAAATCGTGAATACGAACTCCTTGAAGTTGCGGATACTTGTTGGTTGTCTCGCACCAATAATCATGCAATGTATGGTAGCTGATTCTACTTACTTTTAGGGTAACTAGATGTTGTGCCGTAAACAAGGCATTCGTGTTTTGATGCCGTGAGTATTTCAAGTATTTAGCCAGCATTGCGGCTGCGTCATCACTATAAAAGCACCAGCGTTGTTTGTTACCTTTACCTAATACTTGAAATTTCTGGTTATTGATATCTACAGAATCTGTATTTAGGGCTAAAAGCTCTCCTATCCTGCATCCTGTGCGATGCAGTAAATGAACTATTGCACTAAGACGTAAGTCATCTTTTACGGCAGAATATAGTATATTTAGTTGTGATTGTGTTAGATATCTTATTGTATTGTCGCTTTTATGTTCGCCTTTCTCTCTTTCAGGTAGACGTTGTTTTAGTCCCCGGATGGGGTTGGATTTTATATACCTTTGTTCTACTGAAAAGTTAAGCAAACTTTGTAGTATTGCTTGATGCTTGTGGTGTGTTGTGTATTTTAAATGACTGAGATTATTTAGATACTCAACTAATGTTTGCTTACTGATAATTTCTATTGACCAACTTCCATACTTTTGCAGTAAAAGTCTGAGGGTCAGTTCATAGGTTTCTCTAGTACTTGGTGCTAGACCAGGACGCTCTAGAAATTCGGTCGTGACAGTGGCTAAAGTTACAGCCGATTTCACGGTTGTTTCTGTATTCTCTCGCTTGGTTTTTTATTGATAAATTATATATCTTTTAAGGAGTTAGCTAACAGCTTTTTATAGATACTTTTAAAACTCCCAATAGCGATGAATCCCTTGCTAGTTACGTGTCACGGGTCAGGAAGAAACTCAATTTAACTCAGTTTGAGTTGGCGGATGCTGCTGGTATACATGGACGCTCTGTCGGGAAAATTGAGCGGGGACTTACGGTTAAAATTAATCGCCGGACGCTTCAAGGAATAGCCGTCGCCCTTGGTGTACCCCAAGAGTATCTTTCTGCTGTGATCAAGGGCGAGGAAGTATCTCAGGTTAGAGGGGTTAAGTTTTGTCCTCAATGTTGGAATCCTGGCACGGCGGTTGACCCTATGTGGGGTCATGTCAAAGCCAAGTTTTGTTATTTCTGCGGTACACCGATTCGAGTTAACTGCGCGAATTGCGGTGAGTTGGTGTTGTCTTTGAGACACCGATTTTGTCCAATTTGTGGCTGTGCTTATAAAACGCCCGTCAAAACCGCTAAAATCCAATGATCAACTCTTTTTTGTCAAACCCAGACTTCACAAGACTTTCAGGCTATCTTGCCCCTGGTGACAGCTTCGCTGACGCTGTTGGCGAAATATATCTTAATACTCAAAAGCCTTATTATTCCGTAGGTTGGATAGAGCGCGGTGAAAGCCAAAGTTTCTAAAACACTGATTTACCGACGTTTAAAATATTAAGTAATGTTTCGCCAACAGTGTCTTCGCTATATTTACCCCCAGAAGCAGTGTTGAAGAAGGGCGACTACCTGCTTGCTACTGCTCGCAAACCAAAGCAACTTCGCGTTTTGATTGAGCACTATCCAGAGACCGCAAAGGCTGTACGTCTGGATGTAACGTTATCTCAAGACATACAAGCAGCGGTTGATACAGTAATCGCCACATTTGGTCGAATTGATGTGCTGGTCAACAATGCTGGCCATGGACTAATTGCCGCACTAGAAGAAGTCAGTGATGTTGATATTCACCAATATTTTGAAACCAACTTCTTTGGGGCACTCCGTCTGATGCGAACTGTTTTGCCTGTGATGCGTCAGCAAGGCAGCGGTCATATTGTGAATATGTCATCCACAGCAGGATTAGTGGGATTTGGTGGAAGCAGCCTCTACTGTGGCGCTAAATTTGCTCTGGAAGGTACGTCTGAAGCCCTGGCTAAGGAGGTTGAATCCTTTGGAGTTAAAGTTACTTTAATTGAACCTGGGGCATTTCGCACAGATTTTAACGGACGCTCTCTGGCAGCAGCCAAACAATCCATTGATGCCTATGCTCCGGTCAGCGGTGCTTCATTGCAGCGGTTCAAACAGATGGATGGTAAGCAACCTGGCAATCCACGATCAGCGGCGCAAGCCATCATTCAAGCTGTGGAAAGTCCTCATCCACCGATGCGACTGGCATTAGGCACCGATGCCATGAGCCTGATTCAGGAAAAACTGTCAGGGGTCAAAACGGATTTGGATGCTTGGCAGCAGGTTACTGTAAGTACGGATTATACAAATAGTAACAACTGAGGTAATCGTTGGGTAGCTAAGCTCGCTCGCTAGTCATGAGACGGTGCATACGCCCACTAAAGTTCAGAATTTAAGTCAGGAGAAAGTTAAGTGATTCGATTTGACGATCAAGTAGCGATTATTACTGGAAGCGGTCGAGGTTTGGGGGCAGCCTATGCCCGCCTGCTTGCGGAAAGAGGAGCACGAGTGGTTATACATGACACAGGCGTTGACAAAGATGGAACCGGATTTGATCCGAACGTGGCGGCTAATGCTGCGAGCAGGATTCGGGAAGCAGGTGGAGGTGCATTCCCAAGTGACATAATCCTTGATAGTAGAGATAGCTGCCGAGGCCTAGTGGAAACTGCGCTCTCGAAGTTTGGTCGCCTCGACATCTTGATCCACAACGCTGGATGGGTCGCCTATCAGTCAGTGCAAGAACTGACACCTGATTTTCTACAGCGCGCTATCAGCATTAATTTAGAGGCACCAACATGGCTGGCTCAAGCCGCCTTTCCAATTATGAAACAGCAAAACTACGGACGGATTGTGCTTACGACTTCGGATAGAGCTATTTATCAGCAATATGCACTCAGTGGTCTCGCCTCTTATGCTATGGGAAAAATGGCACAGATCGGTTTGATGAATGTGCTCGCGGTTGAAGGCAAAGAGCATGGAATTCTCGTTAATGCGATTTCGCCAGTAGCCCAAACGCGGATGTGGAACGTACAAGATGAGCCAGAGGATTTGCGACCTGATCAAGTAGCCCCTGGAGTGTTATATCTCGCTTCTCCAGAATGCCGAGAGTCTGGATTTATATTAAGGGCAAGCAACGGGCAATTCACAGCCCTGCGCTGGGTCGAGCGAAACAACGTAGATTATCCATTAAACCTCGCCGCTGTTGAGATTTCTACTGCGGAGGATTTGGCTACTCGGTGGAAGCAAATTGCTTCGGATATTGCGTTTTAAGGACTGGGCTTGTACTTCGAGATGATCAGTAAGGAAATAATCGAGGTTTTTGGTGGCAGAGCAGTTGAAAGGAGGTGTTGCATAATAGGCATCATCTTAAAATTTTTTGGATTTACTTAAAGGTGTTATTGCCTTTAAACCCACCTTAAAGATTTGTGAGTGCGTTAGCGAAGCTCACCGAAGGTATCGCGTCATACCAATGAAGTAATAAGTATTTCTAACTACTGGGGTATAAGGATTTCATCCAGATTTCATATTTAAATGCATTCTGTATATCTGCACGAATAGCACTAACCCTAATTTCATCCTAATTTCATTTCTGGCTGTCAAACTATGTAATGAGTGCCGCAGTTGCGTTTTGAGCAGCCAGTGATCTGGGTAATTTTATTACCTAAGCAAAAGATAAATGTTTAAAAGGTTGACTCTCTAGCTAACTAGAGACTCCAGAATGGAATCAGGAAATTATCTGAGATCATCCTTATGCAACTCCCTACTCTGAGAAACAGCTTTTTGACATTTGCTTTGGTAGCGGCCTCTTTTTCCAGCAGCTTGCTGACAGCCTGTTCTACAACTGCTTCCCAAAACCAAAGCCAAGCACCATCTACCACCGCTACTGATAGTAGTGACAAGCAACCCATGAATCATGGTAGTGGCATGATGAACCACAGCATGGTAATGGATTTAGGGCCAGCCGATGCTAACTATGATTTGCGCTTTATTGATGCGATGACTCCGCACCATCAGGGAGCAACGGTAATGGCAAAGGAAGCACAGCAAAAATCGAAACGCCCTGAGATCAAAAAGCTAGCAGACGAAATTATCAAAGCCCAAAACCAAGAAATTACGCAAATGAAACAGTGGCGTACAGCTTGGTATCCTCAAGCGGGAGATAAACCAGTGGCTTATGATGCCAAAATGGGTCATACGATGAGGATGTCACCTGAGCAAATGCAAGCCATGATGATGAGCATGGACTTGGGTGCAGCTGATGGAGAATTTGACCTACGCTTTATCGAGGCGATGATTCCTCACCATGAAGCAGCTGTAGTTATGGCAAAAGATGCGTTGCAAAAATCTCAGCGTCCTGAAATTAAAAACTTGGCTCAAGAAATTATCAAAGCGCAAAATGCAGAGATTAACCAAATGAAACAGTGGCGCAAAGCTTGGTATACCAAGTAGCCTCAAGTTTCAATATCTACTTAGGAACGGGTGCAAATACCAACGCAATTGAGAGTTCTTGATGTCAAAGAAAGCTAGTTTCTCAGTTCTCAATTTCATGCCAATTTCATTTTGAGATGAAAAACTGGGAATGAGGTGCAGAAAAATCCCCAAAAAAGCTAGCTTTTTTACTAGATATTGCGATCGCAGTTCCTTTGCCTCCATACTTCAGGATTTTTGATAGCGATGCCCAACTCTGCGCGTTTCCAACCAATTGTAACCATGCGTTGTGTTTCTAGTACACTTGTGAGCTTGTCGTTATTGGCAAGTCCCGTAGTAGTTTTAGCCCACAGCGGACACGGAAATGAATTTCAAGGAGAAAGTGAAGCCACCCCAGCAACTAGCTCTATTCAAGTTGATACTCAAACTGCTCAACGCCTGGGAATTAAAGTTGAGCCAGTTAAAAGCCAGCGTTTAGCTGTGGGTATAAAAACCACAGGACAAATTGAAACTCTACCCAGCAAACAAGTAGAAGTAACCACACCAATTGCAGGCGCAAAAGTGGTTGAGTTATTGGTAGAACCTGGTGCATTAGTTAAACAAGGTCAACCCGTTGCTGTGGTATCTAGTCCTGATTTGGTAGAACTGCGGGTTAACTCCCAAGAAAAACTAGCTCAAGGTCAGGCTGATTTACAACAAGCCTTAGCTGATTTAAAATTAGCGCAACAAAACCGCGATCGCTATCAACAAATAACCGACTCTGAAATTGCCCAAGCTCAAAGTCAAGTGGCTTATGCCCAAGAAAAGTATGACAAAGATCAAGCATTAGCTGCCCAAGATGCATTACCAAAGCGTAATGCCCTGGAATCGCAAACCCAGCTAGCCCAGGCCAAAGCTGAACTTACTAAAGCGAATAGCCGCCGAGAGGTTATTGAGGCTGAAAATCAACTTAAACGCGCTCAGGCATCTATTAACGTAGCAAAATCTCGGATAAATCTCAGTAATAGCACGTATGAGACTAGGCTGCAACAACTAGGAATCCGTGGCAATGCCAAAGGACTGGTGACAGTAACATCTCCGATTTCCGGCAAAGTTGCTGATCGGGAAGTTACCCTTGGTCAAACCTTTGAGGATGCAGGTGGTAAGTTGATGACGATTATCAATGACAATCAGGTATTTGCCACAGCGAATATATATAAAAAAGATTTAGACAAAGTTAGAACAGGTCAACAAGTTAGGGTTAAAGTTGCTTCAGTCCCTAATCGTACTTTTACCGGACGAATTGCGGTAATTAATTCTGTAGTAGCAGGTGAGACGCAGGTTGTACCTGTAAAAGCTGAAATAGATAATCTTGGTGGTGTACTGAAACCAGGAATGTTTGCAGAGTTGGAAGTTTTGACAAACCAAACCTCGTAGGTTATTTCAGCCATTCCCAGCGCGGCTGCAGTAGAAGCTAATAATAAAAAAGTTGTCTATATCCAAAATGGCAATGCTTATCAATCAGTTGAAGTCACATTAGGTCAGACCTCTGGGGACATGGTTGAGGTCAAGAGTGGCTTATTCGAGGGAGATATGATTGTCAGCCAACGCGCACCGCAACTTTACGCCCAATCTCTGCGAGGTGGGGGGAAAGCAGAGGAGCATACTTTGACTGTGCTCAGTAACCTGGGGAGCAGGGGAGCAGGGCGGAAAGAAGCAGTTTCTAACTTCTCACTTCCTTGGTGGGTAGGAGTTGGGGGAGGAACTGCACTAGCTACTGTAGCTTTTATCGCAGGTAGTTTCTGGGTTAGTCGCCGCAGTAAACTGCATCTGCTTTATCTCACGCAGAGACGCAAAGACGCAGAGCAAAATGTTAATTAGTGTGGTTTTAGTAAGTAGAAAACTACTGTAAATTTCAACTGTACAAAATATGCTCAATGCCATTCTTAAGTGGTCAATTATCCAACGTTGGATAGTCGTATTACTCGCAATTATACTTACAATTTGGGGTAAATATAACCTGACTCAAATGCCCCTGGATGTCTTTCCTGACTTCGCTCCGCCCCAAGTTGAGATTCAAACTGAAGCCCCAGGACTAGCACCAGAAGAAGTTGAAACACTAATTACCTTGCCAATAGAAAGCGCGGTTAATGGTACACCAGGGGTAGAAACTGTACGTTCTTCCTCTGCTGTCAGCATTTCCGTTGTCAAGGTGATCTTTAAATAGGGGACTGATGTTTATCAAGCCCGTCAACTAGTAACAGAACGATTGCAACAGGTACAGCAAAAATTACCAGAGGGTGTAGAAAATCCTCAAATTTCTCCCATTTCTTCCCCCATTGGCACAGTTCTACAATACGCCTTCACTGCTGAAACAACCCCACTTATGGAAGTGCGGCGCTTAGTTGACCGAGATGTCACCAATAGATTGCTAGCTGTACCGGGTATTTCCCAAGTAATTGCTTATGGTGGTGATATTCGCCAGTATCAGATATTGGTTAACCCGGCGAAATTAAAAGCTTTCAATGTCACCTTAGATGAAGTCACATCTGCGGCTAGAGGAGCTAACGTCAATGCTGCTGGTGGGTTTTTAGTCAATCCAGACCAAGAGCTAATTATTCGTGGCTTGGGGCGCATCGAGTCAATTGAGCAACTGGGGAAGTCTGCAATAACGGCACGAAACGGAACACCTGTACTACTACAAGATGTGGCAGATGTCAGCATTGGCGCAGCTTTAAAACGTGGTGATGGCAGTTTGGATGGTCAACCAGCAATTGTGGTCATGGTCAACAAGCAGCCACAGAATGATACTCCCACGGTTACTAAAGCTGTGGAAAATGCGATCGCAGAAATTAAGGTTGGCTTACCTAAAGTTCAAGATACAGGCATTGGTATTCAACAACCGGAAATAACTCGGATTTTTGACCGCTTCTATCGAGTCAATAGCGATCGCTCCCGTAGTACTGGCGGTTCTGGATTAGGATTAGCGATCGCTCAAGCAATTATCCAAGCACACCACGGTAGCATTGATATGCAAAGTGAATTCGGTAAAGGTAGCACTTTTACTATTAAGTTGCCTTTTGATGTCCGTCCACTTGATAGCGTTCGCTCTCTTTACCCATTTAAAATACTATATTATCGGTTACATCAATAACATTGAATTCATCAGTTTGGTCGATTTCATCTTTTACCCCTGGTATGCAAAGCACTATCGGGGCTTTGCGCTCTTGGGGACATAGAAGCTATATATAAAATATGCTGCAAATTTCTCACAAAATCATTATCCCCGATAGCGAAATCGAAATTAGCGCGATTCGCTCTCAAGGAGCAGGTGGTCAAAATGTCAACAAGGTTTCTACTGCCATTCACTTACGGTTCAATATTGAGGCTTCATCATTACCCGCTTTTTATAAAGAACAACTTTTAAAGCTAAATGACCGACGCCTTACTCAGGAAGGAGTTGTTGTCATCAAGGCTCAAGAACACCGAAGCCAAGAGAAAAATCGGCAGGAGGCTCTGCAACGGCTCAAAGAACTCATCAAAAGCGCAGTCATACTGCCCCAAAAACGCAAACCCACCAAACCAACTCGCAACTCTCAAAAAAAACGTCTTGACAGTAAAACTAAGCGAGGACAGATTAAGTCTACCAGAGGACAAGTCATTGATTAAAGATTAAAGTGCGATCGCTTTTTCTTCTCAGGCTAAGGCCACGCTTATGAATATAAAACAGCAACCAATAAAATTCAAAACTGGAACTACTGAAGCTAGCTCATTACAAATATCTGTACAACCAAATTACCACTCACAAGCTGCTGATACAAATATAAATGCTGATATTTATTTATTTGCTCGGCTGCGGCAACTCTCACTCGCTCAGCGGATAAAAATGTTTGCGGCCCATGAACGCGGGTTGAAAAAGTTATCCCTAGCAGGAATTAAATCTCGGAATCGAGGTGCTTCCTTGGAGGATATTCGTCGCATATTTTCTCGTGCTGTGCTAGGAGATAAATTTACTCCTAATTTCCAACCACAAGGTTTTGATGAAAGTATGTGGATTCAAGATTCCATTACTCTAGCAGGCGAACTTCATCAACTATTTGAGTCCCTTAATATTCCTTATTACGTTAGTGGTGGTGTTGCTAGTTCCATTCATGGTGAACCTCGCTCAACTCGTGATTTAGATTTGGTAATTGAAGTCCAACTTGCTCAAATTGATTTATTAGTAACAACACTTGAAGCTGCTGGATATTATTGTCCAGCAGGTGCAGTTGAAGATTTAAAACGAGGCAGTGAGCGAATGCTGAACATTACGCATACAGAAACTATCGCTAATGCTGACTTGTATCTTAATGAAGCTTCACCATTTGCAATATCGCAAATGGCACATAGGATATTACCTGATTTAGATGGAATACCTCCATTCTGGATAGCTTCACCAGAGGATATGATTTTACAAAAGTTGCTCTGGGGAAGGGGTAGGCAATCTGAAAAGCAGTGGCGCGATGTATTGGGGATAATCAAGTTGCAGGAACAAAGTTTAGACTATGCTTACCTAACAAATTGGGCAGAACACTTAAATTTAGTTGATGCGTTGAGCCAAGCATTTAATGAAGTTAGTTTATGATTAAAATTTTCATAAATACAGCAGATTTCAGGTAAATGAAATACATAGATAAAACCCGAAACCCTGTAGAGACGTTACATGTAACGTCTCTACATGTAACGTCTCTACATGTAACTATAATAGTGTATCTTCCGTTACCAAACTTGACCTACGGAAATAGGAAGCAGAATTTAGCCCCATTGTCTTACAATATTCGGCACATTTGCGGCAAATAGCGGCACAAAACATCATCTTTGCATCGCTACCCATATTTTCGCAAGCTATTGCAGTGCGATCGCAGATCTCGGCGCACAAACTACAGGTATTTCCCATAAATTCAGAACCGTCATTAATCATGTTGACGCAGATCATGCACATTTCGGCACAGTCGCGCATCATAGACATCATAGTCATATCTGAATATTTCCCCCCCTGACTCTTGCAGTATTTGAGGGTATCAATGCAAGTAGTTTGACATTCGATGCATGTTTGTTTACAAGCTTGCATTTCGGTAAGTATAGATTTAGTCATCATAAGAGTAACTTCCTTATTTTGCAGTTCGGTCAGATGGCGAACTAAATAGTAAGCTAAAACTTTATTTTGGAGAAATCAATAGCTACTATAATTTTGGCGATTTCAAGATCACTAAACCTATCTACTTAATGTGAATTCAGCTACTTTGGGGAATTTCGATCAAGGCCGAATTAGCTAAAAGCCTTGTTAATCAAAGCTTTAAAAGATTTTGTTGATGACGAATGTTTCCTCTTTGGGAGTAAATCATTTATCAGGTTCAGGGATTTAGATGTTAAGTTGGCTTCGTTTTATATCTCTGATAAGAACACTTATGTCCGATTCCAGAATTCAAGAAACTCTTATTTGATAATCTTTTTAGCCATTTTCACTCTTGATTCACAAAATGCTATGAGTATATTTTCTTATTATCAGGGAATATCAAAATCTCATGACTTGATTAAAGTATATTTCATCATGTGGTGGTGACTTTGGGAACCTGAAAAAGATTTCAACAGAAGTAGATTTAGCTAAACCAAGAATGAACATCAACAAAGGCTTTTCTGAAATTCAACGGGATTTTACTTACAATCACTAGGGATAACTGGATATAAGCGTTATTTGGCAAACTGGCTGATGTAGTCGCTAGAGGTTTAGAACGGTAATGATTACAGGATAATTCTAGTTATTTCAAAAGTTAATTGTCAGCACTCACTGCGTTTTGGTCTTGATTGTTGTCTAAATTGACCTCAAAAGTCTGTCCTTCCACTGTCACCTTGATCACCCAGTACTAGTCGTCGCCCTCGTCGAGTTTCCAGCATACCGTTTACTTGGACATCGCCACCTTGAATCATCAGCTTGGCTTGCCCTCCAGTTGGCACTATACCCATCAACTTTAAAAACTGATTTAACTTAATTGTGTTGTCTCTAACTTTCATAGGAAATAAAAACACATCACCTTAATTGTATAGTGGCGTTAAATGCGCCTACATATTGCACTATTTTCTGTGTAGATTGTCATTAGTCATTTGTGTTTACTAAGGACAAATGACAAAGGACAACCCTCACCAGTTGATGTGCAATTTAAATGCGTAACAGCTTAGCGCTTCGACTTTTGATTGACTGCCAATACCAAACCCCTATCCTGATGCACTTTCTAAGGCAGCTGCCACTACCCGAAAATGTTCATCCTGCTGAAGTTGGGCCATTAAATACCTGGCTTGGGGATGTTGACAACCGTGGAGAGCGATCGCTGTTTGCCATCGGTTTCGCCAGTATAAATCTTCTGCAAGCTCTGTTAACAGGGGCAAGGCTTGATTTTGCAAAGATGTCTTTAACACTTGACCAAGGGCAATAATACCTGCTTCTTTAACCGTTTGTGTCTCATCTTTGAGACATTCCACTGCCACGGCGAATAAAACCTCATGATGCTCGGTTTCCATCAGCAGAGAAATCACTGTTTGGCGAACTAACCAGTTGTCAGACCGCTCAAATAGCTGTTGGAGCAAGGGAATCGCCACATCACCAAATTCAAAAAGAGAATTTGCCGCTTCCGCTAGCACGTTACCATCTTGGTTATGCTCTAGAATCTGTAGCAATGCTTGAAATGAAGCTTCAGTTTGATGGTTGCCCAAACCCATTACAGCAAGGCGACAAAGCGCAACATCTTTTTCGTTAGCAAGCTTCTGGAGTATGGGGACAGCCACCTCAGATGGAAACTCTGCCAATTCATCCAAGGCGGCTTTGCGCTGATTAAGTGCTTTTGCGCGTAGGTTCAACTCAATTTGCTCGATCCGATTTTGATTCATTCAGTTAAGTTTGGTATTCAGTCTGATAGCGGCCATACCTTTGAGCGTTGCGATCGCGCGAAACATTCCAGGAGCATAGAGTAAACGCAAAGGTTTAATGCGGGGCAATTTTTTTCGTTACGAACTTATGCAAAGCTGGATAGTGAAAAAGGCTTTGTTAAACATTATCTATGAATATCAGTCAGCAAATCTCTACTACTCCCTTCCTTGATCAGAAGCCCGGTACTTCTGGGCTGCGGAAAGCAGTCACCGTTTTTCAGCAGCCCCATTACCTGGAGAATTTTATTCAATCCATCTTTGATAGTCTAGAAGACTTGCGCTTTCAAACCTTAGTCCTGGGTGGCGATGGTCGTTACTACAATCGCCAGGCCATTCAAATCATCTTAAAAATGGCCGCAGCTAATGGCGTTGGTCGCATTAAAGTTGGTCAGGGCGGGATTTTGTCTACTCCTGCAACATCCTGTATTATTCGTAAGTACCAGGCATTGGGTGGAATTGTTTTGTCTGCAAGCCATAATCCGGGTGGCCCAGATGGTGACTTTGGTGTAAAGTACAACATCAGCAATGGCGGCCCAGCACCGGAGAAGGTGACAGAGGCGATTTATGCTCGCAGTAAAGTTATTGATCGCTACCAAATCCTGGAAGCACCAGATGTAGATTTAGAAACTCTGGGTGAGTCTCGTATGGGAGACATGGTAATTGAGGTGATTGACTCCGTGGAAGATTATGAAAAGTTAATGGAGTCTTTGTTTGATTTTGATCGCATTCGCCAACTGTTGACTTCAGGAAATTTTCGGATGTGCATGGATACATTGCATGCGGTGGCTGGGCCCTATGCCCATGCTATTTTTGAGCAGCGCTTGGGCGCACCAGCGGGAACTGTGCGTAGTGGTATACCCTTAGAAGATTTTGGGGGTGGACATCCTGACCCGAATTTGGTTTATGCTCATGAGTTGGTGGATATCTTGTATGGAGAGAATGCACCAGACTTTGGGGCGGCTTCCGATGGAGATGGCGATCGCAATATGATTTTAGGGCGTAAGTTCTTTGTCACCCCTAGCGATAGCCTAGCCGTGTTGGCTGCAAATGCCAAACTAGTCCCAGGTTATAGTTCTGGGTTGGCAGGGGTAGCGCGATCAATGCCTACCAGTGAAGCAGTAGATCGAGTTGCGGCTCAGATTGGTATTGAATGCTATGAAACACCTACTGGCTGGAAGTTCTTCGGCAATCTCTTAGACGCAGGTAAAGCTACCCTCTGCGGTGAAGAAAGCTTTGGTACTGGCTCTAACCACGTGCGCGAAAAAGATGGGTTATGGGCAGTTCTTTTCTGGTTAAATATCTTAGCAGTGCGACAACAATCTGTTGAGCAGATTGTGCGGGAACACTGGAAGACCTATGGGCGCAACTATTACTCTCGCCATGACTATGAAGGTGTGGATACAGAGCAAGCCAACACCCTAATGGAAAATCTGCGTTCTTTAGTGCCAACCCTGAAAGGAAAGCAGTTCGGTAATTATCAAGTCGAATACAGCGATGACTTTAGTTATACCGACCCGATTGATGGCAGCATTAGCAACAAGCAGGGAATTCGCATCGGCTTTACTGATGGCTCTCGCATTGTGGTGCGACTTTCAGGTACAGGTACTCAAGGCGCAACACTGAGAATTTACCTAGAAAACTACGAGTCAGATCCCGCAAAACATGACCTTGATACGCAACAAGCACTTGCTTCGTTAATTACGCTTGCTGATCAGATAGGTCAGATTCGCAACTCCATAGGACGGGAGCAACCTACGGTAATTACTTAAAAAATTCCCTCAGCAACTTAAAATAAAGCCCTTCCACAATCGCTTGGAAGGGCTTTTTAATACTCTCAGTTTTATAAAATGAAAGTAGGTGATCGCGTTGTCGTTCCCTCTACAATCGCCTGCGGCTACTGTTCTTACTGCCGTACAGGGTATCATGCCCATTTCTTTGGCTCGTTTACAGCAAGATGTGATTTCCCAAGATCCTTGGCTAGTAATTGTTGCTCTTGGTGGTAATGATTTTTTGTAAGAAGTTACTCCTCCAATACAAATAGAACAAAATTTACGAAAGATTATGACTCGCATTCAACAACAAGGAGCGATCGCGGTTGTTCTGGGGATGAATGTTAAATCGTTTAATTATATTACAAAAAATTGTATGAACGAGTGGCGAAGGATACTCAAGCTTATTTAATTCCTGAAGTTTTAGCTAGTTTAAACGACCCACGTTATTTATCCGATAGAATTCATCCGAATCAGGCAGGACATCGTATTATATCTAACCGAATTGCTCAAATGTTAAACCCGCTATTGAAACAAGCAACTTTGCTACCTAATTGATTAAAGTTGCAACAAAATAAATATTGACAATGCCGCATAACACTTGCACAAGTGAATTTAGTTATAATTAATATCACAACATCGGAATATTTATGAGCTACATATTAGTTAAATGTCAAAAAAGCAATTAACCTAATACCACATCATCACTTTTCAGTTACATTTGAGGCGTATAACTAAATTAGTATAGATTCTTATCAAAAAACTATTTCCTTTGATAGATGATAAAAGTTGAGGTTATCAGCGGCAGAATATGTCTTTAGATGTTTAGATGTTGATTTTTGAGATATTCTCAATCTTAAGCATTAAAGCGATCGCTCTAGACATAGTTAGCTGCTTGCCATCAAAAAAAATTAACAGTAAGTAAACTAGATTAGCACAAGTTTCATTTCTTTGTAATGCAAGTACCCGGAGATGCTCCTCTGGCAGCAGTTTTGCGTTATTAACCTGGGTTTCGCTTAAGATATGGCTTTTGGAGTGCTTTGCTTGGCTCACTGGCTTTGGCAATCATTAACTCAATTCTCTTGAGACTCATAGCACCACTTACTTGACAAAAAAGCAAGTATTCCATTTTTAATCACTAATTAAGCCAAGGCATCAGTTTTTGATTTTGAGGCAAAAAAAATATGAGCATCAAATTTCTGCGGCAACAAATTGTCTTGTTGTGGTTAACTAGTCGGAAATCAATAGGCGATTACAAGCGGTATCGCAACAACAAAATAATGATGGTAATGCAATTTGCCTTAACAGCCCGCATCAATCGCAACGTCCATTACTACTCATATATGCAAATAAGACTTGGGAAGACATAACTTATCGTGAGGAAATTGAAGAACTGAAAGACAAATTAGACCTGACAGTTGTCCACGTTCTTAGGGAACCTCCAGAGGATTGGTTAGGAGAAAGTGGATATGTTGATAAGGAACTGCTAAAGAAGTACATTCCTAAGCGTCCTGCAACCCGAAATTACTTTATTTGTGCTGTTCCGAAAATGATGGATCAGGTAGAGAAAGCTCTACACGAATTGGAAGTACCTGTCACCAATGTCCACATGGAACACTACAATCTTGTTTAACTCAATTTATAGATTCAGCTATGCGTTTATGCCACATTACTAAGTTTGCTTCAATAGTAGTTGCTTCTATCTTATTGGTTTGGATATTGTCTCCCGCAACCATCGTACCCCCTGCTGACCCTGTTGAGGCGATCGCTATCTATGTAGTAGACTACGGCTGGCATTCCAGACTAGTTTTACCCAGTGGCAACGGTGAATTAATTCAGTATGCTTACGGTGATTGGAATTATTTTGCCCTCAATCAGCAGGACTTAAAAAATGGGTTAGCGGCACTTTTGCTACCAACTCAAGGCACTCTAGGACGGCGGAAATTTAGTAATCTTGCAGAACTTCAGCAGATAATTCAACAACAAGATTATACCCTATTAAGTTTAGAAGTAGCGCAAACCAAAGTAACACAACTGCTGAAATTATTAGATGAAAGTTTTAACCGCAATATTGCAACAAGCATCAAAAATTCACAAACAGGTTTAACTTTAGTCAAAAATGAGCAAAAATATACATTATTACAGAATAGCAATCACAAAATCGTTGAGTGGCTACAAGATTTAGACTGCCAAGTTTATGGCTTTGTTATGTGGGCGAACTTTCGGGTAAAACATTCATAATATTAATGCTTTATCCCAAAAAGTCTTGATTGTATTAGCACAAAATATACACATTCAAACTTGCTGTTATGCGTTACAGTATCATGGTTAAACTGGTAGCTACGATAACTTTCATTTTTCTTGGTACTGCTGCTTTATTTGCCTGGTTGCAATACCGTCCAGTTTCAGAAGGCACAAATACACAGGCTAGAATTTCAAATATTCCTGTTCATTTTTCGGCATAACGTATCCCGTAGAGACGTAGCATTGCTACGTTTCTACATATTATTTTTTAGGGGGACTATATAAATAATGAGAACAAAAAATGATTTAATTGCAGAAGCTTGGACGCTACTTGATAAGTCAATTATTTATTATCATGGTCGTCCGATTGGAACGGTAGCAGCCTTAGAACCAGGGACAGAAGCAGTAAATTATGACCAATGTTTTGTCCGTGATTTTGTTTTATCGGCGCTGGCTTTTTTGATTAGTGGTAAACCAGAGATTGTCCACAATTTTTTGATAGAAACTCTGAAATTACAGAGTCATGAGCCTCAAATGGACTCTTTTCAGCCTGGGCCAGGATTGATGCCAGCTAGTTTTAAAGTAGTATTAAAAGATGGCGAAGAATATTTGAGCGCTGATTTTGGAGAACATGCGATCGCTAGAGTTCCACCTATTGATTCTTGTTTATGGTGGGTTATTTTACTCCGGGCTTATGTTAAATCTACAGGTGATATTTCACTTGCTCATCAACCCGAATTTCAACAAGGCATTAAGCTAATTTTAGAAATGTGTCTTGTCCATCGTTTTGCTATGTACCCAACGATGTTGGTTCCCGATGGCGCTTTTATGATAGACCGTCGTATGGGTGTCTATGAACATCCTCTAGAAATTCAAGTGCTATTTTATGCTACTTTACGCGCGGCCATAGAACTTCTTTTACCAAACGATGATAATGCTTTCTGCATTAATAAGATAAATCAACGTTTAGCACCTCTGACTTATCATCTTCGAGAATATTATTGGATTGACATAAATCGCTTAAATGAAATTTATCGCTTTAAAGGTGAGGAATTTGGCAAAAAAGTAGCAAATAGATTTAATATTTATGCTAACTCAATACCTGCTTGGGTAACAGAATGGCTGCCAGACAATGGCGGTTATTTAGTAGGTAATCTTGGCTCTGGACGCATGGATTTTCGTTTCTTTACTTTAGGAAACTTAATGGCTATTATCACCTCTTTAGCCAGTGAGCAAGAATCTCAAAGTATTATGAATTTAATTGAGCAACGCTGGAATGATTTAGTTGGATATATGCCGATGAAAATCTGTTTTCCAGCGGTTGAAGGTTTAGAATGGCAAATCGTCACAGGATGCGATCCCAAAAATACGCCTTGGTCATATCATAATGGTGGAAATTGGCCAGTTTTACTCTGGTTACTAATAGCAGCGGCACAAAAAATAAATCGTCCAGAGATTGCCCACAAAGCAATTGATGTTGCACAAAATCGATTATTTGAGGATAAATGGCCGGAATACTATGATGGTAAAAATGGTCGATTAATTGGCAAGGAAGCAAGGAAAGATCAAACCTGGACTTTTGCTGGATTCTTAGTAGCAAAAGAACTAATTTCAAATGCTAATCATTTAGAATTAATTAGTTTTGATATGGAATAAATTTTGAATTACGAATTATGTAAAGCCTGCCGCATAGCTACGCTTAGAGCGCAGCAGTATAGCCCATTACAAATTACGTAGCTTGCTTCTCGCCGGGGGCGAGTATTACGAATTACGAATTATCTTAAGTCATGATAGCAAAAATAGATACCAGAAAATCTCATGTTCATCGCAACCTTTGGTTTGAACGAATAGTTGCCATCCTAGCATTGATGAACTTATGTTTGGTCTTCTTTGACTTAACCTACATACCTTTGCATGATTTTTATCTACAGGTATTGCCAAGCTTAACTCAACTGTATGACCCAGTTAAGGGCATTCAACCCCATCCAGAAACGCAAAACTACCTCAACAAGGTTACAGAGTTAGAAGTACAGGTTTTGCAAACTGGTTTGTCCTCACCTCAAGCAGAAAGTTTGCTTGATGAATTACGTCTTCTTAGTAGCCACATGATTGAGGATAATCCGTTTGATGAGGCTAATAAAAGTAGTACTTTAGCAAAAATTAAATATGAAATACGCTTGCGTACTAATGAATTATCTGCCAGAGAAGCATTTACTAGATTTTGGAGCCAAGCTTATTTATCACAACAAAGTTGGCAATCAGAAATCAACTTTTTTAATTCTCAAATTAGACCCTTAATCAATAGTAACTACTATCGAGATATTAATAAATTTGGTAATTTTGTCAATCATTTCTGGTTGATTGACTTACCTTTTGTAATTATTTTTGCTGTAGAATTTCTAGCACGTACTTTTACTATCAGTCGTCGTGATCGCGATTTAAACTGGTTAGAAGCCATGCTGCGGCGATGGTACGATATATTTTTGTTACTTCCCTTCTGGCGTTGGCTAAGAGTGATTCCCGTCACAATTCGTCTTTACCAAGCTGATTTACTGAATCTTGAGCCTTTGCGATCGCAACTTAATCACGACTTTGCCGTGAGTTTTGCTGAGGAAATAACTGAGATGGTAGGTATTCAAGTGATTGACCAAATGCAAGATACCATTCGCAAAGGTGATTTGGCACGCTGGTTATTTCATCCTGAAAGCCGCAAGCCTTATGTTCAAGTTAATGAAACAAACGAAGTAAAAGCTATAGCCACTCGTTTAGTTAACATTGGTGTTTATGATGTTTTACCTAAAGTTCAGCCTCAGATAGAAGCCTTAATGCATCACAGTATTACTAGCACCTTTAACGAATCTCCAGTTTACCAACAAATACAAAATATACCTGGTCTAAATCACTTACCGAATCAACTCACAGAAAAGCTGGCTCGTGATTTATCTCAATTAGCTTATAACAATCTCATCAAGGCGCTATCAGATCCAGTTGGAGCAAAACTTACCTCTCGTTTAATTACGAACTTTCGTGATGTCTTAGAGGAGGAGTTACAGAAAAAGCATAACATTCAAGAATTTCAATCTTTACTTATCGATATGTTAGAAGAAATCAAAATTAACTATGTCAAAAGTATTGCTGATTCTGGAGTTGAAACAATATTAGAGGAAGCGAACCAGATTCGTAAAATTACCCATCGGTAAATATTTTTTCTGGCATGGATAAACAAAAATAAAAACGTCAATACTGTGAAGACATTGTAAGAATAAGGACATCAAAATATTATGAATCTGACAGTAATTGTTGCAGGAAAATTAGTTGTTGGTATGGTATTTTTGGGAATTTCTTCTTGCACCGTACCAACATCTGAGTCGGCAAATACTAACAATCAAGAAACACCAACAACAGCACAAGTCAGTCAACAAACTTCTACTAAGAATCAAGCGTGTACTTTAGTTAAAGATGGCTTTGGGTCACAAGGACAGGTAAATGTGCGAGTTGAAGAAGTGGTAACAGGTCTTGAAGTTCCTTGGGGAATTGCTTTTCTACCAAATCAAGATATGTTAGTCACTGAACGACCTGGACGGGTTCGATTGGTGCGGGATGGTAAACTTGTCCAAAAACCTGTAGCTACTATTGATGTTACAGATAGCGGTGAAGGTGGTTTACTTGGTATTGCAACTCATCCCAACTTTGCTGAAAACCGACTTTTTTACGTTTACTATACAGCTGATAGAAATGGCTCACAGGTCAATCTTGTTGAACGATGGCGACTATCCCAAAATGGACTTAGTGCCTCAGCAGATAGAATAATTCTTAATGATATTCCCGTGGCAGTGTATCACAACGGTGGTCGCATTCGCTTTGGTGCTGATGGAATGCTCTATATAGGTACTGGCGATGCCAGAGATCCGCAAAGTTCCCAAGATGTGAATAGCCTTGCTGGTAAAATCTTGCGTGTGACACCGGATGGACAAGTACCGCCAGACAATCCGTTTGAGAAAAATCCCGTATATATTACTGGTATTCGCAACACTCAAGGGTTTGATTGGCGTGATGCATCAACACTATGGGTAACAGACCACGGCCCCAGTGGTGAGTTAGGCAGAAGTGGCCACGATAAAGTCAGTGTAGCAAGAGCAGGCGACAACCTCGGCTGGCCTACTATTTACCGTTGTGAATCAGGAAAAGGGCTGGTAACTCCTTCCATTGTCTGGCGTCAAGCTCTACCTCCAGGTGGAGCAGCAATTTATACCGGAAATTCTATTCCTGAGTGGAAGGGTAGCTTGATTATTCCTACCCTCGGCTCAGAACATTTGCAGCGTGTTGCTTTCAACCCACAATCACCCCAACAAGTTCAGCGTCATGAGGTGTATTTGCAGGGTAAGTATGGACGACTTCGAGAGGCAATTATGGGGCCGGATGGCGAGTTGTATGTCACAACTAGTAACTGCGATGGACGAGGAAGTTGCCCCTCACAGCAGGACAAAATTCTCCGCATCACCCAATAAAAAGATAAACTTATGACTCGTCGCAATGCCTGTTTAATTTTTAATCCATCTGCGGGTAAAGGCGATCCTGTAGAAGATTTAGTAGCGATTCGAGAAGTTTTGGAACCTCAAATCAATCTAGATATTCGCCCCACCCATGAAGTTAGTCCTTCTCAATTAGCTTATGAAGCGATTGAACGTGGGACTGAAATGATTATTGTATCTGGGGGTGATGGTACGGTATCAGCTGCGTCGCAAGCAGTAATTAACACAGGAATTCATTTTGGTATAATTCCTAGAGGAACCGTCAACGCCTTTGCTAAAGCTTTAAATATTTCTACGGAAGTTAAGGATGCTTGCAATACAATTTTAACTGGTATACCCCGAAAAGTTGATATTGCTTTGTGCAATGGCAAACCAATGATTGTCTTGACTGCGATCGGTTTTGAAGCTGAAACTATCAAACAAACTGATAAAAAAGCTAAAAAACTTTTTGGAATGTTGGCGTTTATTGGAACAGGAATAAAACTACTTAAAGATTTGGATTCTTTTAGGGTTTACGTAGAAACAGAGGAGCAAACAATCAATTTATCAGCCTCAGCTGTTACTATTGCCAATTCAGCTGCACCGACTTCGATTTTGGCACATGGGCCTGCGGGAGTAATTATAGATGATGGTCTGCTAGATGTGACAATTGTTGCTCCTGTTAACCGCCAAAATGCTCTCTTTGCCGGTTATCATCTGCTGAGAACGGGCTTTACGGGTGCTGCTACCAATCGGGATGATATTCAGCATTTACGTACTAAAAATGTGCGTGTGAGAACTGAACCTCCACAAAAAGTAGCTTTAGATGGTGATATAGATGGAAATACTCCTGTTGAAATTAAATGTATTCCGGCAGGTTTAACGGTATTAGTACCATCATCAGAGTAAAATCTTACTGGTGAAAGACGAAAGCTAGATTTGATTCTTCTAATCTAAACAAGGAGGCTGGCAATTGCAGTAAGCTTGGTTGCCAAAAGTGGCTTTATGCGGATATTGCTGGTAGAAGACGATCGCGAACAAATAGAACCAATACAGGGTGTGTTGTCGGAAGCTGGATACATTGTAGATGGCGTTGAAGATGGAGAAACTGCACAGTGGTTATTGTCCAAAAAAGAGTATGATTTGTTAATTTTGGACTGGATGTTGCCCACAATTAGCGGCTTAAGTCTTTGTCGTCAGTACCGACTTCGTGGTAAAACTACACCTGTGCTGATGCTTACTGCAAAGGATACCACGCCGGATAAAGTTACGGGTTTAGATGCGGGAGCGGATGATTATCTTGTTAAACCTGCTGATTTGGTAGAACTATTAGCGCGGGTACGTGCTTTAGGGAGGCGATCGCCTCAGTGGGTGATAATCTTCGCGTTGCAGATTTACAACTGCACCTATATAACTTAACTGTGGAACGCAATCAGACAAGTGTCGATTTATCACCACGCGAAGCTCAATTGCTAGAGTACTTAATGCGTCACCGCAATCAGATTTTAACTCGTGAGCTGATTGAAGAAGCATTGTGGGAATGGGGTTCGGAACCAGAAAGTAATGCATTAACTGTACTAGTACGCAAGTTACGCCATCGTTTGCAGTTAGTTAGTGCAGCAGATTGGATTAAAACAGTTTATGGTATGGGTTATGGTCTAAAAGCTCCAGATAACCAGATATAACATAGAAGCCCTGCAAAGTTATCAAAAATTGGGCATTGCTGAATTGAAGTATGAAATTTAAAAACTTAACATCTTGAACTCTTACTCTCTGCGCCTGTGTCTTGAAAAGTTTCCTGGGTCGGGCTAACCCTCCTCGTCCTGACGGAGACCGGAGGCGAACAGAACTTTTCGCTGCGTCTCTGCGTGTTAGCATTCGCGGAGCGTATCGTAAAGAAGCGGGGCGTAGCCCGGTAAATTTATACCTGGATTCAGCAACGCCAAAAATTGCTCTATAGGATTCAATTAACCACAAAGACACACTCAAATTCTAACTTTTTAAGTATAGAGTTGGCGGCATTGACCTCTACTTTTGTAAATCCCCGCTTTTTTTCTATTTCAGCTAAGATTCCTAGCACTTGAACCGCAGACTGGATTTGCATTTGTGTATTAGCTTGCAGAGTTTCTGTTTCATCAGATAGTCCCAACTCTTGAGCAATCATAGCTTTTAGTACTGATTCATTAACTTGTAGATTCCGTACTTGCACTAAACGCAAATCAGCTGGTACTTTGTCTCCAGAAGTAAGTAGTACCAAATCTCCCGGTACTAACTCTGTGGAAGATAATTGCACCTTTTTACCGTTGCGAATGATGGTTGCATTGGTTTGCACAGAAGAAGCTGAAAGTGCGATCGCACTTTCAGCTTTAGATTCTTGCACAAAACCAATAATAGCGTTAATCAGAGTTACGCCCCAAATCACCCCAGCATTTACCCATTGCCCAAGTATTGCTTTGATTGCACTGCGATTAATAAGATGTACAGCAACGGTTGATTAAATTGCAAGAGAAATCGTAGCAATGGACTTTTTCCAGGTCTACTCTTGAGTTCGTTTGTACCAAAATGGTCACGTTTTTTTTGCCGCAACAGCAGAGGTTAAACCTGTTTCTAAATTTGTATCTAAATGCCGAGTTATTTCTTGTACAGATAGATAATGCCATTGACTTGACCGAATTATCTCTTGTGGTGTTGCTGTCATCTTATTCGCCCCTATATTTAACACTGACAGGGTAAATTAAGACTATTAGCTGTTGTTCTAGTTCTAGCTAATTACTAAAGTTAACCTGTACATCCAGTATTGGAAACAAATGTAATTCAAAAGTGAGTGCAATGCAGTCAGGCAAATTCAACAAAGTCTCTCAATACAGTTCGGTTAACATGTTTGTCTCTCGAAGATCCCCCCAACCCCCCTTAAAAAGGGGGGCTTTTTCTGATCTTTACCCCCTTAAAAAGGGGGTCGCCGCAGGCGGGGGGATCTTATCCGAACCGTATTGCAAAATCTCTTACTTTTGGTAGATGACGAAATTTTAGGCACTCCGGTCTTCTCTACGAGAGATGGCATGGCTTCTCGTAGAGAAAATGTGGGTAATGACATCGTGAACTAGGAGATAGTTGCAACAGCAGAATCTTCTAGAGTTGCAATTAATTTCACTCCAAATTCTTCCTCAAATACTCCTTTTTTATAATCTAAGCTCCAGAGTTCTAAAGCACAGTCATCAGCAGTTTGAGATGGAAAAATTAACAAGTTGACGTGCCGGAGTTGTGGATAATATTCACATTGCACTTGGGCGATCGCTCCAATTTGTCGCCTATCCAAGGCAACTGCTAATCTTAAAATGGCACTCAATTGGCTGATCATTTGACGATGCTGTTTAGTCAGCAAATTCTGATAATTTTCATGTTTTTTCTTAGGCGGCGATTTGCGATGATAACGCGCTAAATTGGCAATAATTTCAATTTCTGTTTCTGTATAACCGAGTAATTCACCATTGCGAATTAGATAGTAAGAATGCTTGTGGTGAGACGAATGGCTGATATAATGACCGCAATTGTGTAATATTGCAGCCGCCCAAAGCAGTTGGCGTTCGTCTTGCCCCCAGTTGTGTAGTGTACCTTGAGTTTGGTCAAATAAACTGTGGGCAAATGCTGCCACGCGATCGCTGTGTTCTAAGTTGATATGATACTTACTAGCAAGTTTTAGAACATTTCGCTCACGAACCGAACTTTGGTAGCGCAGTCGATCTTCAATTAAACCGTGGGAGAGCATCCAGTCTACAACCACACCTTCCCTGAGAGAACGCTCACATACTGTTACCGACTCAGCACCCAAAAGGGTCATTGCTTCCTGCAATATTACTGCACCAGCAAGTATCACTTCCGACCGCTTGTCTGGCATACCAGGTATTGCACCCCTTTCTGAGTTACTCAGTTTCCGCAAGCGATTTACCAACTCCCGCAAGTCTTTGAGATGGAACTGGTAGCCGTTGAGAGTGGAGGGGACAACACCTAGCTTTTCTCGTGCATGAATCATCGCCAGGGTTTCAATCGTGCCAGCCGTTCCAATCAAACGGGGAGATTCCCCAAATTGTAAGTTTGCTAACACCTCATCTACAGCACGTTCAAACATCCCACGGGCATAGGCTTGTAGATACTGAAACTCAGTGTTGCTGATGGGGTCAGTGGTGATTAGCTCGCCAGTTAGCCTGACCGCACCGACTTTAGTACTGGTGAGAGTACGCGGTTCATGACTATCGCCCAAAATTAATTCTGTGGAACCACCACCAATATCAATAATGGTGTGGGGCTGGTTATTAAATTCCATCCCCGACAGCACCCCTAGGTAGATGCGTCGCGCTTCTTCTTGACCAGAAATCAAGTCAACGCTTAAACCCAACTCCGTTTCTACCTGGTGTAAAAAATCTTTACCGTTGGGAGCTTCTCGCACAGCACTAGTTGCTACTGCAATAATTGTTTCAACGTTTAAAGTTTTGGCAATTTTTTGGAAGCGTCCTAGAGCGGCGATCGCTTTTTTAATGATCTCTGGTTTCAGGTTTCCTGTAGACAGATCGCGATCGCCCAATCTCACAGTATCTTTTTCTCTGGCAATAATGCTAAAAGCTGGTAATGTCGGGTCTATCTTGACAATTACCATGTGCAGTGAATTTGTTCCCAGGTCAATGGCAGCAATAATCCGATGTCGCTCAACTGGTTGAGTTGGAATACTTTCCCAGCTAGCCGAAACTAAATTTAGCATCTAGTTTTCTCTCTTTATCAAAAATAATGGTAAGACGTGGTGTGTCGGGGTAGTTGGCACTGGTATTTGTTGCAACACACTTGCTCTGAAGTTGACCAGAGGTTGAGGCTAACTGAGCTAAGTATATTCACCCTGCTGTTTATAACTTTAGTGACTATTTAAACGAATTTAAAGTTGTCACTTGTAGTTATGCTTTTACAAATAGCAAATAACGATATTCTATAGATGTAAAGATGCATTAATTCATCTAGCTAAAGTGAAGTTCTTAATTTTTTAGTAATTTTTATGTTAAGGACGCCAGAACGCAACCAGGAACCTGTATGGCTCGTGATTATTCGGCTTTTGCGGTGGCATAAACCAGAAGGGCGGTTAATTTTGATGATTCCTGCCCTCTGGGCTGTATTTTTGGCAGCTTCCGGGAAACCGCCTTTACCTCTAGTTGGTGTGATTATTTTGGGTACTCTGGCCACAAGTGCAGCAGGTTGTGTTGTCAATGATTTGTGGGATCGAGATATTGATCCAGAAGTGGAGAGAACACGCGATCGCCCCTTGGCTTCCCGCGCCTTGTCTGTGAAAGTTGGGATTGTCGTCGCTATAGTAGCGATGGCATGTGCAGCAGTTCTGGCATTTTATCTTAACCCCCTGAGTTTCTGGTTATCTGTAGCAGCAGTACCCGTAATTCTGCTTTATCCAGGGGCAAAGCGGGTATTTCCAGTACCGCAATTAGTGCTTTCGATTGCTTGGGGTTTTGGCGTATTGATCAGCTGGAGTGCGGTGACGCAAAACCTATCTTCACCGACTTGGCTACTTTGGGGCGCGACTGTATTGTGGACATTGGGATTTGATACGCTTTATGCGATGAGCGATCGCGAAGATGATCGGCGCATTGGTATTAATTCTAGCGCCCTATTTTTTGGTAATTACGCTCCTGTAGCTATTGGAATTTTCTTTGCAGGCACAATCTTGTTATTAGCTTGGTTGGGTGTAGTAATCAACCTTCACTTGCCTTTTTGGATTAGTCTAGTGCTGGCTACTACTGGCTGGGTTTGGCAGTCTCTACGATTAAGGCAGCAAGACCTACCTAACCCTGTGTACGGTCAAATGTTCCGCCAAAATGTCTGGATTGGTTTTACTTTACTTGCTGGGATGATTGCCGGATCTTTTTAAACAATGGTTGTTGTTTACAGAGTAAATATTCCTATTTTTTGTTTAAGCAAAAAGTCAAGTAATGTGACTTTAAAATTCACATAGGAAGTTGTTTTTCTAGTGGTTCAAGAATCGGCGTTTAATAGCCCGATAACAGAAGCATTAGTCGAGGGCATGATGACGCGATCGCCCACCTTTGATACTTCCTGGTTCATCAAGCACCTGTGTTACAGCCTGACGGTTAGAAATGATAGCGATTTCATTCTGCTAACTCCACGATCCAAGTAGTCATATATAGCTAGATTAGGTTATCATTAAGACAGCTTGAGGACAGTTAACACAGGTTAAAGAGTACCTTGTTTAATTTGTTCAAAAGGGGAATTAGCTCAGTTGGTAGAGCGCTGCGATCGCACCGCAGAGGTCATCGGTTCAAATCCGTTATTCTCCATAATGCTTCACCTTATAGACTCGTACATTAGCTAATTAAATGTCGCAATTCGTAAATTGATGTCTTATTAACTAGATAATATCGTTTGTCTATTTTTATTTCCATTAGCAAATTAATGTCGGTAATTGTTGAACAGCGGAGGCGATGTCTACGACTAACTACGCCTACGCATTCTTTTTTCTTAGAGCGATCGCTTTTTAGAATACGATGTGTTGTGCTATCACAACCGTAAATTGAATTTGCTCTGAAGAAACCTAGCAATTAAAATTTAGTTTTTGGATTTTGGAAAACTACTTGAATGCAAACACCTTGCTTTTACGTAATATCGCTGAGGTAGATTGTCTGAAATTATATTATTAAAGATATGCCTGAACTTTATATATTAATCGTAATTTTACGAGGTAAGTTAGTTACCGATTAAACATTACAAATAATATCTATTGGCACTTTAGAGAGCGCAGGTAGTAAGAAATCAATCCTTACTGCCTATCCTCTGCTGCCTACTCTTAAATACAGAGAAACGATGACGGAAACGTTAAATCCCACACCAGGCTCTATAGTCAGTTGTCGCAATCGGCAGTGGGTTGTATTACCTGCTGAAAATGAAGATGTTATTCGCTTGCGTCCTCTCTCAGGGAACGAAGAGGAAATTGCGGGAATTTATCAGAAGCTTCAAGAGTTAGGGATAGAAACTCTGCAACCAGCAACCTTTCCTTTCCCAAACGCTATCAGTATCAAAGACCATACAGCAGCAGTTTTACTGATGGATGCAGCACGTCACTTGTTGCGAAGTGGAGCAGGGCCATTTCGGTGTTTGGGACGTTTATCTTTGCGTCCTCGTCCTTATCAGTTAGTGCCTTTATTGATGGCGTTACGATTAGAAACGGTGCGTCTACTCATTGCAGACGACGTGGGAATTGGGAAAACCATTGAAGGTGGATTAATTGCTCGTGAACTCTTAGATAGAGGTGAAGTAAAGCGGATAGCTGTCCTTTGCCCTCCTCATTTATGCGACCAGTGGCAGCAGGAATTACGCGAAAAGTTTCATATTGATGCTGTGGTAGTGCGTTCTGGAACAGCTTCTAAATTGGAGAGAGCGATCCCGAATGGTTCTCATATATTTAGTTACTATCGACACCTGATTGTTAGCCTAGACTATGCTAAGGCTGAACGCCGTCGTGCAAGTTTTATTACACATTGTCCTGATTTTGTAATTGTGGATGAGGCGCATACTTGTACCCGTCCCAGCAACAAGAGTACATTTGGGCAGCAACGTCACCAATTAATTCAGCAGATTGCCGAGAAAAATAATCGCCATTTATTATTACTTTCCGCTACTCCTCACAGTGGCATTGAAGAGTCTTTTTTATCACTACTAGGATTGCTCCAGCCGGAGTTTGAGCAATTAACCCTAGACCGCCTAACAGAGAAACAGCGAGACAAACTGGCAAGTCATTTTATTCAGCGTCGGCGGGCAGATGTTAAACAGTGGTTGGGCAATGAAACCCCCTTTCCTGAAAGAGATTCAGAAGAAAAGCCTTATAAGTTATCAAAGGAATATAAGCAATTATTTGATGATATCTACAACTTTGCTCGTGGGCTAGTAAAAACTACAACGCAAGACATGAGCTATGCCCAGCGTCGGGGACGTTATTGGTCAGCATTAGCATTGATTCGTTGTGTGATGTCTTCTCCCGCCGCCGCAGTAGCAACGTTAAACCGTCAGGTGAGTAAATCCGGTGACGATAGTTTACTTACTGATTTAGACGAAGACTTAATGAGTTCTTATGTTTACGACTCCACAGACCAGGAGCAAGCTGTTGATGCAACTCCGACTGTTCGTAGTTGCGCTTTAGCGCCTCTTGATTCGGATGCGCTAAAGCGCAACTACGAACCTAAACTCAAAGGTTTTGTGCAAGCAGCCCAAAAGTTACTCTTTGAGAAAGACCAAAAATTACAATCATGTATCGCTTCTATACAAACCCTACTTTCAGAAGGTTTTAACCCGATTATCTGGTGTCGCTATATTGCCACAGCAAATTATGTTGCTGATACTCTCAAGCAAAAACTAGAAAAAAAGGGGAGTCAAATTCGAGTCATTGCCATTACTGGGGAACTTTCAGAAGACGAACGAGAAATTCGTTTGCAAGAGTTAAAGTCATATCCTCAAAGAGTTTTGGTAGCTACCGACTGCTTGAGTGAAGGGGTAAATCTGCAATCTCACTTCAGTGCGGTGATTCACTACGATTTACCCTGGAATCCCAATCGTTTAGAACAACGGGAAGGACGTATTGACCGCTATGGTCAAACTGCAACTCAAGTTAAAACTTTGTTACTTTACGGTTCAGATAATCCGGTAGATGGTGCAGTTTTGGATGTGCTAATTCGTAAAGCTGTACAGATTCACAAGACATTGGGAATTACTGTTCCCGTACCAATGGACAGCACCACAGTGTCGGAAGCTGTTTTTAAATCTTTATTTGACCGCGCTAATGATGCGGTGCAATTGTCTCTGTTGGACTTGTTAGATGAACAAGAATCTGCTGTTGAGCAAGTTCATAAAAATTGGGACAAAGCTGTAGAGCGAGAAAAAACTAGTCGTACTCGCTTTGCTCAACGGTCAATCAAACCTGTGGAGGTAGAGCAAGAATTGATTGAATCAGACCAAATTCTGGGTAATGAACAGGATGTGGAGCGGTTCGTGTTGTCAGCAGCAAATCGCTTATCTTGTTCGTTAAGTAAGAAAAAACAGGGTTGGCTATTGTCCACAATTCCTAATTTTCTCCAGCCTTCCTTGGGGGATAAGCCGCGCTTGCTCACCTTTACAACCCCTGCACCAGAAGGGGTGGAATATGTAGGACGGAATCATCCATTGGTAGAAGGTTTAGCGCGTCACATTATTGAAGATGCACTCTCAAATAATCAAGACCCCATAGCAGCACGGTGTGGTTTTACTACGACGGATACTGTCACCAAGCGGACGACTTTGCTGTTATTGCGGCTACGGCATTTGTTAAACAGTCCAAAACACCAAAGTTTGCTGGCGGAGGAGTGTGCAGTAGTTGGATTTACTGGTCCTCCATCTAATCCCATCTGGCTAACACCGCAGGATGCAAAATCTTTGCTGGAACAAGCTAACCCTGTGGGCGATGCGCCTCTAGGCATCAAACAGGCGGAAATTGAAGAGTTTATCCGCAAAATTACAGAGGTTGAGTCTGATTTAGAACTATTTGCTAGAGAGCGATCGCATTCTCTTTCCCAATCACATCGGCGAGTCAGAGCCATCACCCAAGAAGGACAGATTCAGGTTAAACCCCAGCTACCGATGGATATTCTAGGCGTTTATATTCTCCAGCCAGGGAAACGAAAGCAGAGTTAGGCTGCTTGATTTTAATTTGTATTTTTTATTTTTAATTGCAAGGGTGTGAGAGATGAGTGTAGCAGGGATTACATTAACAGGCGTTCAGATTGAAGGTAATTTGTTAGCAGCAGATATGACTGCTGAATTGTTGGCGGGTAATCTGAAAGGGCAAGCACCAGAGGATTTTGGTTTTAGTAAAAGCGACAAACTAGCAGATGAAATTGCGATCGCATGGGGTGATGCTAAAGCTTATTGGGCTGCATTTCAACGGCAATTAGACAGGTTAGATGCAGATGATACCGCTACCACCGTCACCCGTGAACTGTGGGTAGTTCCCTTGCTACGCAGTCTCGGATATAACCCTGTTTACACTGCTAAAGCCGAAGTCGTAGAGGGACAAACCTATGCGATTTCTCATCGTGCGGAATTAGGCGAAAACAAGCCACCCATCCACATTATTGGTTGTCGCATCAAGGTAGATCATCGTCCTCCCAGTGGCACACCCAGGTTATCAGCACACGCACTGGTGCAGGAGTATCTTAACAAGACCGAACATTTGTGGGCGATCGCAACTAACGGTTTTCGCTGGCGGTTACTGCGCGACTCTTCCTTGATGACTCGTCTTACCTACGTTGAATTTGACTTAGAACAGATTCTCAACGGTGAGAACTTTGCCGAGTTTGGGCTATTTTATCGGTTGTTTCACCGTTCCCGCTTGCCTGAAGGTATGGACGATGCCGATAAGTGCTTGCTGGAATATTACCACCAAGAAGCACTGCAACAGGGCGGACGGGTACGCGACAGACTCCGAGATGGGGTAGAAAAAGCACTAATACAGCTAGGCACTGGTTTTCTCCAACATCCGCAAAACGAACACCTCCGCCAAAAATTCGGGGTTCGTAGTTGCGCTTCAGCGCCTCTTGATCAGGATGCGCTAAAGCGCAACTACGAACTGGAATTTTATCGCCAACTGTTGCGGCTGATTTACCGTCTGCTGTTTTTGATGGTGGCAGAGTCGCGCAATTTATTAATTGGTGAGGATGTCGAGAAAGCACGAATCTACCGAGAATATTACAGCATTGAGCGAATGCGAGAGTTAGCCGAGCGTCCCCATTGGCGGCGGGAAGGCTTTCAAGATTTATGGCAGGGTTTGCGGGTTACATTCTTGCTGTTTGATGAAAATTGGCGGGGAAAATATTTAGGATTATCACCATTAAATGGCGATTTGTTTGGTTCGTATACTCTACCAGCTTTAGATGATTGTGCTATTGATAATCATGACTTGCTAGTAGCGATTTGGGAGTTATCGTTATATCAAGATAAGGGGCAATTACGACGGGTAAATTATGCTGCCTTAGATGTCGAAGAATTAGGGAGCGTATATGAAAGTCTGCTTGATTTTCACCCAGAAATCTCTCCTAAAAATTATGAATTCAAATTAGTCTTTGGTAGTGAGAGAAAAACTACTGGCTCTTACTATACGCCACCGCAGCTAGTAGGACAACTGATAAAAACAGCTTTAGAACCTGTAATTGAAGAGAAATTGAAGAATTCCCTCACCCCTAGCCCCTCTCCCCGTGGGAGAGGGGAACAAGAACAAGAACTCCCCTTCTCCCCAAGGGAGAAGGGGTTGGGGGATGAGGGTAAAGAGGGTAAACAAGATAAATGGGAAGTTCCTCTTGCTGTTCGCAGTGAATTGAAGAATTCCCTCACCCCTAGCCCCTCTCCCCGTGGGAGAGGGGAACAAGAACAAGAACTCCCCTTCTCCCCAAGGGAGAAGGGGTTGGGGGATGAGGGTAAAGAGGGTAAACAAGATAAATGGGAAGTTCCTCTTGCTGTTCGCAGTGAATTGAAGAATTCCCTCACCCCTAGCCCCTCTCCCCGTGGGAGAGGGGAACAAGAACAAGAACTCCCCTTCTCCCCAAGGGAGAAGGGGTTGGGGGA
>NZ_JACXXN010000026.1 GCF_014904695.1 Nostoc sp. MG11 | reverse complement strand
CCACTTGGGGAGACCCCATCGCATGATTGCGTCTCCCCAACTCTTGGAGACGCTACGCGAAGGCAGAAGACCGCGCTGGCTCCCCTTAAAAAGGGGGTAACGTCTAAAGCCCCCTTTCTAAGGGGGTTGGGGGATCTGAGTGCGTAAGTTCTGAAATTACAACTCCAATACCTTACACAAAGGAGTTTTTATGTCAAGTGACGAAATGACTCCAAGCGATGACGAGGCGCTTAGCGAATTGTCTGATCAGGAGTTAGATGAGGTAGCAGGAGGTTTGAATCTAGGTATTTCAATTGCTAAGTTCAGTCAGACGAACTTATCATTTAGTCAGGTAAGTCAACCCGGTTTAGGGTGTGGTTCTACTACGACTTCTTTTGAGATGCAGAATATCGAATCTGCTGCCTTTCAAATCTTAATTACAGATGCAACTACCGAGGATCTGCAAATTCTCGGTGAGTTGTTTGGGGATGCCTCTGCAATCATCGAAGGTTCTCCATAAATGGAACTCCCCACATCATCTCACATCAATAGAATTGCAGTTGAGTGAGTACTCAACTGCTTTTTGAAATTGTTTTCGTGTGATTGATAATCGCGCCTTCATGAAATTAACTAATTCACTAACAAATGAAATAAAAATGAGGAAAAATTGCCATGAAAAACGAAAAGCAAAATGAATCACAAGAATTATCGGTTCAAGAACTCGCAAGTATTTCGGGTGGCATTGCCGAAGGTGAGCCTTATCCAAGTGAGTATCCTATAGACGATAAATATAACAATTTGTCTGAAGCGATCGCAAAACACATCAAGGATAAAAACCTTCCTTATTGGAATGACAAATACAGCGATTCTCAAACCTACACCAGCGACTCATCAAGCTAGTTAATACGCAATGGGGAGATTAATAAACTTACGAATTACGTAGCTTGCTTCTCGCCTCCGGCGAGTATTACGAATTACGTTAGCGTAGCGGGGCGTAGCCCATTACGAATTACGAATTAGTATGTCGCTCCCCATTTCTCTCCCGTTAGCAGAACACAAGGAAGTTAAATTATGACAGAAGTTCTACTGAAGGAACTGACAAATAGCGATATTGACTGGATCTTGGCAACGGGTCAAAGAGAAGAAGTTACTGCTGGCACGATCCTCATCCGCCAAGGAGCGCCTGTTGATGCACTCTACATTCTGCTAGATGGCGCATTGACTGTTTCTGTTGCTCAGGCTGACGACAATCCTATCGGTCGGGCGTTTGCTGCTCTCGAAGGTGGCGAACTCTCAGGACGAGAGATCGCCAGACTCACAAATGGTGAGGTGGTGGGAGAAGTGCCATTTTTAGCATCCTACCAGTCTTCTACTACGGTCAAGGCAATCAGAAAGTCGCTTGTCTTAATGATTCCTCAGCAGCAGTTAAGCAAAAAAATGCAAGAAGATGTCACATTTGCTGCTCATCTTTATCGCGCGATCGCTGTTTTGCTTGCTCACCGATTAGAGCAAATTGTTAACCAAATTGGACAAAGCACGATTGTGCTTTTTCAACCGCAAATTCGAGAGATTTTGTTTACGTTTGCAGAATTGAACGATAGCGATATCGGTTGGATGATTGCTGCGGGAAGTGCCATCAGAATTCCTGCGGGAGCGGTGTTGTTCCATGCCGGCAGACCCGTTGACGCTCTCTATATTTTATTGGATGGGAAGATGGTGGCTTCAAGCGCTGAGGATATGGACAATCCCCTGACGCGTGCTTTTTCAAGCTTAGAACAGACAGATCGGATAGAAAAAGAGTTTGCTAAATTATCGCGGGGTGACATAGTTGGTGAAACACCCTTTGTGGAAGCGAGTCCACCTGCAATGACGATTCGGGCGGTTGAAGATGCGATCGTGCTATCGATTCCTCGGTGGCGACTTGCGGCCAAATTGCTGCATGATGTTGGGTTTGCTGCCCGATTCTATCGAGTATTAGCAATTTTATTAACAGACAAACAGCAAGCAATAATTAATAGTTTGGGTTACGGCAGAATTACATATAGCTCAGGTCAATCTTTAGATGAACGCTTGACGTATGAAGATGAACTGAGTTCTGGCTTTTTGGCTCAAGTGACGCTGGCGGGTACGCGATTTGACTGGATGCTGAAGCAGATTCGCGGTAGTTGAAATTTATGGGTATGGGGAGAAGAGGGAAAAGGGGGAAAGGAAAAACCATCCCCTTATACCAATTTAAAAAACAATGTGACAGATAGACCATGTAGAGACGTTGCAATGCAACTTCTCTACCAAAGGATTTGTTGCAATCATTAATTGAATCGGTATTACCCTTTAACCTTTTCCCCCTCTTAAAAGTCCTTAGTCCCCACAGCCGCTATTTTTATGCAAATTTCTACAAATTGAATGGAGTCAGTATGGTTTCGACCAACAAAAACAACTTATTCCGAAAAGAAGCACTTGATCGTTTATCTTCCCCGGAGCGACTCGATCAGCTGATGCAGGTGGTTCAGCCGCAGAAGTGGATTCCGTTGGCTGCGATGGGATCTCTGATTGCTGTTGGACTTGCGTGGAGTGTTTTTGGTCGCATTCCCATTACCATTGCTGGGCAAGGCGTGGTGGTTTATCCTAGCAAGGTCGCGGCGTTCCAGTCCCCTAGTTCGGGGCAGGTTCTCATTGTTTATGTTCGTCCAGGCGATCGCGTCAAGAAAGGGCAGGTACTCGCGACGATTGACCAAACTGAACTTCAAGAAAATTTGAAACTGGCGCGGATTAAGCTTGTTCAACTTCAAGAACAAGACCGCGATGCCAATTCACTGCGACTTCAGCGAACGGTTTTAGATAAAGGTGCGATTCAACAACAACGTCAGGCGCTCCAGCAAACTTTAAAGACAACCCAATCGGTAACGCCAATTCTGCGGGATAAAGGTCTGGAGTCGATTCGCAAAGAGCGCCAGTCTTTACAGGAACAGTTGCAGACGACGCGGGATCTAGTACCCACTTTCAAAGATCGATTTGAACTGCGTCAGCAGTTACGCCGAGAGGGAGCTGTTTCAAGTGATACCGTCCTTCAGGCGCAACAGGAATTTCTCAACAGCAAAAGCAGAATCAACGAAATCGAATCGCAACTCAAACAACTTGATGTCAAAGAAGCGGATGCAGAACGACAATTCTTAGCAAATTTAAATGCAACCAAAGAACTGCAAGCTCAGTTAGCAACACTAGATACTAAATTAGCTAGTCAGGCAGAACAAGATTTAGGTATTTCTACTAATCGTAAAAAAGAAATTCAAGAGACAGAGCGAGCGATCGCTCAATTAGAATCACAATTAAAAGGAAAAAATCAGGTAACTAGCAATTTCAACGGTCGGGTTTTAGAAGTTGCTGCTGTTCCTGGACAAACGCTAGAAGAAGGCGCTCGCATTGGCACAATCGAAGCTCAAGATTCTGCCAATAAGTTAGTCAGTGTGGCATTCTTCCCGGTGAGCGAAGGTAAAAAGATTCAAAAGGGCATGGAGTTGCAAGTCACTCCTTCTACCGTTAAACGAGAACGCTTTGGGGGCATTGTAGCAAAGGTTACGAATGTGTCTGCGTTCCCGGTAACACAAGAGGGTGCATCCAGCGTTGTGGGCGGTCTGGAAGTTTTGCAAGGATTAACCACAGAAGGGCCACAAATTCAAGTTTTCGCTGAACTCCAGCCAGACCCCTCGACTAAAAGCCGTTTTCAGTGGTCGTCATCTAAGGGGCCAGAAACCGAAATTACCTCTGGAACCACTACCTCAGTACGCGTCAAAGTCGATGAACAATCTCCGATTTCCTTTGTGTTTCCAATTTTGCGATCGTGGAGTGGAATGTATTAATTATGCGGCGAATTCAATCCCAAATTGGGCGTATATTTAGACAAATTCGACGGGTCGTCAGCCGTCCTGATCGCCGGCGTCGGACTCCCACCCTCTTACAAATGGAGGCGGTGGAATGCGGTGCAGCAGCACTGGGTATTATTTTAGGGTACTACGATCGCATTGTACCCCTGGCAGAACTTCGTCAAGCTTGTGGCGTTTCCCGCGATGGAAGTAAAGCATCAAATATTCTCAACGCGGCTCGCAGATATGGATTACAGGCCAAAGGTTTTAAGGTCGATTTGGATGGGTTACGCAAACTTGAATGTCCTTATATTGTCTTTTGGAATTTCAACCATTTTCTGGTGGTCGAGGGTTTTGCCAAAGACAAAGTTTATCTTAACGATCCTGCCACCGGGCCCCGGACGATTTCGCCAGCAGAATTCGATCAGTCCTTTACTGGGGTGGTGCTGGTAGTTGAACCGAGTGCAGAATTCCAGCCAGGAGGACGTAAACCGAGCCTGACAGTAGCGTTATGGGATCGATTGCAGAGTTCGCTTGGGGCGCTTGTTTATTGTGTAATCGCCGGATTGCTTTTAGTAATTCCTGGATTAGCCATCCCTGCATTCTCTCAAGCATTTGTCGATAATGTCTTGATTGAAGGCAGAAATGATTGGTTACGTCCTTTAATTCTCGGCATGATTCTCACAGCAATATTGAATGGTTTTCTCACGTTACTTCAACTGCAATTTCTGCGGCGCATGAAAATTAAGCTAGCTGTGGGGATGTCCAGTCGGTTTTTATGGCATATTCTGCGGCTACCAGTCAGTTTTTATGATCAACGATTTGCGGGAGAAATTAGCAGCCGTGTCCGCCTCAATGACAGCTTGGCGAACCTGCTTTCAGGAAGATTAGCAACCACAGTCATCTCAGCCGTTACCGTTGTCTTTTATGCCGCAGTAATGCTGCAATATGATGTGGTTCTCACCTTAATTGGCATTGGCTTTGTGATCGTGAATGTCAGCGTGTGGCGATGGGTTTCGCGGCAGCGTGTCGATGCTAATCTGCGATTAATGCAAGAACAAGGCAAGGTTAGTGGGGTAGCGATTTCTGGACTGCAAAGTATGGAAACGCTCAAGGCATCCGGGCTAGAGTCGGAATTCTTTTCTCGCTGGGCAGGCTATTACGCCAAAGCGATTAATGCCCGCCAGGAAATGGATACGACCAATCAAACCTTGGGCGTGTTGCCGTCATTTCTGACCTCGATTACATCTATGCTTTTATTGGCGGTAGGAGGGCTGCGGGTAATGGATGGCGCACTCAGTATTGGGATGCTGATTGCCTTTCAAGCCTTGATGCAAAGGTTTCTAGAGCCTGTGAATAATTTGGTAAGTCTAGCTGGTGAACTCCAGGAAATGGAAGGTAATTTGGGTCGATTAGATGATGTGTTACGCAATGCGATCGATCCGGCTGTGGAGCGAGAAAGAAGTATGCCACCAACCCATACCCTTCCTGCTGCCAATGTTCGACTTCAGGGCTATGTTGAACTTCGCAACATCACATTTGGCTATAACCGCTCTGCACCTGCCTTAATCGAAAATCTCAGTCTTTCACTTAAACCCGGTCAACGAGTCGCGTTGGTGGGTGGCAGTGGATCGGGTAAGTCAACTGTTGCCAAGCTGGTATGTGGGTTATACGAACCGTGGGCAGGGGAGATTTTATTTGATGGTCAACCCAGAGCAGATATTCCGCGACCAATTCTCACTAATTCAGTTGCGCTGGTTGAGCAAGATATCTCGCTGTTTGCAGGCAGTGTGCGCGACAATCTCACACTTTGGGATTCGACTGTTCCTTTTAGTAACTTGGTTCGCGCTTGCAAAGATGCCGCTATTCAAGATGTGGTGCTTTCGATGCCTGGAGGCTACAACGCTGACCTTGCAGAAGGAGCAACTAATTTAAGCGGTGGGCAGCGACAACGATTAGAAATTGCCCGCACTCTAGTAAACAATCCGGCGATTCTCATTATGGATGAAGCTACCAGTGCGCTCGATGCCGAGGCAGAAAAGCTCATTGATCAAAAACTCCGGGAGCGCGGTTGTACTTGTGTAATTGTGGCGCATCGGTTGAGCACCATTCGAGATTGTGACGAAATTATTGTCTTTGAGCGCGGCAAGGTGGTGCAACGTGGCACTCATGAGGAGTTACAGCAGATGGAAGGCAAGTATTTGCAATTAATTCGCAGTGAAGGGGAAGCACTTCAGGAGGCGTGATACTAATTCGTAATGACGCTCTCTATGAGACGCTGCGCGAACGCGGACTCGCTAACGCTGCGCTAACGTAATTCGTAATTAAGAAAGTCAGATTTCATTTACGTTTGCGGGTTTGAAGGCGAAAACTCAATCTTTCTCTGCGACTCTGCGTCTTTGCGTGAAATTTTCATCCCTTCTCGGATGAAGTAAGAAGTAAACATTAATGACCGGAGATATCCGGCTTTATATTAATTTTATGGAGCAGGAATAGACATGTTGGATCAAATTCGGATTGTCAGTCTGCCCGGAGAGTACTATCGATTCAAAGGCAATGAGCCAATTATTCTTGATGACCCAGAAACGATTTGGGTAGTGAAATCGGGTTCATTAGCGCTGTTTGCGATTCCTATGAAAGAGGGAATTGCTGAGGGAACTCGCCGCTATTTATTCACCACCCGAACCAGACAGGCAATGTTTGGCATCGCCAGTGATTCTGAGCCGATGCCGTATCAACTTCTAGCGGTGTCGATTGAAGAAACCGAACTTTTCAAAGTCTCAATTAAAGATTTTCGTGAATTTATCACGGATGGCAATAGCGAAGCACTGACTTTGGTGGAGGGATGGATTGAGCAATTGGGACTGGCGCTGTCTTCAATTATTCCACCTGTGTTGCCGTTTCTAGAGGAAGGGGTTCGCTATTTCTCGCTCACCACTGGTCAAATTTTCCAACCACAGCGAGAGCTTGTATCATGGGTGCGAATTCAGAGCGGGTATGCAATCTGGATGGGGTTTGAGGAACTGTTACTGATGCCGCGATCGCAACTATTGCCGTTGAGTGCAGATATGTGGTTTCAAGCCGAAGATACAATTGAGCTAGAATCTCTGAGTACGGCTGAGATCGATGATCCTGATACTCTGCTCACGGGGATCTTCCAACTTCAAGTCTACTTTCTGCAAAGCCTTAATCTTTTAGAACAGCAGGAGACACAAGCAGAAGTACACAGATTTAAAGAACGGCAACAGCTTAATCATCAGGTGATGGAGGAGACGCTAGGCGAGTTAGCTTCGTTGTTGCAATCTCGGCAAATTGCCACTTCCGCTCAGGTGGGAGCTAATGATCCTGACCAAGCTTTGCTGATAGCTGCGGGTGCAGTTGGACGGACTTTGGGCATAACGATTCGACCGCCAGCCAAGTCTGAAGACCTCAAACGAGTTCAAGATCCTCTACAAGCGATCGCCCGTGCTTCTCGTTTAAGAACCCGAACGATCGCTTTGCAAGGTCAGTGGTGGAAAAAGGATTGCGGTGCTATGCTCGCTTACACGATGGAGGACAACCATCCTGTGGCGCTGTTGCCTGTATCTGACACGCGTTATGAGATATTTGATCCAATTGAGCGATCGCGCACTCTGGTTAATGCTAAAAGTGCTGCTAAACTCGCGCTGACTGGGTACACTTTCTATCGCCCGTTGCCAGATAAAGTCCTGACTACGTTCGACCTGCTGAAATTTGCCCTGCAAGGACATTATAAGGAATTGATAGTTGTCCTAACTGCGGGTGTGGCGACAACTTTATTGGGGATGATCACCCCACAAGCCACCGCCATCTTGATTGACAGTGCGATTCCTGATGCCAATCGCGGTTTATTAGTACAAATTGCTTTAGCACTGCTAGCAACTGCATTTGGCAGCACCTTGTTTCAACTTGCTCAAGGTTTCGCCATTATGCGCGTAGAAACCTTTGCCGATGCTTCGACCCAAGCAGCAGTCTGGGATCGACTGTTGAATCTGAAAGCATCGTTCTTTCGTCAGTATGCGATCGGTGATTTGAATTCACGCGTTAGCGCTGTCAGTCAAATCCGCCAAAAACTCAGTAGCACGGTTCTCAGAAGTATTTTCACCAGCTTGTTCGCCCTGCTAAATTTAGGATTGCTTTTCTACTACAACGGTTCGCTAGCTTTAATTGCTACTTTTGTCGCATTTATAAACATTACTATTACTCTCGTTTCAGGAATTGCCACTCTGCGTAAAGTTCGTCCCTTACTAGAGCTACAAGGACAACTGTTTGGGGTGATGGTGCAGTTAATCAACGGCGTCACCAAACTCCGAGTAGCTGGAGCTGAAGCCCGCGCATTCGCTTTTTGGGGAAAACAGTATAGCCAGCAAATCAAATGGATGTTGAGTACCCAAGGTATTGAAGATTTTCTGGCTGTAGTTAATAAAATCTTACCTGTATTAACCACAGCGACACTCTTCTGGTTTGCAACAAGTTTACTTGAGCAAGCCCCTTCACAAGCGGGTGGTTTATCCACAGGTGTATTTTTAGCTTTTAATGCGGCATTTGGGACGTTTATTGGTGGAGCTACCAGCCTCAGCAGCACGATTATAGATGTTCTAAAAGTAGTACCGTTGTGGGAACGAGCGCAGCCTATTCTTGAAGCCAAGCCAGAAGTAGACTCTGAAAAAGCTGATCCAGGTCGGCTTTCCGGTCGCGTGGTTGTCGATCATGTGATTTTTCGGTATCGAGATGACGGGCCGCTGACGTTAGATGATGTCAGCATTCACGCTGAACCTGGCGAGTTTATCGCCTTTGTGGGAGCTTCGGGTAGTGGAAAATCAACGTTGTTCCGATTATTACTGGGGTTTGATGTTCCCGAATCTGGCACAATCTACTACGACGGACAAGATTTAGCGGGGCTGGATGTTCATGCGGTGCGTCGGCAATTAGGAGTTGTGATGCAAAATAGCCGATTGACATCTGCGTCCATCTTCGAGAATATCGCTAGTGGGGCGATGATCACAATGGATGAAGCTTGGGAAGCGGCGCGGATGGCTGGCTTTGCTGAAGATGTCGAATCGATGCCGATGGGAATGCACACGGTAATTAGTGAAGGAGGAAGCAATATCTCTGGAGGACAACGGCAACGATTATTGATTGCCCGATCGCTAGTATTAAAACCCAAAATCCTGTTATTTGATGAAGCCACCAGTGCTTTAGATAATCGCACCCAAGCGATCGTTAGTCAAAGTTTGGAGCGTTTAAAGGTAACACGGATTGCGATCGCTCACCGTCTGAGTACCATTCGCAACGCTGACCGGATCTATGTGTTCCAAAACGGTCGCGTGGTGCAAGAAGGCAATTTTAATCAACTAGCAAATCAAGCCGGATTGTTTGCCCAACTTATGGCGCGGCAAAAGCTTTGAATTTGAGTGAAAGTTAGCAACGCATGGGAAACGGATGAAACAGATAACGAGATTAAACTGTGCTGTTCATTCGTTTCATTTTCTTTCAAGCTTGCATGACAAAAGTCATAGTAAAACATAGTCTTAGGATAACGAAAGTTATAGATAAATTCCCTATTTAGTTGAGGTCAATCCATGACCTTATTCAGAAGTTTATCCTATCTTAAACCTCTACAATGAAACTATAAAGTTGAGGATAAATTAATGAATTGCCTAATTTCATTTCAGAGAATTGACCTATTATTATCCATTAAAAAATGGCTTGAATCAGTAGAAATTTGCCAGCCAAAGATAGCTCGATTACTGTGTAGACTAATTCCCGCTAGTTGTCCATTTGAACGAGAAATTAAGCTATTTGATCGCACGATCGCTTACATTCCACCGCTCTGTAAACTGAATCCTTTTTATGAGCAGATAGTTGCAATTCGCTTCAAATCTCTCTGTTACTTAGCTAACGAATGTAATGAAGATATTACAGTTTACTGTTGAAGGATAAATCATTATGTCAGTTACTTTTTCCGAAATTATTAAGCTCAATTTTAGCCTTGTTTTTTCTCTGCTGGCGTTGAGTACATCTAGTGTTAGTGATGAGCCTGCGATCGCCCAATACACTCAAGGCATTGCGAATTCATCTCTGATACCAAATAGTCTAAAAGTTCCTAGCGGTCAGCAACTTCTTTTGAAAACATCTGCTAAGGGTATACAAATCTATGTCTGCAAAGCAAAATCAGTAGAATACCCTGTTGAGTATGAGTGGACGCTTAAGGCTCCCGATGCCGTTTTGCTGAATGAGCAAGGGCAAGATATGGGCAAGCATTATGCAGGCCCGACGTGGGAAGCGAAAGACGGTAGCAAAGTTGTGGCGAAGATGAAATCTAAGGCAGATGCACCACAAGAAGGTGCAATTCCCTGGCTATTGTTAGACGCGCGATCGCATGAAGGGAATGGTATCTTCCGTCAAGTCAATTGGATTCAACGGATCAATACGGTTGGTGGAACTCCTGTTCAAGGGTGTAACGAGTCCTCTCAAAACCGCGAGATTCGCGTCAACTATACGGCTGATTACTTATTTTATGGAGGCAAAACCGCTGCTACAGCAATTCTATTTGAGTCGTGAATGTTCACAAGGGGCTTAAGGCCCTTGTTGATATGTTTTGTATAAGTGTGACGACTTGTAACTATAAATGCTCAAATCTGCAATCAAGATTTTTTTAAACTTCAACTGTCAATTTTAGAGGATAGGAACCAGTATTTACCGTTGCCTGAAAACCAGTTTTAGTCATCCTCTAAACTTGCTAGTAGCTTGAGTAGCAACAAATAAAGTTGCTCCTGTTCCTGCTCATTTAAACCAGAAAGTAACTGGCGCTCATTCTCCACATGTTGCGGAATTAGTTCATTAATGAGGTCATATCCCTTCTGAGTCAGACGCACTAACCAACACCGTCGATCATTCATAGCATCATGCCGCTCGACTAAACCCTTTGCTTCCAAACGATCAACACGATTGGTAATAGAAGCTGGTGTTACCAGGACAAATTGAGCTAATTGAGAAAGGTTCATCCCCTCAGGTGGCGAAGAACGGCGCAGCGTTGCGAGGACTCCAAATGTTGCCGTATTCAAGTCATATTGTGCAAAGAGCTTTTCAGTCGCCTTTTCAAGTTCTAGGGCTGAACGAAGCACTGCCAGCACTCGCACCATCGGACGTGGATCGATTTCCGGTCGTGTCACTTTCCAATCGAGCGCTACTTGTTTAATCGTATCTGCTTTGTTCATCTTTAACGAGTGATTTGCCTATGACTGAGTGACCTGGAACTATTCAACCGCGCAAAAGCAACACTTTAGAAACTTAGAAGTGTGAGTATGACGATTTCAACAATTGATATTTTAGCACTAAATATTAATTTATTTATATTTTAGCCATTTAATAGTTTAACGTCTAAATATTTATAGCTATAATTTTAGAGACAATAGTAGCTATTCTTGAAGAGGCTATGTTCTATGACCCAGAAGCAAAGTGTCAATGGCATTGTTGAATCTGTGCTATATGTCAAGGACTTGGCACGCTCAATTGAGTTCTATAAAGACCTATTCGGATTTGAGAAAGAGATCGTAGATGAGATGATTTGTGTACTTCGGGTGCCCAATCGACAAGCCCTCATCCTATTCCCTAAGAGCATCGATACTGAGCCGGGTCGGGCAACGTCTCCCGTCGGTACAGTGGAAGGGGTAATTCCTCCTCATGGTGGGAATGGTCGCTTACACGTAGCATTCTCAATTGCGGCGTCTGACCTTGAGTTTTGGGAACAGCGACTGGCAGAAAGAAGTATTGAGATCAACAGCAAGGTTCATTGGAAACGGGGCGGTTGGAGCCTATATTTCCGAGATCCGGATGAACACCTCCTTGAATTGATCACTCCAGGTCTGTGGACATTCTATTGATGCCGACAAAGCGCAAAACCTAACTAAAGAACGATGGTTTTGAGTTGAACGAAGTGAAACTTAACTGACACTAATCCACTTCGCGCTCAGCATCCGTTGCTACTCCTAGGGAGTTTAGAACGCGAATACTACCCACACCCCGTCCTCAAAAAATTTTGGCAACACAATCGTATTGAATGATGGATGAGCTAACTGGAAAATCAAAACTTGCTTTCGACGACATAGGAGTAGGCGAACCTGCCTTACTCTTGTTTCCAGGATGGTGCGCTGATCGGGGGATTTTGGCAGCACTTGCGGAAGTCGAAAGTAAAAAGCGAAGAGTTATCAATGTCGATTTATTGGGACATAACGAATCACTGCGCCCAGAAGGAGACTTTGGCAGTGAAGATATGATCCGTGAAACTATTAAGCTTGTAGATTCACTTAACATAAATGAATTCGTCACAGTCTCAGTAGCACATGCTGGATGGATAGCGATTGAATTAAGGCGGAGGTTGGTTAATCGCGTTCCAAAGATGGTCTTTCTGGAGTGGATCATTATTGAGCCGCCTCAGATATTTTTTGAGACATTGGATAAGATGCAAAAGCCCGATCAATGGCAAAGTGCGCGTGACGCATTATTCATCGGTTGGTCGGTAGGTGATCCTAACCTCGCCAAACCCTTCCATGAGTTTATGACAAATTACGATTTCCACATGTGGTCGCGTGCGGGTCGAGAAATAGGCAGGTCATACAGAGAATTTGGCAGTGCTTTGCGCTTGCTTGAGACACTTGCTCCAGCACCAACAGTGCTCAATATTTACTCGCCAACCCAAATGAAAAACCTTTATTCTCTACTGGATGATACCAAGTATCTTGAAGCACAACAAGTTTTTGCAAATAAATACCATTGGTATCATATTTATAGATCGAGTTCTAAAAGTCATCTGCCTTCTGTCGAAGTTACACAGGAGGTCGCAGACGCAATTGAAAGCTTACTTTCTTCTGCATCATAATTTTCGCCTGCGAATAGCAACGGACTAAAAACCTATATACATATAGCGGCCTGTAATAAAGGTATTTAGGCTAGTTGCAGTAAATTTTATACTGGCTGAAAATGTCGGGAAGTGCAGGTTTGAGCATTTCTAATTGCAGGTTGCTACATATAAAAATTGCTCTATTATTATCCGGTTTATTCCTGTAGCTTCCCAGATACTTTGTTTTCTTCCTTTAGAGCAGTATTTGCATATATGGCAAGTTGCGATCGATTTTTGAGATTAAGGCGGCTAAGAATACTTGTCACATGAGTTTTTACAGTTCCTTCTGTAATGTAAAGCTGTTGGGCAATTTCGCGGTTTGTTGCGCCAACGCCAATCAAACGTAAGACTTCTTGTTCTCGTGCGGTGATTTCCGATGGCTTTGATGAGGCGGAGTCTTGGCTAGTTGGGGCTGATGTAGCTTTCGTAGCCAACAATTTATCAAATAACCCCGGTCCAAATTGAGTATAGCCATAATGCCCAAAGCGAATCGCATCTGCTAGCTCACGTGAGGGCATATCCTTGAGCAAATATCCTTTTGCTCCTGCACGCATTGCCCCTGTGAGATAAGAGTCATCATCAAATGTGCTCAAGACGAGAACTTTAACATTAGGAAAGTTTTGCACAATCAGTTTTGTCGCGGTTCTTCCATCCATTTCGGGCATCCGAATATCCATTAGCACCACATCAGGTTGGAGTGCAGCGACAAGCTCTAATGCTACTTTGCCATTCTCGGCATCACCAACGACTTGCAAATCAGGCTCCTGTTCTAGTATTGCTTTAAGTCCCTGACGAATGAGGCTCTGGTCGTCAACGATTAACAGGCGAATTGGAGAAGATTCATCATTTTTCATCGGAGCTACCTCATATTAATTCGTAATTCGTAATACTCGCCTAGGCGTGAGAAGCAAGCTACGTAATTCGTAATTTGTAATTCGTAATTAAGCAAGTAAAATTTAATCTGGGTTTCCACATAATTTGGATCTGTGGTCTAATTTTGGTGAGTTGGTTTAACTTATCGAAATTGAAAGGTGCTTGCATCGAATAAATGTCATAACTTAAGCATGACATTTGTCATCTTGTCAAATGATATTTGTCAAAATAATTCATAGTTGATCATGCGTAATTGGGTATTTTATTATCCCTTAGCGTCAGCCACTAGCTGACGCTAAGGGATAAAATTTATTTAGTACCGTAACTAAAGTTAGTTGCTCTATATATCAACTACAAACTACAAATTCCGAATTCCGAATTCCTAATGGAGTTATTTTACGATTGGGAATGGGGAAAGAGAATTATTCTTTTGCCCCTATCCTCCCCCACTCCCCCATTCCCTCATCCCTTCCTGGGAAAGTTGGCGACAATCTGACAGCCAGCACCCGGTTTACTGACAATTTCTAGCTGTCCGCCTACCGTAGCTGTTCGTTCTTGCATTCCTTGAAGACCGTACCCTGCCACGGCTTGATCTGATTGAAAACCTTGACCGTTGTCTTGGAGTGTCAGCGATAGCCCTATAGGCGCTGTTTGAATTTTGATCTGAACGCTTGTGGCTTTGGCATGTTTATAAATGTTGGTTAGCCCTTCCTGGATAATGCGATACACTACATGATTTACTGAGTCGGAAAGCGGTTGTGATAAATCAATTTGGCACTCTGGTAAGATATCGGTGAGGTGATAGAATTCCTCTGCAAGGTTGGCGATCGCACCTTCAAGCAATTGTCCCTGGAGTGGGTCTGAGCGAATGGCGGAAACTGATTCCCGTACTGCTTGCAGAGCTTCTGAACCCAATTTTTTCGCCTCTACTAAAAACGATCGCGCTCGTTCAACATCAACTTGCCAAAGTGTCAACACTGTTTCCATTTGCACATTGAGCGCAACGAGGGAATGTCCTAGCGAGTCGTGGATATCACGCGCAATTCGATTGCGTTCTTCTAACGCCGCCATTTCCTCGATGCGTTGATTCAGCGCTCGTTCTTGCTCAAGCGATCGCCTCAGTTCTGCTTCTGTCTGCTGCAAGCGACGATTTTGCTCTTGGAGTTGCAGTTGTAAGCGGCAAAGTTTGAGTTGATGCTCGATCCGGGCCAGAACCTCCTCAATCTGAAAAGGTTTGTGAATAAAATCAACGCCTCCAACCGAGAAGGCTTTCACCTTATCGAATACCTCATTTAAAGCGCTAATAAAAATGACGGGAATCTCCTGGGTTTGGGGATTAGATTTTAGGCGCTGACATACCTCATAGCCAGTCATTCCAGGCATATTGATGTCAAGCAGAATCAAGTCTGGAGGTTGAGCTTGTATGCCGATTAACGCCATCGAACCATTGGTGACACTCCGAACTTCGTAACCTTGTTCATCAAGCATTGCTGACAAGAGGCGGAGATTATCTAGAGTGTCGTCAACGATCAGAATATCTCCCTTGGCTGATTGGGTGAATTCCATACTTCTCAAAGGGCTAAGAGAATCGTCAATTATCACGCTATTGCTAAAGCATTCTACAAAAATTTTGAATGATGAGTGATGCAAAATCAAAGCTGTGCAATAAATCTATTGATAATGTTAGTTATTTCCAAGGTACAACGCGTATAAATAAATCGATGAAAATAAACAATTATTTGTTAAAATTGGGCGTAAAGCATAAAACTTTACTAGAAAATTAATAATTTACACTACTTAATATGGTTTATTTTATTTCCGTCTACCTATTGCAATTAATTTTATCAGCAGTGATTTTCAACAAATTGACAACATAAAAAAACATCACTTTTGACCGCTGTATATAACCTTTGCCACGGTTTAAAAATTAAGTTTTAACTATATTATTGGATGTTTTCCTACTTTGCTATTACCCATGAGGGTAATTTTATTTTAGACAAATCATCCTTTATATTATGCTAATAAGCCTCATCGGAAGTGAAAAGCTTCTGGGTCAGCATTAGCACCCTAGCATTGCTGTTTAATTTAAGGAGTTCGGACATGCGTCCTCTCACCCATCAAATTTTAAAGCTTGCTAAAAGTGTGCCTTTGCGCCACATTCTTGTAGTACCTTTTATACTGCAAATTTCTCTAGCCGTGGGGTTAACTGGGTGGCTATCAATTCAGAATGGGCAACGAGCGGTTAACGAGGTAGCAATTCAACTCCGCAGTGAAATCACGGCTCGAATTCAACAGTATCTTCAAACCTATGTTGAAACGCCTCATAAAATCAATCAACTGAATGCTAATGCGATCCGGCTGGGTGAAGTTAATGTGCAAAATTTACTAGCATTAGAACGGCACCTTTGGTATCAACTTGAGACGTTTGATACGGTGACGGCGGTTTACGTTGGGTCAGAATATCGAGAACATGTTGCGGTGGAAAGGTCCGATGATGGTCGGTTTCAAGTGAAACTTTCGGGTAAGTCCACCGAGGATGAGATCCGGATTTATGCGGCAGAGCAACCGGGACGTTACACTAGACTTTTAAGATCCAGACCCAATTACGATCCTCGAACTCGTCCTTGGTATCAATCAGCAGTCCAGTCTCAAACAGCAAACTGGGGCGGAATTTATAAACTGTTTGCCACACCCAGATATGTGCTGAATGCCAGCTTGCCAATCTATGACGATCGCAATAATCTATTAGGCGTTGCTGCGGTAGATTTTTCACTGACTGGGATTAGTCAATTTCTGCGGAGTTTGGAAATAGGGCGATCGGGCGAAACCTTTATCCTGGAACGCCGTACGGGATTGCTGGTTGGTAGTTCCGCCACTCAACAACCTTACGTAATTGAAAATCCCACAGCGCCTTTCACAGCGCAGAATCCCATCCGAGTCAAAGCGATCGCAAGCAATGATATTTTAACGCGACGCACCACCGAATATTTGCTGCAACGCTTTGGAAACTTAACCGAAATAGACAAAAAGCAACAACTTGATTTTGAGATTCAGGGTCAACGGCAATTTTTACAAGTTGTACCCATGAAAAATGATCAAGGATTGGACTGGTTGATCATTGTCGTCGTCCCGGAACGGGATTTCATGGATCAAATCAATGCTAATACTCGCACAACAATTGTGCTTTGTCTGGTCGCGTTTGCGCTCGCAACTGGATTAGGCATTTTTACAGCTCGCTGGATTACGCAGCCGATTTTACGACTGGGGAGCGCAGCCAAAGCGATCGCAGCAGGAAACTTAGACCAAAGAGTTTCTGTGAACAACACAACCGAGTTAAATGAGTTAGCGCAATCTTTTAACCAAATGGCGCAACAGTTGCGTGAATCTTTTTTAGCCTTAGCACTAACCAACGAGAGATTAGAAAGCCGAGTTAAGAAACGCACCACAGAACTCGACGATAAAAATGCTCAACTTCAGCGGGAAATTCGCGTTAGCGAAGCTGCCCGAAGGGGTCGTCAAAAAGTAGAGGCGGCACTGAAAACATCGGAGGCAGAACTCCGGTTAATGTTCGCTGCGATGACCGACATGGTAGTCGTTTTTGATGCGGAAGGTCGTTACCTAAAATATGTGCAAACAAAGTATGTGCTAACACAATCTTTCGCTTACAAACCTGATGTAGATCGCCTTGGCAAAAAAGTTCATGAAGTCTTACCTAAAGAAATTGCCAATTTAATAGTCGATGCCATTCAGCAAGCGTTGGAGCTGAAAGAAGAACCCAGAAACCCTGATGGCACTCGCAAGAATGTTTTTGTTGAATACCACTTGTCGATCAAGAATCGAGAAACTTGGTTTTTAGCTAGCGTCTCGCCATTGTCTGATCGGACAGTGCTTTGGGTTGCTCGTGATATCACCAAGCTCAAAAAAACCGAAGTCGCGCTAAAAAAAGCCAAAGAAGCCGCAGATGCCGCCAACCTTGCTAAAAGCCAGTTTCTCTCTAACATGAGCCATGAACTGCGAACTCCCCTCAACATCATCCTCGGCTTTACCCAATTGCTGCTGCGGAATCGATCGCTTAACTCGCAGCAGCAGGAATACTTGGATACCATCAACCGCAGTGGCGAAGATTTGCTGACCTTAATCAATGACGTGTTGGAGATGTCCAAAATTGAAGCGGGTCGAATCACACTCAACGAAACAAATTTTGACCTCTACGGGTTACTTGATCGACTCCAGAAGATGTTTGGTTTGAAAGCTCAATCAAGAGGGTTACAGCTTATTTTTGAGCGATCGCACACAATTCCGCAATACATCTGTGCTGATGAAAGTAAATTGCGCCAGGTTCTCGTTAATCTATTAGGAAATGCAATTAAGTTTACACAGGTCGGTCAAGTAACGTTGCGGGTAGAAACTCTTAGCCAAACCATCACGCCTGATCATCCTATCACCCTCCGCTTCAGTGTCGAAGATACGGGTTGCGGCATTGCTGCTTCTGACTTTAATCGTTTATTTGAGCCGTTTGTGCAGACAGACGCGGGGCACAAAGCTCAGGAAGGAACTGGACTCGGATTACCCATCAGCCAGCGATTTGTCCGGCTCATGGGTGGAGATATAACGGTGAATAGTACATTAGGAGAAGGCTCGACTTTTACGTTTGATATTCAAACTCGTGTAGTGATTTTGGATACCTTACCAATGCCTGCACGGAGTCGGCAAGTCATTGGTTTAGAAGCAGGACAACCCACCTATCGCATTCTAGTTGTCGAGGATAAACTGGAAAATCGGCGGCTTCTGGTTGAGTTGTTGACCCCCATTGGCTTTGAGGTACGGGAAGCAGTAAACGGTCAAGCTGCGATCGAGCTTTGGGAAAGCTGGTCGCCTAACTTAATCTGGATGGATTTGCGGATGCCAATTATGAACGGATTTGAGGCAACTCGGCAGATTAAAACAGCAGGCTCTCAAGCCCCGGTGATCATTGCGTTGACCGGGAGCGCATTTGAGGAAGACCGCTTAACAGCGCTATCTATGGGCTTTGATGACTTTGTGCGTAAGCCATTTCGGACAACCGTGATTTTTGAAAAGATGGCTGAATACTTGGGCGTTCGCTATGTTTATGCTGACGAACCGGACAATCAGGAAAACACAGAAGGAACAGCTTGGGTTTCTAATGCATCCTTTACGCCTATATTAACGGTTGCAGACTTAGAGGTAATGCCGAGTAACTGGATCGACCAACTGCATCAGGCGGCGCTCCGAATTAATGCTAAGGAAATTCTTAAGCTAATTGAGCAAATTCCTGAGCCGCACGATCACCTCATCAAGGCACTGACCGATCTGGTTGACCGCTTCTGTTTTGAAGAAATTATCGCATTAACCCAACAAATGCAAAGCGATCGCCCACAAGAATAATTTTTCCGTGAGAGATGGGTCAGACAATGCGCTAAATCGGTGTCAATACTTTTGAGATCAACACTCTTTATTTACTTTGTAGTCCAGAAAAGGATTAAAACTTGATTTCCCCCTTTCCCCTTCCCCCTTACCCCGAAATATATTGAAATCGGTGTATTAAATGTAATACATCAACTCTTTATTTTTTCGGATGGCTCGCAGTTCACAAAGGTCTTGGAGTGTATATTTTTGCAACACGGCATTAGCAGCCTGACGGGCTTCTTGCCAAACTTCCTGAATTAGTTCGCCTTCTATTGTGCTGGAAGTTGTTTCAGAAGTAGAGACAACAATGTCTGACCCTTCCATGCAATTAAAAGCATCCAAAACTGTGATCGTCCGGGGATCTCTTGCCAGAACATAGCCGCCTTTGGCTCCGCGTATGCTCTTAATCAAGCCTTGACGCCTTAAGGTTGCTAAGAGTTGTTCTAAATAGCGGTTCGGGATATCTTGTAATACCGCTATCTCTCGAATTTGCAGGGATTCACCGTTAGGATAGCAGGTTGCTAACTCTAACAGGGCTAAAAGTGCATATTCTGATTTGTTAGAAATTACCACAGGCGTAACATTTTAAATTCATACCTAAAGCTATAATTTTACTGCTTAGGTTTTCTTAAGCTACTGCGAAAGAAAACTTAACAGCCGAGTTTTTGCTAATTAGTTGTTACTAGTCTAAAGACTTTTAGCAATCAAAGCAAATATTGATTTTTTTCAATTTAATAAATCAAACTGATTAATTCAGTCTACTGCTTTCCTAGAGCGATCGCCCAGGCTGATGTGAACTTCCAACAAAAGGCATGAGTTCTACCTTAAAAGAAACAATCTAGTTTCCTAGGAGTTCGATAAACCTCTCTTTGCCTTGAACTTTAGTTCAAGTCTGTCCCTCTGTGGCGATTGAGAGGGAAAGTTAGTTTTGCGTAGTTAAACCAGGGAGCGCCTCACCCTTGTATACTTCGGACATAAAGCAGCCACCATAGTATACAGAACTTTTATCCTGAAGAACTTTTTGCAACACAACTGGAAATCAGACCTTTGTCTTGAACTGCTGATAATTACTGTCCTCAATCCTCAATGTCAGTCAGTACTAACTCTAAACTCCTTTGCCACTCTGGCAGAACCAGCCCAAAAGTATTAGACAATTTCTGACTATTTAATAAGGAATAAGCTGGCCTACTTGCTGCTGTCGGATACTCCTTAGAGGTAATTGCTATTAACCTTTGTAACTTACGCTCACTTTGCTGGAAATTATGGTCAAAAATCGCTTTAGCAAAACCATACCAGCTAGTCTGTCCATTGGCTGTTAAGTGATAAATTCCACTCTTACTAGTGAGAAAACCAGATACATCCTGTCGAGCCTGAGATAAAATCTGGGCAGTAGCTTCAGCAATTAGGCGACTCCAAGTAGGCGCACCAATTTGGTTATTCACAACTCTAATTTCTTCTCGTTCTTGAGCCAGCTTTTGCATAGTTAGTAAAAAATTTTTACCTCGCAAGCCATATATCCAACTGGTGCGTAAAATCAAATATGGCACTCCTACAGCCATAATCGCTTGCTCACCTGCCAGTTTTGTCATACCATAGACGTTTTGCGGGTTAGGTTTATCTGCTTCAGTGTAGGGAGTTGTATTTGAGCCATCAAATACATAATCAGTAGAGTAGTGAATCATTGCTGCACCCAGCCGCTTTGCTTCCTCTGCGATCGCACCAGGAGCAATACCATTAATAGCCATCACTAAATCTGGTTCTGACTCTGCTTGATCTACTGCTGTGTAAGCAGCCGGATTAATAATTAAGTCGGGTTGGACTTCCCGGATGATACGGCGAATAGTATTTAGTTGAGTTAAATCCATCTGGCTGCGCCCTACGGAAATCACTTCACCCAAAGTTATCAGAGTGCGTTGCAATTCCCAACCCACTTGTCCAGTTACACCTGTCAGCAGGATTTTCATGTAAACACCTCTGCATTTCGCAGCAACTTAGCAACTTGATCTTTAGTAGAGAGTATTGGTTCTTGTTGAATTGGCCAAGCAATCATTAAATCAGGATCATTCCACAATATAGTACGCTCGTACTGTGGTGCATAATAGTTTGTCGTTTTGTATAGAACTTCAGCATATTCTGAAAGCACTAAAAAACCGTGAGCAAAACCTGATGGTATCCACACCTGTCGTTTATTTTCGGCTGTCAGATATATACCCACCCATTGACAGAAAGTCTGAGAACTTTTTCTCAAATCGACAGCTACATCAAAGACTGTACCTGATACTACTCTTACTAGTTTTCCTTGAGATTGCTGAATTTGATAGTGCAAGCCACGTAATACGTTTTTGGCAGAAAGAGAATGATTATCTTGGACAAAATGCTCAGTAATTCCTGCCTTTTCTAGTAAGACTTTTTCGTTATAACTTTCATAAAATAAACCACGATTATCACTAAAAATTTGTGGTTCAATCATCAATAAATCAGGAATTTCTGTCTGTATAATATTCATTACAGTTCCATTTTGAATATATAATTTTTGCTATAAATAATTAGCTAACCTTATTTTTGTAGATGATAATATTCATAGTTTTGGCGAATGGCGATACCTGTAACAAGCTGCTAAAAAGCGTCTACCCATAAGCTAAAACATTCATTAAATTAAGGTCTTAACTTACTCGATTTCATAAAAACTAATCATTCATAAAAACTTTTTTCACAAAGCTAGAAATTTTACAAGATTTTAAGTGTTACATTTTTGGATTTGGATAAATTCGAGCTTAGGTTATAGAAGCTGTAAATTTATATCCGAAGGCGATTGATTGACATAAAATAATTCTGTATTATCATTTTGTAGAATCGATTCAGAGTTCTGATTATTCTCTAAAATTGTCATTAGGTAATGACCATAGCTACTCTTAGCCATAGACTCAGCTAAGTGACGAAGTTGGCATGAGTCAATATATCCTTGGTTATAAGCAATTTCTTCAATACAGGCTATTTTTAAACCCTGCCGTTCTTCTAGAGTTTGAATAAAACTACTTGCCTGATGTAAAAATTCATGAGTACCAGTATCTAACCATGCATATCCTCTTCCTAAAAGTTCTACTTGCAGTTGACCCCGCTGCAAATAAATCAGGTTCAAATCAGTAATTTCTAACTCGTTGCGAGCAGAAGGTTTGAGACTAGAAGCAATCTCTACAACTTGATTATCATAAAAGTAGATACCAGGAATCACGTACTTAGATTTAGGAATTAGAGGTTTTTCTTCTATATTAATTACACGCATGTGTTTGTCAAATTCGATCACACCGTATTGTTCAGGATGCTTGACTTGATAGCCAAATACTAATCCGCCTTTCTTCAAATTTGCTGCTCGATTCAGTACTTCTGTCAAACCATGTCCATAAAAGATGTTGTCACCTAAAATTAAACATACTGGCTCGTTAGCAATAAAGTCTTTGCCCAAAATAAAGGCTTGAGCTAAACCTTCCGGCTTTGGTTGTTTGACATAACTAAACTTTAATCCCCACTGACTACCATCCTTTAATAATTTTTTAAATAATGGCAAATCACTAGGTGTGGAAATAATTAAAATTTCTCTAATGCCAGCTAACATTAATACAGATAATGAGTAATAAATCATTGGCTTATCATAAACAGGCACTAGTTGTTTACTAATAACATGAGTTATTGGATAAAGACGAGTACCGGAACCACCAGCCAAGATAATGCCTTTCATGATCTACTCCTTATATAATAGCAATCCTATTTGAGTTGTAAGATATTTTGTTAAGGCTGTCAAAATAATTCATAATTCATAATTCATAATTCATAATTACACCCCACGCATGAATACGGGGGCTTTGATATTGGGGATGTTGATTCTTATTTCTCCATTGATAAATCAATTTGCTCTGTACTGGAATTATAAATTATGAATTAATAATTATTTGGTTCTTCATAAAGGACATAAGTAGTTTCTCACAAATTATTTAGGACTACTATAGTAAACCTTGCTGTTAATATTAATAGTAAAATTTTCCATTTTCATAGTTTCTTTGACTAGTTTTGGTAGGTTTATGAGCGCACCTGATTTACCTAAATAGAGTTACTTAAGATACTAAATTTCAACTCTCTGCTAGTCCTACTTTTTCTCCTATAAGTCTGATAAATCCGGTTCCAAAGTGCTGAATCTCTAAAAAACTTGCTTGCTCTGGAGCAGTTTTGTAAACTCGAAATGTCTTCATGATTCCTAATGTTGCAGCACTTTCTAAAGGACTAATAAAACTGGTATTGCGGTCAAGAAAATAAGATTGCTTAGCCCAATAAGCCATCTGATTAGCATTTAAAAAGTAGCAACCAGAGTGGGGATTAAGGGCGCGACGAAATAAAATTGGCATCCCCATGATTTTGCCTTGAAGTTCCGGTTGCTCGTGTACATTCTGAAAGGGTGCAGTTACCCTTGGTATTAAGTCACCATCAATGTAAGCTTTGCGGGTCAGACTGTGGGTAGAGACTTCATAGCGATTTGGTTGGAGCAGACTCAGATCACTTGCCTGCTGGGTAAACCAGTTTAATTTGATAAAAAACCAGGGATCGTGGAGAATCAGGTCATCTTCCAAGAAACAGTAATAATCATACTGACCAAGGCCATCTCGCAGCATTGCTTGGCACTCAAACCCCAGTAGCATGGGTTCTGCTTGCGTAGGATGGTGCTTATAAAAATGGGATGGCAAAGGCAGATGATTCAGAAGATGGCAATCTTTGGTCGTACAAATAACAACATCCAAATCGTAACCTTGAGGCTGATTAGCTGGGAAAGCTACTCGTTGCCCAATGTTGATAATACTTTGAGATTTACCAAATAGCTGATGCAAAGCAGCAAGACTTTGATTTAACGCCAGCAAGCGAGGTTGGGGGTCTTTCCTTTGGGAAGCGTGCTTACCTTTGCTGTCAGGATTAAAAAAGTGGGCAATGGTAAAAAGAATCCGCATCGAAGTTTCAATATTTGAAGTTATGAATATTCATCTGTTGCTTTCCTGCCAACAGATAAAAACAATTAGTGTGAAAAATGGCTCAGGAATATTTGGAGTATCCCATCAGACGTATCTTTCTGATATCTAGAAAACAACAATGTCATTCCTAGTAATTGAAGGATTGTTAGAGAATCTAGCTAGTTCTACCTGCGAAGTACTACCTGTACCATCGACGTCAAAGTACAGCACATCAATACTTGTGTCGTAAATAAATCGGTCTGAGGAATCGTTGGCTAACGAACCTAAGTGGAATTGGCTAGCTGGAAGTACACCAGCCACTAAGCCGCCGCCGAAACTAGCAGCAGAAATAAGGATTGTGTCATCAACAACAGAAAAGTCTGTGATGATATCAATGCCTTCAGTGGAAGCATTGAATTGAAATCTATCAGCACCAGTACCGCCAGTCAGGGTGTCACTACCCCCACCACCAATTAAGGTGTCATTTCCATCCCCGCCTGCGATCGCGTCATTGTCTTCTTGACCATCAAGAATATCATTACCGATACCGCCACTGAGGGTGTCATTGCCTAAACCACCAACTAAGCTATCAGCACCAGCCTCGCCGTTGAGAGTGTCATTGCCGGTATCTCCATTCAGGGTGTCAGCATCAGCGCCGCCATTGATTAAGTCACTACCATCTCCACCAAGCAATCTGTCAAGACCTACCCCACCCAGAAGCGTGTCATCTCCGTCCCAGCCATCAAGAGTATCATTCCCGACTCCACCGTCGAGGAAGTCATTAGCGAACTCGCCTTCGAGATTACCTTGGTTGTCAACTCTGAACCCACCGAGAAAATCATTTCCACCTAAGCCAAGAAGGGTATCATCGCCTGTCTCACCAAAGAGGGTATCATTGCCATCACCACCATTGAGGTAATCATTGCCGTTAGCACCATCAAGAAGATCACTACCTGCCTGACCAAAGAGGGTATCATTGCCGTCATCGCCATTGAGGGAATCTGCACCATCCCCGCCCAAGAGGCTATCATCACCGTCATCTCCTATAAGGGTATCGTTGCCTAATCCGCCAACAAGGGTGTCAGTTCCATCTTGACCGTCAATAAAGTCATTGCCAGCTAGACCATCGATATGGTCATTAAGATCAGTACCTAAGATGTTATCGTTACCTGGGGTTCCAATGATACTCATATTTATTGCCTTTTGATTTTCAAAGTGGTTGAGAGTTTAAGGATTCAAGCTCAGATGTATATGTCTTGGGATGCGTCCTTATGAAAACTGGAAGACAGGGCTGTTAGTTGGATCAATATTGGTGCTGATATTAGCCTGGGTAAAGGAAGTATTGACGAGGGTGACTAACAAAGAGCCTGTGCCAAAGTTTGCATTGCCAGCGATGCCATCTCCAAGCCGGAACTGGGTATTAGCGTTGACTATTCGCACATCAATTGCATCAATGTCACTGAAGGAAAGGATATCTCCGCCTGTTCCTGTTACAAATCCGTTGATTCGGTCTTGACCATCGCCACTGCTGTAGCGAATGGTATCAATTCCAGCACCGCCAGTGAGGGTATCATTTCCGGCATTACCAATTAAGAAATCATTTCCAGCACCGCCAGTGAGAATGTCACTGCCTGCACCACCACTGAGAGTGTCACTGCCACCACCGCCGGTGAGAGCATCATTGCCTAGCCCCCCGTCGAGATAATCATTACCGGCATCACCGTTGAGGATATCATCGCCAGCATTACCAAAGAGGTTATCGTTGCCGCTTGTTCCATTGAAGGTGTTGTTAGTTGCATCTCCAACGGTTAGACCAATGGCATCAACTGCGATCGCACCAGTCAGATCTGCTCCCACAAAGGTGGCATTGGTGAAGTCACCTTTTGACAGATCAGCATTTCTCAGATTGGTATTTGTGAAATTCGTGCCAACGGCAAGCCCATTGATGAAAACGCCTTCTGCGTTAGCTTGCGTAAAGTTAGCTCCACTCAAATCAGTGTCATCAAATTTGGCTCCACTCAGGTTTGTAATTGTAACATCGCCATTGGCAGCGATAAAAGAACTAAAATCAGCACCCGTCAAAACAGCATCATCTACAAGAAAGTTGCTTAGATTAGCGCCACGAAACTTGACATTGCCCGTCTGGCCTGGTTCGAGTGGAGCATCACTTAGAGAATTACCGCTGAAATTAGCTAGGTCAAAGATAGAGTCTTGCAGAGTCAGATCTGTGAGTTTTGCTAACCGGAAATCAGCACCCGTTGCATCAACGTTGATTAAGAGAGCGTCTTCCAGCTCAGTTTCTTCCAGGTTGACATTCACTAGCTTTGCGCCCGTTAAGTCAGCAGCTTTTAACTTTGCCTTAAATAAATCGGCTCCGGTAAAGTTAGCACCTCTAAGGTTGGGTCGCTCGGATTGTTCACCACCGAGATTAGCTTCCCGCAGATTAGCATTTGTCAGGTTGGCGTTTGACAGGTTGATGAATTTCGTGTCAATTAGGGACAGATTAGCCTCTCTCAGGTTGACTCCACTGAGATTAACATTTTCCAATTTCGCCTTAAAAAAATTAGCTGGTTGAGGAAAGCTAGCATTAGGGGCAAAAATTGCATTTGATGCATCAACGTTAATCAGAACTGCTTCTTCAAAGTTAGTGCTTCTCAGTTGTGTGCGTGTGCCCTGAGCGTTGGGAGTGAATAGGACGTTTGTGAGGGTGGCTTTGAAAAAATTGGAACCATTCAGGTTTTGACCGCTAAAGTCATTTCCCACCAGATTTTGTTCACTAAAGTTGAAAGCTGGCATATTGTTTAACTAAAAAAATCTACTCGGTTTAAAGGTTATGAATTCAAGCTGGTTTTTGTACTTCTACTTGTTGCTGAGAATTTTGTTGTTGCAGTTGCTCTTTTAACCAGGAAGAAAAGAGTTCGTTGAGCAGCTTTTGCTGCATAGGTTCGTCAAGTTGAGCTGGTATATATTTTTCTGGTCGCACAATCACCCACCAATCTCCTACACGAGTTGGGGGAGATAATTGCCCTGGTTGGTTGACAGCAAGAATTCGAGCGAGTTTGGGATGAGGTGTACTCATTGCAACCGGGCCTATTAAGCCTCCAACCTGGGCTTCTGAGCCTTGAGAGTATTGCACTGCTAGGTCAGCAAAAGGCTGTTCGTTTTCTAGAAGACGGAAGTAAAGTTCTTGAGCAGCAGCAGCATCGTGAGTGCGGATTAAGGAGTAAACAACTCGGTCTAGTTGCTTCTTTCTTTGATAAAAGTAGGATTCTAGCTGGCTACCCCAAGTAGCTTGTTTAAATTTCTCGATTCTCAGGTTCCGGGTTGCAAGGTCTAAAAATTGTGTTTCAGTCATACCTTGCTGCTCTAGCCAACTTAGGCGTTCAGCCTCCGACATTAACTGATGTTTTGCACAGAAGTCTTGACAGCATTTGGCTTGTTCTTCTGGTGTGCAGTTAAAGGGTGCGTAGGCAAAGCCCGTCGTAGACATCGCTTGGTCAATCAAAAGTTCTTGCTGGAGCTTTGGTAGTAGTTGGTATCGGCTCAAGAGGGGAATAATTTCTTGAGCTGTTACTGTCTGGTTATTGACTTGTATAAGTGCTGGGTTTTTGTGTTTCCCATTTGAGCCATTCTCTTGAGTGGTAGTTATCAACTCAAGCTGAGTTTTTTTATATAGAAATAGGTTGCTTTTATCATCTTCTTGCTGCTGTATCCATTGCACATGTTGGGGTAATAACTGCGACAAGTCATAGCGTTGCAAAATTGTTTCCCTTGCTTTAGCGCGAATCAACGCCATCTGCTCTGGATGTGTAAGCGCTTCTTCAATGCGACCAGCAATTTCTTGGGGCGAGAAAAAGTCCACCAACAGACCATTGACGCCATCTTGGATCACCTCAGTTACAGGAGCAGTTTTGGAAGCTACCAACAAACAACCTGCGGATAAAGTCTCCAACATTGACCAAGACAGGACGAAGGGACGCGTTAGATAAACATGTACAGAAGAAGCCTGGAGAACTTGCAGATATTCAGCGTAAGGCAACCAGCCCGTAAAATGAACTCTGCTGAGGTCAAGAGCATATTTTTCCAGCATCACCTCTTTGTAGGTTTTGCCATCAGGTAGCTGTTTGCCGTAGGCTACGCGGTTTTCTCCCACAATCACTACATGACATTGAGGACGTTGTTGTTGGAGTAAGGCAACTGCCTCCATAAATTGTGGAAATCCCCGATAAGGCTCCATACCCCGCGCCACATACGTGACAATTTCTGTGGCGTGAGAAAGGTCTAGATTGATGCGTGGAAGAACTAACTTCGCTCCTGGCTTGGGGCAAAAGAATTGCGTGTCAATGCCATCATGAAGCACATTGATCTTATTATGATACTCCGGTGGAAATTGCTGGCGCTGCCAATAGGTCGGGGAAAGACCGCGATCGCAACTATATAAATCCTGCAAAATCGGAGCGTTTTTAATCCGAATCCTGGCTTCATCGTCAGCAGTGAGCGGTTCATTAGGATCAAAGTCTGCGTCGGAACCATGAGCATGATAAAACCACTCGAAATAACACAGTAACTTGGTGTTAGGAAAAATATCTTTGATAAATAAAGTCGGCCCCCAACCTGAATGGCCATAGACTACATCGGGAATAAATTTTCGAGCTTTGAGTTGTTCTGCCAGCCGATAGACACCTTGACCCTGGAGGACAGCATTTTCTAGGGGTCTGACATAGTGGTGAGTTTCGGGCCGGGCCTCTCGTGTAGGGCTATAGATAATCTTATTGACGCCGGGCAAATTACCTTTCTGACGAGCAGTACCAAAGAAGACTTGGTTGCATTTGTCTTTGGCTAAAGCGACAGCTAGATGACGAAATTGGGCAGGAAAATTTGGATGCAAAAATAAAATTCGCATGGCTTTTTAATTATTAGTTTCTTACTGTCCCCAATTAAAGGGACAGCAAGGGATATAAAATTGAAACAATCAATCCAAAGAGTAGCTCAGTACGTTATGGTGACGCTGCGGCTGCTCCGTTGATTTTTGGGTAACCTATCAGGCGTGTGCTACTCGGATTTTTCCTAGTACACCGCCTGGTTGCCCGTTTCCTAGGCTAGAAAATCTGCCTGTGTGATCTGGCTAGGATTTACGTTAAGCACAGTTGCTAGCAGTTCAGTGGTTTCAGTGATTCTGAACTGGGTATTATTGCCGCTGCCGGTGATCGTCAACAGCTCAAAGTCAAACTCGAAGAAGTCTATACCATCCTGGAAGTCAGTGATGATGTCACCTACAGGAGCAGGCACTGGTGGATCACCAGGATCTGGTGCTTCAAATCCGACTTCTTCCAACACAAATATGTCGCTGCCAGCACCACCAGTGAGGGTATCGGCTGCGGTTTGGCCTTCAAGGTCTTCTCCACCGAAGAGGATATCATTGCCAGCCCCGCCTAAGACCCGATCAACGCCTGCTCCACCATTGAGGGAGTCATCGCCAGCTTGGCCATTGAGAGTGTCATTACCAGAGAGAGTGTCAACTCCTTCGCCGTCACCCAAGATAGTATCGTTGCCACCTCCACCTAAGAGGTTGTCAGCGCCCTCTCCACCATCAATGAAATCAGCTTCAATTCCGCCAGTGATGTTCTCTGTACCAGCGCCGCCCAAGAGGGTGCTAGAACCTGCTCCACCATTGAGGACGTCGTTGCCGTCTCCGCCATTGAGGGTGTCCAGACCGTCTCCGCCATTGAGGATGTCGTCACCAGCAAGGCCATCGAGGTAGTCATCGCCAGCTCCACCATCGAGGACGTCGTTGCCACCACCACTCAAGCTGTCAGCGTCGCCTTGAAGGGTGTCATTGCCATCTCCGCCGAAGAGGGTATCGGCACCAGGCGCACCCAAGGTGTCATCGCCGGAAAGGAAGTCATCACCAGCTAAACCATTCAGGAAGTCATTGCCAGCTCCACCCTCAAGGGTGTCGCCCTCAATAACGCTGTCGCTACCAACCAGCGAGTCAGCCCCCGCCTCGCCGTAAAGGACGCTCTTACCATTGGTGTCATTAGCAAATGTCAGAGTGTCATTGCCATTTCCACCATACAGAGAATCCTCGAAGCCACCAAAGAGCAAGTCATTGCCAGCACCACCTTCGAGTAAGTCTTTGCCATCAAGGACATCTCCGGCGTTCTGGCCGCCATAGAGGGTGTCATTGCCGCCATCACCATACAGTGAGTCCTCACCTGCATCCCCAAATAGTCTGTCAGCCCCCGCTCCACCAAACAGGGTGTCTTTATCTTCCCCACCTCGGAGGATGTCATTACCGCCTAAACCCGATAAGATATCTTCTTTGGCAAAGCCGCGAATCGTGTCGGCACTATTAGTACCTAGAAGAGTATCTGACTCTGGTGTTCCATTTATGACTGCCATAACCTAATCCTTATTTTCAAAACAGTATTTTGCTAGCTAACTCGAACGTACTTGATGTACAACGCTACAAAGTCCTGCTGATTCGTTGTTACAACTCTCACCATTCCCCCTCTCCCAAATTTGGAAGAGGGGTAACAAAGGCATGGTGAGAAGATATGGTACAAAGTCATCAAACGTAGATCGCATAACAACAAGATTCAACATATATGCAAATCAAATCCTTGAAATTGCTTGAACAATCACAATGTTAATTTTTAAATCGAAATAGGAATGGTTGCGTACTTTAGCTAATACCAAGTTGCAAGAATATTATTATTGTGTAAAATAATAATATTCTTGGATTACTTAATGTCTATGACAAAATTCATTGAATCAAGTCAATAATTCAATGTTGTCAATAAAGGGAACAATTGACTTAATTTTCGTCAAGGAAAGCAACAAGAGTTTCTTTGGCAACTTGGTATAATCCAGCAGCGCAAAGATGAATAATTGTAGCCTCTCAAAACAATTAAGAGCAACAATGCAGACACTAATACTTCTCAGTTAAAGGGGAAAAGCTTGAATTGCATCCTTACTCTTTGCCCCAATAACATGCCCCCCACATCATAATAGAGGTGAAGAGTGCTTATCCGATAAGTAATGATGAAGACACACCAAAATAAGACGCAATCACACATCACTTACCATACTATTAATATTAACTTTTATTAGTTAAGAGCTTGCATTCTGGATGAAGCAAAAGTGAAAATTCTGACTTAAGCTAAACAAGTCTTTCAACTTTTGATTCCTGCTGATAACAAAAGATGCTTCAACCTTATTTGGTGATGCATATTCGCTATATGGCATGTAGTAGTTCAGAATTTAGCCCCAATGGCAAACTATGATGGCATAGTTACCTTACCTGCCTGATTTCTGTAACACTCAGAACTCACATAATTATGTTTTTGCAGTTAGGTTAAATCGATATACTACTGAAAACTAGCCGATATAAACTTATGGGATGCTCTAAGCTTTTAATTAGATCGTAGGCAGGCAAAACACCAGCTATCAAAGCAATGATTTTTTGTACTGGATTTTAGAAGTACTTCGCTTTGTATGCATCAGATTACAGCATATCAACACCATAGCAAACAGTGTAAACGCATCTAATTTTGTGCTTAATAGTACAGACTATGTTACTAAAGTAAGAGCCTTTATATCGAATTTGAGGCTAGCTACTCAGAAGCGGACAAAATTTAGCATAAATTTTGCCTACAGCAGTCTTCTCTAGTTTTTTTAGTACTTTAGGTTCGAGCAAGAAGCTATTCTTTTATGTATCAACTATGATGTTTATCATTTGTTTTTTAAAATATATAGATAAGTTTGGTTCATTTCTATGGTCTCACCATTAAAACTAATACACAAGGACAGATAAGACAGTTAAGTAAATAACTTTTTGAGACAGTTAAGACAGTTAAGACAGTTAACGAAATAATAGGCGTTAAACATTCCTGAACTAATAAATAAGTAAGTATGATTAAACATAAATAAAATTATTAGTTCGTAGTGAGCGATTCATCGCTCAAAACAAGGATTGTCAGGACTAAAGTCCTGACCCTTCGGGTTCGTTAGTCGCTCATGGGGGAAACCCCCAAGACCGCGCTAACTCACTACAAACTTTAATTTATTTACGCCTAGCTACTTAAAAGTATTTACCGCACTTCGAGCAAGGCAGCTATGCTGAGGGCAGAAGAGAAGAGTTAAGTTTCAGTATTGACTTTGTGCCCTGTTGTTAACGTCCTAATCTATACTTCGATTGCTATACTTGACTCAGCATTGAGTAGGTCAATCTAAAATCCAAAATTAGATGACTCCTGTTATTTTTTTTGTGTAGCAATGCTATTCAATTTAGCTTTGAGGTCTGTCCATTTAACGCCTGCTAGGTTGGGTAGGACAACATGAGCGGCGCCAACTCGTTCAGCTGGGCCGAGTCCTACTGTCCACATACCAGCGGCTAGTGCCGCCTCAACGCCTGCTGTTGCATCTTCTACGACTACACATTGCGCTGGTTCGAGTCCGAGTTGCTTGGCTGCATATATAAAGAGGTCGGGCGCTGGTTTGGGTTTCTGCACGCTGTAACCGTCGGCGATCGCATCTATTTTGTCGGCAATACCTAATCGCTCTACTACTGTGCGGGCATTTTTGCTAGCTGAGCCAATAGCTATCTTAATACCAGCTTGCCGCAGTTCATTCAAAAGTTCAATCGCTCCTAGTGACAAATCTCTCGGCGTCATATTTTGGATTAAGTCCACATAGTAGCGATTCTTACGCTCCATCATCTCTTCAAGTTGTGTTTCCAAATATGGTCTATCTCCAACTATCAGTATCAAAGAAGTACGACGGGATATACCTCGCAGTGCTTCATTAGCTTGTCGATTAAAAGGTATACCTTCTTGATCTGCTAGTCTCTGCCAAGCTAGGTAGTGGAATTCTGCCGTATCTGTAAGTACACCATCCAGATCGAAGATAAATCCCTGGATATCGGGGCTATGGGGGGAAGTTTCCATTTGGTGTTTTGGGGAATTAGGGTAACTCACTGAGGAGTCAGTGTCGTGGAGAGTCAGCACTGCGGGAGATCCTGACTCAGGTGACTGGTATTGGGAATTAGGGGAGAAGGAAAGTTGGAGAAATTCTAATTCGTGAGCTATTTCCTGGGCAACTTGTTCTTGACGCAGGTCGAACTCGTGCCATTTACCACGCCATTGCAGTTTAAACTTGAGGCGCGTCCAGCCAGAGGGTAGGTGGGGATTGGCTACAGGGCCATCTTCTGTCAGTTGTATGCCACCGAACCCTAAAATTACAGCCTGCCAAATGCCACCAGCGCTAGCCCCGTGAATTCCATCAGCGGTGTTACCTCTGGTATCTTCAAGATCCACCATGGCCGCTTGCATAAACCGTTCGTAAGCTTCTGCTGATTGGCTCAAATCTGAGGCTAAGATGGCGTGAATTGCTGGACCAAGGGAGGAACCATAAGTAATATCAGTGCGGGGTGCATAGTAGTCCCAGTTTGTCTGCAATGCTTTTTGGTTGTAGGGAAAATCCTGTGATTGCCGCATTAAATAGAGCAGCATCAACACATCTGGTTGTTTGAGCACCTGTCGCTTGTTAGCTCCTTCAATGCCTAGGATAGCTTGCATGGAGCGATCGCGTGGTTCATAGTCTGCTAAGTTGATATCTTCCAGTTGGAAAAATCCCTCGAACTGCTCGATTAATCCTGTTGATGAGTCGTAGAAAATCAATAGTTTAGCAGCGATTTCTTGCCAGTGCCATCGCTGTTCTGGGCTAAGTTGCAGTTTTTGCTCTAGTTCGGTAGCGCGGTCAGGAAATTTTTTGTCAAGCCAATTGTAGACTGCGATCGCTTTTTCCAGATGCCACTGTACCATCCGGTTAGTGAAGATGTTGTTGTGAACGAACTCGTGGTATTCATCTGCGCCAATTACTCCACGAATTTCATAGCGATCGCATTCTCGATTGAACTCGACCCGGCTTTCCCAGAAAACAGCAGTATCTAAGATCATCTCTGCGCCACGGTCGTGCATCCATTCATCATCGCCAGTAGCTTGCCAGTAGTACCAGACAGCATAGGCGATATCTGCACTGATGTGAATTTCGCGATCGCGACACCAAATCCTCACATCATCGGCGTAAAAATCACTAGGTAGTGACCAACGAGGCGTTACCTCATCCCCAGTCACAGCACTCTCCCAAGCAAACATTGCTCCTTTATACCCATTATGGAATGCTTTGCGTCGCGCTCCATTCAATGTGTGGTAGCGATAACTGAGCAAGTTACGGGCTATAGCTGGTTGAACATAAGTAAAAAAGGGCAGAATAAAAATTTCTGTATCCCAAAAGACATGACCACGATAGCCAAACCCAGAAAGGGTTTTCGCGGGAATGCTAACTTTTTCATCATGCCGTGACGCCGCGATTAGCAGCTGAAACAGATTATAACGGACGGCAAAAGCAGCTGTACTATCTCCTTCAATGAGAATGTCACTTTGTTGCCAAACCTCATCCCATGCATTTCTATGGGCATTAAGTAGCGTTGTATAATCTGGCAAGTGCGCGAGTTTTTCTTGAGCTGCTGCGACTGGTGTCTCAATCTCCCGCGAGGTAAAAACTGTGACAATTTTTTCTATCGTTACTGTCTGTTGTGATGTAGCGAAGAAAGTCGTACTCGTTGTTGGATAGCCAGGTGCGCTGTTAAATTGCAACGCCGCCTCAGTTCCCGATATTGTTGTCCTAGCCGCCATGCCGATTTCAATCCGGGAGTTGCGGGTGCGACGATATAACCAAAAACCTTGATCTGTCTTACCTTGGTCTAGTCCTTCCCAGTGATTGAAACCCTGATTTTCGGGATAGCCATTGATGCTAGCCTGAACTTCAATCAACCCATCGAAATCTACTGGTGTTAATTGGCAGCGTTGCCCTAACACATGCTGATCAGCCAGACTAGTAAAGCGTTCAAAGTGGATGTCTATAGTTTTACCACTGGGAGAGCGCCAACGCAGAGAACGGCTGAGAATACCTTGACGCACGTCAAGCTGGCGATCATATCTTAATATCTCACCTTGATCGAGGCGGAAGCGATCGCCATTGACAATTACTACTAATGGTAGCCAGTCAGGACAATTGGCGAGCTCGGTGTACACCACAGGAACGTCATCATAAACACCGTGGATAAAAGTAGCTGGCAATGCATTAGTATACGCTTCCTCAAAGCTGCCCCTAGTTCCCAAGTATCCATTACCGATTGTAAAGACGGTTTCTTTAGAGTGCAACTGGTTAGGGTCAAACTGGGTTTCGATTAATATCCAATCTGTGTAGATAAAATGGCGAGAACGACCTTTGGTATCCATATAAATGGGGAATAAGGAATGGGGAATGAGAAATGGGGAATGGGGAATGGGAAATAGAGAATGGTAACTAATAAAAAGTTTTTTAATAGCCTGTTCCCTATTCTCTGTTCTCTGTTCCCTTCATATTCATGTGTTGTTCCAAAATCTTTTCTACTCTGGGTTTATAAATAAGATGAAATAAGGTTTCCATGTAGCGATCTCTAGCTTCGTTATTTTCCGGCATAACAAAGTTCCAAAAGCTGAAAATTTTAGCTAGCAATAATAACTGACTAGTATGTAGCTGCCAATTGTATCTATTACGAATTCGCTGACTCATCCACTCAGAAGTTTCTTCCCAGTGTTCGGGATGGGTGTCACATTGGTCAAGAAAGTCCACAATTTTCTTTGCTGTTCCTTCTAAATCTGTGGGGTTGAGATTAAATCCATCTTCTCGATTTTCAATAATTTCTAAAGCGCCGCCAAATTGAGTTGCGAAAGTTGGCAAGCCAGAAATCATCGCTTCTAAAATGCTGCGTCCAAAAGCTTCAAATAGGGCAAAGTGAACATAAATTCCTTTGCGATCGCCAATTACTCTGTAGGCTTCGCCGATGTCACGAATAGGTAAGCGCATTCCTAGCCAGCGAATATTTCCGTGGAGACGATATTGATCAATAATGTCGTAAAGTTTTTGAATTTCTCCTGCTTCTTCTGGGTTTGTAGCTTCACTTAGATGCAGTTTACTAGTCAATAAAATTAGGTTACAACGCTTTTGGAAAGCCTGACTTTTGCCAAAGCATTCAGCCAAACCAGTGAGATTTTTGATTGAGGTGATGGGAGCGACGGCGAAGATTGGTCGCTTGTTGGGGTTATCCAAATAACCAAAAATTTGGGGGTCTTCGCGGTTAAAGAGTAGGTCGTGGACGCCTTGGCAGAGGCTCGGATCTCGGTCTTCTTTTTGGCTGTAGGGAAAGAAGATGTTTTCATTGACTCCCGGCGGCACCATATTGAATTTAGGACTGAATAAATCTATCCCATCAACTACATGATACAACTGGGGCATAGTAAACAACTTATACGACTCGTACTGACCGATGGTGTCTGGTGTACCGACAATTTCCTGGTAAGACGAGGTGATGATGAAGTCGGCTGCATTCATGCTGATCAGATCAGCGGTAAATTGTGCCGAAAAGTGGTATTGGTCTTCTAAATCTTGCCAATATAAATTGCTAAATAAATATTTTGGCTTTTCCAACGAGTGGGCAATATTGCACTGGGTAACTTTCATCCGCCGGGAGAGGAGAAAGGCTACTAAATTGCCGTCGCTGTAGTTACCAATAATCAGATTAGGACGACCTTTGAATTGAGTTAACAAATCTCTTTCTGCATCAAGAGCAAATTGTTCTAAATAGGGCCAAATTTCAAATTTAGAAATCCAATTGTTGGTGACTTCTGGGTTGAATTCAGAAAAAGGAACTCGCAAGATCCAGGCATTTTCGGTATCATGAACTTTTTCAAGGCGCAGGTTGCAGAATGTACCTTCGCAGTTAGGAATGAGTCGGGTGAGAATAATTACATGAGGTTTAATACCCAGCAGATCTAGTCCAGCAAGTTTGATTTCTTGACGCAGTTTGTTTTCTAAGCTGCGAGCTTGTTCAAGAACGTAGATGACTTGACCAAGTGTTTCATCTCGTCCTAAGACATCCTCTTGAGCAACCCAGCCATGTATGGAAATGAGGACGACGCGAAAAACAGCAGGGACACGGGCCACAAATGCCTCAAGAATAGCAGGCTGTGCAGTGTCGATAAGTCGCTCAAGAAGTTCTAGGGTTTCGCGGACTCGCGCAGCTGTATTACCCCAACCTGGTTCAAAACCGAGTGCTTGGAGGTCAAGGCGAAATTTCTCGTAGGTTTCGTTCGGGTGTCGCTCACTAAGGAACTTAATGGCTTGCTTAACTTGTTTAGCTAGCTGGATACCAGAGGGAATGCGATCATTGAGCAAAAGACGAATTCCATCGTGCTGAAGTCTGTGTATAGATAGATATAAAAGCTCTAGCCAATACTGGGGGTCAGTTAGTAATTGACTACACAGGTAACGGTTGAGAAAAGCAAAACCTTGACCGATATTTCTGGGGTCATCGATATTGGGGGAACTCTTGTAAAAGGGATGCAGATCTATTTCAAGGATGTGGGGTTGATAACGGTTAACTAAGCGATCGCTCACATCTAGCAGCGCTTGAGGCTTCATCGACTCGAACCTCGTGAAATCGCCTGTCAGTCGCCAAACTTCTGGGCTACCAATCCTGGGTCGAATCACAAACCAGGTACTTTCCTCTTCCAGAATTATCTCATGAGTGTAGTTTATTAGTTTGCCAACCGAGGAAGAGTGATAAAAGTAAGCTGGTTTTTCGGATTGGTGACAGTAGTCGGCAAAAGTTTGCAAAATCTCATTTCTCAGGAAGTATCGCTTACCTGAGATACTTAACGCATAGATCAACTGACGCAGAGCAGTTTTTTCATCACTATCAAAGACAGATTGAACCAGTTCATGCATGACGAACTCCAGAAGTCTAACTGGGTTAAAACCTCATTTTTCTCTCCTCAAAAACTTTGCTTTTATATGACACGTTCTATGAGGCACAATTCCCTCTTAAGCGTAGTTAAACTTGTAAATCTTCGCTTCTAACTATGGGATGAAACACTGAATGAATTTTAGGTTTGCTCGATCAAGGGCGATCGCTACCTGCTCAAACATCCCACAAGAAGAGAAGTTGCTCTTGTGGGTTTCCCTTCAAGCAAACTTCTCCCAAGGGAAGACGCTGCGCGTTAGCGATACGGGGGCGGGGCTTGAACCGAAAAATCATCCAAAATTCTCAAAAGTCAAGTCAATTGCTTGTTCTTAGATGATTGTTACAACAGAACACTCCCACTCCCCCCTGACTTACCTGAGAAAAATTTGGTATTTTAAGGATTAGCTATGCTTGTATTTATATTTACCTTTTTTTTAATTAAGTGAAGTTGGTTATTGTGTGGCAACTCGCATCAACTCGCGCCAAATGCATCTGAGATTTTCTCAAGACATTAAGTCCCTGCTGCAACGCTTATCTGAAAAGTCGTTGACTCTAGGCGATATTCTGGCAGAAACTTCTGAACGGGGATTTAGCCTGGTAATTGCATTACTGGTTTTGCCTTTTTTGTTTCCTATGCCACCGGGATTAGCCGGGCCGTTTGGTGCTGCTTGCTTGCTGTTATCAGTGCAGATGGTTTTAGGGAGGCGATCGCCTTGGCTACCTAGAAGAATCGCTAACTACAAATTTCCTCGCTCTTTTGCCCAGTTACTTTTGCAAAACCTGGGACGTCTTACCAAGGTATTACAAAAAATTGCCCGTCCTCGGTTAGCGAAAATAGCCCATCATCCTTTAACTTGGCGAATTAATGGGCTTTGTATCTCTTGGTTAACACTATTGCTAATCTCACCAATTCCCTTTACAAATCCCATCCCCACTGTCGGTATTTTACTTTTAGCAGTTGCCACTATTGAATCTGACGGTTTATTAATTTGCATCAGTTACGTAATCACTGCCTTGATTACCTTACTATTTGCATTTATTGGTTATGCACTTTGGTTAGCTCCCAGTTGGCTACCATCTATATTTAAATAATAAAAGCCCCCAGCCAAAGGCTGAGAGCAGTAATTTTTAAGGGTGCATCTACTATTTATTTATCCATCTAAATTATTGCTGTATCCGGGAAAATCTCGCTGATTACAAAAAGATTTTTTAGGGACAAAATTATCAATTATTAGTTATTAAAATTGGATAGAATAAAAGCCCCCAGCCAAAGGCTGAGAGCAATAATTTTTAAGGGTGCATCTACTATTTATCTATCCATCTAAGTTATTGCTGCATCAGGATAAACTGGACTTTTTAATTTTTTTGTATAATTACTACATTGTTAACACTCAGTCATAAAAAATTGGCAAAAAAAAGCCTTCAACTAAAAGCTGAGGGCTTTGATTTAATTAAGGTGCATCTACTATTGATATATCCGCTTTGGTTATGGCTGCATCAGGAAGAATTGAAAAAAAACGAGCGATTTTGTAGATGGAAAAACGAGGTTATTTGTTGCTGTAAGAGTAGCGATCGCTCTTATTTTAGTGTTATTCGGATATGGAAAAACACTCAGTAAACTCTCTGTCAGGTAAATTGATGGATTATCAACGCATTAAACATGAGTTAGAAAACTCTCCCAGTCTCAAGCTGCTGCGGAGTCGAAATGCTCATTTGATTTTGAGTTTTCTCCACAGACAGTTTAAAACAACTCAACGTGTTTCAATTACACAGTCGGAAATTGAATCAAAGTTGGGGGATTATCTGGAGTTTATTCAGGAAATTGACACAGACACTTACCCGCGATCGCCTAGTGAGTATCTCAACGAGTGGTGTGAAGGACAACTTCTCCGCAAAACCTTTGAAAATGGCAGTGATGATCCTGTCTTTACACTAACTCCTGCAACAGAGAAAGTGATTGGATGGCTAGAGGATTTAGAAAGACGTGAATTTGTGGGGACAGAATCTCGATTTTTGCAAATCTTCTCTTTACTAAAGGATATTCGAGATAACAGCACAACGGATGTAGAAACGCGGATTGCTCAATTGGAACGGGATCGCGATCGCATCCAGCAAGAAATTGACAATATTCGGCAGACAGGTACGGTTGATTGCTACAACCAAACTCAATTTCAGGAGTGGTTTCTTTTAGCAAATGAAGTTGCTCGTCAGTTAATGGCAGATTTTTCAGAAGTAGAACAAAACTTCCGAACGTTAACTCGTGCAGTGCAAGAAGCTCAACTGCAATTGCATACTCGTAAAGGCTCTGTCATTGGTCGTGTCTTAGATGTCGATCAAGAGTTGAAAGAATCCGATCAAGGACGCAGCTTCTATGCTTTTTGGAACTTCTTAATGTCAGAGACTATGCGACAAGAGCTAAAATCCTTAATTCAAACGGTCTACAACTTAGAAGAGTTGCGTCCGTTAAGCCAGGAGTATACCTTGTTGCGTCGAATTGAACGCAGCTTGATTGATTCAGGGGAACACATTGTACAGTCAAACCACCGTCTGGCGGAAAAACTGCGTCAGATGTTAGATGAACGCAACCTTATAGAAAATCGACGAGTCGCGGAATTAATTACGGAGGTTCAACGCATAGCTCTACAAGTTACAAATCAACCGCCACTTGATGAAGATTTTTTAGTGCTGGAGGGAGAACCGAACGTGAACCTAGTCATGGCACGTCCTCTACATCCTTTAGAAACATCGGAAACCCCCATCTCGACAATCGATTTTAATAATTTGCCAGAGGTAAGTCTAGATGAGGAAATGGCAGATCTTTATCATCAGTTTTATGTAGATGAGGCAGCACTTGCTCAACGCATCGCGCAAGTACTAGAGCGCCGTGTAGAAGTGACTTTAGCAGAGTTGGTACAGATGTATCCTGTCGAGCAAGGATTGTCAGAAATTGTTGCGTATGTGGCGATCGCCACGAAATCTGAGCGTCATCGAATTGACCATAGTATAATTGAGTACATTCTAATTACAGGTCTGGAACCTGACAAACGGTTTCATCTCACCTTGCCGCAAGTCGTTTTTCGACGCTGATAACCTCAATCATGCCACCCCAACCACCCGTAACCTACGCACCCGTCATTCTCAAACTCCTGCAAGGCGTAATTTATAGTGACGATCCTTATTGGGATCGACTGCAAAGTTACCTGACACCGATTAAGGAATACTTTGGCAAGGTTGGCTTGGAAGTCCGAAATTATGAGGTAGAAGGATTTGCCTACCTGGAACAACCCGCCCCCGATTCTGAAGATAAGTCTGAGCCACTTCCCCGCCTAACTGCGCGTCGTCAGTTGAGCTTCAAAGTAACAGTTTTGTGTGTATTGCTGCGGGAAGCATTGCAGCAGTTTGATGCAAGTGATGCGACAGGGCGTTTGGTGTTAAACATCGAAAAAATTCGGAATTTGTTACAACCTTACCTGCCGGAGGGGAATAATGAAGAAAACTTCCGCCGCGAAGTAGATGAGTTAGTTAACAAAGTAGGAGATTTAGGATTTTTGAGACAACTCTCTGGACAGGACAAAAACTATGAAGTCCGCCCTATCCTAAAAGCCAAGATTGATGCTGATACCCTTACCCACTTAAAGCAAAAGTTAGAGGCTTATGCAAATCCTCCTGCCAATTGAACAGAATGGTGATTCGGATAGCCATACTCTCGCAGGCTTTCGTCTCCAGCGGTTTGAAGTGCTTAACTGGGGAACTTTCGATCAACGTCCTTGGGTGCTGAATTTGGTAGGAGAGATGGCATTGCTAACGGGAGCAAATGGATCAGGGAAGTCTACCTTGGTCGATGGGCTGCTGACGCTACTAGTGTCAAACAAACGACGCAACTATAATCAAGCCTCCAGTGCAACGGGAAAGAAAGAGCGGGATGAAAAAAGCTATGTGCAAGGGGCTTACGGTCGGACTCGTGCAGAAGATTCTTATGGTTCCAAATCGAAATTACTTCGAGAAAAGGGAAAACTTTCCGTTCTGCTTGCTTATTTTCACGATGTGGTAAGTAAACAAAAAGTCAGCCTTGTCCAAGTGCTATGGATGCACGAGGGAGCAGTAAAGAAGTTTTTTGTAATTGCTAATGATGAGTTGGCGATCGCCTCTCATTTCGCCCAAGTTAATCATATTTCAGACTTAAAAAAACGCCTGAAAGCAATGGGAGCCGAAACTTTTGAAGAATTTAGCAAATACAGTGAACAGTTTCGCAAACGATTGGGTTTGCAGTCAGAAAAAGCCCTGGATTTGTTTAGTCAAACAGTCAGTATTAAAGAGATTGGAGGTTTGAATGACTTTGTTCGTAATCATATGCTAGAGAAGACAGATGTTAAAACTAAAATTCAAGAATTGCAAGAAAGTTACGAGAATTTAACAGTTTCCCATGATGCCATCCAAAAAGCTCGAAAACAATTGGAAGCTCTTATCCCATTGACAGAAGAGGCAGAAAAATTCACGCAACTGAAACAAAGTATTGCTAATCTACAACAACTGCAAGATGTTGCTCCTGCCTATTTTGCTCAACGGAAATTTGAGTTATTAGAGTCAGAACTTCGGACAATTGAGCAGAAACTTACTCAAGCACAACATTTTCTAGCAGAAAGTGATCGCTTGCTAGAAGATCTGCGTCAACAAGAGCAACAGTTGATTGTTGCGATTAATCAAGATAGCATTGGACAGCGTTTGCGAGAACTGAAGCGAGAAATAGAGCAACGACACAAACAAGTGTCTAGTAAGCAGCTCAAAGCAGAAGAGTATGATCGCCTAGCGCAATCACTGAACTTGCCAAAGTATAACGACAACACTACGTTTTATGCTAATCAAGCTAGAGCACAAGAAGAAATTAAGTGCGAAATTGAAGCAGCGTTGCAAAACCTAGAAGCCCAACGAGATGAGCAGATTACTCAACGTAATGATTTACGAAAGCAACAAGTAGAACTAAATAGCGAATTAAAGTCCCTTCGCCAACGAAAAAGTCAGATTCCTCAAAACAACCTAGAAATTCGCGATCGTCTTATCCACGATTTGAACTTAGATGAGGCTGATTTACCTTTTGTGGGAGAACTCTTGCAAGTGCGTGCAGAAGAACGCGAGTGGGAAGGAGCAATCGAGCGGCTATTGAAAGGCTTTGGCTTGTGTGTTCTTGTGCTAGAGCAGCATTACCTTAGCGTTAATGCCTATGTGCATAAAACTCACTTGCAGGGACGCTTGGTTTACTATCGAGTTACGCCCTCAGCCCCGAATCCAACCCAACGTGCTCTTAATTCGCAACAGGTTCCCTACAAGCTAGAGATTAAACGCGATAATGAAACTTTTTATCACTGGCTACATGATCAGTTGGTGCGCCAGTTTAGCTATGGTTGCTGCAATACAGTGGAGCAGTTCCAGCATGAAACACGTGCCATTACTTCCACTGGGCTAATTAAGCATGGAGGAGAACGACACGAAAAAGACGATCGCTACCAAATCGGCGATCGCCGCCATTACATTTTAGGTTGGAATAATGCCAACAAAATCAAAGCTATTGAAACAGAATTGCATCAGGTCAACCAGCAATTAACCCGTGTCGAGAAGCAAGTTGAAGCTTTAAAGCAGCAGCGTAGCCAACGTGAGAAACAAAAATCTTGGCTACAAGATTTCATGAACTTTCAAGACTTTGCAGAAATTGACTGGCGTTCTACAGAACTTGAGCGACTCAAACTTTTAGAACAGAAACAGCAGTTAGAAGCAAGTTCTGACCGTCTCAAACAACTCGAAGCCCAAATTCAAGAAACTCAGCAAGAAATTCAAAGAGTTAGTAGCGAGCAGAAGAGCTTGAGTGAAGAAATCGGAACTCTAAAAGGCAAACAACAAAGTGCAGAAAAAGATAAGTCCCGCTGTGTAGAAAAATTTAGCCAAGTTTCTCCACAATTGCTTGAAACCTTTACCACTCAAATGGCTAGTAAGCTGAAACGACACTCATTGACTTTAGACACAATTCACGAAAGTGAGGAGAAAATTCGAGATTCACTCTCAGAAAAAATTAAACAAGAAAATACCAAGCAATCTTCTTGTCAAAATGCAATTATTACACGAATGTCCAATTTCCGAAATTCTTTTCCAGAAGTAACTGCCGATATAGGCACTACTCTGGAGTCGTTAGAAGAATACCTTAAATTAAAAGAAAAAATTGAGCATGATGATTTACCTCGGCATGAACGGCGTTTCAGAGAAATGATGACGGAAAAAATTATCATTGCTGTTTCTATGTTTAAGAGTTCTTTGGAAAAACAAGAAGAAGAAATTCGTCAGAGTATTGATAATTTAAATGAATCATTACGACAAATTAACTATACAGAATCAACTTATATTGAATTACATTGTGAAGCCAGCCGTAATCAAGAAATCCGAGACTTTAAGAATGACCTGAAAGTTTGTCTTGGTGATGTTACTAGACAAAGTACTGAAGATAATGAAGAGCGATTTAAAAATATCCAAGCTCGTCTAATTAAGCGATTTAAAGAAGAAGAACGATGGACAAGTTTAGTTACAGATGTACGCAACTGGCTAGATTTTTCAGTCAGTGAGCGGTATAGCTCAGATGATACCGAGAAAGAGCATCATACCGACTCTTCTGGGAAATCAGGAGGACAAAAAGTCAAGCTAGCTTATACAATCCTGGCATCTGCGATCGCTTACCAGTTTGGTCTTAATCAAGATGACATCAAAAGTAAGTCATTTCGATTTGTCGTGATTGACGAAGCATTTAGCAAATCAGATGATAATAATGCCCGTTATGCAATGGAATTGTTCAAAAATCTCAATCTGCAATTACTAGTCGTGACTCCAAAGGATAAAATCAATGTAATTGAATCCTACATTTCTAATCTACATTTCGTATCAAATACTTCAGAGGGTAATTACTCTAGTATTACCCCAATTTCTATTGAAGGATACCAGCAAAAACGTCAGCTTGTTTTAAGTAAAAGTCGTGATCAATCCCTCTCAAATCAAGCAGAAGGCTGAACGCCTTTATCCTATTTTTCTCCGTGCAATAATTAGGGATGAGCCTTTTCGCCCTTTAGAATTCCCTGTAGGAAAGCCTCCTGATGATTATCTCGCTTTGCGAGAGGCAGTTACTCAACTCATCAATGAGTCAAAACAAAAACTAGGTTATGGATATACAATTGAGCTAGAAACGCGCAAAACGCGCAAATTTGGCGATCAGTCAATACCTCAACGAATTAGAATAGATACTGAAGTAGATTACTTAAAGCTTATCAAGAAGCAAAAAGAATTTCTTAAATTTAGAGCAGATGTAGAATTAATTCGGGTAGAAGTTGCTGCTTTAGAAAATTGGCTCTTTCAAAACCCTTTGAAAGTTATTGAATATGCAGGTTACTGGATTGATTTAATAAAAGTTTGTCACTACTTTCAAGCTAATCCTAGACCTAATGTATACATCCGCGAATTGCCAATCAAGATTCATACTAAGTTTATTGAGGAAAATCAAGGTATTATTCGCAATCTTTTGGAAGCTATTTTACCCGCTGAAGCTATTCAGCCAGTAGAGCGTGAAAAAGAGTATATATTTGAAAAGCGATTTTCTCTACGATATAAAGAACCTTTAGTCAGATTGAGAGTTTTAGATAAAGCCTTACAAGCTAAATATTGTTTTCCGGCTGCTGACTTCAGTACTCCTATTTATGAATTTATGCAACTAAATTTGAAAGAACATAGCTTTATTATTACTGAAAATCTTATAAATTTCCTTACGCTTCCTGCTCTAGAAAATAGCTTTGGTCTATTTGTCGGTGGATACGCTATACAAGTTGTAAAATATGTAAACTGGCTTCTCCACTGCCCCATTTTCTACTGGGGAGATTTAGATGCTGATGGTTTTAAGATTCTCTCTCAGTTCAGATATTATTTTCCTCATACAATTTCAGTAATGATGGATGAAGAAACCTTCAGAACCTTTGAAGAATTTTCAGTAACTATTGCTGCATCAAACGCTGAAAGTTTACTCTATTTAACTAAAGAAGAGCATTTTTTGTTTTCGTATTTATCTGAGTATAAAAAACGCTTAGAGCAAGAACACATTAGCCAGTATTTCGCTAATCGATATTTGCAAAATGCGTTACAGCAGAATGATCAATAAGATTCAAAAACACCATGCTTTAGTCGGCAGTCTACTGCTACTTTAGAGTATAGCCTTGGGTGCAATAATTTCAGATATAAGGATCAGCCAGATTTGAAATCATGTCTTGTATGGTAGTTCTGCACACACTTTCAGATTTTGTTGAGCGTGATTTTGTTGACAGCAACTTATCTCCTAACTATTACTATCAAGGGTGTAGTCCTGAAAGTGGTGAACTGCTGAAACTGCCCCGCACCTCAATGGCTGAAGCGATCGCCTATGGTTTAATGCAATACCTCGCCAAAAATGACCTTTATAATCGCGAGGGCAAGATGTATGGCATATTACTAGTTGAACTACCTACTGGCGAACAACGTGTACTAAAAGCTTTCTCTGGTCTTCTAAATGGTTATGGTATTTTTGATGGCTGGGTTCCACCAATTCCCGGACGCAGCCAAGTTGCTTTAGAGGAAGCCCGCACATTAGCCCAATTGGATGCTATTAAACAAGAACTCATTACCCTAAAGCAGTTGACCGAACGCCAGCAGTACGAAATGCTCTTGCGCGAGTTTGAGCAACAGTTACAACAAATGAGCGATCGCCATCGATATTGCAAACATCAACGACAGGAAAAACGTCAGCTACTATCCGAGAAGTTGCAAGGAGGAGCCACTGCGTTGGACGGGTTCCCCGGCTTGAAGCAAGTGGCGTGGTTTCCCTCCGGGCAAACTTCGGAGGAAACTCTCACTGGGGAAGCACTGACTATTGCTTTAGAACAACTCGACGCAGAAAGTCGTTTGCATGGAATTGAGCGACGGCAACTCAAACGCCAGCAAAATGAAGTTTTAGAGCCGCTCAAGCAGCTGATTACAACGACCGATGAACGGATGCGTGAACTCAAACAACAGCGTAAAGTACTATCTCAGCAATTGCAGGCTCAGATGCACGCAGCCTACAGCCTGACTAATTTTTCCGGGCAATCTCTATCATTGCAGCAATTGACGCCATTCGGTATGCCTACTGGAACAGGAGATTGTTGCGCTCCAAAACTACTGCACTATGCAGCAACACACGGTCTAAAACCATTAGCAATGGCAGAGTTTTGGTGGGGAGCGTCCTCAATGAATCAAAACAAAGTCCCAGGAGAATTCTATCGGGCTTGTGTAGAGCGCTGTCAGCCATTGATGGGGTTTTTGCTCTCAGGATTAAAATCTAACTTACCTCATCGGAAAGGGGAAATTTTAAGCCCCTCCCATGCTAGGGGAGTCATACCCATTTATGAAGACGAATGGCTGATTGCTGTAAACAAACCCCCAGGACTACTTTCAGTACCCGGTCGTTATAGCGATCGCCAAGATAGTGTCGTGAGTCGCTTACGTCATCTTTTGCCTAATGGCATAGCGGCTGTGCATCGCCTAGATCAGGAAACTTCGGGGATTTTGCTGCTAGCTCGCGATCGCCAAACCCATCGCCAACTTAGTCGGCAATTTCAACAACGACAAATTTACAAGGTTTATGAAGCTGTAGTTTCCGGCTCCGTAACAAATGCTCAAGGTGTGATTGAATTACCCTTGTGGGGAGACCCTCAAAATCGCCCTTATCAGCAAGTTGATTGGCAGCGCGGTAAACCTAGCTTGACTCACTTTCGGGTAATAGGGAAGGAAGGAAACTACACTCGTGTAGAGTTTATGCCATTTACAGGACGCACCCATCAGTTGAGGGTTCACGCTGCCAATTCGCAAGGACTTGGGGTAACAATTTTAGGCGATCGCCTCTATGGATGTGATGCCGTTGCTAATCGGTTACATCTTCATGCAAGGGAACTTAGCTTTGAGCATCCCCAGTCGGGACAAACACTACATCTCAGAACAGAAACGCCATTTTAACCTGAAGTTCCCCTTTTCCCTTTAACCCTTTCCCACAAGATTGAAGGTTCTATTGCAACAATCATCTAAGAACAAGCAATTGACTTGACAAGTTTTCAAGGCAGGTCTATTGCTTCTCTGGGTGCAAATTGTACCAGCCATACCAATGGCGAACTGCTAGCCAGACCGCTGAAAGTAGACCCGCTAGGCTGAGGGTGAGTCCGCTGAACGGTACTAGTAAACCAAAGACAGGTAGTATTGCACCAGCAATAGTACAGATAATGGCAGCAAGGGAAGCACTGCGATTTGATCCCAACCCCCATGTTAAAAAGAGTAAGACCAGAGAAATCAAAGTCCAAGCTAACTGAGCATTCATCAAGCGACCCAGATAGGTTAAAGCCAGCAGACAAGCAAAGAAAATACCACCAGCGATCGCAACATTTTTGAGGCTCATGGGTAGCGACCAATATAGCAACAATATCCACCACAAAAATAATGCTGGTGCTAGTAATAAAATTCGGGGAATGATGCCAGTGTGTCGAATGGGGTCGGTATTGGTAAATACTCCTAAAGGGTTTTTTACCGAAACATTATCATCAAATATCCAAGTAAATTGGGTGCTGCGTCCGTCGCCTTTAATCTCATTTGGTACAACACCACTAGCAAAATCAGCAGGGGCAAAGTTAGCGATCGCACTCAGGCGGAAATTAGAAAGTAACTGACTCGCTGCGCTATAAACCCAACGGGGCCCACCTTGAGCCTGATAGGTGACGCGAAAGCTAGTTTCTTCCCCTGGTTGCAGGCGGAAGGGAAAGCTATATTCCCCCGGATTAGTTTGTTGTAGCCGAGTCCGGTCACGCTCTACTTTATAGCTGGCGAGCAGCGTGTAGCCATTAGGCGGCGGTGCTTCAAAAAAGAAACTACTAATATTTTTGAGTTGGTTGACAACTTTATAATCAGCAGTGTAATCTGCGCGATAAATTGAGCTGCGACCTCGAACATCTGTGCTTTGGTCAAGCTTGACCTGAATTTGCGAGCCAGCCAGCGTTAGGTAGCGGTTGACTTCTCGCGTCTCATTTACCTGAACTATCTTGCCATTAACTTGGGTGGTATAGGTGTATGGCTCTTGCGTAACGTAGCGCACTTGGGGCGCAAATTGTTCGAGCTTTTCGCCTGCAACACTTTGGGTTACTTGAGCTACCTTTGCTTGTTCCCAGTGGTGGTAGCGATTGCTCAAAGTTGAACAAAAGAAAAATCCAGTCACTAACAGAATTAATACTAGAGCTAAATGCTGCAATCCCCGTAAAAGTTGGGAATAACGAACAGCCCATTCGCCAAGAAATATCAATTGTTCTGAGTGATTTCGACGTAGAGAAAAACTTATCAGAGCGATCGCAACTCCCAAAGCTACGACCAAAAATACTAATAATAGTGAACCTTTGAGCACCTGGGTTCCAAATTGGACTAGCTCAGTTGGATGTGTCAGATCGGGCAATCCGGGGATACCTTGAGCAAAAGATGACATTATCGGGTGTTTGCAGAATTTGGACTACCAGACTGATAAAATCTCTCAAAGGTTTCTAGAAAAATGTCTTATATGATACGCGGCAGTATACGCAAATGCTGCTCCCACTCCCAAATTGAATCACTTTCCCGCAAGGGAAATGTATAAAAAATCAAAAGCCCAGTCGTGAAGACCGAGCTTTTGAGAAAAATGGGGCAATATTCCCCGGAGGTTAGTTATAGATGGTAAACATAAAATCGATAGTCTGATTAGGGATACCACTCCAGCCTGATCAATTCCAGAAAATTAGCTAGGAAATTTGGAGTAACTTTTACCCTAGTGATCTTTCAACTTTGTGAGCGCTTCAGCGCTCAAGCCAAAGACTAAAGTCCTGACCCTTCTCCTAACGGAGACGCTGCGCGTAGCTTGCTTCCCCGTAGGGGTACGGGTGACGCTCGATGACTCGCTAACGCTGCGCTATCGTTAGTCGCTCATGGGGAGCCACTGCGTTGGGCGGGTTCCCCGACTTGTTCGCTCTTAGCGTTCCCGTAGGGTAGCAAGTGGCGTGGAAACCCCCAGACGCTCCATGACTCGCTACCGCTTCGCTATCGCCCTACAGCCCTTTGGGCATCCTACAGCGGGCGTCTCCCCTTCTCTACGAGACGCTACGCGAAGGGAGAAGACCGCGCTAACTCACTACGAACTTATTCACCCATCAAAGTTGGTGTGGTGAACTACTAATGTGATCAGCAAAATACAGCCCCAAGCTGACTCATACCGCAAGGGAGATGTATCAAAAATCAAAAGCCCAGTCGTGAAGACCGAGCTTTTTAAAACAGATGGGGCAATATTCCCCGGAGGTTAGTTATAGATGGTAAACATAAAATCGATAGTCTGATTAGGGATACTACCCCAGCCTGATCAATTCCGGAAAATTAGCTAAAAGATTTTGAATAGCCCTTATCATCAACGTTATGAGCAATCCAGTAACGAACTGATAGCGTGAGCGTGTAGGATTTAAGGGTGAAAATTACCTTTATTTATTTTTTGGCTTTTGCTAATGAATGATACATTTAGTAGCTGGCAAGAGTGGCTAACGGTATTAGCCTATCTAAGTTTCATGGTTTTCATCATCTGGCGCGTATTTACCGCACAGAAGAATTAAAAAAACTGCATATTAGCTTACCAGGGTCTTTTTGCTCAAATGGCAAAACAGTCCCGTCTTGTTGCACCTTGACTTGCTCACGACAGTTGTAGACCTCGATGGGCCTTTTTACTCCATTCACACTTACAGTTGCTCTGTATTCCCAATAATTTTTGGCACTTCGATTGATACTGAGAATGCAAATCTGCTGACCATCATAATTACGGCACACAGACGCATCAGATGGCAGCGCTACTGAGAACGATAGTATCAATATCAGCACAAAAATAACGTGTTTTATCATGCTCATATTTGAAAGATTAACGCTATTTTCCGGTAGAGTTTACTAAGCTGAGTTGATCCATGCTGAAATATTAATCCTCAAAATTTGAGGGCAAGCAGCGTCTATTCATGAACCACGCCTTAACATAGGTGCAAAAAAAGTCAGTCTTAATGGCGATCAAATTGCAACCCCAAAAAAAAATCGAGCAATCCTGCATTGTACGCTGTTTTGCTGCAATACTCCTTTGTGGTCAAGTCTGGCTGCATTTACTCCAAGGAAAAACTTACTACCGCAAGATTCTGCAACACATGGTGACTGCTGGGCCAACTTCTATCTCTCCAGTTCTCCTTGTAAGTGGTTTTGCAGGTATGATTTTTACGATTCAGACTGCAAGAGAATTAGTGCGATTTGGTGCTGTCAATGCAGTGGGAGGTGCTTTTGCATTAGCTTTTTGCAGAGAACTGGCTCCAATTTTGACTGCTAGTATTCTTGCGGGACAAGTAGGCTCTGCTTATGCAGCAGAAATAGGAGCAATGCGGGTGACAGAGCAAATTGATGCACTGTATATGCTCAAAACTGATCCAATTGATTATTTAGTACTTCCAAGAGTAATTGCTTGCTGTTTGATGATGCCTTTTATGACAGTTTTTGCTTTATTTATGGGTATCATTGGTGGAGTTTTTGCCGGTTCACAGTTTTACCAAATTCTTCCAGAAACTTTTTTAGAGTCAGTCAGAAACTTTTTAGAACCATCAGATTTGTTTATTGTTTTGCTTAAAGGGTTTATTTTTGGAGCTTTAGTTGCTATCAACGGTTGTAGTTGGGGTTTAACAACGAAAGGAGGAGCTAAAGAAGTAGGAGAATCAGCAACAAAAGCAGTTGTCACTACTTGGGTATCGATTTTTATCATAGATTTTTTTCTCTCTTTGTTACTGTTTGAACATCCTACATTTTGATAATCTAGTTTCGCCCATAGCTGGAGAAAAGAAGTTAAAACTCATGTTTCTTGATACTTCAGAGATTCCTTCTATAATTGTGGGTGATATTACTAGAGTGCGCCAAATCCTAGTTAATTTACTCAGTAATGCTATTAAATTTACTGAAACTGGGAGCATTGAAGTTTTGGCGATCGCTCGTGAAATAACTAGTAGCCGCGAGCAAAAAAGTAGCTATGAAATTCAGTTTACAGTCAAAGATACAGGTATTGGAATTCCAAGCGATCGCCTTGAGCGTTTATTTAAAGCCTTCAGTCAAGTCAACTCTTTTATCACTCGTCAATATGGCGGTACAGGGTTAGGTCTTGCCATTTGCAAGAAACTAACTGAGTTTATGGGTGGCAAAATTTGGGTTGAAAGTCAGCCTAGTGTAGGTAGTGCATTCCACTTCACAATTGTTACTCCTGTCATTCAAAAACAAGTGAGTAATAGAGAAAACAATGTAGTTTCGGACACCAAAATTGATCCTCGAATGGCTGAACAACATCCTTTGAAAATACTGTTAGTGGAAGACTATGTAATTAATCAAAGAATGATTCAGCTGATGTTACAGCAAATGGGCTACAAACCAGATGTTGCTAACAATGGCTTAGAAGCACTCTTTGTGTTGCGTCGTCAATCTTATGATGTGGTGTTGATGGATTTACAAATGCCAGAAATGGATGGTTTAACAACGACCCAGTATATATGCCAAGAGTGGACACCAGATGTCCGTCCTAGGATTATTGCATTAACAGCAAATGCCATGTCAGGCGATCGCGATCGTTGTTTAGCATCTGGTATGGACGACTACCTCATTAAACCAATCCGCATTGCAGAACTGATGCGAGTGCTTAAAAGTTGTCAGCCTCTCTATAAACAAGAAAAACACTCTTACACGGGGATACAGAAGTGCAAACAAGAAAAATTGCCTATTCAAAATTCTTCCCCCATTGATCCTGCTGCTTTGCAAGAAATCCTGCGAATGGCTGATTTTAATTCATCAGCTAATGCTGTGGAATTTCTGCTAGAAATTATTGATGATTACCTTGAAGAAGTTCCTAGACTCTTGCAAGATATTCAACTTTATCTAAGTCAAGACAATTTCAAGTCACTTCGGCGAGTAGCTCATACATTGTCCTCCACTAGTACGACGCTAGGCGCAATTACTTTCGGAAAACTCTGTGCAGAATTAGAGACAATGGTAGTAACAGAAGCACTCTTTGGAGCAAAAGCGCAAATTGCCAAGATCGAAGCCGAATATCAACAAGTTCAAACTGCTTTAGGGCAAGAACGCCGAAAATATCAAAATTTATAGTAAATTTCCGAAATTTACTTGATTCAAGTCAAATTAACTTGTAAACTAGCGCACCCAAAGCTAAACCTACCAATGAAAAGATAGATGTAATCATAAAGGCTAGCCCTTCTGTAAAACCAGCTGTTTGAAAGTCTATCTTGACTAATATAGTTGCAGAAAGGATAAGTAAGGTATCAAGAAATACCCGAAACCAGGCAAGCATGACGAAGAACAAGAAAGCCGCCAAAACGGCAACACCAAAAGACCTAGTATTTGATTTAAACAAAATAGTATAATAGCGTGCCATCTTCGACCAAGGAGTGGTCAACGTTATCAGTAAAAGTAAGATCACAACTACAACTACCAGCCAGACAAACAAAGGGGGACGTGTTTCAGATATTACCCAGCCTAAGGTACTGTAGCTAAGCAATACTAGTGCCAAGGAAACCCAGGGAACTCTTCTCAAAATTGACATGGGTTTATATTTCCTGTACTGGGTCAAGCTATTATTCCACAACTTTGTGGAGTAATTAAAGGCTCTATTTTACTTGAGGATTTGATGAGTTGGTGACATTTGTCTCTCCTCAAAGATATTTAGGTATAAAACGCCTCTAAGTATCAGTAAGACAAGAAACTCAAAGCAAACCAAACGAAGTTATGTATATCTTGACTATCTTGGCTTAGACTGGTAAGTCTATCATCATATTTTTTATTGCTTCAATCAATAGGCTGTTATGCTCTGCCCAACAAAGCCAAACAAGTTTGCTCCAGAATTGCGACATAAAGTGTTTAAATATGTTCTTAAACATTTGTAAACTATTAGCAGCCGAGTAGCCGCGTATCACATCTTGTTAAGGAATAATCATGAGACAACTTGTTATTGCTGAGCGCGTATGCCTCATTGGTCATATCGTGTCAAAGGCATTTGGACTGGTAGGGATGCTACTTGTAGTACCTCATGCCGAAATAATTTTAAACTTATCGCAGGTTGGAGAAACTGCCATACAGTTAAGTATGGCTGGCGGCGGTGTAGTTGATATCATTTTGGGGACGATCGCTGTCTCTATTTATGCCTACCGATCGCTGGGATTGGGAGCTTGGCTGGCTTTTATGCTGCCGGCTGTGTTTATATCTTTGGGCAGTGAACTACTAGGAACCAGCACGGGTTTTCCATTTGGTGATTACAGCTACTTGAGTGGCTTGGGTTATAAAATTGCGGGGCTAGTTCCTTTCACAATTCCTTTATCTTGGTTTTATGTTGGGCTGTCGTCTTACCTAATTGCTAGATCTGGTTTGAAAGTGGCACAAAAACCCAGTTGGGGACGCCATATTGGTGCTATAGCCGTTGGGGCTTTGCTCTTTACTTGCTGGGACTTTGCCCTTGAGCCAGCTATGAGCCAATCGGCTTTGCCTTTCTGGTACTGGGAAAAACCAGGAGCTTTCTTTGGCACACCTTATCAAAATTATGCAGGTTGGTTTGGCACTAGCGCCCTGTTTATGAGTGTGGCAGGATTATTGTGGAGAAATACCTCAATTAAATTAGAGCGATCGCAGCTTAATCTGCCCCTAGTTGTTTATTTAACTAACTTTGCCTTCGCCGCCGGACTAAGCTTGGCAGCTGGGTTCTCCATCCCTGTGTTACTGGGCTTATTTCTAGGTGTAGCTCCAGCTGTGGCGCTGTGGTTAAGAAGCTCAATCACACCCGCTCAAGTTGCTGTTGAACCAGCAAACAATGAAGTCTCAGTAGCGAGCATCAAAGTTGCTTTGAAATAAGTCGATAAGTTAGGGATTGGGGACTGGGGAGCCAGTCGCGTGCGGAGGCGTCCTCTGTTGAGCGAACTGGCGTGACTGGGGAGCAAAAGAATAATTATCTTTCCCAATGCCCAATGCCCAATTGACATTTGTATAGTCGGGATTTTAATTATTAAGTATTTTGATAGTGGACAACGCCTTGACAGTAGAAAGCGCCATATCGCTTTTCTTGCTACTTATTCAAGTACCAGCAACGGCGATTCTGCTTTCGCGCTTGCTGAAGGGGCCAAGACGCCATCCTCCGATAGAACCTCAACAGCCAACACCGGAGCTTGTGGGTAGTGTTAGTGTTGTCGTTCCTACACTGAATGAGGTTCTTCGTATTAGCCCTCTGTTAGCTGGCTTAAGTCGGCAAAGCTACGAAGTCCGGGAAATCATCGTTGTAGACAGCAAGTCTCAGGATGGCACTCCCGATTTAGTTAAAGCAGCACAGCAGCAAGATCCCCGCTTTCGCTTAATCACAGATGACCCCTTACCATCAGGTTGGGTGGGGCGTCCTTGGGCGTTGCATAACGGCTTTTTGCATAGTTCGGAAGACAGTCAGTGGTTTATGGGACTGGACGCTGATATCCAACCCGATCCTGGTTTGATTGCTGGTTTAGTGAAAATAGCCGAAGCACAAGGCTATGATCTGGTTTCTCTTTCGCCCCAGTTTATCCTCAAGTATCCAGGGGAGTGCTGGTTACAACCGGCTTTGTTGATGACTCTGCTTTATCGGTTTGACCCAGCTGGGATCAATACGGAGCAGCCAGAAAGGGTGATGGCAAATGGGCAGTGCTTTTTGTGCCGTCGTTCTGTTTTAGCTGCTGTGGGTGGTTATACCAGTGCGCGTGGTTCTTTTTGCGATGATGTCACCTTGGCACGGAATATTGCTGCTCAAGGGTTTAAGGTGGGCTTTTTAGATGGTGCGAAAGTACTGAAAGTGCGGATGTATGAGGGAGCGATGGAGACATGGAAAGAATGGGGGCGGAGTCTCGACCTCAAAGATGCATCTTCTTCTGCTCAGTTGTGGGGAGATTTATGGCTACTCTCCGCAGTCCAGGGTCTACCTCTTTTAGTCGTCCTTGCTTACCTCTTCGTTTCTCTCCCTCTTCCTTTCCCCCCCTATCCCACTCCCCCACTCCTCCTACTAGGACTAAATTTATTTCTACTGGTGATTCGCTTTGCAATGCTATTAGCGATCGCACCTTCTTATGATCGTAAAAGCGTCAAAGGTGGCTGGTTATTCTGGCTTTCCCCCTTAGCTGACCCCATAGCAGTGCTACGAATCTTCTTGTCTGCGTTCCGCACTCCACGCGAATGGCGGGGAAGAAAGTATATATAGTACCGAGTCAAAAGTCAGTATTTCTTCCCCGCTGTTTCCTTCACTCCTCACTCCTCACTTTCACCTCCCACTTGATCACCGCGTTCCAGTTCCCAAAGAATTTGATTGCCTTCACGACGTACCCGTGATACTATCCAGTTTCGCCAGCGCCACTGATCTCCTCGACTAGTGACGGCGCTGGCGTGGACATCCATCAAGTCTGCTAGTTCAGAACTGGTGATTAAATAACCTTTTTCGGCGATTTCATCAGCAATACGCAGAGTTTCGATTAAGTTGCGGAGTTGCGAAACCCTCATCTCAGGCAGTTTTTCGTCATTTGTGGCTGCGGCTGTCCCAGTTGATGGTTCCATAATGGTTATTTCTGATGTAGAAATACTGATTTCCTGTGTTCTTTTGTCAATTATTGTAGAGTTTGCTTTAAAGTCAGATACTTTTGCTACATTTAGTTCACTTTGGGAATATAAAGATTTATTAAAATTTTTAGGGAATAATTGTTGTAGAGATGGGGTTTTGCCACTAGCATAGGTGCGAGCAATCACATCACAACGTTCGTTACCTATGTTACCAGAATGTCCTCGGACGTGTTGCCACTTTACTAATCGGCTATTGAGTTCGTCAAGGGTTTCCAAAAGGTCTTGGTTTTGGACGGGTTTCCCATCTGACTTTTTCCAACCTTTCTTTTTCCAGCCTGTAATCCACTTATTAAGGCAGTTAATCAGGTATTCGCTATCGGTATAAAGGGTTACGGGTTCAGTTTGTCCAGACGTTTCCAAGAACTTGAGAGCAGCGATCGCAGCTTGCATTTCCATCTTATTGTTTGTGGTATGGGGGGATGCATCGCCCATTTCGTGAATTGAGCCATCGCTAAAGTAAACAACGACACCCCAACCGCCAGGCCCAGGATTACCAGTGCAAGCGCCATCAGTATATATGCTTTGGATTATATGTTGGGTGGACATAGTGAGAATATGGAACTGCAAAGGACATACACAGAAGTTTGATTAGCAGATTTTGGTAAACAATATTCAGGCTATTATAATGGTAAGCACTCAACTGAGTTAATAATTCGTATTTTGAACTTTTTGTAAAAGTTGTGTAACTGCTTGCAAAATTATTTCTCGCTGATCTATCCAAACAAAATGACCGCTCTTTTGTGCCAATAATTGTTGACAGTCAGTTGAAAGCAATAGCAAATTAGAGTGCATTTGGTTGCGAAGTTTATCGGCTGATTGAATAGAAAAATAAAGCTTTCCCAAAGAAGGCTTGAGAAAAGTATTTGCTTTGATATTAATAATTGGAATCATGCCAAAATCGTTAGCTTTTTGGACTTGGTAACTACTAGTATTCAAACTCCACATTTCTCGAAACATAGTTAGCCAATGTTTTGCAGAGTAAAAAGATGTTTTAACGATTTTTAATGATTTAGGTGAAAACTGGCGAAGTTCTTTTTTAATAACTTCAAATGCACCCAGTATACCTAAAAAGCGAACAATTCCTAATGTAGCCCCAAAGGATGCGATCGCAAAGGAAATTGAGAAAAATAATTTCAAAAGCTGGAGACTGATTGGCATCGCCAACATTAATTTTTCATGTAAACCATCTGTTAAAACCATTCCTACCACTTCTTCCGGGAACTGATGAGCATATAAACGCATATTATAAGTACCGAATGAGTTACCTACTAAGATGTAAGGCGGCTCAATTTCTGCTTTGATTAAAAGACTATGTAATTCTTTGACAATCTGTTCACTAGTACGCGGTTTCCAATTTGATTGACTCCAACCATATCCGGCTCTGTCATATATACAAACTCGTGTAAGTTTAGCTAATTCCTCTACCAGGAAATATCCCTCTATTCCTCCAAGACTATGATCCAAAACTATTGTTGTATTTCCTTCACCAGCGCAATAGATATGTAATTTGTGACCATCTACGTCAATCAAATTACCTATTTGCTTCGTATGCAGTTTTTCGTATTTACTAATAATTGTATGATATACAGTTATTCCTAGTAAAAAGCATAGCTCCCAGTTTAATGATGTAAATAAGGTTGATATCAAAAATTTAATTTCTCCAGATGAATATCAATTTTTTTAGTTTCTATCAAGAATAATTATCAATCACTTCTTGCATAAACTTACTCCAGATATCATTAGGAACCCAAATCTGATTTAAATCCTGCTTGGCCTCTTCATCATTCATGCCTTTATGAAGGCGGCGATAAAGATACATAAAAGCTGAAACTCTTTTATTAGCAGCACAATGGACTAATATTTTTTTACTGGTATTCGCTTCCAAGGTGCTAAAAAACTCTGTTACATCCTTAATAGTAGGATTTTCCCAAAGCACAGGAATGTGTACATACTCCATGCATTGAGATTCCACGATTTGTTGTTCATTAGGTAACGCATTACTCGATGTTGGCAGTGCTAAATTTACAATTAATTGGTATCCTGATTGTTTAATTGCTGCAAACTGTTCTGCGGTTGGTTGTCCGCAAGTAGCAATTGTATCTGATAACTGAAGAAAGTTGTCTATATCTTCAAGACGCTTGGTAGACATATTTACAATTTCTCTGATTTCTGTTTTAGCTCAACTTTCGTACAAAGTACCATCTTTGTGTGTGAAAATTCGACTGCCATCAGCAGCAGATTTAGCAATCAAATCATCATCTGGATAGTAAACTTCATCATCGGGGCTTCTATCGCCAATTTCTAAATACACTACTACTGCATTGGAGTGATTCACTAGTTGGTGTCCATCCGCTCCCCCTGCTGGGAAAGCTGCCATCATTCCCGGTTTAAGGATTTGCTTTCCTGCATTCTTAACTAGCGTCACTTCACCTTCCATAACATAAATAAACTCATCTTGGTGGGTATGCCAATGTCTAAGAGCAGAACGGCTTCCTGGCGCAAGAGTGACTAAGTTGACACCAAAATTTTTCAATCCCGCCGCATTTCCTAATGCTTGTTTTGCTCGTCCTACCAACAGAGGCTTAAATTCATTTGGGTAAATCGAAGTTGTCCGACTTGTTACATTTTCTGGTTTAATAATCATTTACAACTTCTTTAGATAATTGGTTTTCCTCTATACATTAACTGAATTTCCCCCACATTAGTTGTGAAACCCCAACGTTCATAAAATTGAATCATTTCTGGTAAACAGTAAAGAGCAACATTTTCAACTGCGCTTAACTGAGAATGATTAATCACTGCATCTAGTAATTTAGTACCAAGTCCCATATTTCTATAGTTCGCCTTGATAATGACATCATAAATAGTTGCTCTATATACAAAGTCAGTGAGAACGCGAGTAAACCCAATCAATTGTTCGCTGTCATCTACTAAACCAATAATAATGTCTGATGCGTGCAACATCTTAACAACTTGTTGATACGTACGGTTTTTACTCCAAAATTCATTTTTGTATAATTCTACTAGTTCTAAAATCTGATTTTCATTCAACTTGGCAATAATTTTGTAAGTCATGAGCAATTTAAAAGTAAAAAGAAGATGTTCGTGAAAGCGCACTTTATTTGTTTAACCTTACAAAATAAAAGTTTGTAGTAAGCGGCTCTAGGTCTTTAAAACTCTACAAAGAGCGATAAATCGCTCACTATGAACAAAGTAGACGATACAATTGAACATCGTAAAGGAAAGAAAATTAAGGCAAAAGGAATATATCGAGACCCAGTACGTTCAAGTAAATGGTAAAAGTCCCTCGTCTTTTATTTGAGCGTTTGAGAGATATTGCTGTTTACACTGCTTGATTCTATCAAAAAGGGATAAAGTCGAGATCAGGGTGTTGTCGAAAAGCCTTTATGATCGACCGCTTGAGGCATAGGTTATCTGCGTTTTTTCACCATATCCAAAACATACATTAATATTTCAAGTCTACTTTTGTCGAGTTTACCGAATCAGAAGTACTTGAGATTACCGTACCTTGTTGAATGTTCGGAAATCATCATCAACGAAGTGCTAAAAACCGAATTTACACCACTATTATTTATTAATACTATGAGAACAAAGCAAGGAATTAAATCCTGAATTGGTTGGTCACAAAAATACTCATCAAATTATACGAGGTAAAAATATGACACTAGTACGTTGGAACCCTTGGCAAGAATTTAACGCAATGCAACGTCAAATTAATCGCTTATTTGATGAAGACACGTTATCATCAGCATTTGTTGAAAGAAGCTTCTCTAGAGTTCCCGCTGCTGAGTTAAAAGAGACTGAAGATGCAATTCATCTGAAACTAGAACTTCCAGGAATTGAAGCTAAAGACCTGGATTTACAAGTTACACAAAATGCCGTATACCTGAGTGGTGAGAGAAAGTCTGAAGCTAAAACTGAAGATAAAGGTGTGATCAAGAGCGAATTTCACTATGGTAAATTCCAACGCGTAATTCCTTTATCGGCTCGAATTCAAAATACTAACGTTACGGCAGAATACAAAGATGGCATATTGAATTTAACGCTACCCAAAGCTGAAGAAGAAAAGAACAAAGTTGTCAAAGTTAATTTGGCATCAGCTGGCTAGTTTTCGCTTTGATATGTAATCAATGCCGTTGAACTAAATTAACAGCGCTCTCCAAAAGGAGAGCGCTGTTTAGTGAGAATTATTGTGCTTGTACAGACTTGTTAGTTTAGCGCATCCTCTCGATGGGTTTCGATGGTGCAATCTGAAGTGGGATAAGCATAGCAGGTTAGGACATTTCCAGCAGCAATTTGATCGTCATCTAAGAAGTTTTGGTCTGACTGATCAACTGAACCTGAAATCAGCTTACCGTTGCAGCTAGAACAAGAACCAGAGCGACACGAGTAGGGTAAGTCTAAACCTTGTTCTTCGGCAGCGTCTAGGATGTACTCATCATCAGCAACTTCAATTGTTTCATCTATCCCTTCAGCTTTGTTAAATAATCTGACCTTATAAGTTGCCATGCAACAATCCCGATCTTACATAAACTCCATTTTCGATACTACGGGTTTACGTGCTACTAGTCTAGACTTTAGTGTTCTATATCCAGAAGCAGTTAGTAGAGATAGTTACCTGTACTTGATCTTCAGCACTAAAATCACGGAAGCTAGAAGTAAAGTGACGATGTTAGCTGCAATGATGGGTACATCGTGCACAGAAGTACCATAAACTAACCATAAAATAATACCTGTACACAGAATAATTAACATACTCCAAGAAAGGTCGTGGGCTGATTTTGACTGCCAAGTTTTAATGAGTTGAGGCACATAGGCGATAGTTGTCAGTACTCCTGCTACTAGCCCAAGAGTGGTTGTAAAATCAAATTCCATTTTTGTTCGTTACCTCAGGTTTTTCAGATAAGTCAGATTATACGGGCAGAGAGATATCTGATTGAAAGCTACCATAATCTGGCTTTTTTATCTGGAAGCCAAAGTGAAAAATTCTGCGATCGCTTCAGCAAATCCCTCAAATGAACTATAATCTTTTGACACGATAGAGACATTTACACCTAACTTTTGAGCATTGGCAGCTGTGTAAGGCCCAAAACAAGCAACAACACAATGTTCATAATCATTTTGTGAGTTGACCATTGTCAAAAAACTTTCTACTTCCGCCGTGCTACTAAAAGCAATTACATCTATAATTCCTTGACGAATTAGGTTTAATTCAATACTATATATATTTTTGTCTACACCCTGCGTAATATATGTGGGTATGCGAGTTGCTTGTATACCCAATTTCTGCAATTCTGAGATCAAGTTTGGTATGACATCAGGCTCAGGCAAACCAACAACTTCAGGAGCAGGTATCAGCACTTTTTGCTGATTAATTTGGGGAATTTTTGCTAATTCTGCCACAATTCCGGCTGGGCTAGATTCTGTCGGGATCAAATCCACCTGGCCACAAAAAGATAATAAGCTTTCTGAGTCTTTTCCCAAAGCACACAATTGACAATTTTGCAGCACAGATGTGGAAATCTGTAAATCATTCATCCGGTCAAAAAATGCAGTGATGCCGTTTCTACTAGTAAAGAGAATCCAGTCGAATGTATCTATTTTTCTGAGAGCAGTATCTAACTCAGTGTAGTTTAATAGATGGCAGGTTTCGATAGTTGACATGATAACCGGAAGTCCACCTTTTTTAATGATTTGTTCAGAGAATCTAGAAGCATAGTTTATTGGTGCTGTGACTAAAATTCTCTTGCCGTATAAAGGCAATTTCCTAGATGGAGTTAGCAGATTGATTGCTTCCGATTTGAAGTTAAGGGCAGATTGATTGAGATTTACCATATTTTTGCTTAGCTTGTTTTTATTTTAAAAGCGATGCTCTATTTTTCTCATCTCAGTTAGAGGAAGTTTGAGGATTTATGCCACTAGGTACGCAAATTAAAGACGTTACATGTAGAGACCGTAGATGTAACGTCTCTACAGGGTTTCGGGTTTTATTTATGTGGTTCATTTACCTGAAATCTGCTGTATGTAGGTAGGTTGAGGAACGTAGACACCAAAGGTGGCTTCCTGGAGTGCAACTTAACGTTTTCAAACCTTTGTTGGGTTTCACTGACAATTATTAAGCTAATTAAGTTTCAGACTACCAAGAAGGGCATAATTACATAGTTCGATATTGTCAAGCTGTAATCAAAGGACTTAATGTGTCACCAAATTTCCGAGCCGTAATTTTTGACATGGATGGTCTGCTTTTTGATACGGAAAGTATTGCTCGATGGGCTTGGAAGCAGGCCCTAGAAAATCATGGCTATGTCATGAGTGACAATTTTTATAATGAGTTTGTCGGTCGAGATTTGTCATGGCGGGAAAAAATACTAAAAAAAAGATATGGAGAAAGCTTTCCTTTTGCGTCAGTGACAGCACAACGGATTAAAATTGGCGATGAGCGAGAAATGCGAGAAGGTCTGCCAGTAAAAGCCGGTGTATTAGATATACTCAACAAACTAAATAACCTAGGAGTAATTATTGCATTGGCAACTGGGACATCTCGAATCAGAACAATCCGACGTTTAACCAACGCAGGTATTCAGCAATATTTCCCGACTATTGTAACGAGCGAAGATGTTGCTGAGGGCAAGCCCGCTCCAGATATTTTTCTAGAAGTTAGTCGCGCAATTAATGTTGTTCCTTTGCAGTGTATGGTTTTTGAAGATTCATCTGTAGGCGTGGAAGCAGCTTTTAAGGCTGGAATGTGTGTAATTATGGTTCCTGATATAGAATTTCCATCTCCTGAAACAGCACGTTTAGCTTACCGAGTGTTGAGTTCATTAGAACAAGCAGGCGAATTATTGGACGAGCTATTTGAGGAAATAATCGAAGAAAAGCTGATATAAAAAACTCCATCTACAAGAGGCGTGGGGTATGGGGAATGGGTGGTTTATTTATACCGTAGTGTACTAGCTATTTTCTGCTTCCAGTGAATTTTTACTCCTTGGAACGCAGTGTAAGGGAATCAAAAGTCTTACTATGGGCTGGGATTGAAGCCTCAACGCAGGCTATAAAATTCAGTAGTTGACTTTGTTCTTAATCCTTAATAGCGATCGCCTAATCCCTTTTAACCCCAGACCGTCAAAGCATGTCAAAACAACAATTGCAGACCTCTAAATTACTACGGGACTTCTTAGAACGCCATTCAGGAGAGCGTTTATACTTCAGAGATTTGCTAGATGATATGGCCGATCGCGCTTTTGCTCCTGTCTTACTTCTTTGTGCATTACCAGAAGCTTTACCACTACCTATCGCTGGAGTTTCTGCAATTATCGGTCTACCTTTAATGATAGTTTCAGTGCAGTTGCTCTTAGGTTTTACTAAACCTCGGCTACCAAATTGGATAGCTAATCGCTCGTTGAAACGCCAAGATTTTGAGAAACTGATCAATAAAATTCTTTCAATCCTAGAAAAATTCGAGAGTGTAGTTCGTCCCCGCTGGAAATTTGTCGCTTCACCTCTGGGACAACGCCTTCTAGGACTATTATTTCTCATCCTTGCCATTGTCATTGCACTACCGATACCTTTTGGTAATCTACCACCCGCTATCGCCATAGTTGTAATTAGTCTAGGCATGATTGAGCAAGATGGGGTAGTAATAGTTTTGGGAGCTTTAGGCGCTTGTGTGGTTCTGGCAATTATGGCAAGTGTAATTGCAGCGTTATTCTCCGCAGGATTTACAGCTATTCAACGGCAATTCAATTAGGCTGGGGAATGAGAAGAAATTTTTCTATTTTCCCCTTCTGCTCCCCTGCTCGTCTGCTTTCTTATACCAATTAAAAAAAGAATGTGACAGATAGACCATGTAGAGACGTTGCAATGCAAGGTCTCTACCAATTGAATCGGTATTACCTAGCTATTTTTCTAGGGTGAATTCTGCCCATTTTTCTAATGTGATTTGTAAGGAGAAAACGGCAAGATATGAGCATCTAGGAACGTTTGCAAAGAAATCTTATGTCTTCATTACTGGCTTTGTCTAACAGTTTAGCTGACACCGTAGAGCAAGCTGGGACTGCTGTGGTTGCTGTGAATGCGGGTAAACGTGTTTCTCCAAGCGGTATTCACTGGCGTAATGGGATCATTGTTACCTCTGATGAGTCGCTCCAGCGCTATGACGAAATCACCATCACCCTATCAGATGGTCGTACTATACCCGTTACACCCATTGGTCATGACTCTAGCACCGATGTAGCTGTCTTTAAACTCCAAGATGCAGAAATTCCCGTGGCCAAAATTGGCGATACTAAAACGCTCAAAGTTGGTCATCTGGTACTAGGACTAGCAAGAAGTAGCGAAGGTGACTTAAGAGCGGCGATGGGTGCGGTGAGTGTAGTTAGTGGTGCTTGGCGAAGCATGAGCGGTGGTAATATTGACCAATTCATTCGTCCAGACATTACCCTTTACTCCGGCTTTGCAGGCGGGCCCCTTGTAGATGCTGCTGGTTATGTAGTAGGCATGAATACATCAGGGCGGCGTGGTACTGCTTTGACTATTCCCGTTGCTACAGTCGATCGCATCGTTGACCAATTGGTAGCAAAAGGACGTATTTCTAAAGGCTACTTGGGTGTAGGTATGCAACCTGTACGCCTACCAAAAAATCTCAAAACTGCCCTCAATTTAACTTCTGCTAGCGGAGTAATTGTCGTCAACGTCGAACCCTCCGGCCCTGCTGATAATGCAGGCGTCTTGCTTGGCGATGTATTAGTAACATTTGATGGTATTACATTAAGTGATACTGGTGATGTCCTGGCGCTTCTCAATAGTGGCGATCGCATTGGTCAAACCGTCAAAGTCCAACTTGTACGCGGTGGGGTGTTAGTTGAGTTAGCGATCGCAATTGGTGAACGACCATTGTAATTCGTAATTTAGAACGTAATTTAGAACTTCGACCTTTTTACTCGAACGTTGAGCTTCTGAACACGAAACTCCAAGATCAGAACACGGAACTCCGAGATCAGAACACGGAACTCCGAGATCAGAACACGGAACTTCGAGATCAGAACACGGAACTTCAAGATCAAAACACGAAACTTCGAGATCAGAACACGAAACTTCAAGCTCAGAACACGGAACTTCGAGATCAGAACACGGAACTTCGAGATCAGAACACGAAACTTCGAGTTCAGAACACGAAACAACGCCAAAAATTGTACAACATGGCAAACACAACATTTACCAACATCGCCGCCGAATTAACAGCACTAGCCACTAAGCTACGTCATAGCACCGTCAAAATAAACAGCGGTTCTCTAGGAATCGGTTCTGGTGTAATCTGGCAACCTAACGGACTAATTATCACTAATGCCCACGTAGCAACTAGCAACAACGCCACTGTGGAATTGTCAGATGGACGAAAATTTGATGCAGTGCGTACACACTTTGATCCACAACAAGATTTAGCAGCCCTGAGAATTGCTACCACTAACTTAACTGCTGCAACAATTAGTAATTCTGAAGCGCTGCGAGTCGGTGAATTAGTCTTAGCAGTAGGAAATCCCTTTGCAGACAGTGGTGCTGTAACTACCGGGATTATCTCCGCCAATAATTCGCGGGCAGTTATGGCAGATCTGCGGCTGTATCCTGGTAATTCTGGGGGGCCGCTTGCTGACTGTCTCGGTCGAGTCGTAGGCATTAACACTATGATTGCCAATGGTTTAGCTATAGCAGTCCCTAGCAACACTGTAGACCGTTTTTTGAGCGGTGATAATCGTCCACAACTGGGAGTAACACTGCAACCTGTGCTTTTAGACAGACGTACCTTGGGCTTATTAGTGTTGTCAATTTTACCTGATGGTGCAGCAGAAACCGCTGGAGTACAAATCGGTGATGTGTTAATTGGAGTTGCAGGGCGTTTGTTTACTAACCCTAACGATTTAGCTAAATATCTCCATCAAAGCAACAATAACCAATCAATTCCCCTACAAATACTGCGCGGTGGACAGCAATTTGTTGTGTATATTGCGATGCAGAGTGGGAATGCTGTGGAGGCGACATGATCCGAGTCATGGTAGTTGCTACTTCCCCTGTGGTGCGGGCAGGGTTATCAGCTGTGGTGACTAGTAATTCTACTACGCTGACGGTTGTGGGAAGTGCATCCGACTTGGATGTCCTCGCAAGGGAAGTTGGGCAATTACAACCCGATGTGGTGCTACTAGATTTGAGCGGAAATCCTCAACAATCGGTGTGGGAAAAATTGCTGCTGATTCAAGAGGAGCAATACCCATTGAGAATTATGGTAATTGTTGAGGAACTTGACAGCATCGACTTGGAGATGGCTTTACGTTCTGGTGTCCGGGGTATTTTACCCAGTACTAGTACAGAGTCGGAAATTGTGGCTGCTGTTGAGGCGATCGCTTTTGGTTTAGTAGTGCTACACCCAGATTTTTTAGAGTTGCTTTCTGTGCGAGAAAAAGTAGTGGTAAATCCTGTACAAACCTTGACACCACGAGAAATAGAGGTTTTAGGTATGCTCGGTTCTGGGTTGGGTAACAAGGCGATCGCTAAAGGTTTACACATCTCCGAGCATACAGTTAAATTTCATCTTTCATCCATTTTTCAAAAGCTCGGTGTCTCCACCCGTACTGAGGCTGTTGCTGTGGGTGTGCGACTAGGTTTAATTATGCTGTGATTCTCCTGACCAAATAATTGGCGTTGCTGAATCCAGGTATGAATTTATCTCACGCAGAGACGCAGCGAAAAGTTCTGTAGGCGGAGAGAAGTCTGAGCGCCGGCGTCCGGCGATCAGAACTTCGGAGTTTCCCGCCGTAGGAAACTTTTCAAGACAGAGGCGCAGAGAGTAAGAGTTTAAGATGTTAAGTTTTGAAATTTCATACTTCAATTCAGCAATGCCAAATAATTAATTATGAATTATGAATTATCAATTATGAATTATTTTGACTACCCTCTTTTCCTCAACATCTCGCAGAACGCGGTAGCATAAATTTTTCCCTCTCCGCTGCAAATTTACCGCGAACCATCAGCACAGTTTCATCAAATTCATGAGGAAATGGTTGCACATCTTTGACATCGAGACGTTCAGGACTAAAGTAGATTACTACCTCTGCAATGGGTTGAGGTATCCTAGCCAGAATCTCGTTTAAAGAGTATGTCTGCGTTGCCACCAGATCAAAAAGATGAAGTCTGCTATCTTCAATCTCCATGCAAGCGATTAAATCCAAATCTTCCGCATAGTATAAGGGACGGCTTCCTTCATTAACGCAAAACAAGGGTTTTTCCTTGACTACCCCAACTATATTAGATACAGGCGTGCGCGTTTCTAAAAGCCTGTGCAGCAATGTGAAATCTTTGATATCTGCAAAATTCAGAGTTCTCAAGCCATCAGCGCTACCTGTGGAGTCACACTTGACTTTGAAAATGTGTTCTTCGACAATGCGAAAGCCAAAAGGTAAGTAAAACTCTGGTTGTAGTGTCGTCAGTACAAGTGTTTCATAATGTTGGTTACAGTATTCCAGAACTTCCTCCATCACTTGACGGTAATAGCCTCTCCTACGAAACTCCGCACGGGTAGCTACCGCATGGACTCCTCCCACAGTTAGCCTTTGTCCCATGATTTGCATGGGAATTTCTAATACTCCCACATGAGTAATGGCTATATCATCATGAAAGCGAATAAACGGTGTCGAAGCTGTTTCCCAAGATGCACCTAGTTTTCTCCCACATTCTGCCAAACTACTGAGTCCGGGAAATGTGTTTTCCAACAAGTCAAAAAGCTTATTGCTTAAGGCAGGGTCAGCAGAGAATGATTGTTTAAAGTGATACTGGTTCATGTATTACTATCAACTCACTATCTCATGCTACAGATACTACAATATAAATTCCAGTAAATCTAATACCAACTAAAAAAAATAATGCGATAGGTAGAGACGTTGCATTGCAACGTCTCTACACCCTGCCCCCTGCACCTCTACTACTTTTCTCGCCGCACTTCTTCCACTTCACCAACTTGGAAAATTAAAGTGAAAGGTTGTCCCATTTCTCGCTCAATAAACTCTTCCAATAACTGCACTTGTCGAGGGGTTACAGGTTCCTTTGCTCGCACATTTAGACGGATTTGTGGTTGATTAGTTAGCCAATTTGTTTGATTTGTCAGTAACTCTAGTCTTTGAAAAGTAACAGTTCTGTTTAATAATGCTCGTCTAACGCTGATTTTTTGTTTGATTTGTCAGTAACTCTAGTCTTTGAAAAGTAACAGTTCTGTTTAATAATGCTCGTCTAACGCTGATTTCTAGCTGGGATTGCCGTACAAGTCGGAAGAAGCTGACACCCAAAGGAATTAGAAGAATTGCGGTTAAAGCCAAAGTCCAAGTCAGGGGTTTTCGTGCTCGACGTACAGATGTGTAACCTGCTATCAGAAATGTGAGCATACAGGAAAGAGTGATACCTAATAGGTTAGTTAGGTAAAGTAAGGTTGCTCCGAAACTGAGTGAGAAATTTGCCTGTGATAACCCTAAACCAATCACACAAACAGGAGGCATGAGCGCAACCGCAATTGCAGTTCCCGCCAAACTTCCAGAAATTTTTGGCTCAACTTTAGCATAGCCGCTGATACTTCCAGCTGCGATCGCTATCCCTAAATCTAATAGTGTTGGTTCGGAACGTGCTAGGATTTTACTACCAAAGGTAGGAAGACGCGTAAATAATCCTAAACTGGTAAGCGATCGCAATTGCAGCAATTATCCCTAACTATTACAGCAAATACTCCTTGGCGAAATAAAACCACATTCGCTTGCAACGCACCAAAAGCTAAAGCTCGAATTGGCAACATCAAAGGTGCAATGATCATAGCTCCGATGATGACTGCACTACTGTTGGACAATAAACCAAAAGTAGCTATGGCACAGGAGCCAAAAATTAAAACTAGGTAGGATGAGTCTAATGTTGATTCAGCTAGCAACTCTGTTTCTAGCTGTTGGATTTTGACAGGCTCAGCTACTTTCCTTCTAAAATTCCGAAAGCGGTTTTGCAATTTTTCTATCACAACGCCTTCTTACCCCATTATTCGCTAATTTGTCTAGACATTTTGGTTAGTAAGAACCTGATGAAGGAACTTGCCGCCACTTATCTAAAATATCTTTAAATAACACTTCTTGTGTCCAAATCTTGGCAATTACCGCCAGCGGTATCGCCATCAGTAATCCTAAAGCGCCAAAAAGGGTAACGAAGACAATTTGTGCCGTCAGTGTCATAGCAGGTAATAGCGCTACCTGTTTTGCCATCACAGTTGGAGTAAGCCAATAGCTTTCAATGTTTTGAATTATGATATATAAAATTATTACGGCCCCGGCTTTCCAAGGTGCATCAAGAAAAGCTATTGCCATTGGTAGCACTACACTCAAAGTTGGGCCAATATTGGGAATAAAGTTGAGTAATCCTGCTAAGACTGCATGAGCTAGTACAAGTGGTACTTGTAAAATCCATAAGCCAAGTCCGCAAAGAACACCAATAAATACCATTTCAATCAAAGCACCGATTGTCCAAGCGCCCAAACCTTCCGCACAACGAGAGAGAATTTCCTCAACTCTCGAACGGTAAAAGGCAGGGAAGACGCATACAAAAGCTCTGCGGTAGGGCTGCGGATTAACAAGTAGCATTAAAGTTAGAACTATAACTAAGAGAAATTCTAATATTGCAGTTATAGAGGTAGAGAATAGAGCGATCGCCTGTTGTAATAAATTTGTAATCCAAGGTTGTAGTTGTTCAATTAGACCATTGATGTCGGGAATTTCCGGTAAATAGATTTGGGGAATGCGTTCCTCTAACCAGTTGATACCCCGTTGAATTTGATCTACTCCAGTTGGTAAAAGCACTACCAATTCCTGAAACTGCTCGATAAATGGCGGCACAATCAACAAGAAAACACCAACTAACAGTGTCACGATAATACCCAAACTCAGCCAAACAGCCCAAATCCGTTTGACCCCAGACTGCTGAAATCGCCAAACTAGCTGATTAATCGCCACCGCCAGCACTACAGCAGTAAATAAAAGTAATACTAACTGCCGAATTTGCCAAAGGATGTAGAGCGAAAAAAATAGTACTAGTAAACCCAAGCATTGCCCTAGTTTCATCTTGTCTTTCTCCTGTGCCGCTTAGGCTTTTTTAGCCAAAGTCCTAGAAAACCAATAGCAGCCGCTATGGTAAGTAAAAACCAAGGATTGAAGGCAATTACATAACTAGCATCTGCTTCATAGCGCCAACGCAATAACCAAAATGTGTCATTACCAATTACGAAGGAAGGTACTTTAAGAATAGTGAATAATATAAGCAGCAAGAAAGCGATCGCACTCAACAATAAAAATGCTGACAAAGTAATTTTTAACCAAGACCAAAAAATCGTATGGGATTTTTGTACTGACATATACAGCAGTTGGCATTTTCATGAATCACATGTAGAGACGTTATATGTAACGTCTCTACTATTTTCAGGCTGCACCTTAAATGTGAGTATAAAGTGACAGCAGGCTAAATGGCGATCGCGTCGCTAACAGTACCTTGCAATTTGTAGAAAATATCACAGCATTCGGTAAGCCACAACGTTAACTATCACGTAGAAGAGTCTGAATATTCAGGCTACAGATAGAGCTTAGCCAATTACGGGTGTTGCTGAGTGAAAATATTAATTTGTCTACCTTTGGGATTTGCAAGCTTAGTTTTAAACATTTGCGATGGGTAAATCATTGGAACTCAACTATTAAGCTGAAAACGATGTGCTACTAATGACGGATGTCAATATTTACCAAATCCCTCATGATCAAGTAAGTGTTTAAATATTGATTGCCTATGTCCAATACTTTTACATAGACTGATATTATAGCTTTTGACTTATTATTCTCAAAGGAGGGTTTATGAACGGAAAATTCTGTTTTCTCGCTTCATCTATTGGACTTAGCCTACTTCTAGGAGCCTGTGAACCTGCTGCACAAACCCCAACAGCACCACCAGCAGCAACACCAACAGGAGCGCCACCAGCAGTACCACCAGCCGCGACTCCAACTGTAACCCCGGCTACGCCCTAACAAAACTTTTTTCTGACTTGAGATTTTTTAGTTAGAGGTTGTGTCACTTATTTGTAAGCTTTAATAGAAGCTTGCATAGTGGCACAAAATTACTATTAGTGATACCAGTAGCTAATAATATTTGCCAATGGAGTTACTCATTACTATTTTGGCGTGGCTCGGTGCGATCGCTTTAATTATTAGACCTCTTGCATAAATGCTTAAATTGTCATGTTGAGCGGAGCGAAACATCTCGGATATTCTTTCCTCCACATATGTTCTGGTCAAAATGACACTAATAATTTTCGGACTTTTGCAAGAGATCTATTGGATTTAGCCTAACTGAGTCGCAAATGGTGCAACATATCGAGCGTAGTTACCTTTGGAAAAAGAATAAAAAATATTTATGGCAAACCCGTAATTTACGTTGAGTTTCGGCAGCGTGATTGCAAGAGTTGTCCAGTTCGGAATCAATGTACTCATGCAAAAACAAACCCCCGTGGGTTAATCATACAAGTGCAATCTGAGTATGAAGCTCTTCAAAAAGCAAGAGTTCGACAAAAAACTGAGGAATTTCAAAAACAGTATGCACTGCGTTCAGGTATTGAAGGAACTATCTCTAAAGGAATTCGAGCGTTTGAAATGCGCGACTGCCGTTATATTGGGCTAGCTAAAACTCATTTACAGCATATCCTGACAGCTGCCGCTATCAATCTAGGTCGAGTTTTCGCTTGGTTGGAGGAGATACCAAGGGCCAAAACTCATTCCTCACACTTTTCAAGACTGGCAGCATCTCATTTGCGCTACCAGGCATGAAGGCAAACTCTACTGGGATACCGCTTTTAGTGGTTAATAACTGCACTCTCACCCCGTAGAAATAGCGTTTTTTTGATGCTATGTAACCTCTATAATCTTCTGATTTGATTAATCCCACGTTAAATATTCGGATGTTATCGCACATTGGTACTGGAAATGAGTCTAAAAGGTATTCCGTACAATCACTAATTTCTTTGACTATCATTCCCACTTGATGAAACACATCGTTGAGCAACATTGATACATTATGTAATCGTCGATTGAAGCGTGATTTTTCTAACATCTTAGGCACTAGCAGATGGTCTTTCATATATTGCAAGCTTTGCTTTGATTGCCATTAAAGAACATCGCTGCTACTAACGCCGTTGTAATAATTTCCGCATTGCCCATCTCTCGACGACTGTCTTCATCAACACATTCTGAACTTGAGAATTATGATAGTGAAACATTCAGCCTTGATTTTGATTTATAACAGTAATATCAAGCCCTTAGCTTTGTTTGGGTTAATGCATAAATGTTCTATCTAGTTGCCGTTTTTAAACATTTATATAGAAAAGTTTCGCAGAAAAAATAGTTAGTCAAAAGCACTCCATGAGCAATATGGTAATCACTTTAATTGAACAATTGGAAGAAAAGCTCCGGCAGGCTATGCTCAAAAATGATGTTTCAGCCTTAGAAGAACTGATTGCTGATGAAGTTGTGTTCACGACGCATACTGGCGAATTAATTGATAAACAGATGGATTTAGAAGCACATCGCTCGGATATTCAAAAACTTGTTTTACTCCAAAGTAAACAACAGCGAGTGCAACTCTACGGTAATACAGCTGTGGTGACTGTAAAAATGGAGGTTGCTGGTACTTATGAAGGCAAAGCTTTCGCCGACATCTACCGATACACAAGAGTTTGGGTACAGTCACAGCCACAAGGTAACTGGCAAGTCGTGGCTGCTCATGTTAGCCAAGTACTAGACTAACAGAGCATCTGATTTACAACCTATCAGTACAATTATCTACTAACTGCAATAAGCAGTTAGTAGATAACTAATAGATTGTCAAACTGCAAAAAGCGTCTAATACTCGCTCATAGCTCCAAAAAATTATTCATCCTACTCATCCTGCTCATCCTGCTCAAAATCTTCATCGTATTTATGATCCTGCTGTCTATGTTCTTCAAGCCACTTTCGTTGTTCTTCTAGTGCCGCCTCTGTCTGTATCCTTTTCCTTTCTGCAATTTCTGCTTCTAGGATTTCTTGCTCTCGCTTCTCCCTCTCTAACCTTTCTTTTTGCGCCCTTTCCTTTTCTCGCGTTTCTTTCTCTACCCTCTGCCTCTCAATAGAGATTAGCCGCTGCTCGACTCGCCCACAGTAGAAATCTAAAGCCTTGCCTGTGGTTGCTCCGGTAAGTGTACCACCAACTAAAAAGATGAGTCCAGTTTTCCAGCCTGCGATGGGGCCACCACTCAACTCCAAACTAGTACTCTGTCACAGCAAGTTTGCTGGGTTATATGGTTGGATACAAACGTTCCATTTTTCTACGTGCATCCGTAGTTTTAAAGCGCCAACAAACACTTGCTTTTTGTTGGTTGCGTTGTTTTTCCCAAGTGGTGATTTCATCAGATAATGTTTGTAAATCGGGAATTCGTCTTGACAAACATTGACGCGATAAAACCGATAGTTCAATCTCAACTTGATTTAACCAGCTTGCGTGTTTTGGTGTGTAGTGGAACTCTAATTTTCGGATAATGCGTCTTTTTTAAAGTTCTACGCACTGTTTCATAACTAATTGAATCTACAATGCCTAAACTCACTATCCGGTCTGCTAACAATCTCAATGTCCAACGTGTATTCCCTGTTGGTGCTTTTGAACACGCTGTTGCAATCAAAAAAGCTTCTTGCTCACCTCACCATTAATTTTGGGTGTCTTCGGTGGGTGTGGACGCTCGTTTAGTACTAAATCTATACCTCCAGTTGCCAATCTCTGCCGAGTGCGTTCTACTGTTGAAACATTCACCCCAAGGTTATGCGCGTTCACGAAGTGTGCCGAAGGTATCGCTTTATCTGTTTTGCCCTCATTGCTCATTAGAATAATGCGGACACGGGTTATAGTTCGCGCCTTAGTCTTTCCTGACCTAATAACTGTTTGCAACTTTTCAACTTCTTCTGGTGTCAAACAGACAGTATATTTTTTTTGCCATGATCCTACCCTTTACTCACCCAAAAGTAGCTTATCAAAACTGGTTAAACTCCGCAAAGTTGCTGTGACAGAGTACTAGTACAGGAGCAGCAAGAAGCCTTAACCACCACTGGTAACGAGACAATGGCACAGATTGCGGCAGAATGCGAGAAGTTTGAATTTGACCTGATGGACGATGGGATCTACCATGACAACATAAAACTAGGCGAAGTCGGTTGTACTGATAATCGGTGGTGGTTTGTACAAGCATCAGAGGAGCATCAGGGAAGAATACCGTGTGATTCAGCGTTAGATGCTGTTTGGTCACTGTCGATGGTTGAAAATGATGTGAAAACTCTGTCTTGCGAGGACTTGTTAGACAAGCCGTTTGAGATGCTAACGGCTGGGAAATGGCGGAGGCTGTTAGAGTATCAGCCAGTATCAGCAGAACGGGAATTAGTACTAATGCTCGCAGCGTAAAATACAGGTGGGAGCTACAAATAAAATAGTAAGCTACCCACCAACTGATTTAAAAAGGGTAAGCAGATGAAGGAAACAATATTATGCTTCAACCTTTAGTTGAGCCAATAACATTTGAAGAATTTCTGGAGTGGAAACCAGAGAACGGGAGATATGAATTACATAAAGGAGTCATAGTAGAAATGCAGCCAACAGGCGACCATGAGTTAGTCAAAGCATTTCTGATTAGAGAACTCAATTTTGAAATTCGTAGATTAAACCTTGCGTATTCCATTCCTAGCCAAGCATTAGTTAAAGCAGTAGACAAAAAATCTGGTTATATTCCAGATGTTTTGATATTGAATCTACCTAACCTAGCTAATGAACCACTTTGGAAAAAATCATCAACAGTTTCTCAAGCAGAATCGATTCCATTAATAATAGAAGTTGTAAGTACAAATTGGCGCGATGACTATTTCCTCAAATTTGGGGAATACGAAGAAATGGGTATTCCCGAATATTGGATTGTTGACTATGCTGCTCTTGGTGGAAAGCGATTTATAGGCAATCCCAAGCAACCAACAATATCAGTTTACGCTTTAGTTGATGGAGAGTATCAAGTTACTCAATTTCGAGGAAAAGACCGCATTCAATCACTAACTTTTCCAGAACTTAATTTGACTGCTGAGCAAGTTTTTCAGGCTGCTTCAGCAGAAACATTTTGATGATATCAACAAAATAATCCTAAAATATAGTTGTTATTTTCGCTAGAAATCATCAATCTTAAAGCGCTTTGTTAACAGCAGAGCGCTTATTTTGTTGCGGCTACCACTGGTACAATTTAACAGCAATTCCCATTTACTGAAACCCCATCCCAGATGGTTAATCGGGTATGTTGAGGGCTGGGGAATAAGAAAAATATCATTGTTATTAATGATGAAGCACACCACTGTTACCGTCGCCGTGTTGGTGGTGATGAAGAAAAATATAAAGGTGATGATTTAAAGGAAGCGAAAAAAAATGAAGAAGAGGCGAGAGTTTGGATTTCTGGGTTAGAAGCTACCCAACAAAAATTAGGGGTAAAGGTAGTTTATGATCTCTCAGCTACCCCGTTTTTCTTAAAAGGTTCAAGCTATAAGGAAGGGACATTATTTCCTTGGGTTGTATCCGATTTCTCTCTAATTGATGCTATTGAATCTGGTATTGTCAAAATCCCTCGTGTGCCTGTATCTGATGACAGCATGAAGGGAGAACTGCCTACTTATCGCAACATTTGGACACTAATTCGTGACCATCTGCCCAAGAAGGGGAGGGGTTCTAAAGAAAATGTTCCCTCAACTCCAGAACCAAAACTACCCAAGGAATTAGAAGGTGCGCTGCGGACGCTGTATAGCAACTACGAGAAGAATTACAAAGCTTGGGAGCAAAATTCTGAGGCACAAGCAAAGGGACTTACACCACCAGTTTTTATCGTAGTCTGCAACAATACCAGCGTCTCGAAGATGGTTTATGACTATATCTGCGGTTGGGATACTGGTAAAACTTACCCCGATGGCCGACCTATTTTAACCCCTGGTCAGTTATCGGTGTTTAACAATGTCAAAGATAATAACTGGGCATTTCGACCCAATACAATTCTGATTGACAGTGAGCAGTTAGAGTCTGGGGAAAGCATGACTGCTGAGTTTAAGCAACTGGCAGCACGGGAGATAGAAGAGTTTAAAACTGAGTACCGAAATAGATATCCAGGTCAAGACCCAGACAAAATCACTAATGAAGACCTGTTGCGTGAGGTACTTAACACAGTAGGTAAAGCTGGCAAGTTGGGTGAACATATCCGTTGTGTTGTCTCAGTGTCCATGCTGACTGAAGGTTGGGATGCCAATACAGTTACCCACATCTTGGGGGTGAGGGCATTTGGTACTCAGCTTTTGTGCGAACAAGTAGTAGGAAGGGGTCTAAGACGCATTAGTTATACCAGCAATGACCAAGGGATGTTTGAGCCGGAATATGCCGAAGTCTATGGTATTCCCTTTGCCTTTATTCCCTGTGCTGGTTCAAACAAAGTCCCGAAACCGGGGTTACCGCCTACTTGTGTACGCTCACTTCCAGAAAGGATTGATTGTGAAATTACTTTCCCCAAGTTGTTAGGCTATCGTTACGAAATCAGCAGCAAAAAACTAACACCAGATTTTAGTAAACCTGGTTGTCACTATTCCCTGTCTACGGCTGACTTACTCCCTACCATTAATACTTTCATTTGTTTGTTGTTTAATTTTTTGCCCAACCGTGATTGCGTAAATAGGATTCAAAGTCGGTTGGTGCAGGAAAATCACGTTTCAACTGGGCTAAATCCGCCGCATAGCCAACATTCTCAAACCAGCGAAACATGATCGTCACTTCTTCTCCAGCTTGCTGCTCAAACGCTTCAAACGGAATCTGTTGGTAGTTAACGGGTTTGTCCAGGACGCGGCTAAACGCGGTAGCAATTTCTGGCATGGTCATCTCCACGCTGGCAACTTCGATTTCGCGGTGCATGAAGTCTGCGGGACGCTCGAACACCTCGGCAACCATTGCCCCATAGTCCTCTTCAGACAGTTGCTGCAATTTCGTCTCAGGACTGAGCGGCTGGGGAAGCGTTCCCTGTTCAATCATTGGGCGCATCCCGTTGTAATTGTAAAAGAAGAACACCGGACGCAGAATTGTGTAGGGCAACTTGATCGCTCGCACATATTCTTCGACTTGAAACTTGCTGTCGAAATGGGGAATGCTCGTGTTGCGCTCGGCGCTTCCTACCGAACTGTAGACAAAATGCTCAATACCCGCCGATGAAGCCGCGTCTATGATCGCGCTGCCCTGACGGATTTCGGTGTCCACTCCGTCTCTGAAATCCTGGATCGAAAAAACGCCATAAACGCCTTGCAAAGCGCGATCGAGTGAAGCCTGATCGTTGAAATCTCCCTGAATGAGTTCTGCTCCTGCTTGTTGAATCGCCTGGGCAGCAGGCTTATTTTGATCGCGAACCATTGCGCGAACCTTGAACTTGCCGCGTTGGAGCAGGTGACGGGCGATCGCACCGCCCTGATTGCCCGTCGCTCCGGTGACTAAAATGAGTCGCTCTGGGTTTGTTTGCTGTGTCATATCTGGTTGCTCACTATTGGATGTGGGTTTGAAATTTCAACTTGTCTTAACAGTAGCTTGTGCAAAAGCAGAGAAAAAGTAGTTAAACTTCAAAACACTTGTGCAAAAAATTCAAAGATGCGGTGGCAGCAATGGACAAGCTCAAAAGCTTGATGATTTTTGTACGCTCCGCCCAGTGTGGCAGCTTTTCAGAGGCAGCAAGGCAGTTGGGCATGGCTCCGTCAGCCGTGAGTCGAGCCGTATTGCGCTTAGAAGATGACTTGGGGGTGCGCTTGCTTGGGCGAACGACGCGCAGTTTGACGCTGACCGAAGAAGGCGATCGGTTTTATCAACGGGTTCAGCAAATTTTTAACGATTTAGAAGAAGCGGAACTCGAAGTTAAACAATCGCAGTCCCTGCCGATCGGAACGTTGCGGCTTGATCTCAGCTTTACGTTTGGCAAACTGCATATTGCTCCGGCTCTACTACAATTTACCGCGCAATACCCTGACCTTAAGCTGAATGTTTCGTTTAATGATCGCCTGATTGATCTAGTTGAGGAAGGCATTGATGCAACCGTGCGAATTGGACTGAGCAGCGATAGCAGTTTAATCATGCATCACCTGGCAACTGCACGCTATATCACCTGTGCCTCACCGCAGTATCTCGCTCAGAAGGGTGTGCCTACAACGCCCACAGAGCTATCGCAGCATCGCTGTATCAACTTTATCTATCCGCAAAGCCGACAAGAACCGACCTGGAAGTTTGAACAAGATGGCAAAACAATTGACCTGGCTGTGGATAGTTATCTCCGATTTGATAATTCAGAAGTCATTTTAGAGGCAGTGATTCAAGGCGCGGGTGTGGTTCAACTGCCTAAATTTATTGCTGCAACCGCGATCGCACAGGGTGACCTGCAACCGATTCTGCAATCCTACGCGACTCAAGCTGGACTCTCGATCGCCGTGCTGTATCCCCAAAAACGTTATCTTTCGGCTAAAGTGCGTGTCTTTGTTGAATTCATGACAGAGTTGGTGGATGCCCTCAAGCGAACTGATGTGGTCGATTAAAACCTGCTCAATGACCCAAAATCTCATGCCATCGACATAGAAACCTAGACCTAGCCAAACATTGGGGCATAGTCGTGCGCGAATGTCTCAAAACTTCGCGGTGCCTTCCCAGTTGCATCCTGCACACCAGAAGCAACCACTGACGCTTCACCCCGCCGATAGTGAGCATAGTCCTCAAGCAACCCCTCTGCTTGCCAAGTAGGGAAATGAACGCTCAATAACGTCTCTAGCATCGTCTCAGGCGGAATATCGACAAAGGTAATTTTGCGACCGATCGCATCAGAGAGATAGTGTGCCATTTCCGTATGTGTCAGGGCTTGCGAACCTGTGAGGTCGTAGATCTTCCCTTCATGCCCAGTTCCCGTCAGGGCAGCGATCGCAGCGTCGGCAATGTCGCGGACATCAATCATGCTTACCTTGGCATCGCCGATTGCGGCGTAAAAGGCATTTTGGGTGACAATCGTCGATTTGAAATTTAACAAGCCCTGCATAAACAGGTTAGGGCGTAGAAAGGTATACGCCATCCCGGACGCTTGGATAGCTGCTTCGACTGCTGCATGATAACGTAAAAAGCGCACCGGGGAGTCAGCATTGGCGGCAAACTGCGACAGCTTGACGATGTGTGCGACCCCACTTTGCTTGGCAGCGTCCACAAAAGCGAGTTGTTGTGCTTGTGCGTGTTCCGATGAGTTTGTTACCAGGAACGCCCGGTCTACACCGCTCAAGGCACTCAGCAGCGTTTCGGAGCGATCAAAGTCTCCTTCTACCACTTCGACGCTTGGAAGTGCGATCGCTCCGGTACGATTACGATTGCGAACCATTGCTCGGACGGGAATGTTTTGCGCGGCAAGCATTTTGACGATTTCTGAACCATTATTTCCGGTTGCACCAGTGACTAAAATCATGGGTTGGTTCCTCAATGTGAGCTATAACTCAGATAATACGAGTATTAGCTCACATTCACAACTCGCATTTCCAACCGCAATTTTATGACCTCAAAATCCCAGACAAATCCTCGTAAACTGCCGCAGCAAGACCGTTCTAAGTTCACAGTTGATGCAATATTGACGGCAACTGCTCACATTTTGACCGCAGAAGGCTACGACAAGGCGAGTACCAATCGCATTGCCGAACGCGCTGGCATCAGCATTGGTTCGTTGTACCAGTACTTTCCCAACAAAGCATCGCTGATTGCTGCCCTACGCGCTCGCCATGTCAGCAGCATGATGGAAGTGATCGAATCGAAGCTGAGGGATTTATTCGATGCGCCGATCGCAGTTGTCTTGCCTGAAATCGTGAAAGCCAGTATTGCCGCTCATGCGATCGACCCGACGCTGCACAAAGTTCTGCACGAGCAAGTGCCTAGACTGAGTGGAACTGAGATGGAAAATCGCATGACTGATTTACTGCGAAGTTACTTAGCGAAGCAGTGCGATACGGCTGAAGCCGTTAAGCCTCCGGCTTATCGCATCCAGCCGCAAAAGCTTGATTATACTGTGTTTGTCATCGAGCGATCAATTGAAGCGCTGACTCATGCGGCGGTAATCGAATGCTCAGACCTACTTCAAGATGGGCATCTTGAGCAGGAAATTAACGAAATGCTGTTATCTTATCTCACTCAAAAATTAGCTCACCTAGCCTCACCGACACCAGCGTATTAATCCAGGTTTTGTGACTCCGCATCCATTCTTTTGAGGTTGAGGTAGTAGCTAGCATTAGATAGATGAGTATAGATGAGGTTGTGAGCAACTCAGCTCGCCCGCTTCGGCGGCTGTTGGGGACTTCTAATCCGCCGCCGTTCGCTTTGAAAACCAAGCGTGAATGAAAAGGGTTTGGAAGAACAACACCGGAGTATTGAAGCCGCCCGCTGCGATAATTGCTTCGATTTCAGGTGGGGTTAAAGCCGCGATATGAAAACGCCAGGCAGCGCGCACCTTTTCGATGTCTTCTTCACTCCAGCCGGAGCCTCCGAGCATTCGCAGCCAAACTTCAAACAAGCTTTGATGAACCGGAGGCGACATGCCCAGAACCAAATCGGAACTGATCAAAACGCCGCCTGGACGAAGGCGTTGCGCGATTTGACCGAAAAAGTGGCTCCGCTCTTCCGCTTCCTGCAAGAATTGAGAGACCAAAAGGCAAGTCGCCGCATCGAACGGGTCAGAAGCGGGCAGCGAGTCGAGATAGCCTTCGTGGAAGGTGCAACGCGAGGTGATGCCATTTTCTTCGGCTTTTTGACGGCAGATGTCCAGCATCGCAGACGCAGGCTCGATCGCCGTGAATTGACACTGCGGAAAGGCTCGCGCCAGAGCAATCATTTCCGTTCCGGTGCCGACACCAACACACAGAATCCGTGCCTCAGCCGGAAGCTCGGCGAAAATCAGGCGCATTAACGAAAAGAGCGCATCACGCCCTGACGCCCAAAGAGCGGTTTTCTCGTCGTAGGAAGCCGCAGCCTTTTGGTCAAATAGGATGGGTGACTGTTGGTTTTGCATGATGGAAGTGAATGAGGTCGAGATTCATGTTTTACACAGTTGAATGTTGCAATGGAAAGCCGCGCGCAGCTGCCGAACGCCTAAGTTAACGGCGGGCGTAGCTCGTCCGCTTGAACGCATAGTTGGGCAGCATGGCGCTCTAGGGCCGATCCTAGTGAGCTACGAGCACTCGGTCACTTGACGCGATGGATGGCGCAGAGCTTATTTCCGTCGGGATCGCGCACATATGCCAAGTGCACAGCCCCTAAGCTGCTGTTGCGTAGACCCGGCGCGTCTTCGATTGAGGTGCCGCCGTGTGCAACTGCTGTGTCGTGGAATTTATGTACCTGCTCGGACGAGTTGCATTTGAAGGCGATGGTGCCGCCGTTGGCAAAGGTCGCTGGCTCGTCGTTAATTGGCTCACTGACCCAGAAGGTGCCGCCGTCGTGTCGGTAGAACAGCCGAGTGTGGCCAGTGTCCGCCTTGTTGCGTAGCGGCTCGCCCGCCCCCAGCGTTCCGAGCACCGCGTCATAGAAGCGCTTTGATCGCTCGATGTCGTTCGACCCAACCATAATGTGATTGAACATGCTTTCTCTCCTTCACGTCGGTGTCATGCCGGGTTTAACTGTTGGCGATCATTGTTGTCCGCACAACAAGAGATTCATAGCACCATCTAAATCTTAGTAGGCACTATTCTGACTGACATTTCTCACCCGCCAATATTGAGGAATCTCATGTCAATGATCTTATGCTGTTAAAGTGAAATTCAGAAAAACTACAAACTATTCCTTTCTGTTTACACCAGATCGATGACGATTTTGCCGAAGAGGTCTGGCGATGATTGGGCTTGATAGGCAGCCTTCGCCTCCTCAAAGCGGAAGCGGCGATCAATCGGTGGCTTTATCTGGTGCGTGTTGATCGCTTGCACCATCGCGTCATACAGTTCAGCACTGCCTACCGCAACGCCTCGAACAGATGCACTCTTACCCATCAGCGCTATAAAATCAAGTGGACGATCGTCAAAGGACATTAACCCCAGCAGAGCCACTTCACCTCCATATGTAAGTGCCGCTAATGACTGACTCAGCGTACCTGTCCCAACTGTATCGACGACCTTGTTGACACCGCCCGTTCGCTCGAACACCGCTTTGCCCCAGTCCGGGGTGTCCCGGTAGTTGATCCCATCACTGGCACCAACATCCAGCCACCGCTTCAGCTTGGCATCCTGGCTCGATGTCGCAATCACCTGAGCGCCTGCTGCACGGGCAAACAGCATCGCAAACAGCGATACGCCACCGCTTCCCAGCACCAGAACTTTGCTCTGTTTGCCAATCGGATAGCCCCCGTGAATAGCGTTCCAAGCCGTTAATGCAGCGCAAGGAAGCGTTGCGGCTTCGGCATCGTCTAAGCTGGCAGGTGCACGCACAAAGCGATCGCCGGGCAGCACGACATATTCAGCGAGCATTCCATCTTCACTGAGGGAGCCGAGACCAAAGCCAAGCTCTGTTGGTGCGCCTCGCTGCCAGTTCAGCAGTAATCCGGTGACGCGATCGCCGACTGCCCACATAGTTACACCTGCTCCAATCGCGTCAATCTCACCCGTTCCATCTGAGATTGGAATCAGATTTCGTGCAGGTAAATGATTCGCAAATTGCCCCTTGAGTACGAGTTGATCGCGGTAATTTAAGGACACAGCACGAACGCGAATCCGCACTTCGCCTGCTCTGGGTTCCGGCATCGGCGCATTTTCCAGAACCAGTCCATCGAGATCGGTTGCGCCAGCTTTCAAAATCCAACGTCGCATTTAAAGAGTTCTTCTTGTTGTATTGTTTCGTCGCGAATCTAATTGATCCGACTCTAACTGCTGAAATTGCTTCAGACTTCCGAATCAAGCAGGGTTTCTAGCGGGCGCATTCAGCGTAGATATGTCAATGACCAGTCGGTAGCGCACTTCTTTGCGCTCCAGTCGTTCAAACCCATGATTAATATCTGCTGCCGCGATCACTTCGACATCGGCTGCAATCTTGTATTTACTGCAAAAGTCCAGCATCTCTTGTGTTTCCAGTGTTCCGCCTACTCCTGAACTAGCGATTTGTCGTCGTCCCGTCGTGAGTAAATACGGGCTGAAATCTAGTGCCTTGGGAATGTCTAAACAGCAGAGTGTGCCATCGAGTTTGAGCGATCGCAGATAAGGATCAAGCGGATGATGAGCAGAAACAGTATCGAGGATGAAATCGAAGCGAGAGGCTTGAACTGCCATTTGTGCCTCGTCGGTAGACAGAATTGCTGCGTCGGCTCCCAGCGCTTTTGCATCGGCAAGCTTGTCTTCAGATGTACTGAATAGCGTCACCTGAGCACCCAACGCATGAGCAAATTTCACTGCCATGTGTCCGAGTCCCCCCAGTCCGACAATATCAATCGTCTTACCTGTCACATCCCACTGACGTAGTGGCGACCAGGTTGTTACACCTGCACAGAGTAGAGGTACGACACTAGCTGGATCAAGACCTGTGGGTAGGTGATAGGCAAAGTGCGTATCTACAATGTATTGATTCGAGTAACCGCCGCGTGTGATGCTGCCATCCTGTCTGTCAATGCCGTCATAGGTGGTAGTCACGCCTTCGAGACAATATTGCTCTAACTGGCGTTTGCAGACATCAATACGGAACTAGCGGCTCTCAGTGAGTTACGTGACAAACCTGCTGGAACTCTGCGGATTACCATGCCAAGACACGCGGCAACTTCTGTTCTCTGTCCGGTGCTGCCCAGTTTTTTGGCTGCGTATCCAGAGATTCGCGTTGAGGTGATGATCGACGAAGGGCTAACCGATATTGTGGAGAGCCGCTATGATGCGGGCATCCGACTGGGTGAAAAAGTCGCTAAAGACATGATTGCAGTGCGAGTCGGACGGGATCTGCAAACGGCAGTTGTGGGTTCACCTGCCTATTTCGCTGATTACCCTGCACCCAACATTCCCCAAGACTTGGCGAATCATCGCTGCATCAACTACCGATTTATGACTTCTGGGGCGCTCTAACCCTGGGAGTTTAAGCAAGAGGGGCGATCATTTCAAGTTAGAGTCGATGGATCGCTGGTCTTCAATGATGCCGATCTGATTCTGGCGGCGGTCTTGGCGGGACAGGGGATTGCCTATCTCTATGAAGATCAAATCGCTGACGCGGTTGCTGAGGGTTGGCTGATCCGGGTGCTGGAGGCGTGGTGTCCCACTTTTCCCGGCTACTACCTCTATCACCCCAATCACCGCCAGACACTGCCTGCCTTAACGCCGTTGATTCAAGCGCTGCGGGTCAAGCCAGCCCGTAGAAAAACTCAGTAGTCATGGGTCAAGCGATGAGGGACAGAGGCATCCTGGTTAAATTTGCAGTGCGATCGCATCACTGGAGTTGGGCTGAGCAAACAATCTATGTTTGCATCACAAAGATACGATTCAAGGAACTGGAACGGTCAACACGCGCTGATTGGGTAAGGTGAACGAAACGGCAGTATTGCTGTCATTCCAATGAATAAATTGGATGCTGCGATCGCCGTAATCAATCCATTCATCAGTCGTAGCAGGATAATAAGTAGCTTGCCAAATTACAGTTTGATCGGCGGTGGATTCTACCTGAAACTCTAGATAGTGAATCTGCTTACCTGTAAGTGTGCGACGTTGCAGTGCCTTAGCATCAGCGCGATAGCGTTGGTCTGGAGTATGCTGATACTCACCTGTGCCACTAGGCCAGGTGTAGATCATCAATCCAACGACACAGGCGATGCTGATCGCACCCAACCAGAGGATACGGCGAAACCGTGTAGTAGACATGAGCTTTTTGATTCTCTTCAACTCAAGGGGTGTTGGTAATCGACAACTCGCTCAGGTCGCTGTGAATCCCCCATCAACTGCCAAAGGTTGTCCCGTGATGTAGCTGGCAGCATCAGAACACAGGAACACGACCACTGGAGCCATTTCTGCCGCCTGACCCATGCGTCCCATTGGCACCGTAGACGCGAAACCATCCGCCGTATTGCCCGTCCCATCCGCGAGGCGCTCCATCATCTCAGTCGCAATCAAGCCAGGATTAATGGCATTGATCCGAATGCCTTGCTTGGCATAGTCGAGCGCCGCAGAGCGCGTCAGTCCCATAACTGCGTGTTTGCTAGCGATATAGGGAGATACGCCTGGAAACGCAATTAACCCACCCATTGAGGAGTTATTCACAATCACACCTGAGCCTTGCTTCAGCATCTGTTGGATCTCATACTTCATGCACAAGAATAGTCCTCGCACATTGATTGCCATGAGTTTGTCAAACTCCTCGATCGATTGTTCGTGCAGGGGTTTGACAGGAGGATCGATTCAAGCATTGTTAAACGCACAATCGAGTTTGCCGTAGGCTGCGACTGTTTTCTCCACCAGAGCTTGGATATCCGCTTCACTCGACATGTCTGAGCGCACAAACAAGCATTCTGCCCCAGTATCACGAATCAGTGCCGCCGTCTCTTCACCTTCGGCTTCGCGTCTGCCGGAAAACACGACTTTTGCACCCGCCGCACACATGGCGACTGCCGTTGCTCTGCCAATTCCGGATGTGCCTCCCGTGACCAAGGCAACTTTATTCTCAAGCATCATCATGCTTACCTCCTTTTGTGAGTCATAGCTCAACGATAGATCAGATAGAATTTATTGACTAGATAACATAATCAGCATAGAGTTATGAAACATATGCAGCAATGAAGTGTGATGACATTAATGACGGCTACTGCTATCATTCAACCGTCGCCAGCCCCCACCAGCCTTAACTCCGTTGATTCAGGCGCTGCGGGTCAAGCCAGCCCGTGGGAAAATCTAGTAGTCATGGGTCAAGCGATGAATGGCACTAAGAAAAGCGGAAACGCTTACCAATTAAGCAGTTTGCAATTGTTTACGTAATTCATGCCGGGGTTTGGTCATCAAGGGGTAAATTTT
>NZ_JACXXN010000025.1 GCF_014904695.1 Nostoc sp. MG11 | reverse complement strand
TTGAAGCACATTGCCAATCTTACTGATGAACGACTATGGATTCTACAGTTTCTTGGTGCGCCTTGCAGAAAATATTATCTTCTCAACTGATAGACCTGCGGAATGTGGGTTGGTAGGGAATAAATTCAAGAATTTAATAGTGTTTAACAGCTAAAAAGCAGTAATTTTATTTAAGACACTGTGCGGTGAAGCGTTGCTATCTGCGTTAATTTTAGATTTAAGTCAGATTTGGTATGTAATAAATTTAATATTAAGCTGACCTTAATGTTCCAATTTTCTTAAAAAGTCTGTCAATAAATTTTTATTTTGAAAAGTAGCTCGAATTGTATCGCTATTATTATAATCAACGATAACTTCAAATTTTTCAAATTCCCCAATTGGACTGACAATATTAAGTGTATTCAGCCCACTAATTGCATCATCAATACTATTAAATTCGTATCTCCTTCCAAAAAGCGGAATTAAAACTATATTACTAATGTAACGCTCAAGACAATTTCTAAGCGTTTCCATAAACTTATCTACTTCTTCTTAAGAAACTCGCATCAAAGCCTGTCTCAGTTTCTCTTTATCTGAACTAGTAAGACTATCAAGTTGTCTAAATACTGTAGTATAGCTTTCGTCAGGAGTATCTTCATCAAAAGCAACATCAAAATCAATTACTTGAAATGCTGATACTACACTTTTATAGGGGATATAAATAACTGCAAAGCCATTATTTTTTAGTTGTTCTAGTGCTGGTTTTGTGAAATCTCCAGCTAAAACTACCCTATAAAAGGGTGCAGATAGATGATGAAGCTCAATAATTGGTAATATCGCCCCTTGGATTTCCTGAGCTTTGTTCTTTGAGTGCTTTGTATATCTACGCCACGCAGATTCAATAAATGCAACAGGTCTGCCAAGCTTATTATCCGTACCATCGACTTCAATCACAAAATCTAGATCATGCTTATTTCCATACTTATCTTCCCAAGTAACCTTTTTACCACTTCTAGCTGGACGCGATCGCTGCCAGTCAAGATAGTAGTTTTTGACTTGGGCAAATTGCTGTAGTCGAGGTTTAAGAATATCGTAAAGTACAATATCTTCAAGAAGTTTGCCTAGTTGCTGACCAAACTTGTGTGATGGTGACTGTGCCATAATCTAATTTTCTATCCAAAGCCTTCCTTCATGTAAAGGAATATTATGTTTTCTGTTTTTCCATTTGATATTACGTTGTCTAATTTTCTCAAAAGACCATAAGCAAAACCCTGCCTCATTTGCTAATTTTCCAAACCACTGCTCGACTGGAACATACACCCCATATGGAGCGGAATCTCCAACTATAAAGCAAATCTTACAATCAGATGTTGTAACTCGACGAAGGGCATGGAATACAGACCCCATATCAACAAAGTATGCGGCAATCATTGTGTGATAAGCCTTGTTGCCAGCTTTAGTTTCTCGGACTTTTTCTAGCTCTTTACAAACAAGAATTAACTCATCTCGAATTGGCTCAAGTATAGGATCAGCTATCAAAGCATCCAATTTCAATCGATCCTTTGACACATGTTGCGTACTTGAACGAATCAGAAACTTGCGAACTGTATCATGTAAATCCCCCCAAGAGTTAACCTCTCCCCAAAAGGTCATTTCGAGACGCGTGGCATCAGCATAGTCATAGTTGTTTGCATATGGTGGAGAGGTTATTACTAAATCTATTGACTTATCGGGAATACCTTCTAAAATCCTTGCATCTTCTTTAAGCAGGGTAGCTTGGCTTGCTGTTCTAAGACACTGCATACAATGCATATCTTCTAGCATCAAAGCGATTTGGATATCTAGTGCATTAAGTGGTTTAGAAATCTTGGCTTTTCGTTTGTTTGGAAGAATATATTGCCACTGCGCCGTGCCTACATAGCTTGACAATCGTAAAGTAGCAGAGATTGCTAGAAAAGTGAGAGACTGTAACTCTTCGGATAGAGTTGGAGCTAGCTCTAAATAGGCTTGCCTGATTTTGAACAGATGTATTAATACCTCCTCGGTGTAGCATTTGCTTAGTAATACTGGCATTTTGTCTGGAAACTTTGGCTGAAGACTAGCAGCAAGATTTTTAATCTCAGTGATTGCTTCCTAAAACTGATGGGTGTGTATCTCCCATGAGAGCTTACCTTGTGCAAGCCGATAAACAAAAGGGTGCGCTTCAATACCGTAGGAGTTCACACCAAGTTTATCAGCAGCAATACAAACAGTGCCCGATCCTGCAAATGGATCGAGGACAATTTTCGGTTTCAGTTCTGCGATTACTCCTTCAACCCAAGTTGCTGAAAATCCAGCAGAATACCTAAACCATCTATGAATAGGTAATTTCATATTGTCAATAAATGTGCCTGCTCTCTCTGTAATAGCTCTTGATTGAAAATCATTGCGAAATTCAGGCATCAAATTTAAAAGCTGAAGTTAATAAGGCTTATTCATTTTAAATTAGTATTGACTAGAGTCATAAAAAATCGGGACTGAGAAAAAAATCTCAGCCCCGATAAAAAAGCGGGCTAACCGCTATTAACTTGGTTAACCCGTGCAGCTTTGGGAACGCGCAGAGAAATAGTTATTGCAATACCAATTTTACATTGGCGTTTTGTAGACCGCGCTGTTTTACTTCAGCCAAGGTTTTGTTAACAGCATATTTTTGGTTGATCGAGTTGATCAACTCGGTTTGGTTGTGCTTTTTAGCAACGCCCCACAGGTCAGCGATTAGGTCAAAAGAACCATCGCTGTTGCGAGACCAACCTAGGTCATATTCGCCTTCCAACACGGCAACGATGTCAGAACGCACGCGCTGACCGTTGTAGCCACGGACATCAGCTTCAGTCTTTACGCTGATACCGAGGTCGCGCAAGGAAGCTTTGAGGATTTCGGCATCGGTGATCTTGGTACGCAGAGTGCTAAAGTGAGACATTTGGGTTTCCTCCAGTGAGAAGATTGAGAAAAAAGACAACGATTTGCTTTGGGCGAAGCCGCTGCTCAGCTTGAAGCGGCTTTTTTCGTAACTGCTAGCATTTTCAGCTAGCCTTTCCCCCTGGGTTAGCAAGGGAAAGCTTTTAAAACTCCATTCGCTGATATTCAGCAACGGAGGATGCTGCGGGTCGTGCTCGCTGTCTGGCCCAGTCTCTTAGGGCCGTTACCTGTTCTTGCATCGTGCGAGACAGCGGCAAAGTAGCCTTTAGTGCAGCAATAATATCTAACTGGGTGAACTCCCGATCTTGGGCAAAAGCTTCGTACATTGCCGCAACGATCGCTTGCTCAATTTCTGCCCCGGAAAAGCCGTCGGACATCTTGGCTAGTTGCTCAAGGTCAAATCGAGAGATGTCTTCACGACGCTTGGTCAGGTGGATGTTGTAAATATCCTGACGTTCTTCGGGAGTTGGCAGATCTACAAAGAAGATTTCATCAAAACGACCTTTCCTCAAAAATTCCCCAGGTAAGCGTTCAACTCTATTGGCGGTTGCCATCACAAACACTGGAGATTTCTTTTCCTGCATCCATGTGAGGAAAGAACCAAAAATCCGGCTTGAAGTTCCACCATCCGAGTCACCAGAACCAGCACTACCAGCAAAGGATTTATCTAACTCATCGATAAACAGAATAGTTGGGGAAATTGATTCTGCTGTTTTTAGAGCATTGCGTAGATTTGCCTCGCTTCGACCAACCATTGAGCCATCGTAGACTCTCCCCATATCCAGGCGTAAAATTGGTAAACCCCACAGTCGAGAAGTGGTCTTAGCAATCAGCGACTTACCACAACCGGGAACACCTAGAATTAACATTCCCTTTGGTTGAGGTAAACCATACTCTCTGGCTCTTTCTGTGAAGGCGTTAGAGCGTTGCTTGAGCCATTTTTTTAGTTCTTCTAAACCACCTACAGCATCAATGGTTTCATCTTCTTCAATGTACTCTAGTATACCATTACGCCGGATCAGTTGCTTTTTCTCAGATAGAACTATATCTACTTCATCTTCCGTCAAACGCCCTGTAGTGACCTGCGCCTTACGATATACTTTCTCAGATTCATCTTTAGTTAGACCCAGAGCTGCTCTAAGAAGCTTTTCTCGTGCCTCTGTTGTTAGCCGCCGCCCACGATTTTGTTCTAGATGGTGAGTCAATACTTTATTTAACTCAGCCATATCCGGCAGTCGAAAGTCCAGAACGACAACTTCTTTTTCCAGTTCAATAGGAACTTGTTGCATTGGCGACATCAAGATGATGTTCTTCTGCATACCTTTGAAGCTGGCGATCGCATCTCGCAACGATCTAGTTGTCGCAGGCGCATCAATAAATGGATGTAAATCTTTAAGAATAAATATACCAGGTTCTCTTTGCCGGATTATCCACTCAATCGCCGCTTCTGGAGAAACGGTATTGTGCTGAGTGACATTCCGTGGTTGACCATACTCCACAATGCCGTGGGTTACTGTCCAAACGTATACTCGGCGTTGGGGCTTTAACACTTGGGCGATTGTGGAAATTGCCTGCTCTGCCCGCTCTTCCTCGGAGGTCACAAGGTAGATTAGAGGGTATTGAGCTTGAATTAGTATATTGAGCTCTTCTTTCATACAATCGACCTACTTGAGACCTTATAGAGACAGTACAGACATTGCTTTTAGTAAAGACAACCGGACTATGAATTCTTCCATTCATAATTCCTATCTAGCAAGGAACTAACTCTTCCTCACCCTTAGGATTGGTTTCATCTTGAGCCATCTCGTCAATGGGAAGATGCTCTTGACCAATAATTCCTGATTGATTGCCCAATGCAACCAGTTCTCCATCACGTAATACTAGTGAGCTTTCACAATTTGGACAGGAATATAATTTATGGGTTCGCCCGTAAGAAGAAGCTTCTACCTCTTCAACTATTTCTGAATTGGACAAGTAAAAACCAAGGGCCCGTTCGGCAAGTTCTGACATTGATTCAGAATCGACTGCTGAACGAATCTTCAGCCTTTTGTGTAATTCTGGCGATAGATACAAAGTAACCTTTTGCTTAGCTTGCATATAACTCATTAACGGTCTTACCCGGGTATGTATATCACGTTATCGGCTCCTCCAACCATTGTCAAGATGGCAAAGCGTTTTGACGGCTATTTCGTTACATTTATTTACAATAAGACTTATCTGTATTCTGTATCTATTGTTCTCATTAGTGACATTGTCACTGACCTAAGTTATCTATTATCTATAAAACGGTTACGCGGTTTCTACCAGATTTAAATAAAACGGTAGTAGCGTTAGAGATTTGTATTTCTGAAAATTTTGCAAAATTCAGTGACTTTGGTAAAAAGTGTAATAATGACCACTGCTGCGGTTAAAACCTGTTGTTTAAAGCGAAGAAGGTATGCGTTTGCCTTTAGCGTTAGCAAAGTTCTAAGCTTGTTCATCATGCTATGCGGGTGTACTACAACTGGTTTTAACGCTAGAGCTATTACATGGAAGACTTATAACAATTACCGTTATAGTTTTGAGTTTCCATACCCTAGTAACTGGATTTCTTTACCAACCCCAGAAAATGATGATGGCATTGCTTTTGTTTCACCGCATCATAACTCTGTAGTAATTCGGGGTTGGGCAAGTCATCAGATACCAGATACTATTACAGACGGGAAAGGAAAGATAAATTCCAACTTTCGGACTACCCAAGGAATATCTGGGGTACTGGTAGTAGAAGTTAATCAACAAATAAGTTCAATGACACTGACCTTAACTCAAGGGCAAATGCAATACTACTGGCAAGGGCAAAGCGATAGCCAAGAATTTCAAGATTACTACCGTTTGTTTTATTACATCGCCCAGCAGTATCGCATTCCAAAGTCCTAACTCATTTTTCATTAGTAAAGGGTCAAGAGTCAAAAGTCAGTAATTATTCTCTTTGTCTTTTTTTTGCCCACTCTTCCACTGCTCCACTTTCACCACTCCCCTTGTGTCCTGTTACTTCATCTGTCTCATCTCTTCATGCTGGCTTTTTACAGAGATAATGGAACGGAATTTCGTTATTTTAGTTAGCCCTGCTGCCACTGCTTTCCTCGCTTCTTATGTCCTCATTTCCATATCTCTTTCAGAATGATGATAAAGAGGGGACATAAACCTGATAGATTTAGCTATCAGCGAGTAAAAACTGGTTAAGATGAAAGTCCTGGTTATTGGTGGCGATGGGTATTGCGGTTGGGCAACCGCTCTTTACCTTTCCAATCGAGGTTATCAAGTTGGGATTTTAGATAGTTTGGTGCGGCGGCACTGGGATAACGAACTGGGTGTCGAAACTCTTACCCCGATCGCACCAATTCAGCAACGCCTCCAGCGCTGGCAAGATTTGACTGGTAAATCTGTTGACTTTTTTGTCGGAGATATTACCAATTATGAGTTTCTCCAAAGAGCTTTGGACAAATTTCAGCCAAACGCCATAGTGCATTTTGGTGAGCAGCGTTCGGCTCCATTCTCAATGATTGACCGCGAACATGCGGTTCTGACACAGGTAAATAACGTAGTCGGCACTCTCAATTTGCTGTATGCCATGCGGGAGGATTTCCCTGACTGTCATTTGGTGAAACTGGGAACAATGGGTGAATATGGTACACCCAACATCGACATAGAAGAAGGGTATATCACCATAGAACACAATGGGCGCAAAGATACTCTGCCTTATCCCAAGCAACCCGGTTCAATGTACCATTTAAGCAAAGTTCATGATAGTCACAATATCCACTTTGCTTGCCGGATTTGGGGATTGCGAGCGACTGATTTAAATCAAGGTGTAGTTTACGGCGTCTTAACCGAAGAAACGGGGATGGACGAACTTTTGATTAATCGTCTGGATTATGATGGAGTGTTTGGCACTGCACTAAACCGCTTCTGCATTCAAGCAGCTATTGGACACCCCCTTACTGTTTACGGTAAAGGTGGACAAACTCGCGGATTTTTAGATATTCGAGATACAGTGCGATGTGTTGAATTAGCGATCGCTAACCCAGCCCAACCTGGGGAGTTCCGCGTATTTAATCAATTTACCGAGCAATTCAGCGTCGGTGACTTGGCATTGATGGTGAAAAAAGCTGGGAACGCATTGGGATTGAATGTAGACATCAATCACCTCGATAACCCCAGAGTCGAGAAAGAAGAACATTACTTCAATGCTAAAAATACAAAACTGCTAGATCTCGGTTTACAGCCTCATTTGCTTTCTGATTCTTTGCTTGATTCTTTATTGAACTTTGCCATCAAGTATCAGAAACGAGTTGATAATAAGCAAATTCTACCTAAAGTCTCTTGGCACAGAAATTAGGGTAAACCTGGGTACAGATGGTAACACTTGTTTAACTCAAGTGAGCAGCTAAACTCAAACTGGTCGTCATCTATTAGCACAGTATGACGACCAATTAATTATTAATTATTAAACGTATCATCCAGCTAGTAGTAAAATGCCAGGTGCTTACGCTAAAGATTGGATTGTGAACATTGAGGTGATCTCGGATTTTGTACGAAAGCAGCGGCAAAACATTAAGTCTGACTGTGCAGAATTGATTCCAACACGCGAGACAGTTTACTCTGTGTTTAATAGCTAAATGCAAAAAAAGCTGCGATTATCTGCCTGGATTGAATAGTTTTTTATGAGAATTGCTCTATTCACCGAAACCTTTTTGCCCAAGGTTGACGGTATTGTGACGCGCTTGCGTCACACCGTTGACCATCTACAGCGCAATAGTGACCAAGTGTTAGTTATTGCTCCTGATGGAGGTATTACTGAACACAAAGGAGCTAAAGTTTACGGCGTTACTGGCTTTCCTCTGCCATTGTATCCAGAATTGAAGATGGCACTTCCTCGGCCAGCCATTGGTTACACCTTAGAACAATTTAAGCCAGATATCATTCATGTAGTAAATCCAGCAGTTTTGGGTTTGTCTGGGATATTTTATAGCAAGATGCTCAAAATTCCCTTAGTGGCGTCTTATCATACGCATTTACCCCAATATCTCCAGCATTATGGCTTGGGGATGCTAGAAGGGTTTTTGTGGGAATTGCTCAAAAGTGCTCATAATCAAGCAGCATTAAATCTGTGTACCTCCACAGCGATGATGGAAGAACTAACGGCACACGGTATTGAACGCGTAGATTTATGGCAAAGGGGTGTGGATACAGAATTATTTCACCCCGATTTAGCTAGTGTGGAAATGCGATCGCGCTTGTCGCAGAATCATCCCGAAAGTCCTTTGCTACTTTACGTTGGGCGTCTTTCTGCTGAAAAAGAAATTGAGCGTATCAAACCAATTTTAGAGGCAATTCCTGAAGCCCGATTGGCATTGGTAGGGGATGGGCCGCACCGTCAAGCATTGCAAAAACACTTTGCTGGCACAAACACTCATTTTGTCGGATATCTTATGGGACAAGAATTAGGCTCTGCCTTTGCTAGCGCTGATGCATTTATCTTTCCTTCCCGTACAGAAACATTAGGCTTAGTTTTACTAGAAGCAATGGCCGCTGGGTGTCCAGTGGTTGCAGCTCGTTCTGGAGGAATTCCTGATATTGTGACAGACGGGGTAAATGGATATCTTTTTGAGCCAACAGCAGATATTCAAGAGGCGATCGCTGCGACTATTCGCCTATTACAACAAAAACAACAGCGAGACATCATTCGTCAAAATGCTCGTCAAGAAGCAGAGAGTTGGGGTTGGGGATCTGCCACACGCCAGCTACAAAACTACTATCAAAAAGTAATATTTTCGCAACAGTTAGACAAAGCTGTTTAAGTAGAATTTTGACTTCTGGGGCGGGAAACCTCGCCCCAAATTTTGGGAAATGTCGATTTTAGAATTACTATGCAGAAATAAAAAACTAGTATCTAAAAACTAAAATTTAAAATTACTATGACACTCCCCAACCCTGGTAGCGTCCTGGCTACATTAACTGAACTTACTCAAGTTAATCGTACTCACGCTCTACTACGTCGCGTCAAAGACTTATCTGTTAACGAATTTGTTTGCTTACTAGACTTCATCACTGCTGAGTTCCAGCAATTTCTAAGAGCCATTGAACTGATTAATAATGAAGCTCTAGAAACAATGTTGGAGAAAGTGCTAGAAGCCATCACACTCAAAATTGGTCAAATTCTCCAGGCCGAACACACAGCCATTTTTTTAGTTGACTATGACAAAGGTCAGTTATGGTCAAAAGTTCCTCAAGGTAATACCCAAAAATTCTTAGAAATTCGTACTCCTATTACAGTTGGTATCCCAGGTCATGTTGCCAGTACAGGTGAATATTTGAATATATCTGAAACCTCTACTCACCCTTTATTTAGCCCAGAATTAGAAAAACAAATGGGCTACGAGATTCACAATATTTTATGTATGCCAGTTGTGAGTAGCAAAAATCAGACTGTAGCAGTAGTACAACTGGCTAATAAAACTGGGGATATTCCTTTTAATCAAGATGATGAGGAGCGTTTTCGAGACTTTGCCTCTTCTATTGGCATTATTCTAGAAAGCTGCCAATCTTTTTACGTAGCAGCTCGCAATCAGCGGGGGGCAACGGCTCTATTGCGGGCAACTCAAACACTAGGGCAAAGTCTGGATTTAGAAGCAACTTTGCAGATAGTTATGGAGCAAGCTCGGATTTTAATGCAAGCAGACCGCAGCACGCTATTTTTGTATCGTAAAGAGATGAGTGAACTCTGGACGAAGGTGGCGGTAGCAGCGGATGGTACAAACTTGGTAGAAATCCGCATTTCTGCCAGCCGTGGCATTGCCGGCTATGTGGCTTCCACTGGTGAAGCATTAAACATTGCCGATGCCTACAAAGACCCCCGCTTTGATCCAACTACAGATAGAAAGACTGGGTATGTAACTCGCAATATTTTGTGTTTGCCAGTATTTAATTCGGCAAATGAATTAATTGGTGTCACGCAATTAATTAATAAGCAACAAGGCAGTTTTACCGCCTCTGATGAAGAGTTTATGCGGGCCTTTAATATCCAAGCAGGAATTGCTCTGGAAAATGCCCGCCTGTTTGAAAATGTACTTTTAGAAAAACAATATCAAAAAGATATTTTGCAAAGTCTGTCGGATGCTGTGATTTCTACAGATATGGCAGGTCGGATTGTCACAATCAATGACGCGGCACTGGAGTTGTTGGGTTGTCCTTTGGGGGAGGCTCATACGAAAAATAACAAGCTTTTATGGGAACAAAATTTGATTGGTCGCCTAGTTTGGGAGGTTGTACCGATTGAAAATCTCCAAATGCGGCTGGTAGATAGTTTAAAAACTGGGGCTAAACATTATGTGCCAGAGCAAAGTTTGACGGTGGGAGTTTACCAAGTACTGAGGGATCAGTGTGTGCAAGAAAGTTGTGAAAACGGAGACTTCCAACTATCAGAACTTTTTTCTTTAGAAGAGGACGCCAAGGGCGATCGCGAGGTTCCCCCTGTTGTACCAAATGGCGTTGCTGAGTGCCAGGTAACGAGTGAAACTCAAGAACATGAGTTAGATATTAGTACTTACTCTCCGGGAAGCCGCCCAGAAGGTGTCCATAAATCGCCAGAACTGATGACAGTTATTGTCACAGAGCAGCCGTCAAAAGACAAGCCAGTGAGGCTGGTTCCTCAAGGTGATCCTCGCCATCACCCACTTACTGCCTCTAGAACCGCTATAACATCTGGATTTCCCAACGCATCTGCTTCCCAGATTGGAGAACCTTTTCGCCAGTCCCATGATTTGGCAAACCATTATACAAAGCTGGTTCATCATAACGCTAGCTCTGTATTACCCAATAATCAACAAGGTTGTTACATTTTAGCAGTGCGCGATCGCACTAACTCAGATGTTTTCATTCCCTGGAATCAACCCTTGACTTCACAATCTGAGTTGCTCACCTCTAACCAGGTACAAAAATTAGAACGCAGCATCAATCTTACTGTCAATCCCTTGACAAACCCAGAAGGCGGAGTCAGGGGCGGTTTGGTGGTTTTGGAAGATATCAGCCAGGAAAAACGGATGAAAACTACCATGTCCCGCTACCTGACGCCCCATGTGGCTGAGCAAGTTATGGCATTGGGAGAAGATGCCTTAATGGTAGGCGAACGCAAGGAAGTAACTATCTTATTTTCTGATATCCGGGGCTACACAACCCTTACAGAAAATCTCGGTGCGGCTGAGGTGGTGTCGCTGCTCAATCAGTATTTTGAAACGATGGTAGAGGCAGTTTTTAACTATGAAGGTACTTTAGACAAATTTATTGGTGATGCCTTAATGGCGGTATTTGGTGCGCCACTACCACTTACAGAAAATCATGCTTGGAGGGCGGTGCAATCGGCGTTAGATATGCGACACCGCCTAAAAGAATTTAACCATCGGCGATTTATCCAGGCGCAGCCACAAATCCATATTGGTATTGGAATTAGTTCTGGTGAAGTTGTTTCAGGGAATATCGGTTCCCGCAAGCGGATGGACTATACCGTTATTGGGGATAGTGTGAATTTGAGTTCCCGTTTAGAAGCAGTCACTAAGGAATATGGCTGTGACATACTTTTGAGTGAATTTACTTACCAACTGTGCAGCGATCGCATTTGGGTTCGCCAGTTAGATAAAATTCGGGTCAAGGGTAAACACCAAGCAGTGAACATCTACGAGTTAATTGGCGATCGCAGCACCCCCCTAGATGCCAACACTCAAGAATTTTTATTCCATTACCAAACTGGACGTGCTGCTTATTTATCGCGCAATTTTGAACAGGCCATCGCCTGTTTTGAAGCTGCTAAACACATCCGACCCACAGATCAAGCTGTTGATATCTACCTAGAACGTACTCGTAATTATCAACAAACGCCACCTCCTAAATCTTGGGATGGTGTCTGGACAATGATTGTTAAATAATCAAAAACGTCAAGGGTCAATATTTTGACTTTGGACTAATTTCTTAATCTTCAATATCCCCTTGGTCACTCTGAAACGGTTCTTCGCCAATTTTTAGTTGTTTTTTTGTGCGTTTCAACTGTTTCCACAAATCCTTGATTTGTTCGTAGGCTTCACCTGGAGGTAATTTTCCACCTGTTTCTAAGTTGCAGATGTAACTAACTCGTTGAGCAAATTCCTGTAGATTTGCATTAAAAACCAAGTTTTCTGGTTTTACCTGACCATAGTAACGACCACGAGGATAGAGAAAATCATCTTTATTCACTATTTTTCTCTCCATTTATTTAACTCCCTCCTGTTTTAATATCTAAAGCAGAATCACTCGCCATCTCATCTCCTGTTTGTCAGACTAGGAGAAATAAAATCATCGAATCCTTCTTCCAGAAAGGTTGTGCGGGAGTTGGTCGATTTGGGCTTTGTAGAGGATAAAGGTTGAAGTACTTTCATCCAAGTTGACAACAAATAAAGAATCTCTAACACTGACAACATAGGATAGTTTACCTTCCTGCCAATTGCCAATCTATTTCTTTATTTATCTATGAGAACTCTGATTGTAATTAACTTCACTTGAAACCACTATTACTAAGTATTAATAAATACTTGTATATATTATTATAATTTTATTTCTGCAAAAATAATTACAACTAAGTATATAGAAGGACGCATGTAGAACATATCACGTATCAAAAATAATTGTCGTCTGTTAAAAGTTAGATGTGATCTAGGAGTTTTGTGGTCCTGGCTACCAAACCAGTGTTAACCGACTAAATGGCCAATGGCTAATAACTAAAGATAAAATGGTGAAGCCTAAAAGGACAAAAGCTGCTAATCGCCTAAAATTTTATCTGCCATCATGTCTGTTAATTCCAAGCTATACGAAGGCAAAGCAAAAATTCTCTATACAACGGACGATCCAGAAGTCTTGTTGGCTGATTTTAAAGACGATGCCACTGCGTTTAATGCCCAAAAGCGTGGCAGCATCCAAGGAAAGGGAAAAATTAACTGTATTATTTCCAGCCAGCTATTTCAGCAGTTGGAGGCGCATGGCATTAAAACTCACTTTATTGACAGCCCTGCTCCTAATCAGATGCGAGTCAGAGCAGTCAAGATTTTGCCATTAGAAGTAGTTGTCAGAAATATTGCTGCTGGAAGCCTGTGCCAGCAAACGGGGTTGCCGCTAGGCACAGTTCTGAAACAGCCTTTGGTAGAGTTTTATTATAAAAATGATCAATTGGGAGATCCTTTGCTGACACGCGATCGCCTGTACCTAATGGAACTAGCCACCCCGGAACAAGTGGACGCTATTATACATCTAGCACTACAAATCAACGAGTTTCTCAGAGACTTTTGGCAGCGGTGCGGCATTACCCTAGTAGACTTCAAACTAGAGTTTGGTTTGGACTCACAACAGCAGTTGCTCTTGGCAGATGAAATTAGCCCCGACACCTGCCGTTTGTGGGATACAGCAGAAGGTGACTCTAAGCGCCGAGTAATGGACAAAGACCGTTTCCGTCGAGACTTAGGAAATGTAGAGAATGCCTACCAGGAGGTCTTACAAAGAGTCCTAAAAGCAGTAGAAAGTAATAATTAGTGGGCAAAAATAAACTAAACTCGTGTGGATTGCCCATTGTTATTTGTCATTAGTTACAAAGGACAAATGACAAATGACAAGTCCGTAATGGTGTGTGGTCGTGAAGAGGAATGTAAATAAAATGCGTTTATCCCCCGTATTGGTAGCAGCGGTGGCAATTGCAGCCCCTTTGGGCGGCTCATTAAGTGCAAATGCACAAACCGCTGACAGTTTAAAACAGACAACAGAGGTTTCTACCCTAGAAACAAATCAGCAACTAGAAAAAGACAGCGATCGGAGTCACTCTATTGAAAGGCTGAAATCTCGCCTCAAACCAAAAGAGGTTTCAAAGATAGATTCTCTCCAATCTCCATCTGTCAAAGCATTAACAATCAACTCAGCATCGCTGGCGACATCAGAAATAATAGTGCCAACCGCCACGACGCCAAAAACTGCACAAACTCCTCAAATCAACCAAAATCCTACTCAACAGCCGTCTCCTACTCCAGAAATTTCACCCCCAGCTACTCAACAACAAACACCTTCCTCAACCCCTAGCAGCACTCCAAATCTGAACAATGGCAATCCGCCTGCGCCTACACCTGTATCCCCAGAGAATCAACAGCAAACGCCTTTCTTAACGCCTGGCATCACTCCTGGTCAAGAAAACTTCGACCCACCCGCAGCAACACCTGGAGTCCCCACAACACCAGGAAATACTCAACAGCCGTCTCCCGCTCCAGAAATTCCAGCGCCAGCCCCAGGAACTCAGCAACAAGCTCCTTTCTCAACACCTGACACCACTCCCAGTCAGGAAAACGTCAATCCGCCTGCATTCCCTACAACACCAGGAAATACTCAACAGCCATCTCCTACCCCGGAAGCAAATGAGCCTCGTGTGTTGGTATCGGAGGTAGCAATCACATCTCAGACAGGACAATTATCACCGGAACTAGAAAGTCAAGTTTACAGAGTCATTCGTACCCAACCAGGGCGAACAACAACCCGCTCCCAACTGCAAGAAGATATTAACGCCATCTTTGGTACTGGCTTCTTCTCCAACGTTCAGGCAACTCCAGAAGATACCCCTTTAGGAGTGCGCGTGAGCTTTATCGTACAGCCAAACCCCGTTTTGTCTAAAGTGCAAGTGCAAGCCAATCCTGGCACTGGGGTAGCCTCTGTAATCCCTGCTAATACGGTGGATGAAATCTTTCGCGAACAGTACGGCAGAATTCTCAACTTGCGTGACTTACAGGAAGGCATCAAGCAGTTAACCAAGCGATATCAAGATCAAGGTTATGTGCTAGCCAACGTAATTGGAGCGCCACAAGTTGCTGAAAACGGAGTTGTGACACTACAAGTAGCAGAAGGTGTAGTCGAGAATATTAGAGTCCGGTTCCGTAATAAAGAGGGTCAGGAGACAGACGAAAAGGGACAACCGATTCGGGGTCGGACACAGGAGTATATTATTACGCGAGAAGTGGAGTTGAAGCCCGGACAAGTATTCAACCGCAACACAGTGCAAAGAGACTTACAGCGGATATACGGACTGGGACTGTTTGAAGATGTGAATGTCTCCCTTGATCCTGGTACTGACCCCAGCAAAGTCGATGTAGTAGTGAATGTGGCTGAGCGTAGCAGTGGTTCTATTGCCGCTGGAGCTGGGTTTAGTTCTGCCAGTGGACTATTTGGTACTGTTAGCTATCAGCAGCAAAACCTGAACGGCAGAAACCAAAAACTGGGAGCAGAGGTGCAAGTGGGACAGCGAGAACTGCTGTTTGATCTGCGATTTACAGATCCCTGGATTGCGGGAGATCCTTACCGGACTTCTTATACTGCCAATATTTTTCGTCGCAGTTCCATTTCGTTAATCTTTGATGGCAAAGATGACGACATTAGGACTTTTCAAGAAGGGCAAACAGATGAAGGCGATCGCCCCCGTGTTCTTCGTTTAGGTGGCGGTATCACCTTTACCCGTCCTTTGAGCGCCAATCCCTACAGACCTTCAGAATGGACGGCTTCAGCAGGTTTACAGTATCAACGAGTTTCCACCCGCGATCGTGATGGCGACCTGAGAAGGCAAGGAGCAATATTTAATGATGATGGAACCCTCCGCCCTGGCACAACAGTTCCTCTTAGCTTCTCTGGGGAAGGTGAAGACGATTTAGTGTTAGTTCAATTAGGGGCACAGCGCGATCGCCGTAATAATCCTTTACAACCCACCAGCGGTTCTTATCTGCGTTTTGGAGTCGATCAGTCAGTGCCAATAGGACTAGGTAGCATTTTCCTCACCAGATTAAGAGGCAGCTACAGCCAATATTTACCCGTAAGCTTTACCAACTTCACCAAAGGGCCACAAACCCTAGCATTTAACTTGCAAGCGGGAACTATCCTTGGTGACTTGCCGCCCTACGAAGCCTTTACTCTTGGTGGTAGCAACTCCGTCCGTGGTTATGAAGAAGGAGCGCTAGGTAGTGGACGCAGCTACGTACAAGCATCTGTTGAGTATCGCTTCCCAGTTTTCTCAGTAGTCAGCGGCGCACTGTTTTTTGATCTTGGCACTGACCTGGGAACTAGTACTAGGACAGCTGAGGTTTTGAACAAAAGCGGCAGCGGCTACGGCTACGGTCTTGGCGTGCGCGTGCAGTCGCCATTAGGGCCAATTCGCATTGACTACGGCATTAACGATGACGGTGATAGTCGCATCAACTTTGGTATTGGTGAAAGGTTTTAAGTTAGTCAGGAGTCAAAAGTCAAAATTTTGACCCTTGACTTTTGACCATTCTGTTTTTTATTAGCTTGCTAATTTTTACATTTGCCTTAATACTATTTCGATACAGGTACCAGTGACATTTTTAGTCACATATCAGGGTTTGGCTCAAACTAACCATGAACACTACCAAACAACATATATTAAATTTTTGTCTATGCAACAGCACACTTTAGCTGCGGAAATCACTCAAACAGGAGTGGGTCTGCATAGTGGTGTGAGTACCCATGTACGGATACTACCAGCTGAGGCAGGAAGTGGGCGCTACTTTGTGCGGGTGGATTTGCCGGATTTACCGATTATTCCAGCCCAAGTTGCGGCGGTTAGTCAAACTGTTCTCTCAACTCAGCTTGGTAAAGGTGAGGTATACGTTTGCACAGTCGAGCATTTATTGGCAGCACTTTCAAGTATGGGTGTGGATAACGCTCGCATTGAAATTGATGGGCCAGAAGTACCGCTTTTAGATGGTTCAGCAAGGGTGTGGACAGCCGATATTGCTCAAGTTGGCTTGGTATCACAAACAACTAACAATCAAATTTCCTTGGCTATTAAAGAGCCAATATATGTATATCAAGGCGATGCTTTTGCTTGTGCTCTACCCGCAGCAGAAACCCGTTTTAGTTACGGAATTGACTTCGATCTCCCTGCTATTGGTAATCAATGGCACAGTTGGTCGCCAGCTGTCGATCTAGGAAATGCTTCTGCCAGCTTTGCTGCGGAAATTGCTCCTGCCCGTACCTTTGGATTGCTGTATCAAATCGAACATCTACAACAGTCAGGGTTAATCAAAGGTGGCAGTTTGGATAATGCACTTGTTTGTGGGCCCGAAGGTTGGCTAAATCCACCATTAAGATTTGCAAATGAGCCAGTGCGTCATAAAATCTTGGATTTAGTAGGAGATTTGAGTTTACTAGGAATTTTTCCTCGCGCTCATTTCTTGGCGTATAAAGCCAGTCATAATTTACACATTCAACTAGCGCACAGGATTTTAGCTTCTCAAAGCTAAAGTCTAGGTAATAAAAACCTCAAAGGGTTTTAACTCACGCCTACTTACGTTCTCAGATTAAAAATTAACTATACTGCCAATGTCAATCCTTACCAAAGTGAACAGCACCGATACTAATATACCGACATCTACCGAACAAGAAGCTACCAATGAGACTAAAATTACATCTGAGATTCAAACGACTCTCTTATCTGAAGAAATTCAAAAACTGCTACCCCACCGCTACCCATTTTTACTTCTAGACCGGATTATCGACTACGTACCAAATAAACGAGCTGTGGGCGTTAAAAACGTTACCGTCAACGAACCCCATTTTCAAGGGCATTTCCCAGGAAGACCACTGATGCCAGGAGTGCTAATTGTAGAAGCAATGGCACAGGTTGGGGGCATTATTCTAAAGCAAATGCCAGGATTTGAAGATGGACTGTTCGTTTTTGCTGGTATCGATAAAGTCCGTTTCCGTCGCCAAGTTGTACCAGGGGATCAGCTAGTGATGACCGTGGAACTGTTATGGGTAAAACAACGTCGTTTTAGCAAAATGCGAGCTATTGCTGAGGTTGACGGTCAAATTGCTACTGAAGGCGAATTGATGTTTTCTCTCATTAACTAAAAATTTGCTGTTGTGGTGTGAGTGCAGCCGTGAAGTACTATTACTGAAACCTGAACGAGGATAACAGTAAAAAACAAGCCACGAGAGCATCTTAATAATCTCTTGATTTTCGACTCCCCTCTCTTCTCCTGACGGAGATGCTGCCCGAACACACTTAACTTGCTTTGCCCGACACTTTCGTTTACTCAATACTTTAAAGCTCAGCAACGCCAGTCGCCTCAATGGCAACCAAAGTACAGTGAGCCATTCCTAGAGAAGGGTTTCCCAAACTTTGTAAAATGGCGAAGTCGTTCCCTAAAGGAAGGGCGCTGGCTACCTAAGACAGTTCTGGAGATTCACCCTTGAAGACGCTTATTCATCCAACTGCTGTAGTTCATCCTAACTCGGAACTACACTCAACAGTGCAAGTCGGTGCTTATGCTGTGATTGGCGCAAATGTAAAAGTGGGCCCTGAAACTATAATTGGTGCTCATGTAGTGCTAGAAGGGCCTTGTGAGATTGGGGCGCGAAATCAGATTTTCACAGGTGCAGCTATCGGCATGGAACCCCAGGATCTCAAATTTGTGGGAGAACCAACCTGGGTAAAAATTGGTGATAACAACTTGATTCGTGAGTACGTTACTATTAATCGCGCTACCGGTGCTGGTGAAGCAACCGTGATTGGTGACGGTAACTTGCTGATGGCTTACGTTCATGTAGCCCATAATTGCATTATTGAAGACCAGGTAGTGATTGCCAACTCTGTAGCTTTAGCGGGACACGTTCATATAGAGTCACGCGCTAGGCTGAGTGGGGTTTTGGGTGTCCATCAATTTGTGCATATTGGCAGACACTCAATGGTAGGCGGTATGACACGTATTGACCGGGATGTGCCCCCATATATGCTGGTAGAAGGAAATCCGGCGCGGGTGAGAACCCTCAACCTTGTTGGACTCAAACGCTCTGGTATGGACTCAAGCGAATTACAAATTCTGAAAAAAGCCTTCCGCATTCTCTACCGTTCTAACTTGACTTTTAAGGACGCTTTGGAACAGCTGGAACTGCTAGGAGAAACTGAACAACTACAGTACTTACGTCGCTTCCTGCTACTTTCTCAGATGCCAGGAAGACGTGGTTTGGTTCCCGCAAAGAGTAAACCAGGCGTGAGTGATGAATCCTAAGTTACGCGTTAGGAGTTAGGAGTGAAATCTCATCCCTAATTCCTAACTTCTCAATTTTTAAATCTGAACTTCTAATTTTTACTAATTATCAAATGCGGATATTTATCAGCACTGGCGAAGTGTCTGGCGATTTGCAAGGTTCGCTGCTAATTGCAGCCCTTAAGCGTCAAGCTGCTGCTGCTAGTTTGGAATTAGAAATTGTGGCACTAGGCGGCGAAAAAATGCTAGAGGCAGGAGCAACCTTGCTGGGTAATACCAGTAGTATTGGCTCAATGGGTATTCTAGAAAGCCTGCCTTATATTTTGCCCACTCTTAAGGTACAACGACAGGCGATCGCCTACCTGAAGCAAAATCCACCTGACTTAGTGGTACTGATTGATTACATGGGGCCGAATCTCGGTATTGGTACTTATCTGCAACAGCATTTGCCACAAGTGCCTGTAGTGTATTACATAGCTCCTCAAGAGTGGGTTTGGGCAGTCAATGTACGTAATACTGCCCGAATTGTCAGCTTTACAGACAAGCTGTTGGCAATTTTCCCAGAAGAAGCCCGTTACTTTCGGGAAAAAGGCGCAAAAGTGAGCTGGGTAGGGCATCCTTTAGTTGACAGGATACAAAACGCCCCTAGTCGCCAAGAGGCGCGGGCAAAATTGGGAATTACACCGGAACAAACTGCGATCGCCCTCCTCCCCGCTTCTCGCCGCCAAGAACTAAAATATCTTTTACCAGTTATTTTCCAAGCTGCTCAAACTGTTCAGGCTAAATTACCAGAAGTTCATTTTTGGATTCCTCTGTCTCTAGAAATTTATAGACAGCCAATTGAGCAAGCAATTGAGCGGTACGGTCTGCGGGCTACAGTTGTATCAAATCAACAACAAAAAGAAGTATTTGCCGCTGCTGATTTCGCCATTACTAAATCTGGCACTGTTAACCTAGAACTTGCCCTGTTAAATGTGCCGCAAGTTGTGGTGTACCGCTTGAATCCGATTAGTGTTTGGATTGCTCGGAAAATCCTCAAAGGTTCTATACCTTTTGCCTCGCCACCCAATTTAGTATTGATGAAGCCGATTGTACCAGAGTTCTTACAAGAGCAAGCTACACCAGAGAATATTACCCAAGCAGTGATGGAATTACTATTAAATCCTGAACGCATACAGCAAACTTTGGCAGATTATGACCAAATGCGGCAGTGTTTGGGAGAAGTTGGAGTGTGTGATCGCGCTGCTCAAGAAATCTTGCAAATGCTACCAAATAATTCGTAATTCGTAGTTCGTAATTCGTAATTTTAGATAGAAAATCAATTCACTTATGAATAAAATAAGTGCGAAGCACCTGTTTTTGTCGGAACCCGCATTTATGCATAAGGTAATTACGAATTACGAATTATCAATTACAAATTATGTTGAGGTGTCATGGCTCATGAAGTGAGAAAACAACGACCGATCGCAGTTGACTTGTTCGCAGGTGCGGGCGGAATGACCCTCGGCTTTGAACAGGCTGGCTTTGATGTGTTGGCATCTGTAGAAATAGACCCCATCCATTGTGCAACACATGAGTTTAACTTTCCCTTTTGCTCAGTGTTATGCAAAAGTGTTGTGGACACCACAGGACAAGAAATTAGATATAGATCTGAAATTGGCGATCGTGAGATTGATGCCGTAATTTGCGGCTCACCATGTCAAGGATTTTCACTAATTGGTAAACGGGCTTTCGATGACCCGCGAAACTCACTTGTATTTCACTTTCATCGGCTGGTTTTGGACTTACAACCGAAATTTTTTGTAATGGAAAATGTTCGGGGAATCACAGTCGGTGAACATAAACAAATTCTCAGAACCTTGATTGAAGAGTTTAAAATTTATGGCTATCAAGTCGAGGAAAATTATCAAGTTTTAAATGCTGCCTATTATGGAGTACCACAGTCTCGCGAGAGATTATTTCTTTTGGGCGCAAGGGAAGATGTCGAGTTACCGAAATATCCTCAACCAATTACCAAACAAGCGTTACCAGATAATTCTACATCCAAAAATTTATCTGTTCTTCCAAATGGCCCGACAGTGTGGGACGCAATTGGAGATTTACCAGAAGTAGAAAAATATTCAGAATTACTAAAAAGAGATTGGGTAATCGCGGAGTACGGCAAGCCTAGTAATTACGCTCTCACACTTCGCCGTATCAGCACTTTAGCAGATGATTATTCCTACGAACGTGAATTCGATTCCCGAATTCTCTCTTCAAGTCTCCGCACAAAACACTCAATAGAAACTATTGAACGCTTCGCTGCGACAACTCAGGGGGAAAGAGAGCCGATTAGTCGTTTTCATAAACTGCATCCTGCTGGTGTCTGTAACACCCTCAGAGCAGGAACAGATATGCATAAAGGTTCTTTTACTTCTCCTAGACCGATTCACCCATCTACACCCCGCTGTATCACAGTTAGGGAAGCGGCGAGGCTGCATTCATATCCCGACTGGTTTAGATTTCATGTGACAAAATGGCACGGATTCCGGCAAGTTGGTAACTCTGTCCCACCCCTACTAGCAAAGGCTGTAGCAGCGGAGATTATTCGCAGTTTGAATATCTCACCTTATAAACCTAGTTTTCGATATGAGTTAGGGGTACAGAAGCTTTTGCACCTAAATATGTCACAAGCAACCCAATATTATCAGAAAGATTGTTAAGACTGAGCGATCACCTTGTAATATCTGCAAGATTGCCTTAAGTCCAAGCACGAAAAAATGTACCATCTTCCCAAATACCAGCAGTTTGTTGAGCGATCGCAGTCAGTTCTTGCTCCTTGAGGGGTTGAAAAGCCCGCGCTATCTTGACATTAGTTTCTAATTGTGCAATTGTTTCTGCCGCAATCACGCAACAATGAACCCCAGGCTGAGACATTGTGTATCCCAAAGCTTGCTGCATACCTGTCAACCCACCTGGTTTAAATAGCCGTCCGTAAGCCGGGACTTTCATTGCAATCACACCGACATTCTTTTCTTGAGCTACTGGTAGAACTACTGGAATAAACGGACGCGGGTGGTGCTTGTCGGCGGCGTTAACAGGAATCAGTGTAGTGTGGAAGGGATAGCGGCGCAGTGATTCAGCAATCACTTCAGGATCATGATGTCCGGTAATACCTGCAAAGCGTACAAGCTTCTGCTGTATTGCCTCTTCCATAGCTTTAATTGCACCAGATGCACTAAAGATGGTGTCCAATTCTTCAGAAAAAGAGACATGATGCAATTGCCACAAATCAAGATAATCTGTGTTGAGACGTTTAAGCGATCGCTCCAATTCTCGCCATGCACCATCCCTGTCTCTTTTATCAGTCTTACTTGTTAAAAATAGCTTTGAGCGATGGGGTGGTAGCACTTTGCCTAAATAATCTTCACTTGGCCCATAACTAGCCGCAGTATCAAAGTAGCGAATGCCAAGTTCTAATGCTCTTTGAATAATTGCCACAGCATCACGCTCTTTTCCTTCCCAAGATAGCGGCGTTTGTCCCGCTCCACCCAATCCGAAGATAGGTACTTTTACTTCCGTGCGTCCCAGTACTCTTTCTGGCATCATTGCTGGCGGTGTAGCGGTGTTTGTGGCATTTTGTTGTAAAGCAGTAGTTGCCACAATACCACCCGTTACAGCAGCGGTGGTCATTAAGAAATTGCGCCGCGTCTGTCTTTGTGTCATGGCTAGCTTCAGGAGCGAAATTGCTTTTCTTCTATGTTAGCTAGGGAGAATTAATCTGAGACAGTAAAACCACCGATAAACTAGGGATACCCTGATCTAAGATTTCCATGCATCCCGTTCTTGGCGAATAAACTTATCGACTTCTTCTGGAGTGGCAAAACTCCCTCTAGCAGATCCGAGAAAGCTAGTTAGAGGCTTTTCAGATTGCTTCAGGGGTGATTCTAGAAGTACTATCACCTCTACAGTTGCGCCTGCTGGAAGTTCTGGAGAACAGATTTCTACTACACCACCAGGCTTGACGATCGCCTTTTGCCTGAGTCCATTCAGCATGATAATTTATCGTCGTTAATGTAGGAATATCGCCCTTCATTCATAAGGATAGGCGATCGCACTGCTTTTTCTAGCTTAACTTTGAGGAGCGATCACTACCCACAAAAATATTCTTAAGTTCTGGAAATATAATTCTTCAAAGTAAAGCAGACATTAAACATTATGAAGCAACGAGAAGTTCTTGTAGTATTTCTCCAATCAGATAAGCAATCTCTTCAACTTTATTCTGTTCTACAAGAGACTCAATCTCATTAGCTTGAGCATTAACTTTTAAGCGAATTGCTTGATCTGATAGCTCAGGATTATAAACATCAGCGAATTCATGTAAAAGTCCATAAATTCCTGGCAATAACTCTTTGAGTCCTTCTACTCCTATCTGTTTATGTTCTTCCGCATCTTTCTCAAACTTTGCCCCGAATAAAAATGCTTGTACTTTTTCCCAAAGACCTTTTGGAAGACGAGGAGTTTTGTATTCGCGTATTCCCTTCTTATGAGCCTTAGACCCTATCTTTAAAGCATCTCCATTGCACTTCAACCACGTATCTTCATCAACAGAGTATTGCTTGCAGATAAGCGCAAACAGCCATAAATAGGATGCTTTAATATCATCAGCTTGGTTTCCTTTAAGAAGGATAATCTCTGCCAATAAATTACTAGATTCTGTAATCACGAATTGAAGACGATTCAGCCTCCTAGCATTTGTCAATGATTCCTGAAGCTTTGCAGGAGAAACTTTTTGAGGCATTATGCGAAAAAGATTAATAACTAGCTCTGATAAACCCTCTCCAGAGATAGAAGAAACTGGTATTAGCTGATTCTCAAAGACTCGGTTATAACTATCTAACTGTCCTTGAAGTTCCTGATTACTAAGTTTGTTTAGTTCATCGATATGAGTACCAGCTACAACGATACGTCCCTGATACTGATTTTTAAGCTGAAGGAAAAATGTCTTTAATCCCCGCTTTTCATATTTGGTTAAAGTACTTGAGATATTAGCTACCACTAAAACTGCATCTAATGGTGGTAATTGAACCAATTGGTCAGCAGACAATTCAATTACTTCATGAGTTTTTTCCTGAAAGGGTACACAGGAAAATTGTTTAGCATCTTCCTCTTGTGAAATACCCAAAAATAGCCGAGTAATGTTTTCATATCCAAGCTCCTCATCGCCTCCAATTCCTGGAGTATCATAAATTAGTAAGCCACTAGGGAATTCGGCTGTAATAACACAGACCGTGGTGTCAGCAGTACGCCGAACTTCTGCAATTGATTTACCAAAAAGTGCATTGATTAAGCTAGACTTTCCAGCCGAGGTCATTCCAACTAAAGCAATCCGGGGGGCAAAACCTGTATTCATTCTGTGCAGCGTTTTGGCAATCACGCCTGGGCTATCATCAGAGTAACCGAGATTATAGTCATTCGTGAAATGTTCCCATATATGCTGACCAAGCTCTATAGCATCTTCAATAACTCCAGAGTTAGCTAATCCCTTGATAAAGGCTTGAATATTTTTAAGTGATTTCATAAAATACCTATTACTAGAAATGGAGTGTTTTTTTACTTTCCGATTATATTGTGTCAAACATTATCCACAAAATATTAAAACACTAGCGTTCAATTGTAATCACAGATATACCGTTACTAATACTCACCTTTTGAATAAACATATTCTTACATGATGAAAAAATATCATTTGTCATTTTATTTGCAAGACTTTCAAAATTTTGGGTTGTTAATCCGCGTACAGTATCACCATTTAAATTAATAGAAATAGAGACAATTTGAGGATTGGTGGAAGGCTGTTCATGAATTACTGCTTCTAATTCTGCTCTTGTTACACCTAGATTAAATTCTTGACTCCAAACAGGAAACTCCTCACCTGTTTGGTATGCGTAAACTTCCACTCTTTCTATAGATGCAGCACCTAAACCAGTTATCCCTTTGTGTACAAATGTAATTAAAGCTTGCTGATTCATTAATTGAGTAGATTCCAGCATTACTTGTAAGCAAGCATCTTGAAGCGCAACCGTCGCAGTAATGCCTTTGGGTTGTAGGTGGCGATTCATTAGAGATGCGATCGCCTGTACATCTCCTTGTTTAGCAAGTTCTAAAGTATTAGGCTGTGTCATAACCAGTAAAAGAGAAAAGCTGAGAAAATAATCTTCTATCTCAGGATTCCCGGTTTACAGGTACAAGCAACATTTCATAATTCCAACTTTAAATATGAAGATTGATCAACCTCATGCTTGGCCCCTAACAGTAGAAGAAGCGATCGCTATTCAAGAAAAGTTGCGAAATCAGGTAATTACTGAAGATATATTCAAAGAACCTGTACGGTACGTTGCTGGCGTGGATATGGGTTTTGAAGCCGATGGAACGATTAGCCGTGCAGCGGTGGCGGTGCTGAGTTTTCCCGATTTGCAAGTAGTCGAAACGAGTTTAGCACGTCGTCCTACTACGTTTCCTTACATTCCTGGTTTCCTCTCATTTCGGGAAATCCCTGCTGTACTTGATGCCCTAGAAAAGATTCAGATAATACCAGATATCATCCTGTGTGATGGTCAGGGAATTGCTCATCCTCGCAGATTAGGTATAGCTAGCCATTTAGGGCTAATTATAGATATACCGACGATTGGTGTAGCAAAATCGTTGTTAATCGGCAAGCATGAAGATTTACCAGAAAACAGAGGAAGTTTGCAACCACTAACACATCGAGGTGAAACAATTGGAGCAGTTTTACGAACACGTACAGGAGTAAAACCTGTTTATATTTCCAGTGGTCATAGAGTCAGCTTACCAACAGCAATTAACTATGTATTACGCTGCACACCAAAGTATCGCTTGCCAGAAACCACACGTATTGCAGATAAATTAGCATCTGCGAGATAAAGCATAGATTCTCAATATCATTTTGTTGAAGTTTGTTCTAAATACTTGCTTGCTTCTGCTCAATCGTGTTAGGAATCGCACAGAAAGAAGTTGAAGTAGCTAAATACGAGTTACCCAAGTTAGAACAATGAACGCACTAACTTTACAGTGGCACGATGCAGGTCAAGATAAAACTCAGAATATTTACGAACAACAGCCAAGCAAAAATCCTGGCACTATCCGCATAGGCCGCGATCCACTCCGGTGCGACATTGTTCTGAGTAACCCTACCGTATCTGGTTTGCACGTTGAAATCTTTTTTCATAACCAGCAACAACGCTTTTATATCAGAAATTTGCGATCGCAGAATCCCCCCCTGATAGATGGACAGCAACTAGTCCAGGGTGAAAGACCTTTAACTCAAGGCACAGTTATCTATTTAGGGCAAACGAAACTTCAAGTCACCAGCGTTTCAATCAACAGCATTCCAGCAACAATTTTGACACCACCGCAAGCACAAGCGGCAAACTTCCATTCACCCACACCTCTGGCATATCAGCAGCCACAAGTGCAACTAGGACATCACCATCATCAACCCAAACCTTCAGCACCACCTCAAGGAGTTTATGGCTTAGAGTGTCCCAAATGTCATAAAGTTTCCCCTGCTGAGAATTTGCAAGTTGGCTGTCGTTGGTGCGGAACATCTTTAGCTGCGGCAGTCAGTGTGCTAGTAGCACCCAGTAGTTAGAAAGAGGGGAGAAGGGGGGCAGAGGGGCAGGGGGAGCAGAGGGACATAGGAAGAATAACTAATGACCTTTGACTCTGACCCTTGACCCTTGACTCTTGACCCTTGACTCTTGACCCTTGACTCTTGACAAATGACAAATGACAAATGACTTACAAATTCAATTAAGTTGGGAAGATCCAGCAACGGGAGAACGGCGGGAACCAAAGTTAAATCTACCCATCGCTTTTGGTCGAGAATTCGCCCGCTTACCTGCCGAAATTGGAGGACAACGCGTCTCCAGAATGCTGCTTAATAGTAACGAAGTTTCTCGCTACCATGCCCTAATTGACTGGGAACAAAACCAATTGGTAGTGATTGACCAAGGTAGTGTAAACGGTATATTTGTCAACGGTCAACAACAAACACGCAGTGTTTTGACTAATGGGGATGTGCTGCAAATTGGCCCATACATGATGGCGGTAATATTTGCCACCAATGTATCCGCGCAAATCACCAGCCCTCCTTCAACAATTCAGTTTAACCCCAATACTAATCTCCCAGACCCCAGCTTATCCCCAGCGCTGTCTACACCCTCAAGAAGCAATTTTCCACCACCAGCTTTTCAGGCGGAAAATGTCGTTGTACAAGCACTTCATGCTACAGGCTTACCAGTAGATGAATCTGATTATCTGGCGATTGGGGCGGGGTTGGGTAGCTTTGTCTGGGTTGATTTGCTGCGAATTAGTGGTGTCCATGCCGACAAGATTGTGGCTTTGGGATTAGAGGGGGAGCCGTATGCTCGTTATAAGCGCCTCTGCATGAATTCGCAAATTCCCTTACATGAAAGACTACGATCTAATTCTGACTCTTGTCCCGATAATATTTGGGGCTGGCCTAGCTATGCTCTGCGAGAATCTTGGTATGATTTCACCCAAGGCAAGATAAACTCAGCATTCAGATATTTGTGGCAGGTATTTGCTGAACCAACATTTGCTGAAACTTATACACCCCGTGCAGGTAATGTCTTTGATTCCATCGACCGAGAAGCGAAGCGCATTGGCTGGAATCAAATTTATCGCTATGGGCGAGTTAGGGGAATTCGCAAAACTGATGATGGCAGGTATTGCGTAGCCTATTCTCGTGGCCCAGGAAATTATGCTTTTTTAGTTAGTCGTTATTTACATTTAGCTACTGGCTACCCAGCCATTCAGTTTCTTCCAGATTTGCAAGCTTATAGAGAAAAATATCAAGATTTTAAGTCGGTCGTGAATGCTTATGAGGCACACGATCATGTTTACCAGCAGCTAGAGCAACAGGGTGGTACGGTGTTGATTCGGGGGCGGGGGATTGTCGCTTCGCGCGTTTTTCAGCGCATTTATGAGGCAAGAAAGCAAAATCAGAATATTACAGTTTTGCATTTGATGCGATCGCCCAAACCCCAAGGTAATAAATTTCAAACTGCCCAGCGTCTAGTCAAAAATCATTACGAATTTCAACCATTTAACTGGCCTAAAGCCTGTTGGGGCGGTGAACTCCGCACCATATTAGAAAAAGCTAGTCCTGATGAACGCAAGCGCCTACTAGCGGACTGGGGCGGTACAACCACCGCTGACCGTCACGACTGGCAACGTATCACAGAACAAGGACTGAGCGAAGGCTGGTATCAAATTACCTTTGGTGAAGTACTGGGTGTAGAACGGGATGCCCAAAATCGCACTATTACCCGTATCCGGGAAAAAGGTTTTGGAGAAATGAATCTGGCTGCTGACTTTATTGTTGATGCTACTGGACTCGACGCCAAGGTAGAAACAAATCCTTTATTAGACGATTTGGTAAAACATTACAATTTGCCGCTGAATCACTTGGGGCGGTTGGTTGTGGCGAACAATTTTGAGTTGATAGAAATGCGTAGTGGCAGAGGTCAGATGTATGCAGCTGGGGCCATTACCCTTGGTGGCCCCTATGCAGCTGTTGATAGTTTTTTGGGCTTGCAGTACGCCGCGTTAGTTGCCGTTGATGGACTCGTCGCCGCCCGTGCGCCTGGAGTCCAATATTTGAATATTATAAGTTCCTATAGGCAATGGCTGAAGTGGGTGTTGAATCAATCGCCTTAGTTAAGTGAAAGTAAAGAAATTATAGGCGATCGCCCATCGTTAATTTATGACAGATCAAAATCTCGATAATCCGTTCCGTAAGCTCAAGGTTCGTAATTTGCTGTTGCGAGGTTTGTTGATCTCGTTGAGTCTTGGCTTTACACTAGGCTTTATACAAGGAATCAGTGGTTTTAAATTCAATAATCAAGTTGTACCCTTGATCCTCTACATCTTAATATTTGGGTTGCTTTGCCTCTGGGAACTGGCAGATTTCAAACGCTTTGGAATTAATCTTAAGTACGTCGTAGGTAGAGTGCCCAAAAATCATAAGTGGTTAAATACAGTAGGCTTGGTAATTCTCACCATCCTGTTTTCCCTCAGTGCCTTCCTTGTATCATTTTATCTACTGTTATTAGTCGCACCTTCCTTTGTGGAGGGAGTCCTCCGCCAGGTTGCAACTAATCCGTCCCCCCGAAGTACTGCACCTTTGTTTGACAACTTGCTAGCAGCGATCGTTTATGTGGTGATTGGCCCGATCACAGAGGAATTTCTCTTCCGAGGTATTATTTTACAACGCTGGGCGGCTAAGTGGGGCATTCGATCAGCCTTGGTCATTTCGTCGCTTTTATTTGGAATTTTACACGCGAATGTTTTGGGATTGTCCATATTTGGGATAATCATGGGGGTGTTATACATCAAAACCCGCACGCTGATTGTACCGATCGCTTGCCATGCATTGAACAATTTTCTAGCGGTGACAATGGGACTTTTCTCTAGTGAGTCGAATCCTACCTCAGCCGTGAATAGTCTAGAACAATTACGTTCTAACTGGTGGTTAGGTGTCTTACTGATGCTAGTAACATTGCCTTTGCTAGTTCGCTTTCTTTCCCAGAATTGGCCGCGCCGAGATGCAGCAGTCCCCTACTTGGTCAACGCTTATCAAGATGACGCGTAAAAATACTCATTAATGGTGTAGAAATGTATAGAATCTTGTAAAGATGTAAAATATATTCTTTTTAAGATGCAAACATTTCAAGCTACTTCCTCAATGCAGCTGTCTGTACCACCAAATCAATGCCAGCCTTTGAAGATTATCGCACTGGGAGATAGCTTAGTCTATGGATTCGGCGACCCGGAAAGAGGAGGCTGGGTTGAGCAACTGCGGCGGTGGTGGATGTTGCCGGATAGTCCCGGTCATGTTTTATATAACTTAGGAGTACGAGGCGATCGCACCCAGCAAGTAGCACAAAGGCTAGAAGTGGAATTTCGCCATCGGGGTGAACTGCGAAATCGTGTTCCCGACCTAATTATTCTATCAGTAGGTGTGAATGACTCAGCGCGGTTAACTCGTCCTAATGGACGCAATTATACAGATTTTGCCATATTTGAATCGGAAATTGCTTCTTTACTAGATTTGGCACAGCAACTCTGTCCGGTATTATTTGTAGGCATGGTTCCAGTGAATGAAGCTAAAATGGCATTTCTAGATTGCTTTTACTACAATCATGCCGAACAATACCGCTATAAAACAGCTACTCAAATTGCTTGCTCCAAGCGGCAAATTCCCTATCTGGATATTTTCCAGCAATGGATGGAACGCGGTGAAGCTTGGCGACTCAAACGCTTGAGCGAAGATGGTCTTCATCCTAATACACTAGGATATCAAGCTTTGTTAGAGGATGTACTTAATTGGAAACCATTAGCAGCTTATCATTCTAAATTGCGATCATCCTAAATATATAATTACTTTTGTATTTTCCTTCCTTGCACAAAACACCAAACTTTTGCTGGTTTTTTGAATATGAATGGGAGTAAAGTGCATTTCACAACTAATCTAAAAAACTCCCATATTTTTATTTTTTATTCAGTAATTTTATGACTCCAACTTTATTAGGTCGTTGGCAAACTCGATTATTACTACTTGCTACTGTCGGGGTGTTGGTATCCTTGCCCTTTGCAATAGGCTTAGTTGGGCCTGGTGCTAACTCAGTTTATTTTTGGATTCTCAGTTATATCGCTATCTTTGGCTTAGGTTGGGATATACTTTATAACCATCTTCAAAAATCTCGCTGGGATAGGGATTGGCCCGCAGTTTATCAACTCTTAGCTGGTATCTGGGAATTATTATTTGTCTTCTGTGGGATAAAAATTTTTGGCTTTTTACCAATACCTTTGGCAAAAGAAGAACTATCGCCAGGAGCTTTTCTTGTACATTACAGCTTTGTTTGGTTAGCAGTTTTTATTACTTCGCAAAGCCTCATGCGAATTATATTTCCCCGTTGGCGTTTCCGAGGTGGGGAGTGGTTATAAATCTTCATATATTCTGAATAACAAGATTCCCGACTTTAAGATTCCCGACTTCTTAAAGAAGTCGGGAATCTTAGTCTTAAGAGACGCGAAAATTCACGTATCTGTACTTTTGCTGTTGTTTTTCTACTGATGTGTCTTGTTGACTTAAAAGTGCTATATTTAACTCCCTCAATATCTTCTTAATTTGTGCTCAAGGAAGTAAAATGTCGAATTTTGACCTAGTTACCAAGCTCTTTCTGCAACTCACCATAATTTTAATCACTTGTCGTATTGTCACGATTCTAGGACGACGTTATCTAGGTCAAACCGATGTTGTTTGTGAAATGATCGCAGGTGTGATGTTAGGGCCATCACTTTTGGGCTTGATAACGCCAGATTTGCAGCAATGGCTGTTTCCCAAACTTCCTATTTTGACTGCACTAGGAAGCAAGATACCTAACCCATCAATGTCGATTTTATATGCTATTAGCCAAATTGGGTTAGCAATTTATATGTTTTTGATTGGATTGGAGTTTAATACCAAACTCTTAAAACATCATATTAAAAGCGCGGGATTGCTATCTGCTGCCGGAATTATTACTCCATTTATCTTAGGAGCGATCGCCTCTTTTTGGCTGTACAACAATGGCAATTTTTTCCAACCAAATGTAACACCTTGGGCTGCTGCTTTATACCTTGGTGCGTCGATGACTATTACCGCCTTTCCCATGTTAGCTAGAATCATTTACGAACGCGGTTTGGCAAAAACTCGCTTTGGTACTTTAGCTTTAGGTGCAGCATCAGTTGATGATGGAGTTGCCTGGTGTTTACTAGCGATTGTGCTTGCTAGTGTGAAAAATTCCATGAGCATTGCTGTCTTAGCAATTGGTGGTGGCATTATTTATGTATTGTTTGCAATTTTTGTAGGGCAACCTATACTTAGCATCTTCACACGCATGACAAAACGTGATGCAGGTGTGAGTAGGCAAACCCTGACTTTATTGTTAATAGTTTTGGCATTTTGCGCTTGGTTTACTGATGCCACGGGCATATATGCGATATTCGGTGCATTTGTACTTGGAGCAGTGATGCCACGTGGAGAATTTGCCCAACAAATTCGCCAATATACCGAGTTCTTTACGACTTCATTTCTACTGCCGATTTTCTTTGTTTTCTCTGGACTTAATACTCAAATTGGACTGGTAAACACACCTACTTTGTGGGGAATAACAATCTTAATTATTGCGATCGCTATTCTTGGTAAAGGTGTTTCTTGTACACTGGCAGCAAGGCTTGGGGGTGAGGATTGGCGTAATTCGGCGATTATTGGCTCATTAATGAATGCTCGTGGTTTAATGGAGTTAATCATTCTCAATGTTGGTCTTGAACAAGGTATAATCACTCCAACTTTATTTACGATCATGGTTATTATGGCGATTATTACTACACTCATGGCATCGCCATTAATTACTTTTTTATTACAAGGTACAAGCTATGAAAAATCCTCGTTTTAATAACAATAGAGCAGAATTTTGAGGTATCAATTACGTATATCTTGGTTAAATACCTATCTTTGAATTCTGGTTATAACTACTTTCATTACTGGAACTGTGTTGTAACAATTGACATCAAAACTAAGAGCGAATTAACTTTAAGTGTGTTTAACAAGGTTGACATTTTCCATTAATTTAAAGAATCATCTTAAGGAAACCGGATAGTCGCTTTTGAGGAACCATGCACACAATTATTCTCGTTCTGGTTGAGGTGCTGATTGTTATTGGACTGTCGCGGCTAATAGGGCTGGCATTCCGGTCAATTAATCAACCGCTAGTAATTGGTGAAATTGTCGCGGGGATTATGCTCGGCCCGTCTTTATTTGGTTGGATTGCCCCCCATACAGCAATTACCTTGTTCCCACCAGAAACTATTCCTTTTCTAAATGTTTTGTCTCAGGTGGGACTAATATTCTTCATGTTTCTAATTGGATTAGAGCTAAATCCAAAATACTTAAGTGGACAATTAGAAGTAGCAATTTTAACTTCTCACGTAAGCATTTTAGCGCCGTTTTCTTTAGGAACATTGCTAGCGTTGCTGCTTTATCCCCTGGTTTCCAATGCTAGTGTATCTTTTACCACCTTTGCCCTGTTTTTAGGGGCAGCAATGTCAATTACTGCTTTTCCAGTACTAGCACGAATTATTACTGAAAATAATTTGCAAGGGACACGCTTAGGAACGTTGGCGTTAACTTGTGCCGCAGTAGATGATGCGACAGCTTGGTGCTTATTAGCAGTAGCGATCGCTGTAGCTCGTACAGGTAACTTCGCTGGTGCAGTCCCCACAATTATCGAGAGCTTAGTCTACATTGCTTTTATGCTGACGGTGGGACGTTGGTTCTTGCAACGTCTGGCTACTCATTATCGCCGCACTGGACGCCTTAGCCAATTGGTTCTAGCTCTGATTTATATGGCAGTGGTTGCGTCTGCACTGATCACTGAACTAATCGGCATTCACTTAATTTTTGGGGCATTTCTCCTGGGCGCAGCAATGCCCAAGAATGCAGATTTAGTGCGGGAATTAGCGGTAAAAACTGAAGATTTTGTGCTGATATTTTTACTGCCAATATTCTTTGCCTACAGTGGTTTGCGGACGCAAATTGGCTTGCTTAACCGTCCTGAATTATGGTTGCTGTGTGCATTAGTTTTAGTAGTGGCGATCGCAGGTAAGTATATAGGCACTTATGTAGCAGCTCGTGTCAGTGGCATTAATCAGCGGGAAGCATCGGCACTTGGTTGGTTGATGAACACTCGTGGTTTGACCGAGTTGATAGTGCTAAATATTGGTTTGGAGTTAGGGGTCATTTCGCCTTTAGTATTTACCATGTTGGTCATAATGGCGTTAGTAACCACATTCATGACCTCGCCACTGCTGGAATGGACGTATCCGAAAAAGCTGATCATGTTAGATGTAGTGGAACCAGTATTGGAAGCAGAAGCAGGCATAGATGCTGCCAGTGAAACTTACACTCGTCCCTACCGGATTTTAGTACCGATTGCAAATCCCACTACACAAAGAGGTTTGGTGCAATTAGCTGTAGCGATCGCGCTGCCCACCACAGGCATTACTCTCAACCACCAACAACCCGCCATTGTTAATCCCTTGAGCTTGATTGAATTTGAAGAAGACTATGCCTTTGAAAGTACTCCAGTTGAGGCAGACCGATTAATTGCACAGCGCCGCCAGCAACTAACAGAATTGATTAATACTCTCGAACCACCAGAAACACAATCTCATGTGCATCCTATGGTTCGCATATCTAGCAATGTCGCGCGGGAAACAGCACAGATTGCCGCATTAGAACAAACAGATTTAATTTTAGTGGGATGGCATCGTCCAGCTTTTAGTAGCAATCGCTTAGGTGGACGAGTCGGGCAAATTCTGACCAATGCACCAGTTGATGTCGCAGTTTTTGTAGACAAGGGAGGCGAGCGATTAGAAAGCTTGTTGGTGCCTTATTCGGCAAATATTCATGATGATCTAGCATTGATACTTGCGCTGAGACTGCTAATCAATCACGAAAATTGTATGTTGCAAATATTACAAGTAGTAGCTAATCATGCCAAGGAAGAATTGAGTTACGAACTGCATACGATGATGGAGCAATTGCCGACTAGTGTACGCGATCGCATAGACATCAAAATTGTCGAATCCTCAGAGCCAATCCAAGCTGTCGTTGCAGCCTCAGAAGGTGTCGATCTAACAATTGCTGGCACTAGCCGTACTTGGGGAATTGAGCGTCAAACTCTAGGACGATATACAGATCAACTAGCTATTCAATGCCGCTCCTCCTTACTAATTACCCGCCGCTACAGTCAACTTACCTCTCACCTGTCCTCCGTGCTTCCTGATGTTGGTAGTCAAGAATCAAAAGTTGGGATGTGAAACTATGAATCATTTCAACTTCAAATCTTTAGCATTTTATGCTATTGCAATAAGTTCAGTACTACTGTTGTTTAAAGTCGTAACTGCTTACGGAGAAAACAATCTTCAGGCTCCTCCTGCAATTAATGGTCTTTATCATCTGACACTAGCTGAAAATTTGCCGCTGTGTGAAAAATCAGATGCCTTGATACTAAATCTTCAGCAATCAGGTATTTACTTGAATGCCTCTTTATTACCAGCAAATACTAACGCAGATATTGACGTAAAGTACTCGCTTACGGGTATGATGCTGAGAAATCAGCAGTTGAGCTTATCTGGAAAAGTTGACAGATCCATCCTTTGTAATATCTCTCGACTGCAAAATAATCCGACTAACTCAGTCACAATTCAAATGCAACTAGTGGATAGAGGCAAAATTACAGGTCAACTAACCATAAGTGGGATCTCGCAAAATCTGAGATTTACCGCCACACCACAAAAAGCTCAGGAAAAATCCCAGAAGTTAAACAGCCATTAAAACATGGACAACTGTGGAGAACAAACTGATATGTATTTAGTTTGCAGTATTGTCGTAGCTAAAGAAAGTAGGGACGCGGAGGAGAAATAACCAATGTCTTCTGTCCCTTAACTTCTGACTCCTATTTCAACATGCAATCTTGTTTGCCGATTAGCTTAGGAAATTAGTAACCCGTAATTAGGAATTGCTATATTGCTAGTCGATAAACCATAATTTATAGCTCAACCTACAAGGGATCAAAAGAATGGACAAGGGACTAAAGACTAGGAAATTTTTCCAATGGTACAAGCAGCTGTTTGGCGTCAGCTTGTTTAGCTTGTACGTGACAATTGCCCTTGAAACTGTTAGCAGTGCTGCTACACCAGTAGCAAAACTAGACGATTGGCGCTTTTATCCAGAGAAAGTACAACTAGAAATTACTCTCTCCGCAGGTACTACCCCCCGCTATTTCTACCTTGCCCAACCACCTCGTATTGTTTTAGATCTGCCAGATACTCAGTTGGGCTATGTTTCTACTCAACAAAATTATTCTGGAGCAATTCAAAGAATTCGCGTTTCTCAATTGAACGCAAGTAGCACCCGCATCGTCTTAGATTTAGCACCAAGTACTTCTTTACATCTAAAGCAGCTGCAACTGCAACGCGTTTCCCAAAACAACTCCACTCGCTGGGTTTTACGTCCTGTCACTCCTGGTTATAGTACTTCTGTGCAACCAGTATATTCTTCGCCTTCACCTAATAACCTACCTCAAATACCCCATAACTACTCACAGCCGTCTAGTAATCTACCGCTAACGACTACTAACGCACAACCGCCCTTGTTCACGCTTCCGCCCCCATCGAGCGACCTACCGCAAACAACTAATCCACAGCAGCCTTTTGTAACTGTTCCTCCTCTGGCTCCTAACCAACCCTCTCAACTACCTAATTCTATTCTTCCCCCTGCCACTTTCCCAAATCAACCTGGTAATTTAAACAGCATTACTCCTTTAAACCAGTCTGAATTTCCAGTACCAACAACCCCGAATAATCGATCTAATGATCCCAATATCGAGGTGATTGAGTTTGGTCAACCTTTACCCAAAACTAGATACTAAAAATTCAAAGTGATTGGAAATTGGGCATAGAATATCAACAAAAGTAATTCTGCCTATGCCCCATGCCCAAATTTAGAATCTGTCTGTTTCTTGAGGTGAGCCAACTGCTCCTGGTTGAGCCGTAAAGAAGTTTTGAGCAGCCTCATTCTGATATATACACCTAATATCAGGTTTATCACTGTCTAAGTTACCTGTAAAGCCAAAGGTATTCAGTCGGTTTTTGCAATCTCTTACCTGGTCAGATGTAACCAGCTTACGTTGCTCTAAAAGCGCCCAGTTATTTTGTCGGATGACGCATCCAGGACGCATACTAGGCTGAGCAACATAGACGTTGAAGGGGTTGAGAGTGACAAACAGTCTAGCGTCCATCACCATAGCGCTGGCTCCATACTGCACGCAAATCTCAGGGTTAGGTGCTTTAGTATCAATAAATTCACGGGAAGCCACATTTGATGGAGCTAACGTGGTTGTAGAACTAAAAGCAATGCCAATCCCAATTCCTAATATCAACACCCCCCCCAAAATTGCGATGGTGGTGAAGTTGAACAGAGGGGATTGGAAAGCAGAGGGTTTAGAAGTAGTAGCCTGTCTACCAGTAGATTTACGTCTCATTGTTGCTTAATCACCTTCACGCCGATTGGGCTGGGAGTGGTTTAAACTTCTCTCCCTCTTTCAGTATGCCGAGTCTTGACTGTAATTGCCTGCAACCTTACGTGCAATTTTCTTAATTAAATGACAAAAATAGCAAATAAGTTTAGATGTCTAGGCAGAATTTCAACCTTTCCAGGTTTTTGTTTTTCTTAAAATCAACATAATAATATTTCAATCGTTAATTATATCATGTTTTTGATTGGTTTGAGATAACTAGGATTGAGTTTGCCAATATGACACTATTAAAATGCATGGCTTATCTAATTTTAGCTTTTTTAAATTTCAATTTCTCAAACTTAGAGCTTTTAGTTACTTCTAGTAATTGATGCACCAAAAAATGTAAATTAATAGTTGATAAAATTTTTGATAAGTAACTAGAAAGTGACATTTCCCAAAGCATTACTCTCAAGCAAGAGGTTTAAAACTTCTCAATTTCAAATCCTCATAGCGGATAGTTTGACTATTTTTTGGGGCGATTGGCTCGATTTACGTGTAAGAATAGTACAAGTTGCTGCATCAGGCTTAATATCTCCACTTATATACATCTTAGCTTTTGGGCTGGGTTTGGGTAGTTCAATCAAGCCAGACTCAGGAATCAGTGGTAATTATGACAACTATTTAGAATTCATACTACCAGGGATGGTAGCGCTGTCGTCGATGACAATTAGCTTTGGTGGGACGACATTTTCGATTTGCGGGGACAGAATCTTTACCAAAACCTTTGAGGAGTTGTTACTAGCACCCATACATCCGTTAGCGTTGCACATTGGTAAAATGCTAGCAGGGATAGTGCGGGGGTTGATGACTTCTGGTTCAGTAATTTTAGTAGCAGTGCTGTTAACCGGGAACTGGAATTTTCTCAATCCACTATTTCTACTGTTGGTAGTACTGAATTGTGCTGTATTTGCAGGGTTGGGGGTGATTGTCGGGTTGAGTGTGCGATCACTAGAATCAGTAGGACTCTACAACAACTTTGTGATCATCCCCATGTCTTTTTTAGGAGCTACTTTCTTTGATCCTGGAACATTACCAATTGCCTTGAAAGCCGTTGTTTACCTATTACCGTTGACTTATGCCAGCATCGGATTGCGTGCAGCGGCCCATTTGCCATTATCTCAGTTTCCTTGGTACAGCGTGCCGATTTTGCTAGTGATAGCGATCGCCCTTTCTCTGTGGGGTGGTTATAAATTTGCTCATCAACAAGATTAATATCTTCGTTTATGGTAGCGACAGTAGAACGAGAAATACCAATTTATCGTTTACAGGAATTTGCTTTTATTCACGATATCTAAGTTGAACCAGAATATCACCAAAACAGACTTGCACGACAAATGGTGATACTAAGTGTTGAACGCTTTCATCAAATGGGTGTTAACCAAATTCGGCTAGATACAGCAGTAGTCAATGAAGTTGTACGCCGATTGTTTGCATCTTGTGGTTTTCGAGCCAGCACTATCGAAATGCTGATTGAAGTCATTAGTCATTAGTGATCAAAATGACTAATGACTAATGACTAAGGACTAACTAGCTAACAGCGTTTTTTCTAGAGGCGTCCAACGGAAGTAGCGATCGCCACCTCTCTCAATGACTACTTTTACTCGTGGTTCCAAACTAGGTAAAGTTACTAAAAACTCAAGTTCCTGATTGGAAAGAATATGTCCTTCAATAATCCACAAGACCAGCCCCTTTGACTTTGGTGGTAACTGTTCTAAGTGATAATTGATAATTGGTGGTGCATAATATACATAACCCACCGCTGCACCACTACCAGTGCTTTTTTTACCAAGATGAGGAGGTCTGACTCCATGAACTCTTGTGAGATATGCAGCCACATCGCCCAGTCCCCTAGCAGTAATGTGGAGGGTATTATAGCCAGCTGCACGCAGTCGGCGTTGATAACGTCCCTCGTAACCTCCTTCTAGAGGTACGTACACACCAAGAGCGCCAAATTTTTCCAGGTCGCGGATTAAAGCGTTACCAGTGGTAATCAATGCCATAAATTTTCGTCTTATCCCACTCAGATATCTCTATTATTTACCGTGAACCGCGAGATTGAGTTCAACAATAACTTATGAACTAGATTTGGTTCGCTTTATGAGGTTAATAGGATTTTAAGCTTTGAATTCTCTGTTCTGTATTGAAGACACTTCCTACTTGTAGCTGGGAAGAGAAATATTACTTACAATTCAGTACTCAGTTCTTTGACTCACAATTCCCCGCGTCAGCCCTACAATATTTCGTGAGTTGCTAGATGAATCATGGGCGCTTTCGGAAGCATCTGTTATGATTGCAAACTTTGTTACTTGATTTGCTGCGATCGCCTCAACCTTTAGGTTGACCATTTCGCCTCTTACCCTTGATAGATAAGCAAAGAGAGGGATTTAGTCGAATCTATAGACAAAAATGAATAATTGATATATATTATTAGATTGTGACCAAACATGAAAATTAAGCTGCCTTTTGTTCCCACTGTTTGAGTTAGTTAATGCCTCAATTGTAAATTGGACAAACTGACTCAAATTGGTTAAAACACTGGTAAGCTAGATATTTCGTACAGTCAATTTTAAGCTTGTAGCTTAAAATTAAAACTAGCCATGAGAAAAAAGCTGCATTCACTCCTGTAGCCCCTGAACAACTAGGCAAAACCTTAAACGATAGCTTAAGGTATTTAGTGAAGTAGAAACTGAGCAGTAGCGTTGGTTTCACGGCTTTGCATCAGTCTCAGTTAACGGATACTGAGCGGAAAATATCCGCTTAAGTCCAACTGCAACCAGGAAGTGCCAGAGCAATTGCTTGGACAAAAGCATTGCTGCACACAGCTTGAAGCTGTAGCGCCTTGCATCATTCCAGAAGATACTCCTTCCTAATGGGAGGGAAGTTGTGGCTATTCTGGTGAGCCAGCGAGTGAAAGTAAGCGATTCACCAAACAGTATGGACACAGTTTGGTGCGTCCTGAGAAATCTGGTTCGGCGTCAGCTGCGCCAAATTTTGGAGGCCTCTCCACCCAAGACCAATGTTGACAATCATGTGTCCTCTAAAGTCCAATTCCAAAGTCAGCAAGTAGAAAGGAGAACCAGTCGCAGTGTCAGTAGGTATTCTCGGCACCAAGCTGGGTATGACCCAAATATTTGACGCGTCAGGAGTAGCTATTCCTGTCACCGTTATACAAGCAGGGCCATGCACAGTTACACAAGTTAAAACGAAACAAACCGACGGTTACGCTGCTATCCAAGTCGGTTATCACGAAGTTAAATCAAAAGCTTTAAACAGGCCACTGTTGGGTCACTTGTCTAAATCATCTGCGCCAGCATTGCGTCATTTAAATGAGTATCACACCGATAGTTCAGGTGATTATGCTTTAGGTCAGCAGATTAAAGCAGATATTTTTAGTGAAGGTCAAATAGTCGATGTAATCGGTACAAGTATCGGCCGCGGTTTTGCGGGGAACCAGAAGCGCAACAACTTTGGTCGGGGGCCAATGTCACATGGTTCCAAAAACCATAGAGCGCCAGGTTCTATTGGTGCTGGTACAACGCCAGGTCGTGTCTATCCAGGTAAGCGGATGGCAGGGCGTTTAGGCGGTAAACGCATCACAATCCGCAAGCTGACTGTCGTGAAAGTAGACGCGGAACGCAACTTATTACTAATTAAAGGAGCCATTCCTGGTAAACCAGGGGCGTTAGTGAACGTTGTGCCTGCAAAACAAGTTGGGAAGTAGTCATTAGTCAAATGACTAATGACTAATGACAAAGGACAAATAAGGAAAATGGTTGAAAGTGTAGTTAAAAATTGGCAAGGGGAACAAGTCGGAGAGAAGACCTTCGAGTTGCGAGTTGCTAAAGAGGAAACGGCAGCGCATATTGTGCATAGAGCCTTAGTACGACAATTGACCAATTCTCGCCAAGGAACTGCCAGTACAAAAACTCGTTCCGAAGTTAGAGGCGGCGGTCGCAAACCTTGGCGGCAAAAAGGTACTGGTCGTGCTCGTGCAGGTTCTATTCGTTCACCACTATGGCGTGGTGGTGGTGTGATATTTGGGCCAAAGCCCAGAGACTTCAATCTGAAGTTAAACCGCAAAGAACGGCGTTTAGCACTGAGGACAGCCTTGGTCGGTCGTATTGACGATTTGATTGTAGTAGAAGAATTTGGCAACGAGCTATCCCGCCCAAAAACCCAAGAATTAGTGGCAGCACTGGCTCGTTGGGGAGCAGCACCAGAAACTAAGACACTGTTAATTTTGTCTGAGTTTCCTGAAAACGTATATTTGTCAGCCCGCAATATAGAAAATTTAAAGCTAATTGCAGCTGACCAGCTAAATGTTTACGATTTGCTGCACGCTGACAAGATTGTAACTACGGCATCAGCCCTAGAAAAAATCCAGGAGGTCTACAGTGCCTAGCTTTGACCCCCGTGATCTTGCTGACTTAGTACGTCGCCCAATTGTCACAGAGAAGGCGACCATGCTGATGGAGCAGAATAAATACACTTTTGAAGTAATTCCGAAAGCAACCAAGCCCCAAATCAAAGCGGCGATCGAAGACCTATTTCAAGTCAAGGTTGTACAAGTCAATACTGCGCTACCACCGCGTAAAAAGCGTCGCGTTGGCAGATTTATTGGTTACAAGCCCCAATATAAGCGAGCCATAGTTACTGTCGCGCCTGGGGACGAAGACAAGATTAGACAAGTTCTATTCCCAGAGGTTTAAAGCTAAGATGGGTACTCGTTCTTATCGCCCTTATACCCCCAGCACTCGCCAAGTTACTATCTCCGACTTTGCAGAAATTACCAAAACTGAGCCGGAGAAATCCCTCACGACATCGGTACATCGCGCCAAAGGTCGGAACAATCAAGGGCGGATTACTAGCCGTCGCCGGGGTGGCGGACACAAGCAACTTTACAGGATCATCGACTTTAAAAGAGATAAGCGTAATATTCCTGCCAAAGTCGCAGCTATTGAATACGATCCAAATCGTAATGCTCGCATTGCCCTTTTGTATTACCAGGATGGCGAGAAGCGTTACATCCTCCAACCAAACGGGTTGAAAGTCGGAACAATAGTTATTGCTGGGCCTGAAGCCCCCTTTGAAGATGGTAACGCCTTACCTTTGTCAAACATTCCCTTGGGTACAAGTGTTCACAACGTGGAATTGACTCCTGGAAAAGGTGGTCAAATCGTGCGTTCTGCTGGTGCTAGCGCTCAAGTAGTGGCAAAAGAAGGTAACTATGTAACTCTTAAGTTGCCGTCGGGAGAAGTCCGCTTGATTCGGCGTGAGTGCTACGCCACTATTGGACAAGTAGGCAACACTGATGCCAGAAACCTGAGTGCAGGTAAAGCAGGGCGAAATCGCTGGAAAGGTCGCCGTCCCAAGGTCAGAGGTAGCGTCATGAACCCAGTTGACCACCCTCACGGCGGTGGTGAAGGTAGAGCACCCATTGGTAGACCTGGGCCTGTAACACCTTGGGGTAAACCCACCTTGGGTGCAAAGACACGCAAACCTAAGAAACCCAGCAGCAAACTAATTGTGCGTCGCCGCCGCAAATCTTCTAAACGCGGTCGCGGTGGTCGTGAGTCTTAATCAGTTATGAGTGCTGAGTGCTGAGTGCTGAGTGGAATTAAAGAACTCAAAACTTAAGACTCAAAACTCAAAACTTAAGACTCAAAACTCGAAACTTAAAATTTAGAACTCAGAACTCAGCACTTAAGATTATGGGTCGTTCTCTAAAAAAAGGCCCTTTTGTGGCCGATCATCTGCTCAGCAAAATTGAAAAGCTGAATGCTAAAAACGAAAAGCAAGTCATTAAAACTTGGTCGAGAGCCTCGACAATTTTGCCTCTAATGGTGGGTCATACCATCGCTGTTCACAACGGACGCCAACACGTTCCAGTGTTTGTCAGTGAGCAGATGGTGGGACATAAGTTGGGTGAATTTGCCCCGACACGTACTTATAGGGGTCATGGTAAAAGTGACAAAAAAGCAGGTAGGTAGTCATTAGTCATTAGTCATTGGTCATTAGCTAAAGACAAATGACAAACGACGAATAACAAATGACAAAAATGGAGAAAATTATGGCTACTGATACTACTGAAGTCAAAGCGATCGCCCGATTTATACGTATTTCTGCTTACAAAGTGCGTCGTGTACTAGATCAAATTCGTGGGCGCTCGTATAGAGAAGCGCTAATTATCCTGGAATTCATGCCCTATAGAGCTACAGAACCCATATTAAAGGTTCTTAGAAGCGCTGCTGCCAATGCGGAACACAATGCAGGGTTAGATCGGACTCAGCTAGTGATTACCCAAGCGTATGCCGATCAAGGCCCAGTGCTGAAACGGTTCCAACCTAGAGCGCAAGGTCGAGCTTACCAAATTCGCAAGCCTACGTGTCATATCACTGTGGCTGTTGCAGCCGCCCCAGAGAAATAAGCACGTTTACATGAAAAATTGCGTAAAGTAAGAAATTTTAGAGGAAGCATTTGTGGGACAGAAGATTCATCCAGTTGGTTTTCGCCTAGGTATTACACACGAACATCAATCCCGTTGGTTTGCCGTTCCTGAACGCTATCCAGAACTTCTACAAGAAGACCACAAACTCCGTCAATACATAGAAAAAAAGCTGGGTAGACTTGCTCAAAATAACGCCGGGATTTCCGAGGTGCGGATTGAGCGCAAAGCCGACCAAATCGACTTAGAAGTACGTACAGCAAGACCAGGCGTGGTTGTAGGTCGCGGTGGACAAGGCATTGAATCACTGCGTACCGGACTCCAAGAACTGTTGGGTAGCAATCGCCAAATTCGCATTAACGTAGTTGAAGTACAACGAGTTGATGCTGATGCCTACTTAATTGCCGAGTACATTGCTCAACAATTAGAACGCCGTGTTTCGTTTCGGCGGGTAGTACGGCAAGCGATTCAGCGTGCTCAACGTGCCGGAATTCAAGGCATTAAAGTCCAAGTCAGCGGTCGTCTTAATGGTGCAGAAATTGCCCGGACAGAGTGGACTCGTGAAGGTAGAGTACCTCTACATACTTTAAGGGCGGACATTGATTACTCTTATTGCACGGCAAAAACGGTTTACGGCATTCTAGGTATCAAAGTCTGGGTGTTTAAGGGAGAAATTATCCCTGGACAGGAAGAAACTCCGCCCCCACCCACAACACGCGATCGTGACCGTGACCGCGAACCTCGTCGCCGTCAACAACAACGCCGTCGTCAGCAATTTGAAGACCGCTCAAATGAAGGATAGTCAAGAGTCAAAAATCCATAGTCAAAAGTCCAAGATTTTTTGACCATTGACTTCAACCTTGACCCATAACCCTTGACCCTTGACTCTTGACAAACCATGTTAAGTCCTAGAAGAACTAAATTCCGCAAACAACAACGCGGACGGATGGAGGGACTAGCCAGCCGTGGCAGCACCCTAAACTTCGGTGATTTTGCACTCCAAGCTCAAGAACCTGCTTGGATTACCTCTCGTCAAATTGAGGCTTCTCGTCGGGCAATGACCCGCTACATTCGTCGGGGTGGACAAATCTGGATTCGGATTTTCCCTGACAAACCTGTAACCATGCGTCCTGCTGAAACTCGGATGGGTTCCGGTAAAGGTTCGCCGGAGTTTTGGGTAGCTGTCGTTAAACCAGGGCGAATTTTATTTGAAATCGCTGGCGTTTCTGAAGAAATTGCCAGAGAAGCTATGCGTTTAGCTTCATTTAAGTTGCCCATAAAAACCAAGTTTATTGTGCGCTCTAAACCAGAGGAGCAGGAGTAGGTTATGCCTCTTCCCAAGATTTCAGAAGCTAGAGAATTAAGTGATCAAAAATTGGCTGAGGAAATTGTTGCTATTAAAAGGCAACTATTTCAGCTGCGCTTACAAAAAGCAACCAGACAACTAGAAAAACCTCACCAGTTCAGACACGCCCGACACCGCTTAGCCCAATTGCTAACAATAGAGACGGAGCGCCAACGGGCAGCAAGTCAATCGGCTAAAGAAGAAAAGTAGGAGATTATGGCAGTCAAAGAACGAGTTGGCTTGGTAGTGAGCGACAAAATGCAAAAAACGGTAGTAGTTGCTGTGGAAAACCGCGCTCCTCATCCCAAGTACGGCAAGATTGTAGTTCAAACCCGGCGCTATAAAGCTCACGATGAGGAAAGCAAGTGTAAAGTGGGCGATCGCGTCCGCATTCAAGAAACCAGACCCCTGAGTAAAACCAAGCGCTGGCAAGTCACAGAAGTCCTCAACGTCAAATCTATTTAACATCTCATAGTTGTTAGTTTTCTAACAGCACCACACGGGAGACTAATCGTGATTCAACCCCAGACTTACCTTAATGTCGCAGATAATAGCGGCGCTCGTAAATTAATGTGCATCCGCATTTTAGGTGGAGGCAATCGCCGTTATGGCGGTATAGGCGATAAAATTATTGCTGTTGTTAAAGATGCTACACCCAACATGGCTGTAAAAAAATCTGATGTTGTGGAAGCGGTAATTGTTCGTACTCGCAAAGGCGTAAATCGAGACAGTGGTATGAGTATTCGCTTTGACGATAATGCCGCAGTGATCATCAACAAAGATGGTAATCCTAGAGGTACACGGGTCTTTGGCCCTGTAGCAAGAGAACTGCGTGAGAAAAACTTTACCAAAATCGTTTCTCTGGCTCCGGAGGTGCTGTAATGGCATACCGAAAAGATCAGCCAAAAGTATTCCACAAGATGCATGTCAAAACTGGCGATACAGTCCAGATAATTGCTGGTAAAGATAAAGGCAAAGTTGGTGAAGTTATCCAAGCGCTTCCTCAACTGAGCAAAGTTGTCGTCAAAGGCGTCAATATTAAAACTAAGCACGTTAAACCCCAGCAAGAAGGTGAATCAGGGCGGATAGTCACCCAAGAAGCCCCGATTCATAGCTCTAATGTGATGCTTTATTCTACTAAGCAAAACGTCGCTAGTCGTGTTTGTTACACCTTTACGCCAGAAGGCAAAAAGGTGAGAAAACTCAAGAAAACTGGTGAGATTTTAGATAAATAGTCATTAGTCACTAGCAAAAGACAAATGACAAAGCGCAAAGTCTGTATGTAGCAAGATCCCCCAGGGTACGCCGACTTCCGGCGAACAGAACTTTGTAATAGAGGACAAATAAGCTTCCCTGACCAAGCCCAGGGATAATTAGGAAAAGAAACTATGGCGCCAACAAGACTCAAAAGCTTATACCAAGAGACAATCGTCCCTAAACTGATCAATCAGTTTCAATACACCAACGTTCATCAAGTACCAAAGTTGGTGAAAGTTACTGTTAACCGAGGTTTGGGAGAAGCGGCTCAAAATGCTAAGGCGCTCGAAGCTTCCATAAACGAAATCGCGCTGATTGCTGGTCAAAAGCCAGTAGTAACGCGAGCAAAAAAGGCGATCGCGGGCTTCAAAATTCGTCAAGGTATGCCTGTCGGCATCATGGTTACTCTCAGAGGCGAACGGATGTACGCATTTGTCGATCGACTCATTAGCTTGGCACTGCCTAGAATTCGAGACTTTCGCGGCGTTAGTCCCAAAAGCTTTGACGGTCGCGGCAACTATACTCTGGGTGTAAGAGAACAGCTAATCTTTCCAGAAGTAGAGTACGACAGCATCGATCAAATCCGTGGTATGGATATTTCCATCATCACCACAGCGAAAAACGACGAAGAGGGCCGCGCCTTACTTAAAGAAATGGGAATGCCCTTTCGCGATCAATAAGTTCATCTAAAGAGGGAACGATGGCGGCTAACGACACAATTGCAGATATGCTGACGCGCATCCGCAATGCCAATTTGGCGAGGCATCAAACTACACAAGTGCCAGCTACAAAAATGACCCGTAGTATTGCTAAAGTGCTGCGAGAGGAAGGCTTTATTTCTGAATTTGAAGAAGCCGAAGAAGGGGTAAAGCGTAATCTGGTGATTTCCTTGAAATACAAGGGCAAAAATCGCCAGCCTTTAATCACCGCCTTAAAGCGAGTGAGTAAGCCAGGTTTGCGCGTTTACTCCAACAGAAAAGAATTACCAAGAGTACTAGGCGGCATTGGCATCGCCATTATTTCTACATCCAGTGGCATCATGACTGACCGCGAAGCGCGGCGTCAGAACTTGGGTGGTGAGGTGCTTTGCTACGTCTGGTAGTCATTAGTCATTTGTCATTGGTCATTTGTCATTAGGAAAAGACAAAGGACAAATAACAAAGGACAACGGACAAATAACAAAGGACAAAAAGTCATGTCTCGTATTGGTAAACGTCCAATTACTGTTCCCACCAAAGTCCAAGTAGCGATTGATGGCACAAAGGTTGTTGTGAAAGGGCCTAAAGGGGAACTTTCACGCGATCTACCTACCGCTGTTACAGTTTCCCAAGAAGGGGAAACATTGCAGGTAACTCGACGAGATGATACAAAGGCATCTCGTCAAATGCACGGTTTGTGCCGCACCTTGGTTGCCAACATGGTCGAGGGAGTTTCTAGTGGTTTTCAGCGCCGTTTGGAAATTCAAGGAGTTGGCTACCGAGCACAAGTTCAAGGTCGTAACCTGGTTTTAAATATGGGTTACAGCCATCAGGTACAAATTGTTCCACCTGAAGGAATTCAATTTGCAGTAGAAGGTACTACTAATGTCATCGTCAGCGGCTATGACAAAGAAATAGTAGGCAACACAGCAGCTAAAATTCGTGCCGTTCGTCCACCAGAACCTTATAAAGGTAAAGGCATTCGCTATGCCGGTGAAGAGGTAAGACGCAAGGCTGGTAAGACTGGTAAGAGTGGTAAGAAGTAAAAATGAAACTTACTCGTAGAGAATCAAAGGAGCGTCGCCATCGACGCGTCCGTGGTAAAGTTATCGGCTCCCCAGAGCGTCCGCGGTTAGCCGTGTTTCGCTCTAATGAACATATTTACGCGCAAGTCATTGATGATACTCAGCATCATACATTAGTGGCAGCCTCGACTGTAGAACCAGAGTTGAAATCTAGTTTAAGTTCAGGTGCTAATCGTGATGCATCGGCGCAAGTTGGCAAATTGATCGCAGTGAGATTGCTAGAAAAAGGTATTACTAAAGTAGTCTTTGATCGTGGTGGCAACCTATATCATGGTCGTGTCAAAGCATTAGCCGATGCAGCACGCGAGGCTGGTTTAGATTTCTAAATTGTCCTTTGTCATCTGTCCTTTGTCCCTTGTATTAAGAGCAAATGACTAATGACTAATGACTAATGACCATTGACTAACAGAGGCATTGATTATGGCAACGGGTCGTCGTAAAACTAACCGAACAAAGAAAGAAGAAACAAACTGGCAAGAGCGGGTTATCCAAATCCGACGCGTGAGTAAGGTCGTCAAAGGCGGTAAAAAGCTTAGCTTCCGAGCGATTGTAGTCGTCGGTAACGAACGCGGTCAAGTCGGCGTTGGAGTAGGCAAAGCCTCAGATGTAATTGGTGCTGTCAAAAAAGGCGTAGCCGACGGCAAAAAACATTTGATTGACATTCCAATTACCAAATCTAACTCCATCCCCCATCCTATTGATGGTGTCGGTGGTGGTGCTAAGGTGATGATGCGCCCAGCTGCACCTGGTACTGGGGTAATTGCTGGTGGTGCTGTGCGTACTGTGTTGGAACTGGCAGGAGTTCGCAACGTCTTAGCCAAGCAACTTGGTTCTAATAATCCACTCAACAATGCTAGAGCCGCAGTCAACGCCCTATCTACACTGCGTACCTTTGCCGAAGTTGCTGAAGATCGGAGCATTGCTATTGAACATCTCTATATCTGAGTAGTCATTCGTCCGTCGTCCTTAGTCCTTTGTTCTTAGCAATAACAAATGACAAATGAAAAATGAAAAATGAAAAATGACAACTTTTAGCTTATGAGACTCAACGATGTTAAGCCTCAAAAAGGCTCGAAAAAACGCCGTAAGCGTGTAGGTAGAGGTATTTCTGCCGGTCAAGGTGCTAGTGCTGGTTTAGGTATGCGAGGTCAAAAATCTCGCTCTGGTAGCGGTACCCGACCAGGTTTTGAAGGTGGTCAGCAGCCATTGTATCGTCGTCTGCCTAAGTTGAAGGGCTTTCCAATTGTTAATCGTAAAAATTACACTACGATTAATGTAGAGAAGCTAGCTTCCCTTCCTGCTAATACAGAAGTAACTTTGATCTCCTTAAAAGCAGCAGGTATCATAACTGCTGTCAAGGGACCATTGAAAATTTTGGGTAATGGGGAATTGAGCATTCCGCTCAAGGTGCAAGCGGCAGCTTTCACAGGTACAGCTCGTAGCAAAATTGAGGCAGCTGGTGGGAGTTGTGAAGTCTTATGAGTGAGCCAGAACAGCGCACTTAAATGCAAACCAACTCGCTACCAGCGTTTGGTTCAGAATAAAGGTAGCACTCTATGATCAGTCGAGACAAAGCCCCAACGGCTCAAGAAACTTTTATGCAGATGGCTCAAGCGGCTGGGCTGAGAGGCAGGCTGCTTGTCACTGTCGGGATTTTAATTTTGGTTCGCCTAGGCATATTTCTACCAGTACCAGGGATTGATAGAGTTAGATTTGGCGAAGCTATTCAGGGCAATAATTCCATATTCGGTTTGTTGGATATATTTTCTGGGCGGGGACTTTCGACTTTGGGAGTCTTTGCCTTAGGAATTCTGCCCTTCATTAATGCATCCATTATTATTCAATTGCTTACTGCGGCAATTCCTTCTTTAGAAAATTTACAGAAAAATGAAGGGGAAGCTGGTCGACGGAAAATTGCACAAATTACCCGCTATGTATCTTTAGGCTGGGCCATTATTCAAAGTGTGGCTTTTTCGGCATTATTTCTCCAGCAATTTGCTCTAAACCCAGGGCCAGTCTTCGTAGCTGAAACGGCGATCGCTCTGATTGCTGGTTCCATGTTCGTAATGTGGGCTTCAGAATTGATCACAGAACGTGGTATTGGGAATGGCGCATCATTGTTGATTTTTGTCAACATTGTAGCATCGTTACCAAAATCATTAGGCGATACCATTGACTTGGTACAAGTTGGTGGTCGGGAAATAGTAGGTCGTGTGATAGTGCTGATCTTGGTTTTCCTAGCAACAATTGTTGGTATTGTTTTTGTGCAAGAAGGAATGCGTCGCATTCCGATTATTTCGGCTCGTCGCCAAGTAGGTCGCCGCGTTTTGGCAGAGCAACGTAGTTATTTACCCCTGCGGTTAATAGCTGGGGGCGTCATGCCAATTATCTTTGCAGCTGCCATCCTGAGTTTGCCACTTTTGATCGCTAATTTTACCAAAAACCCAGAATTAGCGAATATTGTTAACACTTATCTGAGTCCAAGCGGTTCTGGTTCTTGGATATATGCTTTGGTCTACATGATTTCTATCATTTTCTTTAGCTATTTCTATTCTTCGTTGATACTCAACCCAGTAGACGTAGCGCAAAACCTGAAGAAAATGGGTTCCAGTATTCCTGGCATTCGTCCGGGTAAGGCGACTAGTGAGTATATTGAGCGTGTGACAAACCGACTCACCTTTTTGGGTGCTATATTTTTGGGTTTAGTTGCTATTATTCCAACCGGCGTGGAAAGTGCTTTAGGAGTACCAACCTTTAAGGGTCTGGGTGCAACCTCTTTGTTAATTCTAGTTGGTGTGGCAATTGAGACAGCTAAACAAGTCCAAACTTACGTCATCTCTCAGCGCTATGAAGGAATGGTGAAACAATAGTGACGCGATTAATCTTCTTGGGGCCACCTGGGGCTGGTAAAGGAACTCAAGCTCAAACCTTGGCTAAAAAGTTGAATATTCCCCATATTTCTACGGGCGACATATTAAGACAAGCCATGAAAGAGCAAACTCCTTTAGGGATTAAGGCTCAAAGTTATGTTGATGGCGGTGAATTAGTCCCTGATCAGCTAGTGCAGGAAATGGTGCAGGAGCGGTTAGAACAGCCAGATATTGCATCCGGTTGGATTCTTGATGGTTTTCCCCGCAAAGTAACTCAAGCAGTTTTTTTGCAGGAGTTATTGGAAAAAACGCATCAGCATGGCGAAAGGGTAGTTAACTTAGATGCGCCAGATGAAGTAGTGGTAGCACGTTTACTCGGCAGAGGACGAAAAGATGACACTGAAGAGGTGATTCGTCGTCGGCTAGAAGTTTACCGCGCTGAAACTGCGCCTTTGATTGACTATTACCGCGAGCGCCAAAAACTCCTCACGATCAATGGTAATCAGCCCCAAGAAGAAGTCACTTGCGATCTTCAAAAGATAATAGCCTCCTGAAACATGACAGAGACAGACGCAAAGGAAGGGAGACAAGAATAAGTATGTAGTTACCTCCTGCTTTCTTGCACTCCTAGCAGGGAGTAGATCAATTTTAGCTAAGATATATTAATAAACTGTTGATATATTTCTTAAAGTATGTTCTCTTGCAGATGAAGCTGCTGCAACAGAACAGGAGATTGTTGAGTTGAGGAAAAAACAAATTGTCTAAGCAAGATTTGATTGAAATGGAAGGCACGGTTACTGAATCCTTGCCCAATGCAATGTTTCGCGTTGACTTGGACAATGGCTTTAATGTGCTGGCACACATTTCCGGCAAGATCCGCCGCAATTATATCAAGATTTTACCTGGCGATCGCGTCAAAGTAGAGTTAACTCCCTATGACTTGACGAAAGGCAGAATCACTTATCGACTACGGAAGAAGTAAATCACATGTAGAGAATTTTACCATAAAACAACTTTTTGGTGTTCCTCAGTTAGTAAACTGAAATTAATTTCCCTAAAAATGCTATAATTCAATATTTGGAGTCAATTAGAAAAGGCATGAAAGTCAGAGCCTCAGTCAAGAAAATTTGTGAAAAGTGCAACGTGATCAAACGTCGTGGTCGCGTTATGGTGATTTGTGTCAACCCCAAGCACAAGCAACGTCAAGGATAGTGCTCTTACCACCATCAAATTCGGGTACGACACACATATCATCATTAAAACGAAAAGACGCGATTAATCACGTTTTTCCAACAATAATTGCGACAACAATAGGGAGAGATTAATTGTGGCACGTATTGCCGGAGTAGACCTTCCACGCGATAAGCGCATTGAAATTGGTCTGACTTACATTTACGGGATTGGATTATCACGGTCGCAAGAGATTCTAGCGGCTACAGGTGTAAACCCAGACATCCGTGTTAAAGAGTTAAGTGATGCCGATGTCGCAGCCCTGCGAGCAGAAGTAGAAAGCAACTATCAAGTTGAAGGGGATTTGCGGCGCTTGGAGTCTATGAACATCAAGCGCTTAGTTGACATTGGCACCTACAGAGGGCGTCGTCATCGCATGGGCCTACCAGTCAGAGGACAAAGAACTCGCACTAACGCTAGAACCCGTCGTGGGAGAAGGCAGACAGTGGCCGGTAAGAAGAAGGCACCAGGCAAATAATTTTGCACCGCTTGCCAATCAGAGCAAGTTTTACCTGAAATTCACTAAACAAATATGGCGAGACAACCAACTAAAAAATCCGGGAGCAAAAAACAAAAACGGAACGTCCCCAACGGGATGGCCTATATCCAGTCTACTTTCAACAATAGCATTGTCACCATTACCGATCAAAATGGAGATGTCATATCTTGGGCTAGCGCTGGTTCTAGCGGTTTTAAGGGAGCAAAAAAGGGAACTCCTTTTGCAGCACAAACTGCCGCTGAAAGCGCAGCACGTCGAGCGATCGATCAAGGGATGCGTCAAATTGAGGTAATGGTCAGTGGCCCAGGAGCAGGTAGAGAAACGGCTATCCGGGCACTCCAAGGAGCAGGACTGGAAATTACACTAATTCGGGATATTACCCCGATTCCTCACAATGGTTGCCGTCCACCTAAACGTCGTCGAGTTTAATCATCAAAAATTAGACACTAAGGGCAAGAAGTTTCATCAAAAATAAGTCACCCGTCATGGATGCTTAGACTATTAGAAGTGCAAACTGCCGTTAGGTAAAGCTTGTAAACTTCAGACGGCTGGGCCTACTCAAAGCGTATCAGTTCTTCCAGTAGGAAGAGCAACTAAACTTTGGAAAACCCAAAATTTTATCAACACCTGTAAGCTCAATAGGAGCTTCAAACTCTATTTTGTGAGTTTGACAGACCTAAATCTACAGGACATAAAGTGAATTCGGGAGGCAATTGATTTGCCTGCTAGCAGCACCTTAAAAGAAGGGAGGCTAATCCGTGGCGCAGTTTCAAATTGAATGTGTAGAGTCTAGTACAGAAGAAAGTCGTAGCCATTACAGTAAGTTTATTCTGGAACCTCTGGAGCGTGGTCAAGGAACAACTGTTGGCAACGCGCTGCGGCGGGTTTTACTATCTAATTTAGAGGGTACAGCAGTCACAGCAGTGCGGATTGCAGGCGTTTCTCATGAGTTTGCCACAGTTCCGGGTGTACGAGAAGATGTGCTGGAAATCCTCATGAAAATGAAGGAAGTAATTCTTAAAAGCTATTCTTCTCAACCTCAGATTGGTCGGTTGCTCGTTAACGGCCCAGCAACAGTTACCGCGGCACATTTTGATTTACCCAGTGAAGTAGAAGTCATTGATCCAACTCAGTATATAGCCACCCTAGCTGAGGGAGGCAAGCTGGAAATGGAATTTCGGATCGAGAAAGGCAAAGGGTATCGCACCGTAGAGCGAGGACGTGAAGAAGCCACATCGTTGGACTTTCTCCAAATCGACTCAGTGTTTATGCCAGTGCGGAAAGTTAACTATAGTGTCGAAGAAGCCCGTTTAGACGGCTCGATCACAAAAGACCGACTGCTGTTAGAAGTTTGGACGAATGGTAGTCTCTCTCCCCAAGAAGCACTATCCTCTGCTGCTGGCATTTTGGTAGATTTATTCAATCCGTTGAAAGATATCTCCCTAGAACCAACAGATACAGGTTCAGACATTCCAGACGATCCAACTGCTCAGATTCCTATCGAAGAGTTACAACTTTCTGTGCGGGCTTATAACTGTCTCAAACGAGCACAGGTTAACTCTGTAGCAGATTTGTTGGATTATACCCAAGAAGACCTCTTAGAAATTAAGAACTTTGGTCAGAAATCAGCGGAAGAAGTAGTTGAAGCTTTGCAGCGACGATTAGGCATTACCCTGCCGCAGGAAAGAGGTTCTAAACACCCTTAATTAAAAACCGTTCATAATTCATAGTGCATAATTATGCGTCACCGTTGTCGCGTCAAAAAACTCAGTAAACCAACCGATCAGCGCCGTGCTTTGCTGCGATCGCTCGCTACCGAGCTGATACGTCATGGTCGGATAACTACTACTTTAGTTAGAGCTAAAGTTCTGCGAAGTGAAGTAGACAAAATGATTACCCTAGCCAAAGACGGCTCTTTGTCAGCACGTCGGGAAGCCCTGGGCTATATCTTTGACAAACAACTAGTTCACGCTTTGTTTGAGCAAGCTCCCACTCGGTATGGTAATCGCCAAGGAGGTTATACCCGCATCCTGCATACTGTGCCGCGTCGGGGTGATAATGCCCAAATGGCGATTATTGAACTGGTCTAATTCATTAGTCAAGAGTCAAGAGTCAGGAGTCAAGTTATTTCTACTTGAGACTCCGCAACTCATTTGACAAGAGACAAATGACATAATCTGTATGTTAGAAAGTCACCAGCCTCCACCGACTCACCGAGTAGCCCTGGTAATCCAATACCTGGGCACTTACTTTCATGGCTGGCAACGGCAAAAGCAGCAGCGCACTGTTCAGGAAGAGATTGAAGCAGCGATCACGAAAATTATTGGATACCATGTACCACTACACGGTGCTGGGCGTACCGACGCCGGAGTTCACGCCGCTGCTCAAATAGCTCATTTTGATGCTACAGGTTTAATCCCACCTCATAAGTGGGCAACAGTTCTTAACAGCTATCTGCCTCAAGATATATTAATAAGGGCATCGGCAAGTGTAGATAACCGTTGGCACGCTCGCTTTAATGCAGCCTATCGACGGTATCGCTATACCATATACACTGAAGATCTACCGAACTTGTTCGTACAACCCTTCAGTTGGCATTATTATTATGATCCCTTGGATGAAGCCTTAATTCAAGCTGCCCTCAAACCGTTAATGGGAAAACACCATTTGGCTGCTTTTCACCGTGCAGGATCAAAGCGATCGCACTCCTGGGTAGAGGTACAAGCAGCAGAATGTTGTCGTAGTGGGCCATTTATCCATATAGAAATACAGGCAGATGGATTTTTGTATGGCATGGTGAGGCTCTTGGTAGGGATGCTGGCACAAGTAGGCTCTGGCAAGCGATCGCTTGCTAGCTTCACAGAACTCTGGAAAGAACAACGCCGGGAAGAAGTGAAACACGCTGCACCTCCCCAAGGCTTATGCTTATTGCGCGTCGGCTATCCAAATTTTCCCTTTCCAAAAGAGATTTGGTACGAAACCCTGCCAAAGTTGGTTATTAGTCAAGAGTCATTAGTCATTAGTAACGACAAATGACAACGGACAAATGACAAACAGAGAAGTCTGAGCACCGGCTTCGGCGTTCAGAACTTCAAAGACAAAGTGACAAAGGACAAACAACAATGAATAAAACATACCTTCCTCCTCAAGAATCCCTTGAGCGTGAGTGGTACGTAGTAGACGCTACTGACCAACGCCTCGGTCGCCTCGCCACTGAAATCGCCCAGATTCTCAGAGGCAAAAAAAAAGCCGAATATACTCCTCACCTAGATACAGGTGACTTTGTTATCGTCGTCAACGCTGAAAAAATAGCAGTTACAGGTAAAAAGCGTACCCAAAAGATTTATCGTCGCCATTCTGGTCGTCCTGGCGGGATGAAAACAGAAACCTTCGCTAAGCTGCAACAACGCCTACCAGAAAGGATAGTAGAAGTCGCTGTTAAAGGTATGCTACCCAAAAATAGTCTGGGTAGGCAGTTGTTCACCAAACTGAAAGTCTACGCTGGGCCCACTCATCCCCACGAAGCTCAAAAACCTAAAGAACTAAAAGTTAATACAATTCCTGGAGCGGAAAATTAATGGTAGTAGCAGACGCTAATAGCGGTCGTGCCGTGTACTGGGGAACTGGTCGTCGCAAGTCCGCAGTCGCACGAGTACGTCTAATTCCAGGTAACGGTCAACTGACTGTCAACGGGAAAGATGGAACCTTGTATTTTCAATTCAACGCCAATTACCTTGGCGTCATCAGAGCACCTCTAGAAACTCTGGGACTGGAAAACGAATATGACATTTTGGTAAAAGCTGAAGGTGGTGGCTTGACCGGTCAGGCTGACTCCATTCGCTTGGGAGTTGCCCGTGCGTTGTGTCAACTAGATCCAGAAAATCGCTCACCTTTGAAAACAGAAGGCTACTTGACTCGTGATCCCAGAGCAAAAGAGCGGAAAAAATATGGTTTACACAAAGCCCGGAAAGCACCTCAGTACTCCAAGCGTTAAGCTGCTGGAAATTGGGTATAGGGTATTAGGAAAACTCTTTCCTAGTCCCTAATTCCTAGTCTTGATTGAAAGCTGAAAGTTATAATTTATATAGATTCACCACACAAGGAACAATGGCTAAATCTGATATTCATCCCAAGTGGTATCCAGAAGCTAAAGTTTACTGCAACGGTCAAGTTGTGATGACTGTTGGCTCTACCAAGCCAGAATTGCATGTAGATGTTTGGTCTGGAAATCACCCCTTTTACACTGGTACTCAGAAGATTATTGACACTGAGGGTCGAGTAGAGCGCTTCCTCCGCAAATACGGTATGAGCAGCACTCAAACATCTGGCGACGATCAAAACAAAAAGTAGCGGGTTGGCTCTGCTGTTAACGACGACCCTGCATCAGCTGGGTCGATTGTCATTTAATGCTCGAGCCAACTTGTTATTTTAAGGAGCGATCGCACTCGTCATGGCTGAATCATACTTACTAGACAAACTAAAATCTGTTGAACAAACCTTTAATGAATTAACACGTCGTCTTGGCGACCCCGATACCGCTAGCAACCCTGATGAGTATCAAGAAATTGCTAAGTCTCGTTCTTCTTTGGAAGAGGTAGTTGATACATACGAGATTTGGAAAACAGCCCAAGAAGACTTGATCGGAGCGCGTGAGGTTTATAAAGAATCTGCGAGTGATCCAGAGTTGCAAGAAATGGCAGCACTGGAAGTAAAGGAACTTGAGGAAAAAATAGAATATTTAGAGTCTCGCTTGAAAGTCTTACTGTTACCACGCGACCCCAATGATGAAAAGAATATCATGTTGGAAATTCGCGCTGGTACTGGTGGCGATGAAGCAAGTATTTGGGCTGGCGATTTGATGCAGATGTACACCCGCTATGCCCAGACTCAAGGTTGGAAAGTTTCTCTAGTGAGCGAATCTCGCGGAGAAATGGGTGGCTGGAAAGAGGTCATTCTCGAAATTAAAGGTAATGACGTTTACAGCCAGCTAAAGTTTGAAGCTGGAGTGCATCGTGTGCAGCGCGTGCCGGCAACTGAATCTGGGGGACGGGTTCATACTTCCACAGCTACCGTGGCGATTATGCCAGAGGTGGATGATGTGGAAATTCACATTGACCCGAAAGATATTGAAATGACTACAGCTCGTTCTGGTGGTGCTGGTGGCCAAAACGTCAACAAGGTGGAAACAGCCGTTGACTTGATGCACAAACCAACGGGAATACGCATTTTCTGTACAGAAGAACGCAGCCAGTTGCAAAACAAAGAACGGGCGATGCAAATTCTGCGGGCGAAGTTGTACGACATCAAGTTAAGCGAACAACAAGAAGCTGTTACTTCCATGCGGCGATCGCAAGTTGGTACAGGATCGCGATCAGAAAAAATTCGCACATACAACTATAAAGATAATCGCGTTACCGACCACCGCCTAGGTCAAAACTATTCCCTCAACCCTGTCTTGGAAGGCGACTTAGAAACGGTTATTCAATCTTGTATATCTCAAGATCAGCAGGAGCGTTTAGCAGAGTTAGCGACTTCTGGTGTTGCCAATTAATTGTCACTATTAAACTACTTGGAAAACCGCTTGTCGTTCTGTTGCATTCAACACACGCAAGTGGTTTTCTAATTTAGCGTCGAGTGTATTTTCTATTTCGCTAGGATAGTTATAGTAGGCAAATTCGTACTGCATGAGGTGATTTAACTTTGCCCATTCTTTTAAGTTTTGGCAACAATAAATTAACTTTTCTACTTCGCTTCGCCAACGCGCAAAAATCCGGTAGCTGAAAAAGCTGCTACACACGTTACATTTTGCATCCCAGAAAGAAATACACACCTGATGCTTCAAGTGATGAATTTTTTTGATTTGCTTAACATCGTAGCCTTTTGCTTTTAGGGCTTCTTTGGCTTCTGATTGAGAAATATTCCACTGTTCTGGTTTAATTTTATTAGCGGCTATAAGATTTCGACCTTTGCGGCGATATTGATTAGTTTTGTGTAGCTTGCGAAACATGATGCACCTTCGATATTATTGTTCGCAGCAATGCCTAGCTACTAGCTGATCTGCCGTAGCAAAATAAGTTCTTTTGGCTCAAGATGGCTGCGATCGCCTACTTATAAAATCATTACTATAGTTGTCATCTTACAACTAAAGATACTTAGTTTAGTACTAAAACATCAGGCTGTCAATATAAAAGTAAACTTGTAGTATTGAAAGTGAACTTGTAAATACGTTGGCTAGCTAAACAAGCAGTGAACATTGAAAGCAGACAAAAACTGATTGAAATCATTAAACTGGCTCGCGGTTCAATGAGTCAGCGAGCGTTTGGTAAGCTTTTGGGAGTTTCTGCTACTGCTGTTCAGATGTGGGAAAAAGGTGTGAAGATACCAGATACGGAAAATTTGGCTCAAATCGCATCGAGAGCAGGCTACACAATGGAAGAGTTGCTTAGCTGCTTGGATGGCAAACCAATTCCAGAAACCTCAGACTTGAGTTTGATTCTCAGACAAATTCAGCACATGCCTCTGAGCCAAGTAGCTCAAATCGTTCAAGCTGCGGCAGATAGGTTAGCCGCTGTTGCTGAAGCATCTGGGGATGAAGCAAAAGCAAGTTGAATTGGGAAAATAAACTGCAAAGAGTACATAAATGTAGAGTGGTTTTCTGAAAGTTAGAGCACAAAGTCAAAGAGAAGTATTTTTAGACAGGAAGAGTGTGTGATTTGTTAAGATGTCACACCATTTTTATTGATTTTAAAAGGACTGTTTTCGCAGAGAAATTTGGGAATAAATACAGGTAATATTTGGATTAAATGAGTTAAAGCAGACAAGGGTGGATCACAAAGAAATAAAAGAAGGCGATCGCAAAGACAAAATACCCTGGTTGTTAGTATTGGAGTTGACTGTTGTACAGATAGCACAACCTTTAAGTTTGGAATTATAAAAGTCAAGCAAGTATCGTAATATCAACCCTAAGATTGATGTGATAAAACCTATATTTAGGTAAGTCAAAACTCGATCTCTATCTCCTCGGAATTTCCTGTACCAAATTTGTAGTTAAATTTTGTTAAGATTAGACACGGCGTTAGCACTTCCTCCCAACTACCATTCCCCACTCCCTACCTGAGAGAAACTTGATGCTGCGACTAGAACATATCAATAAAATATACCCCACCGGCGAAGTTCTCAAAGATATCAACTGGGAAGTTAAACCAGGCGATCGCATTGGCTTAGTCGGCGTCAACGGTGCTGGAAAATCAACCCAACTCAAAATCATCACTGGGGAAATTGAACCCACTGCTGGCGAAATTATTCGTCCTGCCAGCTTACACATAGCCTACCTCAACCAAGAGTTTGAAGTAGACCCTAGCCGCACTGTCAGAGAAGAATTTTGGATAGTCTTCAAAGAAGCGAACCAAGTGCAGTTATCTCTGGCGCAGGTGCAGCGTGACATGGAAACGGCTACCCCAGAGGAACTAGATAAATTAATTGACAAGTTGGATCGTTTACAGCGCCAATTTGAAGCCTTGGATGGCTACAGCCTAGACACACGAATTGGCAAAATCTTACCAGAGATGGGGTTTGGGCTAGAAGATGGCGATCGCCTCGTCAGCGCCTTTAGTGGTGGTTGGCAGATGCGGATGAGTTTGGGTAAAATCCTCCTGCAAAAACCCGATTTATTGCTGCTGGACGAGCCTACTAACCACCTGGATTTAGAAACCATTGAGTGGTTAGAAAATTACCTCAAAGGGCTAATTACCCCAATGGTAATAGTCTCCCATGACCGGGAATTTCTTGACCGCCTTTGCACCCAAATTGTGGAAACTGAACGTGGTGTTTCCGCTACTTATCTTGGCAATTACTCGGCGTATTTACAACAAAAAGCCGAAAATCAATCAGCACAACTTAGCGCCTACGAACGCCAGCAAAAAGAACTAGAAAAGCAGCAAACTTTTGTTGACAGATTTCGCGCCAGTGCTACCCGCAGTACTCAGGCAAAAAGCCGGGAAAAGCAACTGGAAAAAGTCGAACGCATCGAAGCACCTATAGCTGGGGTAAGAACTTTACATTTCCGCTTTCCCCCTGCACCCCGCAGTGGACGCGAAGTAGTAGAAATTAAAGACTTAACTCATGTTTATGGTGATAAAATTTTGTTTTTGGGTGCGAATCTCCTGATTGAAAGAGGTGATCGCATTGCTTTTCTTGGCCCCAATGGCGCTGGAAAATCTACACTTCTGCGCGTAATCATGGGTATGGAAAAAGCCACAGAAGGTATCGTCCAATTAGGCGATCACAACGTTATTCCTGGTTATTTTGAGCAAAATCAAGCTGAAGCTTTGGATTTGAAGAGAACTGTTATGGAGACTATCCATGATGAAGTTCCTGACTGGAAAAATGAAGAAGTCCGCACGCTTTTAGGACGGTTTTTATTTACTGGTGACACCGTATTTAAAGCAGTTGGGGCATTAAGTGGGGGCGAAAAAGCTCGTCTAGCATTGGCAAAAATGCTCTTACGTCCGGCGAACTTACTAATTTTAGATGAGCCGACAAACCACTTGGATATTCCAGCTAAAGAGATGTTGGAAGAAGCTCTACAAAACTATGATGGTACGGCAATTGTCGTTTCCCATGACCGTTATTTTATCTCTAAGGTAGCTAACAAAATCGTAGAAATTCGTGATGGCGAATTCCGCGTCTACTTAGGAGATTATCATTACTATCTCCAGAAAATTGCCGAAGAAAAAGAACAAGCAAAGTTAGCCGCGATAGATGCCGAAAAAGCAGCTAAGAAAGCTGCAAAAGCTGCGAAATCTGGCACGAAACGCAAATAAGTAACGGGAAAATAGGTAAGTAGTAGCGCTGATGCGCTACTACTTAGTAATCACTGAATTATTAGCGATCGCAAATAATATAAAAAAATTACTAAATTTTAAAAAATATCTAAAAAAACTGCAAGCCCTTCATAAAAGAAGTTAATAAGCAGAAATTCACTTGCGGCAGGGATTAGCAATGGTATCATTCGGGTATTACAAAAAGTAAAGGGCAATTTTACTATGACCAAAGCACCTGTTGCTCCTGTGGTGCTAGTCATTTTAGACGGATGGGGCTACTGCGAGGAGACGCGAGGAAACGCTATTGTCGCGGCTAAAACTCCAATTGTGGAAAGCTTATGGGCAGCTTACCCGCACACCCTCATCTGCACATCAGGAAAAGCCGTGGGGTTGCCAGAAGGACAAATGGGCAACTCGGAAGTTGGTCATTTGAACATTGGCGCTGGGCGAGTGGTACCGCAAGAATTGGTACGCATCTCAGATGCGGTCGAAGACGGTTCTATTGCCTTAAACCCAGCACTTGTCAAAATTTGTCAGGAAGTTCGCTCTCGAAATAGCAAGCTGCATTTAGTAGGACTTTGTTCTGAAGGTGGAGTACATTCACACATTACCCATTTATTCGGACTACTAGATTTAGCCAAAAACCAGCGAATTTCAGAAGTTTGTATCCACGCCATTACTGATGGTCGTGACACCGCCCCAAAAGATGGTGTAAAAGCAATAACTCTGCTGCAAGACTATATAGACCGCACAGGAATTGGGCGCATAGTTACCCTCAGCGGTCGCTACTACGCGATGGATCGCGATCACCGCTGGGATCGGGTCAAACGCGCCTATGACGTGATGACACAAGATGGTGCAGGTGATGGTCGAAAGGCTTTGGAAGTCTTGCAAGCATCTTACGCCGAAGGGGTAAATGATGAGTTTGTCCTTCCAGCCCGAATTGCTCCTGGTGCAATAGAACCAGGAGATGGGGTAATATTTTTCAACTTCCGCCCCGATCGCGCCAGACAACTGACTCAAGCTTTGGTCAGTTCTAACTTTAATGCCTTTGAAAGACAGCAAATCACACCGCTGTCGTTTGTCACATTTACTCAGTACGATTCAGACTTACCTGTGGCTGTAGCTTTTGAGCCTCAAAATCTGAGTAACATTCTGGGGGAAGTCATAGCCAATCACGATCTTAAGCAGTTCCGCACCGCCGAAACCGAAAAATACGCCCATGTGACCTATTTCTTCAATGGCGGTCTAGAGGAACCCTTTGTCGGAGAAGATCGAGAACTAGTCAGCAGTCCAATGGTAGCGACTTACGACAAAGCCCCGGCAATGTCAGCACAAGCAGTTACAGATGTAGCGATCGCCGCGATTCAAAAAGGTATCTACTCTTTAGTTGTGATTAACTATGCCAACCCAGACATGGTAGGGCATACTGGTCAAATCGAAGCTACGATTACGGCAATTGAAACAGTGGATCGCTGTCTGGGTCGTCTCGTCGAGAGCATTGGTAAAGTCGGTGGTACAACAATTATTACTGCTGACCACGGCAACGCAGAGTATATGCTAGATGATAAGGGTAATCCCTGGACAGCTCACACCACCAACCCAGTTCCCTTAATTCTGGTGGAAGGCGAGAAAGTCAAAATCCCCGGACATGCTACTAATGTCGAACTGCGAAGCGATGGCAAGCTATCCGACATTGCCCCCACGATTCTGGAGATTTTACAATTACCTCAGCCACCGGAGATGACAGGGCGATCGCTGCTTTTATCAGCAGAATATGACTTGCAACGTACTCGCACTCCCGCACAAGTCGGGCTGTAGAAATAGTTAGGAGTTAAAAGTTAAGAATCACAAATCAAGGCTTTTCTAACTCCTAACTCCTCCGTTTTGAAACTTTTTATAAATGAGATTGCTACCATGACAGTTACTAATATCGTGCAAGGCATTTGGGCATTTTCCGCCATAGGTTTAATTGTCTTAGTGTTACTACATAGCCCCAAAGGTGATGGTATTGGAGCTATTGGCGGACAAGCCCAGTTATTTAGCAGCACCAAGAGCGCAGAAAATACATTGAACCGAGTTACTTGGGCACTGACAGTTATTTTCCTTGGTTTAACAGTCGTTTTGAGTGCCGGTTGGCTACCTAAATAAGAAAAGGGAAATAGGGAAATGGGAAGAACTCAATGCCCAAAACCTAACACCCTCAAAAATTTAATTAAACGGCGGTTACTAGCAGCTCTTGCCTTAGCTATTGGCACAGGGCTGCTACTCATTTTGGCTAATCTCCAATTGACTAATGCTTTGACAAAATCATCTTTATATGATTTAAAATCCAGAACTTCTTTTTCTCTCTCCTCCTTTCTCCCTCATCCTCTCCCACCCACACTAGCGCAGTGGCAAGATAAGACAAACAGCGGTGACTACTTTTCCCAAGTCACAAAAACCCAAGTAGGTTATTTAGTTTGGTCGCAATTTCCTATTCGAGTTTACGTAGAGCTACCAAAAACTGTTAGCAAAAAACAGGCTCAAGCATGGGTTAACAGTGTCTTGCAAGCTGTACAGGAATGGAGCGCTTATTTGCCTTTGACAGTAGTCGAACAGCCAGAACTTGCTGACATTAAGATTGTACGAAAAGCGCCACCTCTTCAGATTTCCCGTGGCGACAATGTTCCCCGTGCGCGTTCTGCACAAACTACTTACGAGTTGTACACTAGCAACAACAAAATTTTATCCCACCGCTTCACAATAATGTTGAGTCCTAGCCAGACTGGTAACTATCTCACCGCTGCTGTTCGCCACGAATTCGGTCATGCACTGGGAATTTGGGGCCATAGTCCGCTACAAACTGATGCCTTATATTTTTCCCAAGTTCGCAACCCCCCGCCTATTTCTCCCAGAGATGTGAACACCCTGAAACGGGTTTATGAACAGCCAACAAGTTTGGGATGGTTTTTACAAAATTCTGAGTCTTGATCTGTGCTTGTAATGAACATCTATCGCTTTGATACCAAAAATAGTTCTTACTTTTTTTAAGCTCTGCGACTTAGAGGTAGAGGACGCTGTGTTAAAACTTCTTTATAAAGTTCTTCCAACTGAGTAACATTCTTACTGAGGGTATAACGGTCTAATACGCGCTGTCTAGCTTTTTGCCCTAGTAGTGTTGTTAACTCAGGATGGTCTTGGCAAACTGGTAAGAGGGTTCTTAATTGCGATCGCACTGTCTTAGTATTAAGAACTATACCTGCCTCTTTTTCCAATACTTCTCCATCTGCACCTACATCTGTTGCTAAACAAGCTAGTCCACATGCCATTGCCTCTAATAAAGAGAGGGACAGACCCTCTACCAATGAAGGCAAAATAAATACATCTGCGCCCCGCAAAATTTCGATGCGTCGGTCTTCATTAGCAACAAATCCCAGCCAGATAATGCCATATTCCCAACCATAAAATGGTTCTAAAGAAGGTTTCAAAGGGCCATCGCCAACAATTAGCAACTTACTATCAGTCCCCATTTCTGACTGCTTCCAAGCCCGGAGGAGGGCTTCGATATTTTTCTCTGGGGCTATGCGACCCTGATAGACAAACAAGCGTTCGGCTTTAAATTCTGCTTTGACTTTAGAAGTTCCGGGAGAATACTTGCTGGTATCAACACCGTTGGGAATTACGGCGATATTTTCTTCCCGTACACCCATACGTGCTAATAATTCTCGCTGAATTTGGGAAAATACAATCACGCGATCATAGTTAACCAAAAAAGGCGCGTAGAGTTGATAAGCTAAAAGTTGTGTCCCCGAAATCAGTTTTGCCCCCTTGCCAGCAAATGGTGTGTGAAAAGTGGCAATTAGGGGCAAACTCAGTTGTTCACATATTTCTGGTAAAACAAAATCAAGAGGAGATAGGGTCAAGGAAGCATGAACTACATCCGGCTTGATTTGCCGTAGCGACTGGGTTAAAACTTTGGTCGCTTTAAAAGTAGGAATTGTGTAAACCTGGGACTTGTAAATGAAGGGTAGGGAAACTTCCTGAAAGTTTGGCCAGTTGTCTGGTTCCGATTCTTCTTGAGCGAAGTGAAGAAAGCTAACTTGATGTCCCCGGTCTAGCAAGGCATTTGTAATTTCTCGACTGTAGGTGACATTACCGCAAAAGGGTGATTTTTTTCCAATCCAGGCTATACGCATTCTTTATTAGCTATAAGAAAAGCGAGTTTTATCTATTCAGTTTTATGTGTTTTTTTTGTCTTTTTTTATCATGCTGTACTTGCTAGTTTTTTAGTTATGATAAATTACTGCCACACGTTAGCTCAAAAATCTGATTTTTCAGATGTTTAAACTAATGGACTTACGGCTTTATTTACTTTACTTATAAGTTGTTCATTTTATACATATAAACAACTTATTCTGGCTAACGTCAGATTAATTCCCAGCAAGTATGCGATAAATTATTATTCACCTAAGTTTACCATGAACACAAAATCTTTAAGTAAAAAGGTAATGAATAATAATTCTTGTTAGCTGATAACTATTCTTTTGAGTTATGCCAGGTTAATATACCTCCTGAAAAGACGATCGCAGCTAATCCCAGAAAAACGGCCTGTAATCCCACAAAAGTTTCTGCTATACCTGCTAATGCTAAAGGTAAGGATAGGGCAATATTAATCACATTATTTTGCAGACCAAATACTTTGCCACGCATTTCTGCCGGAGTTTCTGTTTGGATAGCGGTTTGCATGGGAATACCAATTAGTGCTCCAAAGATACCCACCAGGGCCACCAATAGCAGGACTACCCAAAGATGCGTTGTAAATATTGATAGACCAATCAGAGATGCTGCCATACCCAAACAACCACACAGACTTAATTGGCTATAGGAGAAGCGTTGTCCAAATTGACCAAGAATTGCTGCTCCAGCAGCAATTCCAACGCCGCCAGCTGCTAGTAAAAAGCCGAACTGGGAGGCTTTCAAGTTAGGAATTATTTCTGCCATCCGAACGGCAAGAACAGTTAATGCTGCAAAAACAGAAAATAAGATAATTAGCTGAAGCAAGGCATTGCGGACACGATAATTTGCTTTGAGGTAGCTAAAACCGTCTCGCAGATCAGAGAATACGTGAGGGAATTCTGTTTCGGGAGCATGAGGTTTTTCCTTAGTTGCCAAGAGAAACAAAATTAGTCCCGCGATCGCATAACTGCCACCTACCAAAAGTTCTTTACCCAGTCCACCATTACCACCGAGTTGCAGCCAAATTTGATCAGCGATCGCCAATAGCGGTTCTCCCACAGCAAAGCCGACAATCACCGATGCCATCATTGTCGTTGTGTAAAGGGAGTTAGCAGAGAGTAAATGCTGTTCTTCTACTACTAAGGGAATTGCCGCCTGTTCTGCTGGCGCAAAAAACTGTGTCAGTGTGGAAACTAAAAAAGTCACACCCAAGATGATGCCAAAACCGACTGGTAACATTCCTATGGGTTTCCAATCATGAGTCAACCATAATAGGAAAGGAATTGCTAAAACCAGGATGCCACGCCAAGCATTTGTTGCCACCAGCACAGCTTTTTTCGACCAGCGGTCTACGAACACACCAGCAACAGAACCAAACAGCACAGCGGGAATGGTAAAAGCCATCATTAATGCTGACACCCAACCACTAATACTCTGATTGCCTGTTTGAAACTGACCATGAATCAAGCCAATCATCAGTACCAAATACACTTTATCAGCAAGTTGGCAAAAAACTTGACCACCCCAAAGAGCCAGGAAATTGGGATTTCTCAATACGGGTAAAAACCCTAAATGTTTTACATTCCCTGATGAGGCTTTTCCACCGGAACCAGACCGATCTAATTTCGGTGGTTCTTGTTCTGGGGTAGTTGTTACTGGTATTTGCCCATTGCTACCTGTCTCAGCAGTATCTAATCGCTCATCAGATTGTTTTTCTGATTGACTCGGAACATCAGTTTTAGGTATTTCTGTCGCCCAGTTTTTATCGTTTTTAGAAACGTCTTTTGGAGATATTTCTTGGCTATTGATTTGACTGGGTGTTGACTTGGGAACGGCACTCAGGCGATTGGTTACGGTAGGATCTGATGCTCTATTCTGTTTTTTGGCGTAGCTGGGTGACAAAGGCAGGATTTTTTGATCCAAATCAGATGGTTGCATCATGGTTGGCAGCAAAATAAGAGTCGATTAAGGTAGCAGAGCGAATAGGGCGACCTAAATGATACTGAGTATACTGGCGCAAAATCTGCTCAACAGATAACCAGCCATAATCTTTGGCTGCATCCATCTGCATTATCTCTGGTTGCGACAGATGTTGGAGCATTGCCAGTTCTGTGGCACCCAAACGACAAGAAATCACAGGTATTTCTTGTCGATGGACAACAACTGTTTGGTAGGCAGGTTTTGAAAGCGATGAGGTAGTGGAGTGATTGAGTAGTTGAGGAAAAGATGAATTTCTGTGTCTCCTTGTTTCACCTTCTCCCTCTTTTCGTGATCGTTCCCAGTTTTCTAAGCAAACCGTTCCACCGGCAGCGATGCTAAATCCTACCTGCCAGTTAGGGTCTGTAAAGTCTGGCGTTATGGGGCGCTGAGTTAGGCAACAGACTTGTACTTGAGGCGTTAATCCTGCCAAAGCTAAAAGGTGAAATACCGCATGAACTAAGTAAGCCAAGATACTATATACTTCCGTCTTGGGCAATGTTTCCAAGCGGCTGAGATGTTCATTAAGTATCTCATAGAGTTCTTCCTGGGGTTGCTCGCTCAAGGCTTGGCATAAAACTATTTCTGCTAAATACTGGCTAGCAGCCAGTTTTCCTAAGTCTTTAGCTAGACCTGGATAAGTTTTTAACGTCTGTGCCTGAGTAATTTTATCGAGCGATCGCCCTTTGGCAATTAATAGTTCATTTACCACAAACATCTCACTCCTACCACCAAGGCTGGAGTTGTGCTTACGTGCCCCAGGAGCAACTGCTCGAATCAGACCAAATTCTCGTGTCAAAATCGTCACTATTTTATCCGATTCTCCTAGCGCCTGGGTTTTGAGATTAATTCCAGTTGCTTTATAGGTTCTACTCATGAGTTATTAGTCATTAGTGAGCCAGCGCGGTGGTCCAGTCCAGTATTGCAAAGAGAAGTCGGAACAGCGGCTTCCGTTAATGGCTCCGCTTTCCTCCAAGGGCGAACAGAACTCTGAAGTTTCCCGGCTTGTTCGCTCTTAGCAAGTGGCGTTTTCGCAACCCAGGTGACTGGCGTTAGTGTTTGCGTAGCGTCTCGTAAAGCCTGCGGCATAGCTACGCTTAGGGCGCACAGCCTCTCGTAGAAAAGCGGGGCACTCTTAGCGCACAGCAGTAGCGAGTCATCGAGCATCACGAGCTTCGGAACGAGCGTCATCCGTAAGGGGCATCAGTCATTAGTCATTAGGTTTAGGACGAAGAACAAATTACATAGATATTCAAAGAGTGGCTTACTATTACCCGCGTACAATAGCGTCTTTGCAGGAGAAAGCTAGAGTAGGATAGAGAACAAAAGACAAATGATTATCCACTCTCTTCCAGATTATCGCGCTGACGGATCAAATCGATACCACGAGATGTGCCTAATCTAGTAGCGCCCGCTAAGATTAAGTCCAGGGCTTGATTAACGGTGCGAATCCCACCTGATGCTTTAATGCCTACCCTTTCTTTTGCTACTTCCTTCAAAAGTTTTACATCTGCAACGGTAGCTCCACCATTCCAACCTGTACTGGTTTTTAAGAATGCTGCCCCCGCTTCCATAGATATTTCAGCTGCCAGTTTTTTCTCTGCATCTGTCAGCAGGTTGGTTTCTAAAATTACTTTAATAGTTTGCCCAGTCGCTTCGCAAATTTCGGCAATCTCCCGGTGGACTTCTTCTGTTTTGCCAGCTTTCAACCAGCCCAGATTGATCATCACATCTAACTCAGTGGCTCCACTATCCGCAGCTTCTTGAGCTTCATACAGCTTGACGGCTGAAGTCGTCGCACCCGCAGGAAAACCAATAACTGTACATACTTTCGGTTCTTTGCCGTGCAGAAGCTCGACTGCTTGCTTCACATAGGCGGGGTACACACAAACCGCCGCAAAATTAAATCTGTATGCTTCTTCACACCATTGCTCAACCTGCTCTGGGGTAGCTGTTGGCGTTAACAGGGCGTGATCAATAAATGGCGCAATATCAATTTCTGGATAGTCTGCTGCCATCGTGTCTTCTGCCAGTGATTGATTATTAATTTATAAAAAATTAAAACATTTCTTATATATATATATTAAACCACATTTATTACGAGTTTATCCTGAAAACAGTCTGCTGACTTGATCTCGTATATCGGCTTTGCAGATGTCTCTAAATAAGTGTAGGTATTTAAGTTGACATTAGGCAGCAGTAAGGTTAGGAAGGAGAAATATCCTTGGTAATAATCTTTACCTGTTATAAAATCTCCCTGCACCTTATCTGAAAAAATAAGAAAATGCCTAGTGATAGGACATGGTTTACAGAAATATCAAATGGTAAATTCCGTATCAATAGCAGAAGTATATACAGAAATTTATCTTCTGAGATAGTGATTAAACTAGCTCAAAACTTATCGGTTAGTGAAATTTTAGACTGGATGAAAACGAAACAATTAAAGCTTTTAGAGAAAAGTACTCACAAAATCCCCAAGTTGGCGCTCTCAATAAAGCGATAGGAGGATGGAACGAGTTAATAGCAACTAGTTTATTGTCTGAAATTATCTTTGAGATTAATCAAGAAACTGGGGTATGTATTGCGGCTTTTTCTATGCCAAATTCAAGGTTACAAATAGAAGGAGTAGATGAAGCATATTCAAATTTTTTAAACTTATTCACCAAGGATAATTTTGCTAATGTAAATAATGCTTTAGCGAAAATACAACCTGTTAAAGACAAAATTTTTATGCCTAGCCCAAACTATATTATTGTTATTATTGAAAATCATGTATATTCAAACATCATTAAGTCACTTTTACAGCAACAAACAAGAGATCCAGAAAGTTTAGTACTGTATAATTTTTTAAAAGGAAAATTACATATAGAAGAAGTCAAAGCAGCAGTTTCCCTCAAAACTTCAAATCGTCCAGATCGTCGTTATCAGCCTTTGTTTGAAGCAGCTATGATTAAAGCAATTGGTTATGTATTACAGCAAAGTTGGAAATATTACATGGTTGTCAGTGAGTTAACGCCTGCTGATAGAACTATATTTAGTACAGCAGTTGCCCCTCATGGTGTGGCACTGGAACAAAATTTTAAGCTGGTAGATGGTACATATCCATACACAAGAAAAGCAGATTTAGTGCCGTTAGTTGCAGCAGCTATTCAACATTAGTTAAGTTCTACAACAATTTAACTAAAAGTGAGTGGTAGCTCCAATTGCTTGATTTCCTCTTCAAAATGCCATTCTTTAGTTACTAAAAAGTCAAAAACAGTTTTAGCTAACGCTCTTGATGCCAAGTATGGCACGCCATTACCAATAGTTTTAAACATATTTGTTAGTGACATATTTTCTGGAAGCACAAAATTTGCAGGTAAAGATTGTATGGCTAAAGCTTCCGCTACAGAAATTCGGCGGATTTTGTAGGGATGCAAATGTACTTCATTATTTCCATAGCAAGCTGTCGGAGAGTAACGCCATCTGTGAAGACGTTTAAAAGATTTTTTAGAATCATCTCCTTCATCAACAGCAGCAAATTTCGTGATACCTGCCCTTGGTTGAAAATAATGTTTAGCATTAGGATGTTTTGTCACATCATTTTTTCTAAACCAATATTCAACAGTTAGTTCTAGAGGTATGTTATCAGGACAAGGCACTATGGAATTTTCTTTAAAAGGTTCGCATCTATGCCAAGGATAAGCAAAAACTTTTTCTTGAGGATATAAAATATTATTTTCCCAGGGGAAAGCTCCTTCACGTAGAAATTGGTCACTATCAATTTCTATTCCTATGTTCTTGATAAAATCATTGTGGAAGCCAACAAGAATAATTCTGTCTCTATCCTGGGGTACACCAAATTCAATAGCATTAATTAATCGCTCTGTTAATATATAGCCTGCTTGCTGTAACTGTTGGTTTAACGATTCAAAAAACAGACGATGTTTTTTTGTCCTCCATAAACCTTTAACATTCTCAAATAAAAAGAAATCTGGAAGATTCCGGCAAATTAATTCAATATAGGAAGCAGAAAGTTTGCCATTATCTCCTAAACGTCCTCTGTTTTTTCCACCAATAGAAAAATCAGGACAGGGAGGGCCACCAATAAAGCCCACAATATTATTAGACTTACGGCAGTCTTGTACTAATTCCCAGAGACGTTGTGCTTGTAGACCTTCAATAAGTTTGGTTACGTCTCCTGCTTCTCCGTCATGGTATCCGTATTCTGGCAATGTTAGGTTGAGAACCTCCCGTGAATAGCGGTACACTGCCATGAATGGGGAAAAAATTTCATTGACATAAACAATTTTAAAACCGCAGGTTTCAAAACCTAAATCTAAAAAACCTGAGCCAGCAAAAAAGGAGAATATACAAGGGCGAACACTAGTCATTACTTCCAAACTGATTTCCAACTTCACACACAAAAGGCGCTAAGAAAAACTTAGCGCCTTTGCGCGAGATTATCCAACCGTTTTCTCAGCACTAACGAGTTCAACCTGCTGTGCTTCCGGTAACAAACGCTTTACGCCTTGCTTAACAAACCCTTGTAAAAAAGCCATCTGCTGATTTTGCTGAAATACTTTTTGCAAAGTTTGCCGCAACTTGTCCAAATTCAAAGCATTTCCCGAATCTATAGCTACTTCCTGTTGTTGAAAATACTCGATTAAACTTAAGCCTGCTACTCTGGTTAGATAAGCGGCACTTACTCCCTGCACTACGCCACCAGCAACAAAGGTGACAGCGTTACTTTTAAGGACAGTACCAACAGCCTTTGTAGAAAGTTCCACTAAACCGAGTTTCAGCATTAAACTTCCCATTGTTCCAGCTACAGCTTGCGCCTGTTCTAGGGAAAATTTCTGCTGATATATATTGCCTAAATCCATTACCATTTGGGCATTAATTGCCGCAGTTGCCAAGATGTCAAGTGCTGGGACTGGGTTAGCAAAGGCAGCAGCAGCAGCTATCCACTGATATTGTTCTATAACTGGGGTGGCGCGATCGCGTCTGGTTCCATTCAGCCAGTTTTTCGCCTCAGCTTTTAGCAATCTGGCTTTTCTCATGGTAGTTACCCACACTAGGCGTTGTCCTTGCTGTGCTAAAACTTCGCCTAATTGCTGTGTCAACTGCTGGATATCTGGCGCTGGTTGCTCCAGCCACTCTTGCACAGAACCATCAACCTCATGCTTCCGTACTTTCATGGGAATGGGAGAGGCCGCAGTTGCAACGACATTTTCTTGTATCCGCTGTTTTAATGACAGCAAGATGCTGGCGCGTTCATCTACTAAATACTGGTCTTGTTTGTTAAAAACTAAGATTGTGGGCTGATTTGCTGCCTTTATCTGCTGGAGACTTTGAAATTCTGAGTCTGTCAAATCACCGTTTGTCAAAAACAGAACAAAATCTGATTTTGCCACTTCTGCCAGAACATCTGCATCCGACTTGTCACCCACTTCTGTAAACAAAGATGCTGTCTCTTGGAATTTGACTCTTGGCTGATTTTCTTGCCAGTTAGATAGCACCTGAATTAAAGTGCTCTTACCCACGGATTTCCCGCCAGTAACAGCCAGTTTAATTTCTTGCCTGTCTAACTCCAACAGCAATTGGGCAACTTGTTCTCGCAGTGTCTCTAAGGCTGTATGTTTTTCTGCTTCCTTTGCCAGTTGGTTAATTACAGCTTCAGCTTTAGCGATCGCACTTTCCACGGTTGACCGATCCACAAGCATACCATTTAGCTGTTCTAAACTGCCTTTCGGGCGATTTTGCTGTAATAACCACAAACCACCGCCAACAGCTAAGGTGCCTAATAAACTAAATTCACCCAGCTGCACTATTGAATGATGCCAATTTTCTAGCATCCACAGGAAAAAGGACAGTCCCAGTCCTCCTACTAAAATTGGTCGCTGCAACTTCACAACCATGTTTCTCCGCGCTTTTTGGAAGGTTCCTACTTCAGAATAGATCAAAATAAAACAAAATCCTCCAATCTGTAAAGGTTGGAGGGATTTGTTTGATCTTTTATTTGGTGGCGGGAAGTGGATTTGAACCACTGACCTTCGGGTTATGAGCCCGACGAGCTACCAGGCTGCTCTATCCCGCGTCGTTTGTTTACTTTTCTAGTTTAACCCAAAGTCAAAAGTTTGGCAACTACAAAAACGATAATTCACCAATAACTTCTAAACGCTTGTATTTTCCTAAAGTCATAAACTTTTCTGACAAGCTTTCTGCCGCACTAGGACTAATCCAGCCCATCTGCTGGAGCAAGTGGATAGCAACGGCATATTTTGCCCTTTTTGCCCCATCCATGACTTTAATCGCCAATCCCATACCCTCACCAAGTCTACCAATGCACTGCACTCCTTCGGCACCAGCTTTACTTACTAGTTCTCCTGGAGTTAAGCGCATCAATTCCGTATCAAATTCTCCATCACCTGCCACCATAGCTGGGTGATGAGTCATTGCACGGACAATACGCTCCATATCTAAATTGGTACTAGAAGCTAGCAGAGCATATAAAGACGCCATGTGACCGAGTTGCATCAGATAAGTTGGTGCGCCACAATCATCATGAGCGCTGATAAATTCTTCCGCTGGCATTCGCAGTAACTCTGATACTTTGCCTAAAATTAACTGCTGTATTGGGTGCTTGCGTTCCAAGTAGTTATTTAAAGGCCAATGGCGTTGTTGACAAACGGCTAGCATTCCCGCATGTTTCCCAGAGCAATTGTATTCTAGAGGACTCCGCTTGCCTTCAGGAATTGGACATTGGAGTACTGAAGGGTCAAGATCGGCTCGCCAAAGGATGTTAAACACCTGTCGGACTTGCTCTATCGTTCCTTTGTGGGAACTCGTGATAATTGCCAAGTCGCGATCATTAAGATCGTAGCGTTCTAGTGTACCTGTAGCTGTGACGGCGAGTGCTTGAAATGGTTTGAGCGCTGAACGGACAAACGCAGCTGTTTCTGAGTTGCCGGCAACAGTTAGAACCCGTCCTCGTTCGTCGCATACAACAGCCTGGACTATATGCCTCGATTCAATAATACCTTCCCGCAGCAACCGGACTTCCAGTGCTGTGGCTTGAGTTCGTTTTCCCATTGTCATGGGTTAAAATTTATCACTATTTTATTATTTGTCATTAGTCATTTATCCTACCTTGCGGGAAGCCGCTAAGGTGTCTATGTCATTTGTTTTTTACTAACGACTACTGACCACTGACTAATGACTATTTACAACAAACGCCAAACTATAGTACCAATAAGAAACAATCCAGCCAAGCCAGCAGAAGTAAATTGTAACCGTCGGAGAATGGGTTTGATTCCATACGTAACAATCAAGCGATCGCGGTCAAGGATTTCCAGGGGCTTTGTCCAAGTTTGACCGTCGTACCAACCTGACTCTTCATAGAATACTGTGGGACTATAGAGGCGATCCCGCACGTAGAACCAGCCTAAGTACAAACGTACCAGTGCTAGCACGACTCCTACACTCGCTCCTGCTGCACCACAAAGCATAAAATGGGTAATATACTTATGCGGAGGAAAACTTGCCGCTGCTACCGGTCCTGCTACCAGCCACGATAAACTCCAAATCCAAACTATTTTCGTAATATACTTATGCCAATTTAAGGTGCTATCACGAAACAGCCAGGAAGTTTTTAACTCTTCGTACTCATTTAGAGGCTGCTGTTCTGTGGGAACAGGGCAATTGGAAACCGAGGACTTAATCACGTTGGTTTACCTCCTCCGTCATCGGATTTTGGTAGCGAAATCCGTTCTGCATGAATCCAGAACGCTTCTAAATTGTAAAACTCCCGCTCCTTGGGCATCATGATGTGAACGATCACATCGCCATAGTCTTGTAAAACCCAACTCCCATCGGCTTTTCCTTCTGTCCTCAAGGGACGCCTTTGCCACTCATTTTCGACTTTTTCTTCAATTGCTTCGGCGATCGCCCTTACCTGTACCCTAGAATAGCCAGTCATCATCACAAAGTAATCTGCCAGGTAGGATACATCTGCCATTCTGAGCAATAAGATATCACCCGCTTTGCGATCTGATGCAGCTTCAGCGATGGTTGCAGCTAATTTTCCACTCGAATCTTCGGTTTCAGAGGTACTTCGCACCGCATTATTCATCACTGAGACAGACTGTAATTGGAAATCTCCTTGGAAATAATCAGACATTAAACCTCAGGTGCTTTCTTCCTTTTGTAACAATTCTTGACAACTACTTACAAACAACAAACAATTGAACTGCAACTGTGTAAATAGGTTTTTTTGAATACTAACAAAAAAACAGGTGTCTATGGGGCTAGTTATCTAATTGAATTAGTTGTTGAGGTTTCGACACAAGCAAGCACCAATTGCAAGTAAATATTATGCAAAGATCAACCACAAAGGGCTTTCCAGTAACAATTTTTGGGATGTTGCAGACTAATCAAACATTTTAATATCTAAAGCTTGTAATTCGCAGGTATCGCCGCAGCCAGGTTTTAGGTCATTTGCTAAAAATCACGACATAACACAGCAGACTCATAACGTGGTCTGCTTAAAGTCTGATTGGTATGGAAGTTCTAAGTCAGTGGTTAAATTGTTATATTTTTTACTTTAGATTCCAAACCAAATACACATCTTTGTATCCTACATCACCTAACTAATACCGCCACAGAGCATCCTTGATAAATCCATTTGAGGGGTTTAGCCATCGTCTGCTTAGAGTAGGCTAGGACACCAGAGCGCCCCTAGTGTACGGGCAAAACAAATAGTTTTCCCACAGCCTCAAGGAAGTAAAGCCGTGGGATTTTTGGTAGAATTTGCGACTTTTCAGACTGTGAATCCAAGAGGACACTGATAAGCAACCTAACTCAACCAGGTAGATTAAACTTCCTGTTTCGTTACTATTGTGGACTTAATTACTCTGCTATCTGCTATCAGTGAGTAACACAATGTCTCATATTGATTTAATGCTTGCTCAAAAGCATAATGCTCAACGGCATATTGACGACTTTTATAACCTAGATTTTTGACTTTTTCTGGGTTTTGGTACAAGTCTAAAACTGCCATTGCTAAAGCTTGGGGATCTTCTGGAGGAACAATAACTCCGCCGCCACTTTGCCTGATAGCTCTAGCTGCTGTACCATTGTCGGGCACAGACGCAACCAATGCTCGACCACTCGCTAATAGCACTTGAATTTTCGATGGCATGTTGAAGGATACAACATTTTTCTTTTGCACTACCAAACCGACATCCGCAGCTGCTAACATCTGTGGTAAATATTTGCGGGGTTGAAACGGCAGTAGCAAAACATTATCTGCCCCGCAGTCTAGACATTCCTGTTGCAATCGCTGTAAACCTTTTGCCTCTCCAACGATTACAAATGCAATATCTGAGATATGGCGCAACACAGAAGCCGCTTTGATGACACTTTCTAAGCCTTGAGTTAGAGCAATATTACCAGAATATAGCACTACAAATTTGCCATTCAGATTGTGTGCTGCACGGAAAGGGTTATTTTCTTTGGGCAAGGGGCGGATGAAATTTACATCAACCCAGTTGGGAATTTGCACAATTTTGTTAGCTTCGACGCCTTTAGACTGCAAATTATCCACAAACCCATCAGCGATGACGCTAATTTTGCTAGCGGTATGATAAGCAAATTTTTCTAATATCGTAAACAATTTGATGAGCAATTTATTTTTCAGTAAACCGACATGTACAGCTGCTTCCGGTAATATATCTTGTAAATTTAAAACTACAGGACAGGCACGTAACCATCCTAAAAGAGCAGCTGGTACACAAACAGGCAGGGATGGTGAAGTCGAGAGGATAACATCTGGACGCCAGCCGATGAGGGCGGGCACAAAACTGCTAACAACGAAACTAGCATCTAGCAATACCCTGTCTAGCAAGTTGGGCTGCGGGCGAATCCAAACATAACTGCGTTGGATTTGAACACCATTTTTATATTCTGTGAGATACCATTTGCCTCGATAGCCTTGGTAAATTTGACGCTCAGGGTAATTGGGCATAGCAGTGACTACGCGCACATGGTGTCCACGCCTAACTAGTCCCTCTGCTAATTCAGTCATCAGCGGGGCAATACCAATAGGTTCTGGATAGTAGTTGTAGGAGTAAATCAAAATCCGCATAAATAATAAGTCAGAAGTACCCCGGTTTTTTTATTTAATGACAGTATTTGTCTTAAATATCGTTTGGTGCTCAAAAGCGCCTATGTTTAATTGTGTCTTCAGACTCTTTTAATGTCAGGGATTTTAATTAAAGATTGAGTAAAATTTGATATTGCGTACTAAGGTATCTATGATATTTTTTTTACTATTTAAGTAATGTTTTAAGTATTAATTTATGATGTAGTCTTAAGTGTAAACCCTGTGCCTGTTAGTTAAAGAAACTTTCAACGTTAATTAATAGAGCTTAATTAAAAGTTGATAAAGTAGAGTCAAACACCTTTAATGGAATTTAAAAAATCTAGAAATTTAGTAAGTTTTTTCTTGATAAATTTTTGAATAAGCAGAAATTAAAAAAGATATCTTTAGAATATTGCTGTAGTCAAATTTTGTATTTACCCAAGCCCAAAAGGGGCTTGGGCGTACCCAACAATTATTGTGGGTGTATGAGTTACCAACAAATTGCAAATAAGGTTAATAGGTTAAACAGCGCCGCTATTTTTGTGAAACAAGATAGCTACGGTTTTGAAAATCAGTTTTAAATCGTACACTAAACTCCAATTTTGTTGATACTGCAAATCCAGGCGAATTACATCCTCAAAACTACGTACTGTAGATCGACCATTCACTTGCCATTCGCCAGTCATACCGGGTTTAACATCTAAGCGTTGCCACTCCGGTACTTCATAGCGTTCCACTTCGTCAGGTGTGGGTGGTCTAGTACCTACTAAACTCATTTCTCCTTTCAGAACGTTCCAAAATTGGGGCAGTTCATCCAGACTAGTTCGCCGTAAAAAGCGCCCTACCTGCGTAATTCTGGGATCGTTTTCGTTCTTGAAAAAGGCTCCTTGCGCTTGGTTTTTAACTTGGGATTTCTTCGCTTCCGCATCCACACACATGGAGCGGAATTTCCAAATCTCAAAACGCTTTCCCATCCAACCACAGCGGATTTGACTAAAGAAAAGGGGACCAGGATCATCGATTTGAATAGCGATCGCAATCGGAATCAACAACACTCCTGTAATAATTAAACCTACCAGTGAGCCAATAATGTCTATGAACCGTTTCATCCAAGATCCCACAGAAGGATGAGTAGTAGGTAATTGTTCCACTTGACGCGAAGCTTTTCTAGGCAATTCTACGCCACTTTGCTGTTCTATTAGCGATACGTCGCTGATAGACTCAATGGAAAAAACCTGATCCAATCCTGTGAGTTTTAGGACTGACATTACTTGAGGAGTGACATTCCTCAGTATTAACGTCATACCTTTCTCCTGGGCGTATTTAAAATTACTTACCAAGGCACCTAAACCACTACTATCCATAAAAGTAGTTTGGTGAAAGTCAATGATGATTTGCTTGGGATGGGAAGTGGACTGGGTTAAGCCTTGGCAGGTTTGCTTAAAGCCTACAGCCTCTAGCACGCTTAACCGTGCGGGCACCTGCACTATAGCCGTGTCGTTTAGGGAAGTAACTGGAAAATCTACCTCAATGGGTTGGCTAGTCATGAAGCTCTGCACTTTCGTTGCCATGTATAATGTAATCTGCCAAACATTATTTTGTCCTAAAAGATTGCCTAACCAGATGTTAAATCAGTAGGAATAAGGACTAAACGCTAGTTGCTTGGGGTGGGATTGGAAATCGCTAGCGACGATTCACAATAGAATAAGAAGCCAAAAAAATAACAGAAGCCAAAAAATATAGTTGCTGTTGTGCCGACGCAACGCGATCGCGTTGCTCTCCTCAAATGATTTCTAAAACTACGATTACACCCACTGCACGCCTGGTCGAGGTATTTTCTGCCATTCAAGGGGAAGGACTGAATGTAGGGACGCGTCAGATTTTTGTTCGCTTTGCTCTTTGTGACTTGCGCTGTCACTTTTGTGACAGCGCTAACACTTGGAATGCACCTGCTACCTGTAGGATAGAGCGATCGCCAGGATTACGCGACTTTGAAATTCACTCTAATCCTGTCTCACTACCCATATTAATAGAATTAGTTGAAAGGCAAAATCTACCTTGTCTACACGATAGCATTAGCTTAACTGGGGGCGAACCACTTCTTCACGCTTCTTTCCTGACGCAATTTCTACCGCAAATCCGAGCCATAACTGGTCTACCTATATACCTAGAAACTGGCGGACATCGCCCAGAACAACTAGCTATGATTCTCCCCTACTTAGACTCTGTAGGTATGGATTTAAAGCTGCCCAGTGTCAGCGGTGAAAGTCATTGGCAAGAACATGCAAAATTTCTCCAATTATGTCACGATTCACTTTTAAACGTTTTTGTCAAGATAATTGTTTCTCAAGAGACAGACCCAGGCGAGTTGGAACGCTCAGCTTTGCTGGTGGCAGCCGTGAGTCAAGACATTCCAGTATTTTTACAACCTGTTACGCCTTTGCCAGCCTCAGAACAATTCACTCAAATACCTATAATGGCCCCTTCTCCAGAGCAAGTTTTGATGTGGCAATCTTTAATGAAGCGGTTTGTCAAGCAAGTGCGTGTGATTCCTCAGACGCATAAAATGCTCAACCAACTGTAGAAGCTTTTATAAAAAACTTGACCCACTCTTGGGATGGAGCATGGAGCATGGAGCATGGAGCATGGGGCATGGGGCATGGGGAAGAGTCACTAATGCCCGATGCTCCTAGGTAACTCAACGGCGATGCAGCAGTTCTTGGTCTAAGCTTTGACCCTGAGACATTTGCGATCACACCTCATGGCAATTTCTATGTTTGTGATCAAATATTTTATGGGCGGGCATTGCCCACCCAACCTACTTTCTGATTTCTACAGACCACCTTCATTTGCAGCCTTAGATTTAGCTTTTACCTTATTGGCACTGCGTTTGAGGGCAGAAAGTCTTGCTTCGTATTTAGACCGTTGGCGCTTGCTAGGAGTGTTATCGATCAGGGTTTTTAAGGCGCTACCTAAACTCTTGTAAGCATTGGGAAGGCTGTAACCAAAACGAGTTGCCAAGGCGATCGCTTTTTCGTCAGCATCGACCAATTCTGTGAGTTGCTTGCCCCCATTATTCTTTTGATAAAGTCGCCAGCCTGAGACACCACACAACGCCAAAGCTAACACCAGCAGCAATCCATCTTGTACCCACAACTCACCGACAGCACCACCTAAACCAATTGCTAGCGCTGCCATTTCCCAACCATCTTTGGGAATCGTGTCATTTTGCACGCGAGCGACTTCATGCCAGAACAGCAGGTTACGCTGATCCATTGCGAGGGCATCCCATTTGACCAGATCAATTTGAATCTCTACCTGGTCTTTACCAATTTCTTCGCTACGGATCAGGGGTGGATTGACCTCAGTTGTGCCTTCAACCGTGACCCAGCTCTGCAATTCTGGCGGTAGTAAGCCTTTCAACCGCCGGAGTTCACTCATTTCCGCTTTGGCAGAGGAGGTTGCATAGGATGTCATAAAATCCAGCCCTAGAAAAATTCAGTATATAGTGAGGGTATCACTTTGGAGTATAGCTATTTCAGTGATGATCTGCCTCAATCGCTGGGAAAACTTCCTCGCTTTTTCCGCGCTTCCATTGCTTTTTCCAGCAGATCTAGTAATCCTGGAGCCTCTTCCTGAATACTGAGTAATAATCTTTCCCCAAGTTCTAGATTTCCCGGATCTTCACCTGTTTCCATCACTTCTCTCAGGCGAGGTATCGCTATGCTATCAACAATCTGAATTAACCCACTCAGACAACGATGAAACTGTCTTTCTGTGAGAATCGAGTCTTCTAGCGGAAACTCAATAATGGCACGGATTTCCCCATCCGATGGGTCATACTCCCATTGCAACATTTTAGTTTCCCAAGAAATAGCTAGCATTGTCTGTAGGATAGCTCCCTTGTGAGGATGGTCTTGAATTCCTGCTAGAACTTGAGGAGCAAAAACCCGAAAAAATTTTCCCTCTTCATCCAACTGGACAACTATCAGGAAGTCTTCTAGGTTATCAGCTTCCACCCCTGTTATAATCCGGTCTTCTTCGTCATCAAAACGGTAGTCCCAACCAAGGTTATCTAAGTACTTGGCAATCTGTTTAAGATTAGCTCCCATAAAAGCCTCATAAGGAACGGTGGAGCAGCTGTTACCAGACCTAGTTTAACCTGCTAGTGGCAGTTGCTTAGGTTGGTGCGGCTACTTCTCCTCACCTAGAAGTATGGAATAGAGCTTATGCTCATTTGTTGAAACGCGATTATTCAGTTTTTACCCAGGCGAAGAACGTAGACTATAGACAATTCTTTTAATTATTCCCTTAACTCAAATGGACTTCTGTAGAAATCCTAGCTCTGACTTTCCGCTCCGCTAAGATTTCTCTACTTGTCATAAGTGGTTGATCACAAATAACAAAGGACTGCTATATGTCACGTTTATTTGATTATTTATTTGGATAATCAAACCAGATTTTGCTTTATACATCTCAACTATTAGTAAGTTTTGTAATGTAACGAGCAAGAAAATACTGAAATTATATTTAGAGTTGCTAAGTCTTTATTTTAAGTTAAATAAAACTACGTAAATTACCTAAATTTTAATATTATCTTCCAAGTTGGATCTACATAATATTGAAATAATTTCTTCTCGTCATATCAAGCTTTTGAGAAAATAAGTAAAACTTCAACCGTTGCTTTCGCAAAAACAATAAAGCACAGAGCTGATAAAGTTTTATATTACAAGCATCAAATTGTTTTCACGTAATGATTGTAGTGAATAATACATTTTCTGTTGTTGAGTATCTATGACGTTTATGCATAAATCAGCTTTAGTTTTAGCGATCGCACCCCTAATTTTTACCATTACTGCTTGTGGTGGAGAGTCAGAACAAACAGCCAATACAGCCAGCACTCCCGGAACACAAGCAACTCGAAATCGCTGGAATAATATTAAAAGTCGTGGTCAGGTCATTTGTGGTGTCAGTGGTGAAGTACCAGGGTTTAGCTTTGTCGGAAATGACGGTAAGTACAGCGGTATCGATGTGGATGTCTGTCGCGCGATCGCAGCAGCTTTGTTTGATAATCCCGATGCTGTAGAATTTCGCAATCTTAATGCCAAAGAGCGGTTTACAGCTTTGCAAACTGGAGAAGTAGACATTCTCAGCCGTAATACTTCTTGGACACTTAGTCGTGATACCTCAGTAGGTATGGAATTTGCACCTGTAGTTTTTTACGATGGTCAAGCCATAATGGTTCGCAAGAATAGCGGCATTAAGTCCCTAACAGACTTAAAAGATAAAGCTATTTGCGTTCAAACAGGTACTACTACCGAACAGAATTTAGCAGACCAAATGCGAAAACGGGGCATCACTTACAAACCCGTTGTTTTTGAAGACGTTAACATTACTTTTGCCACTTATGCTGAAGGTCGTTGCGACGGCGTTACAGCCGACCGTTCAGCTTTAGTTTCGCGGGGTTCGATTCTACCCAAACCAAAAGAAAACGTGATTCTCGATGAAGTCATCTCTTCAGAACCTCTTGCACCAGCAGTTGCTAAGGGGGACACAAAGTGGGGTGATATTGTTAAGTGGACGGTTTATTCCCTGGTAAAAGCCGAAGAGTTAGGCATTAATTCCCAGAATGTTGGACAGTTTGCCAATAGTAATGACCCAGATATTAAGCGTTTTTTAGGAACAGAAGGCAACCTTGGTGAGGGACTTGGCTTAACAAACGATTTCGCGGCAAGAATAGTTAAGCACGTCGGCAACTACGCTGAGATTTACGATCGCAGCCTCGGCCCAAAGACAAAACTTAATCTAGCTCGCGGTCAAAATCAACTCTGGACAAAAGGCGGATTACTCTATTCTCCTCCGTTCCGGTAGAAAAGAGCAGGGTAAGCAGGGGAGCAAGGGGAGAATGACTAATTCAAAAGTGCCTATATGGCGTGATCAACGCTTTTGGAATATTGCTGGGCAACTCATTGCTGTATTTTTAGCAGTAATTATAGTAACAATATTGTGGGGCAACGTTAATCGTAATTTGCGGCAACTGGGGATTCAGTTTGGATTTGATTTTCTCAAGCAGCAAGCGTCCTTTGATATTGGCGAAACGCCGATTTCCTATAAACCGACTGACAGCTACAGTCGAGCTTTGTGGGTGGGACTAATTAATTCTTTGCGGATAGCAGTAGCAGGAATTTTACTTACGACAATTGTGGGGATAAGCGCTGGTATCGCTCGGCTTTCTGACAACTGGCTAGTGCGGAATATCGCTATGATTTACGTGGAAATTTTCCGCAATACGCCGTTACTGCTGCAATTGCTATTTTGGTACTTTGCTGTTTTCCTCGGTTTTCCTAAGACAGAAAATAAAATTTCCCTCTGGGGGTTTATTGGCCTGAGTCAAAATGGTTTAGAACTTCCTTGGTTTACTTTGTCCCCAGAGTTTTCAGCCTTGTTGTTAGGGCTAACTTTTTACACAGGTGCATTTATTGCTGAAATTGTCCGAGGCGGGATTCAATCAGTACCTAAAGGACAATGGGAAGCAGCGCGATCGCTAGGATTAAAACCAGGGTTAGTGATGCGGCTAGTGATTTTTCCCCAAGCTTTGCGGGTGATCATTCCACCATTAACTAGTCAGTATCTCAACTTGACAAAAAATTCCAGTTTAGCGATCGCGATCGGCTTCCCTGATGTTTATTTTGTCGCTTCTACCACCTTTAACCAAACGGGTAAAGCCGTAGAAGTTATGTTATTGATTATCCTCACCTATCTCATCCTGAGCTTGACTATTTCCTTAGTTATGAATTTATTCAATCGCACCGTGCAAATTAAAGAGAGATGAAGGAGATGAGGAAGCAGTTGAAGTTAGAAGTTAAACCTCAGAGATTTGTCGATGAGTCTTTGATACTCGTCAACAAGGCTTAGAACTCCACTTTTTTACCTCCTGCTTCATGTCCAATGACAAATGACTCTTGACTAATGACAAATACTCAATTGACTTGGCTACGTAGAAACCTGTTCAGTACTTGGTACAACAGCTTACTAACTGTTGTTTGCTTAGTATTGCTGTTTTGGGTAGTGCGGGGAGTTCTGATTTGGGCAACCACTCAAGCACAATGGGCAGTAATTCAGGTTAATTTACGTTTATTTTTAGTTGGACGGTTTCCCCAAGCCTTATACTGGCGAGTTTGGATTGTACTAGCGATCGCTTCAACTTTAGGCGCGTTAACTTGGGGTGTGTTTTCTGGAAAGCAACAATTGAGAAGGCGCAGATTTGCTTTGTTTGCTTTAATTTCTGGCGTGATATTAGTTGTTTTGCCATTAGATTTTATATCCCGTCTCTGGTTGCTGTTAATTGCAGTTTTATTATTTGCAAGTTTTTGGATTGGAGGAAGATTTGCAAAGGTAATAGCTCTTTGGCTTTCCCTATTATGGTTGTTGTCTTTTCCAATAATTTTGTGGTTAATTGGTGGTGGATTTGGCTTGCAATCTGTATCCACAAATTTGTGGAATGGCTTACTACTTACTTTGTTGATGGCAGCAGTTAGTATTGTACTTTCCTTTCCCATTGGAGTTTTACTAGCTTTAGGACGTACGAGCAATCTGCCAGCAGTACGTTGGTTTTGTATTCTATATATAGAAGTAGTCAGAGGAGTGCCATTGATTGGGATTTTATTCCTTGCTCAAGTTATGCTGCCATTATTTCTGTCAGCAGATGTGCGTTTAGATCGGGTATTGCGAGCGATCGCTGGACTGGTTCTGTTTAGTGCTGCTTACATGGCAGAAAACGTGCGCGGTGGACTTCAAGCAATCCCGCGCGGACAAATTGAAGCAGCCAAAGCACTGGGATTAAATACACCTTTGGTGGTCATATTGATTGTTTTACCTCAAGCTTTACGTGCGGTTATTCCCGCGATTGTTGGTCAGTTTATCGGCTTATTTAAAGACACTTCACTATTATCTCTAGTGGGATTGGTGGAACTCACGGGTATTTCTCGTTCAATCTTGGCGCAGCCACAGTTTCTTGGTCGCTATGCAGAAGTTTATTTGTTTGTTGGATTAATTTACTGGGTATTTTGTTACTCCATGTCGTTGGCTTCTCGACGATTAGAGAGACGGTTAAATAATTAAAATTAAAATTTCTTACATTATATTATTTCGAGGTGAAATCCCATGTCAGAACCAAAATCAATAATTGTGGCTGAGGATGTTCACAAATGGTATGGTAAATTCCACGTTCTCCAGGGTGTAAGTTTGACAGTAACTCGTGGCGAAGTAGTAGTATTGATGGGGCCTTCCGGTTCAGGTAAATCGACATTTATTCGCACATTTAATGCTTTAGAAGAATACCAAAAGGGAAAAATTGAAATCGATGGTATTACTCTCAGTCATGACTTGCGAAATATTGAAGCAATTCGGCGAGAAGTGGGAATGGTATTTCAGCAATTCAATTTATTTCCCCATCTCACAGTGCTGCAAAATATTGCGTTGGCACCAATTTGGGTTCGGCGATCGCCAAAGGTAAAAGCTGAAGAATTGGCTATGCAATTATTAGAAAGAGTGGGAATTTTAGAACAGGCACAGAAATATCCAGGACAGTTATCTGGTGGACAGCAACAACGGGTGGCGATCGCTCGTGCTTTAGCCATGCAACCTAAAATTATGCTATTCGACGAACCCACCTCAGCTTTAGATCCTGAGATGGTAAGAGAAGTTTTGGACGTGATGCGAAGTTTAGCCCGTGATGGCATGACAATGGTAGTTGTTACCCACGAAGTTGGATTTGCTCGTGAAGTTGCCGACCGAGTTATTCTCATGGATAGCGGTTCTCTCGTTGAGTCAGCAACCCCTAACGTCTTTTTCAACAACCCTAAAGAAGAAAGAACACGCAAGTTTTTATCGCAAATTCTCTAAAACTCTGCGCTTAACTCTGCACGCCCACCGAAGTTCTGATCGCTATGCGGGTCTTACTGCCCAACCGTTCTTTCAGAACGGTTGCCTTGTGTCCTTTGGACACAAGGGAGAGGCACAAAGCCTTGCGCCTCTCGGTAGTGATACAGACCATCGGCGGAAGCCGCCGCTCAGACTTCTCTGTGCGTTTCACTCACCCTTCCGCCCCACAACTTCACACCAAGCTTGAGCAAAAAATCCATCTGGGTGCTGATTCAATTCTCGTAAAGCACAGGTGATCGCTTAAAGCGATCGCTCATAAGTCCATCCCTTCTCCACAGCTAGATCGACCTTTTCCGAAGCCTCGATTATTAGCACCAGACATTCTGTTATTGAACAAATCTAAATCGGTTACAGCACCGAGGCTGCTAGAAGATACCAACTTGGCATATTTGGCCAGTACACCTTTAGTGTAACGCGGTGCAGGTGCTTGCCAGTTGGTACGACGACGAGCTAATTCTTCTTCAGATACGTTCAACTGCAATCGGCGTGCAGGT
>NZ_JACXXN010000238.1 GCF_014904695.1 Nostoc sp. MG11 | reverse complement strand
TCTTCCATGTCGCGCCGAACTTGAAGACTGGTTAAGGAGATTTTTGCAGTATGTATAATATTAGTCACATTATCTCTACTCCGTTTGGAGTGTTCAGCGTAGCGCAAACAATCAGCAATTCGTTGCAGCCACTTGTGCGCCTCTGACAAGTCAGACGCTAGAGCATCAGTGCTGCTTAAGGCATGGTCAATCCATACTGACAAAACAGACAAATAATCTGTGTCTATCTCTCGGCATGGTAAACTGCGTAGTATCTGCCCAATTGCTGATAGTTGCTGATAGCCGCTTAACCCGCCCCACCTAAAAGGTTTGCGACTGGTGCGATTGACACAATCTTTAATGGCAGCTCGAATCTGGGACTCCACTGCCATTAACTCTGCGTCTCGTGAAAAATAGGGGATTGCTGAAAAATGGGGGTACTGTCTGGCTGTTGTTCGCAACTTGGGTCTTGGAGTCTTTCAGAGTACTTAGGCACTTTTGGCAATCCATCTAAATCTGCCT
>NZ_JACXXN010000237.1 GCF_014904695.1 Nostoc sp. MG11 | reverse complement strand
ATTCAACGGTGGAGGGGTCGATTTGGGCGCAAATAACAGAAAAATTACTTTGAAGAATAGCGGGTGCTGGTGTAAGTTCACCGTTTTTAAGTAGTCCAAGTTGCCGGAGTGCGTCTTTGTCCTTTTTGAAGTGCAGGACACCGAGTGGCTCACCATTTAAAAATACAGCTTCTCTAAGTTTAGAGGCTGAAGTTTCTACGCTCGCTTGACGGTAATTTTGATCCGAGAATATTTGACCTTTGAAATCGTAAAAGTTAATTTTGTTGATTTTAAGTAGATTACCGTTGGCAGATTCGCCCAGCACAAAAGCCTGATCTCCAGTAAGGGAGATTGAAGTAAGTTTTAACTTCAAGGGATTACCATTTTTGAGGTAATTAAAGCTTTTTAATTGTTCGACAGAATCGTTGTCTAACTCACCTAAAGTTTTGCCATCAAGTTTGATTTTGACGGTTTTGTCAGGAACCTTCTCAGTCCCAAACTCTAAATTGACAGGTTCGCAGTT
>NZ_JACXXN010000236.1 GCF_014904695.1 Nostoc sp. MG11 | reverse complement strand
TCAAGAGAAATACTTTCAGGATTACCCTCGAAATCTACTGTCCACAGTTTGGAGTTGTGAAAGATTCTTAATCCGAAAGATGAGCAGTCATGAGCCAGATTTTCAATGCTTTCGCAGCTCTTAGCCGATTCGTAATCAAAACTTCGTTTGCTAACTCTCAAGCTTTGATCGCGCGGGTAGGTTTGAATGACTAAGTACTCTCTCTCATCAAAGGGGTTGAATTCTGCAGCAACGTTCGCCTTTAAGAAAAGGAAATCTTTCAAGGTATCCATTGTTTCTCCTAATTTGAATTTGAGTTTTCGTTTTTTAGCAGATATAATTCCCGGAATTATGTCTAATTATCTAAGCTGAAAAGCTTGCTTTTTCAGGTAGAATCATGAAAAATAAGTACATCATGTTCCTCGCATGGCTTTTATATAAATAAATAGTTGGTTTCATTTGGGAAAGTCTGCTTTTGCAGACTTTTTTTAATTATTTACGCAAATATAATTCCAGTAGTTCTGTCCACTTATTTT
>NZ_JACXXN010000235.1 GCF_014904695.1 Nostoc sp. MG11 | reverse complement strand
TTGGTTTGATGTGAATCCGATTTTAGCCGAGGCAAGGGAGTTAAGCGGTTGAAAATGCTGATCAGGAGTTCACAACCATTCCAAATCTCAAATCTGCTGAAATAGTATGAGTAGACACCACCAAGAAGATGAACCCATAGATAACGAGCGAGCGCTCCAACAGCTAGCTTGGGCGATTCAAGCTTCAGCGGGAGAGTTTAAGTTGATTTGGGCGCGGTGTAATTATAGTAATTTAGGGAATTGCCTGATAGAAAGACTGTACGAAATCTGTCAAATCAAGATTCACGTTTTACATTTGAAGGAATCAGAAAAAACTCTTTATCGCGCCATTCGTGAAGAATTTGGGAATGATGTCCAAGCCTTAATGATTGTAGGTTTAGAATCATTGCGAGATTTACCACAGATGTTAACGAATGCTAATCAAGTGCGGGAAGAATTTCAGAAGACCTTTTCTTTTCCGATAGTGGTATGGACTAATGATGAAAACTATCAGCAACTAATGCAGTTAGCTCCAGA
>NZ_JACXXN010000234.1 GCF_014904695.1 Nostoc sp. MG11 | reverse complement strand
AAGTAGAGATTTCTCGCCAGTATTTGAACAGGATGGAGACAAATACAGAAGTCAAAAGCGCTTCTCCAGAACTCGTGACTGGTTTATGTCAAGTATTTGGTTGTACTTTAGCTGAATTACTGTGTTTGAAATCAACCAAAATTGTGCAATTAGGGGTTGACAAATGCAACTAAAAGTTGCACAATAATTACAAGGGCAAAGGAAAGCAAGCCGCCTGCACCTGAACGCGATCAAGGGTTTGCAAATCAAATAAATCGAGTTAACGTCCGAGTTCAAACATAGTTCCAAGACATGATTTCAGCTAATTAAAACTAAAGTGCCGCCGGGAAAAGTAGCCGGAGCTAGCCCGGAGTGGCCGGAAGCAAACTTGTAACTGCTCAAGCCATCTGGGATGATCCTGATGACCTACCAAGTCTAAAAACTGGTTGCAAAAAACTTCAATCTTTCGAGAATTAAGGCGATTGCTACTCCAAGAGTACGCGATCGCCTTTTCAATGGATACCACATGGCTGCACAGAA
>NZ_JACXXN010000233.1 GCF_014904695.1 Nostoc sp. MG11 | reverse complement strand
TGACCATAAGTATCGTTGTAAGACTTAAAGAAATCAACATCGCACAGAATCAAGGATAAAGGCTGTTGTGAGCGTATTTGGCGCTGCCACTCAAGGGCGAGATATTCTTCAAATCGCCGACGGTTAGCTACTTGAGTTAACTCATCAAGATTAACCAAAAGTTGCAACTGCTGATTTGCGGCAATCAGCTTTTGCTGTAGCTGAGATTGCTCAATCAAGCGTTTTAGACGTTGGCGCAAAATTGGCAAGAGAACGGGTTTAGTAACATAGTCAGTTGCACCAGCTGCAAATGCACGGTTAATGGAGCGTTCATCCTCAACAGATGTAAGCATTAAAATGGGAGTGTGCTGATCTTGAGCTAATGAATGTAACTTGTGGCAACACTCGAAGCCATCCATATCCGGCATTGAGATATCAAGGAGTATGATGTCGGGGTGTAGTTGCTCAAAAACATTTATTGCCTCTATGCCATTTTCAGCCTCCGCGACTCGATATCCATCCTGCTCTAAGAAAAGTCGCAGCACTGTGCGGAAAA
>NZ_JACXXN010000024.1 GCF_014904695.1 Nostoc sp. MG11 | reverse complement strand
AGAAGCTTCATATAAAGTAGTACATGATACGGTGCGTTATCAAATGAAAGCGAAGCTGAAAGTGCCGCGTGCAGTAGGTATAAAACACCAGCCCGAAGCGGAAGAGGAGTTAAAAAAAAAACTCCCACAATACCTAGAAGTAATTAAGAAATATGTCATACCACCAATAGATAGACAAAGAAAAATTAGATATTGGTGTGAGGATGAAAGCCGTGTGGGGTTGAAAACTGAAGCTGGTAGATTAATTACAACAAAAGGTACAAAGCCTATCGGTATCATGCAATGGCAACGAGAGAATTTTTATTTATATGGATTAGTAGAACCGTTAACGGGTGAGTATTTTATCTGGGAATTCTCTGATTTAAATGCAGCTTGTTTTAGCGTATTTCTAGAAAAATTTTCTGCCACTTATGCCCAAGATATCTATATTATTCAATTAGACAATGGTGCTTTTCATTTTAGTCAGCATCTTCAAATACCAGAGAATGTCATTTGATTATTTCAACCTCCACACACACGTGAAGTCTGCCGGGTAGAGTATCTACCCGGCGAGCTTCACCGCAAGTTAATCCAATTGAGCGATTATGGCAGGAAGTTAAAAGACATTTAACTTGGGAAAGCTTTGGAACTTTGGATGAGTTAAGACAATTTATCTGGAAGCGTTTGGAGAAATTAAACACATCAATCGTTGCCTCTATTACAGGTTGGGATTTTATTCTTGATGCTTTATTTAAATCAGATTTTTCGTGAATTGGTATGAGTAACTAGGCACAAATAAATTAAAGTTTGTAGTCGGGATTTTAGTCCTGATAATCCTTGTTTTGAGCGATAAATCACTCACTACGAACTAGGATTTTATTTTATGTTTAATTATTAATTGCACCCCTAACCAAAATTACTGTACTATCCACGCCAGAGGCGATCGCTTCAGGAATATTACCTTGAATCGCATGTTGTAATAATCCCTCACGAGAAGCTCCTAAAACTACAACATCGTAACCTTCTGTTTTCACTAGGCGAATCACACCTTCGGTAACTGAATCAGCTTGGACTGGAACAGCAACTACAGTATTGGACAAATTGCGACGACGCATTAACTGACGAATGGCTTGTTCTAAAACTGTCATGTCTGGCTTTAACTCAGATGGTTTAAACACCTGTGTCAAACGAATCTGTGGATTATTTCCCAATGTCACCAAAGCAGGTAACAATTTAATCGCCACCCGTGCATTGGGGCCACCAGCCATCGGTACTAGCCAGCGGTTAAAGGAGTGCTGAGTCCTAAGTGCTGAGTGGGGAGTGCTGTTAGCGGTAGCGGGGCCTTCAGCCCGTACTGTTAGCGGTAGCGGGGCGTTTAGCCCGTGCTGAGTGAGGATTGAGGAAGATGAGGGAGAATTTTCCCCCTTCTCCCCTTGTCCCAACTTCACCAATACGACATCACAAGTGGCTTGGCGAATTATGGTGTCTACAACATTGCCAAAAATCCGCCCAGGAGTGGAAGTATTGCCTTTCCACCCCATTAAAATCAAGTCGATGTGTTGTTCGTTGATTGTCTCTAAAATTGCCTGCGCGACATCGTGAGTCACTCGAATCTGCGTATGTAAGGGAATTCGCCATTTTTTCGCTAAAACTTCGGCTTGTCGTAGCAAACGGCGACTTTTAGCAGTCCTTACCTGTGTTTCGGATGGGGAACTGTGGCGCGACACCAGCATTACTTGCACGCACTCTATTTCATAATGGCGATCGCGGGCAATAGCTGCTGCCATTTGTAAAAGGATACCTGCTGTTTCTGGATTAGCTACTGGTACTAATAATCTGCCTCTGCCAATGCTAGGCGATCGCGTTTGGTAAACTACATAAGAAGGTTCTGGCCGCGGTCCAGGAATCCCGTTTTCACCATTGAGATGGTCTGCTTCCGCTCGAATAATATCGCCACGGGTAATAATCCCAATGAGTTTCCGCCCTTGGAGCACTGGTAAACGACTGACTTGATAACGATCTAGTAAATACAGTACATTACTCAAGGTATGGATTGGTGTTACCGTCATCGGAGCAGGCGTCATGATTTCCTTTAAGGGAATATCATTAGCTAAGTTGCGATCGCGTATTTTCATTAAATCTGATTGGGTAACAATTCCTACCAGCTTACTATCCTCTACTACCGGGAAACCACGATGGTGAGAACGGGCAAACGCCTGCATTGCTTCTTCTAAAGTCATATCTGCATCTAGAGTTTCTACCCGTTCCTGCATCACATCTCTTGCTGTTAACTTTGTCAATGTCCCTTCTATGGGAGCCTCTTTGACGAGAGTAATGCCGTTCAACTCTAAAAGTTTCTCGTAAAGCGAACCAGGCACTACCTTTTCCGCAACCAGGTAAGCCGTTACAGAAACAATCATCAAAGGTAGCACCAGATTGAAATCTGTAGTCATCTCAAACACAATCACAATTGCTGTGATTGGCACTTTAGAAACGGCGCTAAAAAATCCACCCATACCCGCTAGAGCGTAGGTAGTAAGGGAACCTGCTCCCAAAAGGTAAAACTCGGACACACCGACTAAGTGCCCTAAACAAGAACCTAAAATCAGACTAGGAGCGAATAAACCCCCAGGCGCTCCTGAACCAAATGCTACCAGGGTAAGGATGAACTGAGCCGCAAAAGCGATCGCCGCAAAGGAAGGATTAGCACTACCAGTAATCACATACTCTCGTAATCCAGTATTATCCCGGAAATAACTGGGTAGCATTGCCACAACCACACCAGAAATAAATCCAGCTAAAGCCACCCGCAACGGTAAGCTAATGTGTAAATTTCGATATAATTTAATACTAAATACTAGCCCACGATTAAATAATGCACCCAGCAACCCTGCCAAGATGCCCAATAGTATGAAAAAGGGAATCTCTGGAATGGAGAATTGGCTGGAGGATTGGGTTAATTGCAGATTCAGATCCAAACTACCCCCACCCAATAGCCGAGAGATTACCCCACCAATGAACGAGGCGATAATCGCGGTTCCTAGGGTGATTCCTGATAAATCCTGAAGTAACTCCTCGACAATAAATAACACGCCCGCAATTGGCGCATTGAAAGCAGCTGCCAAACCCGCACCTGCACCAGCAGCAATCATTTGCCGTCGATGTTCTGGGGAAGTGGGAACCCAGCGACTCATACCCCCTGCCAAACCTGCTCCGACTTGCACAGTGGGGCCTTGCCGTCCTAGGGTTATCCCAGAGCCTATGGCGATCATGGCACTGAGTAACTTTACCCCTGCCACACGCCAAGATAAATTAACTGGCACATTGGCAAGCGAGGCTTTAACTTGCGGGATACCGCTACCCGCAGCCTCCGGTGCTAATCTCTGCACCAAAAAACCAGCCAGAAAACCAAAGCCAAGACCAATTGCTGGTAGGGCAAGCCAGGCTGGTAAAATGTGAGCACTATAAACTCGCCATGTTCCTAGCCATCCCGATCCGACTTTCAAGAACACCGCAGATAGAGCAGCAACTAGACCGATAACAGAAGCTTCTGCGATCGCTAAACCTCTTCTAGGCTGCCACCAAGTGCGAAAGCGCTGAGTCAGAACAGGAAGCGACATAGGGGATTGGGGATTGGGGATTGGGGCATTAATAAAAAGGAAAGGGGGAAGGGGGAAAGGGAAAAACCAACCCCTTACCCTTTAACCTTTTACCTTTCCCCCTCTTAAGAGTTCCCATCACTAACAGTTAAATTTCTAATTGCTTCTCCCAGTCGTGGATAGTCCTTCTACTATCAAAGATGGAGTATAACAAGAACCATTCCAATCGGCATCACTGCCTAGTGTAACCACTTGTTTAAGGGCTGTATAGACGTTGCCAGCAACCATCGTATCTTTAACGCGCCCAATTACTTGACCATTTTGAACACGGTAGCCTAAATCAATATTGATTGAAAAGTCTCCAGAAATACCGCTGCCACTACCCAGCATTTGATCCACAATCAAGCCATCATCCATTTGTTGAATCAAGTCTTGGAGGGATGCAGAACCGGGCTGGATAAGAAAATTAAATAAACCAGGGGTAGGGTAGCTACCTAAACCAGGACGAAAACCGTTCCCAGTCGTGCCAATGCCCAGTTGATTTCCGGTAGTGCGATCGCCATAGAAATGCTGTAAAATCCCGTTTTGAATAAACACTAAAGACTGAGTGGGAGTACCTTCATCATCAAAAGGACAACTATAAGGGCCTGCTTCTGGATCTTGGTAGAGAGTGAGACTGGACGCAATTACTGGTTTTCCTAGGCGTTCTGCCCAAGGGGAAGCTACCTCTAGAACTCGTTTGCCGTTCAAAGCCGCTTGCACAGTACCCCATAACATATCAGCAGCTTTAGAAGTAAACAAAACTGGGATGCGGCCAGTAGGCGGGGGAACATTTTCTCTAGCCCAAATTAGCCGCTGTAAAATTTGGTTAGCTAATTTTTCGGGTTGCAGTTCACCCCGCTGGGTTTGCCCATCAGAAACACTCAAAAAATCATCACCACGTACCCATTCTGCTGACATATAACAGCTGAGGGTAGTATCGGTGTAGTGACAATCTAAACCTTTGGTATTGACAAGTCTGGTAGTTTCAACATCACATTCCCAGTCGCTATTGCATACCACCTCTGGATAGGCGTCGCGGATGAGTGCGATCGCTTCTTTGCCCCAGTTTACCAAAACCTCTATAGGCACATTTTCCCCTAAGTCTGGGTAAGATGGCTGAAAATTACTGCCTAATTCCACTGGTTCCGGTTGATTTAGTTGACTCAAGGCAAGAGCTCGTTCTACCATTACTTGCGCTTGGACATAACCGTAAGCCACGGTGAGTCCTGGACACCCATTTCGCCAAAGCCTTAGTGCTGTGCCTTCAGATTGGTTAGTTTCTAGCTGCTTGAGTCGGTTTGCCTCAAAAAAAACTGGTCGAGAAAGCGATCGCGACTGATACACTTCAGCAGCTTCTGCTCCAGATTTTATAGCTAGTTCCAGCAGATGTTCTGCTAGTGTATCTTCTTGTGACAAATTTTCAGAACCCATGACCCTTTGTGAATTGTGGATTGTGGATTTTGAATCGCAGATGTAGACTCCCTGAGAACGGTGAGTCCAGCGCTGTACCCCTACGAGAAGGCAGCTAGCTACTAGCTACGCACAGTCTCCTTTAGTTTCCCAACCTAGACGACTGGTCTTAGTGACGCTCTTGAGCCTCACTCAAAAGGCTTGCCGCAGGGTAGGCTGATACACACTAAATAATTGCTAAAAATTATCGGTGTATTTCAGCAGTTGCGATTTGGAACCACACTCTGGGAAAGTTCTGATGGTCGCCTGAAGTTTCGATGATCGAAAACCAACCTTCGGACTTTTCGGATCAGATCAGACCTTCCGCAAATCAACGCTGTTTTTATTTTGGAAAGTTATGTTCATCGAATCGGCTTTCGGCGCTCAAACTTTCCGCTAATGGACGCAGATAATTATCCCAAATCATTGGCACGTCTAAACCTATTTCAGCGGTTTTAATTTGGAACCACACTCTTAGAAAGTTCTGATCACCGCCCGTTCGCGTTTTATCCCTTACCCTAAAGACCAGGGGATGAAAGGCTTTAGCTAAGTTTTTGGTAATTATTCCAAATCATTGCTATATCTCAACCTATCTTGGCTGATACTATTTTGGATTATTAGTCAATAGGCACTCATAAACTTTTGTTCATGACGGAGGATAAAATTTTTACTTTCTTCTTCCCAATGCCATACTTTTATAGGATATTGACCTCTTGTAACAGCCAAAAGCCAGTAAAAGATTGGGCTTTGGGATCAGACTGTACACCTATAAAATGTACTCCATTAGCTTTTTGCTTGGCTTCTTCAAAACCTTTGGCTTCTGCTAAAGTTTGAGCATTTTTAATATTTGCCACAATCCAGCTTTCTGTAACACCAGTCTCTAAAAGCAATCTTGCCCCTTCACTTGTGTCAAATCTCATGAAAGCCAACTCTAAACCAGACATCCAGGCAGCCAAGGGCAACGCTCTAGATGAGAAAATCAAAATGCCAGGAACGCGAGTTTCGGGTGGTATTTGGGCCAACTCTAAAGGGAAAGCTTCACCAAAGCCGATTTCCCACTCTGGCATCTCTCCAAGATCCGCAGCTGGTAAGCTAACAAATATCCATTGCTGTCCTTCCAAAGCATCTGGTAAACGTTGAGGTAAGGGTTTTTCTAAGCGTACTGAAGGATTAGTTCCTGCTTGATACCCTGGCTCTTGAGGATACACTTGCTCCATCCGCTGTTCTAGCCACTGATTAAGAACCAAAGTACGGCGACTAGGCTGGGCGGGAATACCCAAGTCTTGGCAAGCTTTAGTAATCATGTTGTTCATTTGGCGGCGGAAGAAGCGAATTTTAATCGGCGTTTCTCCTGCTTTAGTAATTGCCTCTTGTAGCGCTGTCCGCAACCAGCCAGAATTTACCTGGGTATTGGGGCAATATTGAGCATAGCGAAACAAAGAATCTGTTTTTGTACTGATATCCGCAGGACTCTCGCAGACTAAAACTTCCCAAATTTTTTTCTGATTTGCGTCCAGAAGTGGACGAGAGTAAAAATCGATTTCCCAAATATTGCCCATATTTTGCGGTAAAAATCTGGCTATTATATTTTCCTGATATCTTGATCATACGAGTGTTAGGGCAGCATGAAGAAATGGAGTAGATAGGAGGGAGGAAGAGAGCGATCGCTCTTGAAGAGGTCTGTTGTCTCCATAATATAAATACAAGTGAGAATCAGAGGTTTTATGTCCCTGACGCTTCAAGACTTAGAAAAAATACAGCAGCAGTACCCCGACTATCGTCTGGAACTAGTCAAGGGTAATATTATTGTCATGAGTCCATCAGGATACGAATCAGATGAAGTTGCGGCTGAAATGGTAGCCCAGTTACGTAACTGGGTTAAACCTCGCAAGCTAGGACGAATAACAGCTTCCAGCGCTGGTTTCAGGTTGCCCAACTCAGATTTACGCGCACCGGATGCCTCATTTGTCTTAGCCGAACGCTTGCGTCGCAGTCCCAAATCTTTTGCTCAATTGGCTCCTGATTTGACTGTAGAAGTGAAGTCCCCTAGCGATAATTTAGAGGATCTCAGAGCTAAGATTCAAGAATTTTTGACTTTGGGAACTAAAGTAGGAATTTTGCTCAATCCCGACGAGCGGATCGTGGAAGTTTACAATTTTGGACAAGATGCAATAATACTTCACGATGAAGATGTTCTAACTGTTCCCGAATTGCTTCCTGGGTGGGAAGTGCCAGTTGCAGATTTGTGGCCTTTAGAGTTTGACTAAGATAGTCGTAAAAGGCTCTACAGAGGTATATACATGCAACTAGAAAATTATTTTGAGTTTTTAGCTCCAGATGACATCCGTATCAAAGGGCATCGTATTGGTATTCGCTATCTGGAATTATCTCAACGACTACTAGTTACAGACAATCGCAAAAGTATGCCTGGACATCTGAAAGAACACTGGGAAAATGGAGGACATATTTGGGGACTAGTTTGGTTGCGTTCCAGTGGTAATCTCAGTAGTTGTTTGCCAGTAGGAGATTAGAGCTTAATCACTTGTTCATTTTTATAAAAAGTTCATTTATTTTATAAGTGTTTTACTAAAAACGAATTTGCTATTTGCGATTTGCGAATATAGAATAAGTCTATATTCGCCGTTCACGAATAAGAGTGATGTTGCAATGTTAAAACCTCAAGATATTGTTGTTGTGCTTAAAGTGCATAACTTACGGGATTTGGAGTGGACTTACAATGAACTTGCCAACAGCTTACACATGAGTCCTTCTGAGGTTCACGCCGCTCTAAGAAGATGTGATGCTAGTGGTCTGTATGATTGTTCTTCTAGAAAGGTTAAAAAGCGTTGTTTGCTCGAATTTCTCATACATGGGATTAAATACGTGTTTCCTGAGAAACCTGGTGCTTTGAGTCGGGGTATTCCAACCGGACACTCTGCCGAGCCTTTAAGAAATTTACTTAACGTTGATCCTGCTGATGCTTACGTATGGAGTGACCCAAGTGGAACTGTTAGAGGGCAAAGTATTACTCCGTTATATCGATCCGTTCCAGAAGCCGTTAAAGATGACCCAAAACTTCATGAATTGCTTAGTTTGATTGACGCAATTCGAGTTGGTCGTGTGCGTGAACAAAATCTTGCTAGTCAAGAGCTTGAACAGAGACTAACAGTTTAATGAATGAGCAAGTACAAATGCTGGAAAAGGCTGCAAGTAACTTTGCAGCCTTAGACGAAAAAATAGTTTTTATAGGTGGTGCAACAATCTTTCATTTACGGCTAAAAATGCTGGACGGGAGCAATTACTTTTCTCCTTAATTGAAAGGTTAGCTCAATAAGTATGACTATTAAAAGTAAGAAAATTTGATGTTTGAAAATAAAGATGAATAAAATTAGGCTTTTAAAAAAATCACTTGTTATAAATCGCTGATCTTACTCAGCAGTTTCAATGCTTTAACAATCATATCTTCAGCATTTTCATATTTACATATAGCAATTCAGGCTCATATTAATTGCTCGTATTCCGCTTGAAGTCGGATGAATATTCCGGGTGCGGAATGTAGAATCTAGCTGAATTGAGACAGTGAATTCCCAATAGCGATCGCAAATCCGAAAGCACGATAAACTATCAATATTTGGCAATTGCCGTAATTATTTAGGCTCTGCATCAACAGAGGGACGGTAAAATAGTCCTTACTTTCGTAGCTTCAAAAGACGAACCATGACAATGCATCCTACTCTCCAACGTGCATTTACTAGCCGCCGCGTTCTAAAAGTGATCAGCGGTTTGAATAACTTTGATGGCGATCGCGTCGCTGCTATTATCAAAGCTGCTGAACTTGGCGGTGCTACTTTTGTCGATATTGCCGCCGATCCTGCCTTAGTTCAACTAGCTAAGAACTTGATAAATTTACCAATTTGTGTATCAGCAGTAGAACCAGAAAAATTTGTCCAAGCTGTAGCCGCTGGCGCTGATTTGCTCGAAATTGGGAATTTCGATACTTTCTATGCTCAAGGACGCCGCTTTGAGGCAGAGGAAGTATTAGCGCTAACTCGCCAAACTCGTGCTCTGCTTCCAGAAATCACCCTATCTGTCACCGTTCCCCACATCCTGGAACTAGACAAACAAGTACAGCTAGCCGAGGAACTAGTAAAAGCTGGAGCAGATATTATCCAAACCGAAGGCGGAACCAGCAGCAACCCATCTCACCCCGGTACTTTGGGATTAATCGAAAAAGCTGCCCCCACCTTGGCAGCAGCTTATGAAATATCCCGTGCAGTGTCAGTACCAGTATTGTGTGCTTCAGGCATTTCTAACGTCACAGCATCGCTAGCGATCGCCTCTGGTGCTGCTGGTGTTGGTGTTGGTTCTGCCATCAACCAACTCAATAGCGAAGTGGCAATGATTGCAGCTGTACGTGGCTTAGTAGAAGCCTTAGAGACTGCTAGCAGCCGCGCGATCGCCTAAAAGAGGCAGAGGGGCAGGGGGCAGAGGGAGTAGGGGAGCAAGAGAATAATTCTTTCCCTTTTCCCTTTTCCCCATTCCCTCTTACCCCAAACAATCCTTCAACGCATAAATCACCTGGTCTTGCTGTTGATCTGTTAGTTCTGGGAACATGGGCAAAGACATGACCTCATGGCACGCTTGCTCTGCTACTGGTAATTCACCTGGTTGATAGCCCAAACTTTGATAAACTGGCTGCAAGTGTAAAGGGTGGGGGTAATAAACCATTGAACTTACGCCCTGCTCTTGCAATTGATTACGCACCCAATCCCGATATTTGGCGCTTGAACCATTCCGCCCCTCGCCTGATATCCGAATGGTGTATTGATTCCATACCCCAACACCGCCAGCTAATTCTTGAGGGGTGATGATACCGGGAACTTGATTGAGAAATTGGTGGTAATAAGCAGCGATCGCTCGCCGTCGTTCATTCCATATATCTAAATAACGTAGCTTAATCTGCAAAATAGCCGCTTGGAGAGCATCCAAGCGGCTATTTACACCTACTTCCTCGTGGATATATTTAACTTTACTACCATGATCCCGTAGTATCCGCAGCTTAGTAGCGATCGCTGGGTCGTTAGTCGTGATTGCTCCGCCATCACCGCAACCACCAAGATTTTTAGTGGGGTAAAAACTAAAGCAACCAATATGTCCAATACTACCGACTTTTTGCTCGCCCCAAATTGCTCCGGTAGACTGAGCGCAATCTTCAATGACTGACAAATTGTGAGACTGAGCGATCGCCATTAGCGCTGTCATATCCACAGGCTGTCCAAACAAATGTACTGGGATAATTGCTTTGGTTTTAGGTGTAATCGCCGCTGCTATTTGCTCTAAATCTAAATTAAACGTAGTAGCGTCAATATCAACGAAAACTGGCTTTGCACCCACGGCGCTGATCACTTCAGATGTAGCAATAAAAGTGAAAGGCGTTGTAATTACTTCATCGCCTGCACCAATTTCCAAGACTCGTAGTGCTAAGTAGAGTGCATCAGTCCCAGAGTTACAAGCCACACATTCAGTTACACCATGATAAGCGGCAAACTGTTGCTCAAAGCCTTCGACTAGGGGGCCGCCGATATAACGGCCAGAAGCCAGAACCTCTAAGACAGCTGCACTGACTTCTGCTTCGATGGTGGTGTATTGTTGCTTGATATCAAAGGCAGGGATGGGATTTACGCTTTGGATCATGAGTTCTCATTTTATCGGAAGATACAAAGGATGCACTTCGACAGTCAATTGTTGCTGATTGATATTATTAATCAAAGAAAGCTACTAAAAGACCGTCGCCCAGGATACGCATCAATAAAGGGTTTTGCTGAGATTTTATAACTGTAAGGCTACCATTTACTGGCAAAAAAGGTGATATATATCAACCAAGATCTAACACCTCAAATCAAAGTTCCAGATGTTTAGGTTGTTTTAAGAAAAAAATACCAGGAGATAAAGAACCCATGCAGGATCTAATCAAGCTGGATGTAGTAGATTTGGCTATTGCTGTAGGATTGATGGCGATCGCCATTGGTTTATCTGCGTGGGAAAAAATTGGACTAGAGTTGAACTTAGCCCTCGCTACTGGCAGAACTATCCTACAACTACTTGTATTGGGATACATTTTAGATTTCATTTTTGCTTTGGACAATGCTTGGGCAGTTTTGGCAATTTTAGTAGTAATGCTGACGATTACGGCGATTGTCGCACGAAATCGGATCAGCCAAAAAATTCCTCATGTGTTGCCTTTAGTATGGGGTGCAATTCTAGTCAGTACCGCTTTGACGCTGCTTTACACCAACTTCTTGATCATTCAACCAGACAGATGGTATGAACCACAATATGTGATTCCCCTAGCAGGGATAATCTTAGGTAATGCTATGAACGCAGCTGCGATCGCTGGGGAACGTCTTGTCAGCACTATTAACGCCTTTACAGTAGAAATAGAAACCCATTTAAGCTTAGGCGCAACACCTCAGCAAGCAGTTAGCCAGTACCGCAAAGAAGCAATTAGAGCCGGATTGATTCCCACTCTCAATCAAATGATACTCATAGGTATGGTCGCATTACCAGGAATTACCACCGGACAGCTGTTGGCTGGAGTCAAACCCTTGGATGCTGTATCTTACGAAATTTTGATTATATTCATGGTTGCTTTCGCTAACTTGCTGACAACACTTTTAATTACTAAAGGGCTGTGTCGTCAATTTTTTAATTCCGCCGCGCAGTTGGTGAGGTGAGTGGGAGATTGGGGACTGGGGATTGGATTTGAGGACACTAACTGTTAATTCATGTCGTCATTCAGCTTACGAATCAGACGGGATAACTCACGAATAATATTCACAGCAATTTCGGGAGTTTCTTCAATGGCATCATAAAGTTGCTCTTGCGTCAGTTCTAGACATTCACAAGGTTCCAAAGTCGTGGCGGTAGCGGAACGAGGTTGAGTATCAAATACAGCCATCTCACCAAAGTATTTTCCTTGCTCTACCTCTGCCAGTGATTTATCCCCAATGTGAACTTTAACTCGACCTGACACAATAATATAGAGCGATCGCCCTTCTTCTCCCTGTCGAAAAATGGTGTAATTAGCTGGAAATGACAGCTCGTTCATCACTGAGGTGAGCCGCACAATAAAATCATCCCGCAATTCCTTAAATATCGGAACTCGCCGGACGAATAGTAAACGGTCAACACTGGTTAGCATAATTACAAATTAAACAATACTGAAAGTCTCAAAACTGAAGTTAGGGCGCGATTAGCCATATTATCCGATGTTTATCGCTAGTCGCCAAGAATACTCCAGGTTTAAGGGAGTGGGAGAGTCAGTTTTAACCGACAAGAGTATGAAGTTAGGGGTCAAAGAATGTTTTGGAAATGGTGCTTTAGACTACTAATAGTATTCCTGGGACTTTGGCTACTCTTGACTCTGGGTTCCCGCATAGGAGCGGAGATTTTTTGGTTTCAGGAAGTCGGCTACCTCCAAGTATTTCTGCTGAGGCTAGTAACTAGGGGTGCTTTATGGGTATTCGTAGCTGGCGTCAGTGCTACCTATTTATTGGGAAACTTTGTCATCGCACAACGGCTGAAGTATCCCCAGTCTTTGAAGATTGAGCAAGTTAGGCGCGAAGAAGCAAAATTCAGTAGTGAGCTAAAAAACTTTCTCAGTCCTCAGTATCCAAGACGTGATCAAATTCGGACGCCTGATACACGAAGCTTTAAACCATTAAGATTACGCTGGCTGTTGCCTCTAGCCTTGGTATTAAGCTTTTTGCTAGGGTTAATGCTAGCTCACTATGGTCAAATAGCTCTTTCATACTGGCATTCTCCCATTAACAGGGCTAATTTACCAGTACCCGTCTTATTCCGGCCAGAGATAATCTGGCAACTGGTAAGGCAAATTCTATCCCAAGTTTGGTATCTTGGCTTAGTTGCGGGAGTAGTGATCGCTATTTTAATTTATCCCCGATTGTTGTTCTGGGCGATCGCAATCATCTTCAGTATTGGCTTAGGGTGGATGCTGTCCCAACATTGGGCAAAAGTCCTGCAATACTTCCACCCGACTGCTTTCAATGGCACTGAGCCTTTATTTAATCGAGATATCAGCTTCTATATATTTTCTCTGCCTGTCGGTGAACTGCTGGAATTCTGGCTGATGGGATTATTTTTATATGGCTTCGTCGCCGTTACCCTCACTTATCTCTTGTCAGCAGATAGTCTGAGTCAGGGAATTTTTCCCGGTTTTTCACCACAGCAGCAGCGTCACTTATATGGTATGGGTGGCTTGTTAATGCTGGTGGTTGCCTTGAGTTATTGGCTAAGTCGTTATGAACTTGTATATTCCAGCCGTGGGGTGAGTTATGGCGCTAGCTATACCGATGTTACAGCCCAGTTGCCAGCCTACACTGTTTTGTTTGTCTTGGCAGTGGCGATCGCAATTTATCTACTTTGGCAAACGTTTTTCTGGCGACCAAAATCCAAATATCGCCCATTGGTTTTTTCCGGCTTGGGGATTTATCTAGCAATGGTTGTAGTGGGCGGTTTTATCCTGCCTAGTGCTGTGCAGTATTTAGTTGTCGAGCCTAATGAATTGCAACGTGAGCAACCCTATATTCAGCGTACTATCGCCTTGACTCGGCAGGCATTTGACCTTGAGGCGATCGATGCTAGAACCTTCAACCCGCAAGGAGAACTGACTGAAGCTGATATTAAAGCTAATGCCCTAACGATTCGCAATATTCGCCTTTGGGATGAGCGACCACTATTAGAAACCAACCGCCAACTGCAACAAATTCGTCCCTACTATCGGTTTCCTGACGCTGATATTGATCGGTACACCCTACAAACAAATGTAACTACACGCCGACCAGCTGCCCCTCAAAAGCCATCAGTACTTGAGCAGGAACTAGTTGAAGCAACAGAACGGCGTCAGGTGCTAATTTCGGCACGAGAATTAGATTACAATGCCGTCCCGCAACAGGCCCAGACATGGGTTAACCGCAATCTAATTTATACTCATGGTTTTGGATTTACTCTTAGCCCGGTTAATACAGTTGGGCCGGGTGGGCTACCAGAATATTTTGTTAAAGATATTAGCGGTGATAGTAATGCCCTCAGTACTTCCAGCGAGGGTATTCGTGACAGTGTTCCGATTGGGCAACCCCGAATTTATTACGGTGAGATTACTAATACTTATGTCATGACTGGCACAAGAGTTAGAGAGCTAGACTATCCGAGTGGCAGTGAGAATATTTACAACAAATACGATGGGCAAGGTGGTATTAAAATCGGTTCGGCGTGGCGACGGTGGCTATTTGCCATGTATTTGAAGGACTGGCAAATGGTATTGACACGGGACTTTTTGCCTGAGACGAAGGTATTATTTCGGCGAAATATTAACCAAAGAATTCGAGCGATCGCACCTTTTTTAAAATTTGATAGTGACCCCTATTTAGTCGCTGCTGATGCCAATCTTGAGAAGAATAATCAAGATTTCCCAACCAATCAAAGTTATCTTTATTGGATGATTGATGCCTACACGACAAGCGATCGCTATCCTTACTCAGATATAGATAAAGATGGTATCAGTTACATTCGTAACTCGGTCAAAGTAGTGATTGATGCCTATCATGGCACTGTTAACTTTTATATTGCCGATACCAGCGATCCGATAATTGCTACTTGGTCAGCGATATTCCCCAACCTATTCAAACCGCTCAATGCAATGCCAGTCAGCCTCCGCAGCCATATCCGCTATCCAGTGGATTTCTTCAAAATTCAATCTGAGCGGTTGTTGACGTACCACATGACCGATCCCCAAGTATTTTACAACAGAGAAGACCAGTGGCAAATTCCTAACGAAATTTACGGCAGCGAAGCCCGTCCAGTAGAACCGTATTATTTAATTACCAATCTACCCACCGTACCCTTTGTTGGCGCAGCCTCTCGTAGAGAAGAATTTATCTTGCTTCTGCCCTACACTCCTAGACAGCGGACTAATTTGATTGCTTGGTTAGCAGCGCGATCGGATGGGGAAAACTACGGTAAATTGCTTTTGTATGTCTTTCCCAAAGAACGTTTAGTCTACGGGACAGAACAAATCGAGGCGCGGATTAATCAAGACCCAGTAATTTCTCAGCAAATTTCTTTGTGGAATCGGCAAGGTTCGAGAGCAATTCAAGGTAATTTGTTAGTAATTCCGATTGAGCAATCCCTACTGTACGTTGAGCCAATCTATCTAGAAGCGACACAAAATAGCTTACCAACTCTGGTGCGGGTAGTGGTAGCTTACGAAAACCGGATTGTCATGGCACAAACCCTAGAACAGGCATTGCAGGCAATCTTTCAACCAGAAGTTACACCAGCCCCGGCGATTATCCGTCCTGTTGAGGAAGCAGCCCCGTCTAGTTAGCAATCATACACTACGGCGACAAAGAGGAGTTTCTACCTTGTCTTCCCAATCCCCAGCCCCCAATCCCTTTTACCATTTCTGGATGTAAACGACTGATGAACCCTGATGAACGTCGATATGAAGATAGACAAGCTTTTACAATATTAGAAGTTCAAAAGCTTAATGTTAATTATGGCGGTATTCAAGCTCTCAAAAATATTAATTTAACTATTCAAAAAGGTGAAGTAGTTACTCTAATTGGTGCTAATGGTGCTGGCAAAACTACTACACTTCGCGCTATATCAAAAATAGTGAATCCTAAGAGTGGTGAAATTATTTATAGTGGACGTAACATTACACATCGCCAAGCTCATGAAGTTGTCAAACTTGGTATTGCCCATTGTCCAGAAGGACGTAGAGTATTAGCACGGCAAACAGTTTTAGATAATTTATTATTGGGTGCTTATATTCGCACCAATCAAATAGAAGTAAAAGCAGATATTCAACGCCAGTTTGATTTATTTCCGCGATTGGCACAAAGACGTAATCAACTAGCAGGAACTCTCAGCGGTGGTGAGCAACAAATGTTAGCGATCGCTCGTGCTGTAATGAGTAAACCAAAACTATTACTCTTAGACGAACCTAGTCTAGGTTTAGCACCTGCGATCGTCCGAGAAATCTTCTCTATTATTCAAAATCTTCGAGCTACAGGCGTTACTATTTTGTTAGTTGAACAAAACGCCAACCTAGCTTTACAAATTGCCGATCGCGGCTACGTTCTTGATGCTGGTTCTATTACTTTAACAGGTGCAGCGTCAGAATTAATGAGTGATGAACGAGTTAGAAAAGCTTATTTGGGGTAATTAATTAAACGAAAACTTGGGAGGTGTAAGCACATGGTAAAGTCACCAACTAAACCCTTAACTTTAGAGGAGTTTTTAAAACTACCAGAAACAAAGCCTAGTTCAGAGTACATCAATGGTCAAATTATTCAAAAGCCCATGCCTCAAGGAAAACATAGTATCACTCAAGGTGAGCTAGTCAGCGCTATCAATGCTGTGGTAAAGCCTCAAAAAATTGCCCTTGCTTTTCCAGAATTACGATGTACTTTTGGCGGGCGTTCAATTGTACCAGATATAGCTGTGTTTGCTTGGGAGCGAATTCCCATAGATGAACGTGGAGATGTAGCAAATGTCTTTAAAGCCCATCCAGACTGGACAATTGAAATTCTCTCACCAGACCAAAGCCAAATGAAAGTAACCGGAAATATCTTACACTGCTTAAAACATGGTACTCGTTTAGGTTGGCTAATTGATCCAGAGGAGCGATCAGTTTTGGTTTACCCACCAAAGCAGCAGCCAGAACTTTTACAAGAGGAAGAGGAAATAATCCCAGTTCCCGATTTAGTTAGTGAACTTCAGTTGACTGTAGGACAACTATTTGGATGGTTGAAGTTATAGAGGCATATTATTAATGGGTTTTAAACTTGAAAACGTCATTCCTTGGGGACGTTCGATGCAGGAATACATCAAGATGTTTAACTTAACTTTTGATGAATATAAGTTAAATATTCTCGATTGTGCTGGTGGCCCTGCTAGTTTCAACGCAGAAATGACACGTCAAGGCTACAAAGTTGTCTCTTGCGATCCAGTTTATCAATTCACAGTAGATGAAATTTCCCAGAGAATTCAAGACACTTATGAAACAGTAATACAAGGTGTCAAAGCTAATCAAGAGTTTTACGTTTGGCAAAATATTCAGTCACCTGAACAAATGGGTGAAATTCGGATGGCGGCGATGCGTCAGTTTTTGGCAGATTTCCCTTTGGGAATTACAGAAGGGCGTTATCTCACAAATGAGTTACCTGCCTTACCGTTTGAAACAAATCAGTTTGATTTGGCTTTGTGTTCTCACTTATTATTTACTTATTCTGATCAGCTTTCAGAAGAATTTCATATCTCATCAATTTTAGAAATGTGTCGAGTTGCCAAAGAAGTACGGATTTTTCCACTATTAAAAATATCTGGTGAACCATCTCCCTGGTTGCAACCAATTATAGATGAACTACAACAACAGAGACATTCAGTGGAAATTAAACAAGTAGCTTATGAATTTCAAAAGAATGGCAACCAAATCTTGGTTGTGTGCGGCGGATTGAAGATTTTATGAGAGAAAACGATGTTTTATGTTTAATTAATACCGATTCAATTAATGATTGCAACAAATTCTTTGGTAGAGACCAGGACTTACGCACTCAGATCCCCCAACCCCCTTAAAAAGGGGGGAACTTCTAAAGCCCCCTTTTTAAGAGGAGCCAGCGCGGTCTTCTCCCTTCGCGTAGCGTCTCGTAGAGAAGGGGAGACGCAATCATGCGATGGGGTCTCCCCAAGTGGAGCGACTGGCGTGGGCTAGGGGGGAGCTAGGTTTCAGGCTTCAGTGCGTAAGTCCTAGAGACGTTGCAATGCAACGTCTCTACATGGTCTATATGTCACATTCTTTTTTTAAATTGGTATAAGTTGACCGTTGACAATTTTAGATTTTGGATTATTTTTCGGTTCAAGCCCCGCCCCGCTTCGATTTTAGGTTTTGCATTAAGTGGGAAAAGGAGAAAAACCGAGCCTTAAAAAGTATTTTAATCTAAAATTGCAAATCTAAAATCCAAAATTGTTTGACCTACTTAACTCAGTTAATCATGTTGAGAAATCCTTCAGTCCAAATTCAACAAGTCGCCAATATTTTGACCGAATCTTTTCTTGATGACCCTAGTTTCTCTTTTGTTTTTGGCGAGAATTCCTATCAAGTGAGTGCTTTAAATGCTTTCTTTGAGATATTTGTCACTGATGCGATGCAGCGAGGTGAAATCATGATAGCACCAGATGAACAAGGTGCTTGTATTTGGTATCCGGCAGAAGTCGAAATTTTTAATGAGCAATTTGAAGATACCGTGGGCAAAATCATTTATGCCATCTCAGAAATAGCTGGTAAAGAATCAGGTAAACGCTTTGAACAGCTAATTGAAAAAGTCGGTCAAAATGAACCAACACAGAAACATTGCGAAGTATTTTTTATTGGTTTGAAACCATCCGCACGGAGAAAAGGAATAGGTAAGAGTTTGTTAAAACCTGTTCTCGATTACGCTGATACAAATCAAGTTGGTTGTTACCTTGTTTCTTCCAATCCACGCAATATCTCATTTTACGAGCGACATGGCTTTCAAAAATATTGCCCAATTGAAATTAGTAATTCCTATTCGATGACTGGAATGTGGCGCAATTTCGTTAATTAGTGAATATCTTCTCCAAAAAAAGCTCTCAAATTTTTGGAGAAACTGCATAACTAGTTCTGATTTATACAGGATTTTTCTTCTGAATAGGTTTTTGCAACACAACCATCTGTCATATATTGGATTTCAGCCCACTTTGTGGGTGTTTGTCGTAGATGCGAACTCTAATCGCCTGAATATTTAAACCAATGAGTCAAATAGTCTGGATTGCAAGACATGCCAACCGCTTAGACTTTGTTAACCCCGATTGGTTTCTCACCGCAGAACGACGCTACGATCCACCTTTGTCTGATGATGGTGTCGTGCAGGCCCAGCAGTTGGCTAATCGTTTGAAAGGCGAAGATATTGCTCATATTTTTGCTTCTCCTTTCTTGCGAACTGTACAAACAGCCAACCAAGTTGCAGAAGTTCTCAATCTGTCTATTAAATTAGAAACAGGCTTGAGCGAATGGCTAAATCCCGCTTGGATGACAGAAGAACCAGAAAAACTCTCAACTACAACTTTAGTAGAATTATTTCCCAGAATTGACATTGGTTACACTTCGCGCATTGCAGCAAAGTATCCTGAAACTCATGAAAAAGTGCGGGAACGTTCAGGGCAAACTGCTAGATGTCTGGCTAACGAATTTTTTCCAAAAAATATCTTGCTGGTAGCGCATGGCGCTTCTGTACTGGGGGGAGCAATGGGGCTAGTGGGGGAAATTGCCAAAACGGAGGTTAAAGCTTCCTTATGTTCTTTAGTGAAAGTTGTACGTCAAGATTCACAATGGTTATTAGAACTAAAAGGCGATATCTCTCATTTAAGCTTGGTAGAGAAAGTAATTCGATTTAACTGAATGTAACTAATATGACACTATTATTAGCAGGAGACATTGGCGGCACAAAAACTATTTTGCAAGTGGTTGAGGTATCAGAGTCGCTGGAGTTACGTACTATTGCTCAGGAAAGCTATCGCAGTAGTGATTTTCCTGATTTAGTACCGATAGTGCAACAGTTTTTGGTTAAAGCTGACACGCCAATCCCACAAAAGGCTTGTTTTGCGATCGCAGGCCCAGTAATCAAAAATACTGCCAAGCTGACTAATCTAGTGTGGTTCCTCGAAACCGAACGACTAGAACAAGAATTAGGCATCACGCACATTTCCTTAATCAACGACTTCGCCGCAGTTGGTTACGGTGTTTTAGGTTTACAAAAACAAGACTTGCTGACTTTGCAAGCTGGTAAGTTCCAAGCTGAAGCCCCCATTGGGATTATTGGTGCTGGTACTGGCTTAGGACAAGGATTTTTAATTAAGCAAGGGCCCTACTATCAAGTTTTTCCCTCAGAAGGTGGACACGCTGACTTTGCCCCCCGTAATGAGTTAGAGTTTCAACTGTTGAAATACTTGCTAGATAAACATGATATCCAGCGTGTTTCTGTGGAACGAGTGGTTTCTGGCCAGGGAATTGTCGCAATTTACCAATTCTTGCGCGATCGCAAAATTGCCCCGGAATCACCAGATGTCGCTCAAATCGTCCGAACCTGGGAACAAGAAGCGGGACAGCCGGAGAAAAGTGTTGATCCTGGTGCTGCTATTGGTATAGCTGCATTACAAAGACGCGATCGCCTTTCGGAACAAACCTTACAACTATTTATAGAAGCTTACGGTGCAGAAGCCGGCAATCTTGCTCTCAAACTCCTACCTCACGGCGGCTTATACATTGCGGGTGGTATTGCTCCGAAAATACTCCCCTTAATGCAAAACAGTAATTTCCTCTTAAGTTTCACCCAAAAAGGCAGGATGCGCTCCATCCTCGAAGAAATACCTGTATACATTATTCTCAATCAACAAGTAGGGCTACTTGGTGCTGCTTTGTGTGCTGCTAGGTTATAACAACTAACATCCTCAGTGATGTCAGCACTACCAAAGCAAAAACTATGACAATCAGATGTTTGTTGCCATTCATCGCAGCTACTTTTTTATGCAGTGGCTCTGTGTCAGTAGCGCGTCAACCCAAACGTCCAGTTTCTCAACCTAAACCGACTGCTACCCAACCAGTACAGCCACAATGGAAGTTATTTACTGCTCCAGATGGGCGCTTTACTATTTTGATGCCCGGAATGCCTCAAAGGGAAACTCAAACCCAAAAAACCTACATGGGGGTAATTAACTTAGAAATATTTGTCGCTCAGCCACCAAAGCAACAAGTAGCATATTTAGTGACTTACAATGACTTTCCTCACAGTTATGGTCAAATGGCTAACCCCCAAGAAATACTGAATAAAGCACAGCTTATGGCTTTAAAAACTACGAAAAGTAATTTAGTCCGTCAACGCAATATTCGTAGTTCAAATGGTCATCCGGGGAAAGAAATTGAGTACGTTAACTCTGGAGGCAAAATCACTAAAAATAGGATGTATGTTGCTGAGGGACGGTTGTATCAGGTAATGGCTATAACTACGAGAAAGCAACACAAGACTTTAGCTAGAACTATTACAGGTTATTTAAATTCTTTTACTGTAGTTTTGAAAAAGTGAAATAATTTACTAGCCTTGGACTTAAATCCAAGGCTAATAGCCTGAATGTTCCCTTTTATGGTGGATATTGCGATTATTCTAGCAAACACGTATTATGAATCACGCTGGGAGTTATATGCAACATTCCTAGTCCTTAGTATTGATGGGTACAACGCCCAAAGCCTACAGAAAGATAAGTGAAAATCTAGTGAGCAAATATTCATGAGATATAAACTGTTGGGCAAAAGCGGGTTAAGAGTCTCAGAACTCAGTTTGGGAACCATGACCTTTGGTGAAGACTGGGGTTGGGGTGCATCTAAAGACGAAAGTCATAAAATATTTGATACGTATGTGGAAGCTGGGGGCAATTTCATCGATACCGCCAACGGTTACACTGATGGCAGCAGTGAAAAAATTGTTGGTGAATTAATCGCTAAAGACCGAGAACGCTTTGTAGTTGCCACTAAATATTCTTTTCCCTTGAAGATGAACGACAAGCAAGGCAATCATCCTAATGGCAGTGGTAATCATCGCAAGAATTTAATCCAATCTTTAGAAGGTAGTCTGAAACGGCTAAATACTGATTACATTGACTTATTTTGGTTGCACGCTTGGGATTTCACAACGCCCATTGAAGAAGTATTGCGATCGCTTGATGATGTCATCCGTCAAGGTAAAGTACTCTACATTGGTATTTCTGATACACCCGCTTGGATCATTTCTCAAGCAAACACTATTGCCCATTATCAAGGATGGACACAGTTTGTTGCTCTGCAAATTGAGTATAGTTTAATTCAGCGGACACCAGAACGAGACTTGATTCCGATGGCTAAAGCCTTCGATTTAGCAATAACCCCGTGGTCACCCTTGGGTGGTGGTGTATTAACAGGTAAGTACAACAAGCCTAGTCAAGAAGGCGGCGAACAGGGACGCTTAGCAAGTTTTGGAGGAATTGCTGAGAATAATTTAGCAGTTGCCGATGCTGTCAGCCAAGTCGCCTCAGAAATCGGTCATACAGCCTCACAGGTAGCACTAGCTTGGTTACGCGCTCAAAGCAACTCAATTATCCCCATCATTGGCGCACGTAAACTGACTCAGTTTCAAGATAATTTAGCTTGCCTTGATCTGCGCTTATCACCAGAACATCTGCAACGCTTAAATGAAGTTAGTCAAATTGAACTGGGTTTCCCCCATGACTTCTTAGAAAATGATCTAATTCGCGATCGCCTTTTCGGTGGCACATTTAGCACCATAGACAACCATCGCAGTTAACCCAATAGTCATTTACAGTAACACATTCAGCCGTTAATTCAATCTATCGTCAGAGAGTTTCGCATAGCTAACAACTATCTGTAAAGTTAGATGTAAAAGGCATTAACGTATAACCATGAGCGACAACACCCTTTCATCACGTTTGTATCCCACCCGCATCGATCTTCCCGCAGCAGCAAGAGTGCAAATTGTGGTGATTCTCAACCAAACTTTAGCGGCTACTTTAGATCTGAAAACCCAGGCAAAACAAGCGCACTGGAACGTTAAAGGCACTGACTTCTACCAGCTGCACGAATTGTTTGACGAACTGGCTGGTGAATTAGAAGAGTACGTCGATATGGTTGCTGAACGTGTTACAGCTTTAGGCGGATACGCTTTAGGAACAGCTCGCGCCGCAGCTAGTAATTCGATTTTGCCAGAATATCCCTTTGATATTTTGGATGGCAAAGAGCATGTGACAGCATTGGCAGATCGCTTTGCACCCTATGCTAAACATATTCGGGAAGCGATCGACAAAACCAATGAATTAGGCGATGCTGATACCGCTGACCTTTACACTGAAATTTCTCGCACCATTGACAAGCGACTCTGGTTCTTGGAAGCTCATCTGCAAGTATCAGAAATCAAGGGAGATAATGGCACAGCAGGTGCTACTACAAAAATTCCCCAAAAAGCTGGTGTAAGATAAACACTTTCCTAAATCCAGTAGTATCTTTTTGGTAAGTACGTTACTTTTTAGTGCGTACTTTTCTTTTTATATGTATATACTTTATTATTTAAATAGTTCAAAAGTAGGTATAGAAAGTTCAAAAAACTCTTGGAATTGTAGCAAAGCGATGCAGCCGAGTTTTATAGAAGATCATTACTAAAGGTACTCAATACTTCTTTGAATCAGCATTCTTCACCTCTGACGCGGACTAAGCAAAGGTTAAGAACAAAAGTAATGAATTTAAACCCTTATGTTTCACCGAAAAGTATTGCAAAGATACTTTATTTATTGACCTTAAAAACTCATTAACAGCGAGGTATTATGTCTCAAAATACTATTAACCACTTAATTCATGATCGGAACGCACGCGGTCGTGCTCAGATGGGTTGGCTCGATAGTTACCACACATTTTCATTCGGGAGTTTTTACGATCCGAATCGGATGGGATTCCGCTCTCTAAGAGTGATTAATGATGATCGCATCGCCCCTGGTGCAGGATTTCCTACCCACAGCCATCGAGATATGGAAATCCTCACTTATGTTTTAGAAGGTGCAGTAGAGCATAAAGACAGTTTGGGTACAGGGTCGGTAATTCGTCCCGGTGACGCCCAAATCATGAGTGCTGGTACTGGTATCGCCCACAGCGAATTTAATCCCTCACCAACTGAACCACTCCACTTGCTACAAATCTGGATTCTTCCTGATCGGCAAGGCTTAGCACCAAGATATGAACAAAAAGCTTTTTCTCTAGAAGAAAAGCGCGGCAAACTACGTTTAATTGCTGCTAAAGATGGGCGCGATGGTGCTGTCACAATTCACCAAGATGTTGATTTATACACATCCGTTTTGGAGGAAGGTGATGTTATTAATTATCATGTCCAACCCCACCGTTATGCTTGGTTACAAATGGCTAAAGGGATAGCAAACTTAAATGGTGAAGAACTCAGAGCAGGCGATGGTGTGCAAATTAACGGTGAAGAACAGCTAGAAATTAGCACCAACATTGGTGCAGAAATATTACTTTTTGATTTGGGGTGATATCTAGTTCTACCAAACTGAGATTTTACACCAATCTTAATTAATAGCCTTACCAGCCCAGAATTCAATTTCTGGGCTAATAGCCCAACTTCATGCTTAGTGGACTAAAATTCAGTACAGTTCAGTTAAGCCTAAAAAATTCAATCCAATCTCTCTGTGTTTCCTTTGAGCACTCTCCATACAAGGCGTCTAGCATTACACCTGAGTTAGCTCTCCGGGCAAAAAAAGGCAATACATGCTAGAATTGTATCAAAATATAGCAATTATTCAAGAGAAAATTAGAGTAATTTTGCGCTTTGTCGAGTATAAAGGCTAAAATCTGAGATTTTTGGAGATTTTTAGGTTATGACATTCTCACAGGAGAGGATTATCCCGACAGACTTGCGGAACGAAATGTCGCAGTCTTATCTGGAATACGCCATGAGCGTGATAGTGGGTCGGGCGCTGCCAGATGCCAGGGATGGTCTAAAACCTGTGCATCGTCGCATTCTTTATGCAATGCACGAGCTAGGTCTGCTCCACGATCGCCCTTTCAAGAAATGCGCTCGTGTGGTGGGGGAAGTACTTGGTAAATATCACCCCCACGGTGACACAGCAGTATATGATGCCTTGGTGCGGATGGCGCAAGATTTTTCCATGCGATCGCCCTTAGTTAACGGGCATGGTAACTTTGGTTCGGTAGACAACGATCCGCCAGCGGCAATGCGATACACAGAATGCCGCTTGCAAGCTCTGACTAGTGCTGGTCTACTGCACGACATTGAATCAGAAACCGTAGACTTTGCCGATAACTTCGACGGTTCCCAGCAAGAACCGACAGTTTTACCCGCACGAATCCCCCAGTTGCTACTCAATGGTTCTTCTGGGATTGCCGTGGGTATGGCAACCAACATTCCGCCCCATAACTTGGGCGAATTGATTGATGGCTTGGTGGCGCTAATTCACGATCCAGAAATCACCGATCTCCAGTTAATGCAATATATCCACGGCCCAGACTTTCCAACTGGGGCGCAGATTTTGGGGACTGCGGCGATTCGGGAAGCTTACACCACAGGGCGTGGTTCCATCACCATGCGTGGTGTCGCTAACATTGAAACCGTCGAACAGCGGGGGCGTCCAGACAGGGAAGCAATTATCATCACCGAATTGCCCTACCAAACCAACAAAGCGGCGCTGATTGAAAAAATCGCCGAAATGGTGAACGAAAAGCGTCTGGAGGGGATTGCAGATATCCGGGATGAAAGCGATCGCGACGGGATGCGGATTGTCATCGAACTCAAGCGTGATGCCTATCCCCGCGTTGTCCTCAACAACCTCTACAAGCAAACGCCACTCCAAGCCAACTTTGGCGCAAATATGCTGGCGTTAGTAAATAGCGAACCCCAGATCCTCACCCTCAAGGAGTTTTTAAGCGTCTTTTTGGATTTCCGCATTGAATCCATTGCGAGACGCACCCGCTACGAACTGCGAAAAGCTGAAGAACGCGACCATATCTTACAAGGGTTATTGATTGCTTTATCCCAATTAGATGCAATTATTAACTTGATTCGCCATGCTCCTGATGCGCCCACAGCCAAAGGTGAGTTAATCACAACCTACGGTCTTTCGGAAATGCAAGCAGATGCAATTTTGCAGATGCAATTGCGGCGTTTGACTGCCTTAGAAGCAGATAAAATTCGCCAAGAACACGAGGATTTACAAGCGCAGATTACCGACTTGCAGGATATCTTGGCTCGGCGGGAAAGAGTCCTGGAAATCATTGAAACTGAAGTTATACAACTAAAAACCAGCTTCGCCACACCTCGCCGTACGGTGATTTTACCAGGTGAAGGAGAATTAGATGATCGTGACCTCATTGCCAATGAAAAAGCAATAATTTTAGTCACCGAGCAAGGTTACATTAAACGGATGCCGGTCAACACCTTTGAGGCGCAAAGCCGCGCGACTAGAGGCAAAGCCGCAGCCAAAGTCAAAGATGATGATACCGTTGAGCATTTCTTGACTTGCTGCGATCACGACAGTATTTTATTCTTTAGCGAGCGTGGTGTCGTTTACTGCCTGAGAGCGTATCAAATACCAGTAGGTTCGCGCACGAGTCGCGGTACACCAATTGTCCAAATGCTCCCCATTCCCCGCGAGGAGAAAATCACCTCGATTGTACCCGTTGACGAGTTTACCAGCGAAGAATATCTGGTAATGCTCACCAAAGGCGGCAATATCAAGAAAACTGAATTGGCGGCGTTTAGCCATATTCGAGCCAATGGACTGATTGCCATTTCTTTAGAGGAAGGTGATCAACTACGCTGGGTACGACGCGCTAAAGTAGAAGACAGCATCATCATTGGTTCTCGTCAGGGTATGGCGATTCACTTCCGATGCACCCATGAGCAATTGCGTCCTCTTAGTAGGGCAACTCGTGGAGTGAAAGCGATGAAACTGAAGAATAATAACGATGAACTGGTGGGAATGGATATTCTTCCTGCGGCAATTCTGGAAACTTTGAATACAGATGTCGCCGACGTAGTTGAAGATATCGAAACTATCGAAACTGAAGATATCGAAATTAATGAAGAATCCGCAGAAGTACCTAGCAACGGCAGTATCGGCCCTTGGGTGTTGGTAATCACAATGGGAGGATATGGCAAGCGTGTACCAGTTGCCCAATTCCGCCTGCAAAATCGTGCCGGTCAGGGTTTAATGGCAACCAAATTTAAAAACCGCAAAACCAAAGACAAATTGGCAACTCTCCGCATTGTCAACAATGACGATGATGAAATTATGATGGTCACTAATCGCGGTATTATTATTCGTCAGGCAGTGAATGCGATTTCTATACAATCGCGATCGGCAACCGGGGTAAGAGTGCAGCGCCTAGATGAAGACGATGCCATTACCGGAGTGGCAATAGTTCCTCCCGATACAGGTGATGCGGAAGAAGCAGAATAAAAAACAGGGGGAGCAGGGGAAGAGGTTAACCTCTTCACTCCCTTACTTGATTGCCTTAACTAGCGGCATTTTAATGGGGCTAACCGTCGCCCCTGTCGGCGCATGGTTCCTAGCCTGGGTTGCCTTAGCCCCCCTCTGGGTCTTGGTTGTTACTTCTGCACAACGGAAAAACCAATTTCCCCCTGCTTTGCTCTGGGGTATCGCTTATCACGGTATCGCCCTATCTTGGATTACGGGAATTCATCCCATGACATGGCTGGGTGTTCCGTGGTTGCCAAGTTTGGCAATCACTCTTTTTTGTTGGGGATTCATCAGTGTCTTAGGTGGAGTATTTGTCACTATTTGGGCGGCTGTACTGGTTCGCCTGGGCGATCGCAAATCGTGGCTACGTGTACTGATTGGTACAGCGGTCTGGTGCGGTTTAGAGAGTTTGTGGAGTGCCGGGCCGCTGTGGTGGAGTTCTCTTGCTTACACACAAAGTCCGTACAATCTCGTAATTTTGCATTTAGGTCAACTCTCTGGGCCGAATACTGTGACAGCGGCGATAGTTGCTATTAATGGTTTGATTGCTGAGGGATGGACGAACCGCCAAAACGCCTTCTCTGCGAGAGGCTCCGCCAACGCGAAGCGTCTCGAAGAGAAGGACGCCAAGATTTCTGCTGCGCCTTGGTGGTTTGTTAATCAATACTTAGCGATTGCTACGGGACTATTAATTACCTTACATCTCATTGGTTTAATCTTATACATCCGTCCTATCGCCCAAGTGCCAGAAGCAGCATTGAAGATAGGGATTATTCAGGGTAATATCCCTAACCGACTTTTGCTTGGTTCTGAAGGGTTTCGTCGCGCCCAAGAAAACTACACTAATGGGTATATTACTTTAGCAGATCAAGGTGTAGATGGAGTTCTGACACCAGAGGGGGCTTTACCTATTTTCCAGCGTAACTTGATGGGAACTGCTTTAGTCTCAGCAGTGCGGGAAAAAGGCGTAGTTGCTTGGATTGGGGCTTTTGGAGAACGGGGACGCAGTTACACAATTAGCTTGTTTACTTTTAATGGTAATGGTGAAATTGTCAGCCGTTACGACAAAGCCAAATTAGTACCTTTGGGGGAGTATATTCCCTTTGAAGGGATTTTAGGCGGGATAATTCAGCGCTTATCGCCTTTGCATGCACACCAAATTCCCGGTTCAGCAAATCAGCTAGTTGACACCCCTTTTGGTCGGGCTATTGTCGGTATTTGTTACGAATCTGCATTTTCAGAGCAATTTCGCCGTCAAGCTGCTGCGGGTGGGCAATTTATCCTCAGTTCTTCTAACGATGCTCATTACAGCGCTCACATGCCATTCCAGCACCATGCACAAGATATCATGCGGGCAATTGAAACTGATAGATGGGCTGTGCGGGCAACTAATACCGGATATTCAGCTTTTGTAGATCCTCACGGCAAAACTTTGTGGATATCTGGATATAATACCTACGAAACTCATGCTGCAACGATTTATCGCCGACAGACGCAGACTTTATATGTTCGTTGGGGTGATTGGTTGACACCGTTGTTATTGGGGTTGAGTGTTGTCGGGTGGTTTGTGGAGAAAGGCAATGAAGACCACTATGAGCAAGTTATTAAATAATCGCCTATAGGTGGCATAGATTTTTTTTGAAAAGTAGCAATTGTTGCTAATTCAACTAGACGCTTGCGATAAGATTCCAATAATTTCTAACTCGGATTAGACACCTAAATATTTATTTTTTAGGAAAATTTTCTAGTAGCCATAGTGTAGGCGATCGCATAAGTCGCCTAACAACTGAATATACATATTTTTAACACTTCTTATCCTAGAAAATTTTCAATTCCTGTTAGTAGTACTCTTGATAAATTTCTTGTAGCTATAGCTCGTTTCTTGGTAAAAGTAGCAATAATTCCACTAACGGTATAGACAAAATCATAAAACTGTTTTTAAATTATACGCAAAGAACGAATGACTAATTTAAATAACTTCCAAAAACTAATAGCGCTGGCAAATGAACACGGGATTATTTGCCAACCAGCACAAGAAGAATGCTTGATTGCATGCTTACCTGGATACGATAATTTTTTATTAGCTTTTACTTGGTCTGGTGCTATTGAGGGAGAGCCGCCAGAGCATGAATTAATCGCAATTAGCGTACAGGATATGGCTAAAGAAGTTACGGTTGCAGCTTGGCAGATTCCTGCTTATTTATTTGGCAATGTTTTGAGGCAAGCACAAATGCTTGTAGCTGCCCATAAAGATTTTATTAGTTAACGGACAACAAGCGCGGTTGTATATTCCCTAAATAATTTCACTGCTTGATCGCACAGTGTGATCGTCAGCGCTGCTGCTATTGTCTGAACCTGCTTCCAGAACGTCCAGTTGGTCAGGTATCTAGCTCATAGGTTCGCGTCTTCAATGCTATCCGGTTTGGCGATCGCCAGCGCATTGTTCAGTGGCACATTGAAGGCGATCGTCACCAAAACGCTACCAATGAGATAGTCAATAAAGGAACACTTCTACACTCATTTTTAAGTTAGTACTGAGCGAGATCGCCATGAGGAATTGAGATGTCAGTGCAAAAAGTGCCAGTTATTGATTATCGCCAAGCAAATGCCGCCAATTCACTCTTGCCGAAACCCTCTATCCTCTCAAGTTCTGGCTGGAGTCATCTGCATCTGGAAGTTTATCAACAGCCAAAATTTGAAATCGCCGAGCATCAACATACTATGCATGTCATCGCTTGTGGGCTTCCTGACTCACCCGAAGAAGTAGGGGATAACAAAATTGCATTAGGAGAGCGATGGTTAGATGGAAAGCTGGAGCGGGAAAGGCGGAGAACGGGAGATATTGCAGTAATTCCTGCGGGTATTTCCCATCGCTGTAACTGGACTACCTGCGTTGAGTTCATGGTCTTGGCAATTGAACCTGCATTGCTCCGACAAGTGGGTCAGGATTTTGTCAATCCTGATCGCATTGAACTCATACCTCGGTTTATGAGTCAGCAAGATGTGTTAATTCAAGGGATTTTCTCGACTTTGAGAGAAGAACTAGAATCTGACAAAATTGGCGGTGATTTGCTGATTGACAGCTTCAAAACAACCATAGCGATTCACCTTTTACGAAACTATTGCACTACACAACCGAAGCTTTCTAGTTATTCAGATGGACTATCTCAAGCCATTTTGAAACAAGTGGCAGAGTATATTCATGAGCATCTCCATCAAGACTTGAAGCTAGTTGAGTTGAGTGCGATCGCCCAACTCAGTCCCTACCATTTTCTACGTCTGTTTAAGCAAAGGATGGGAATCACACCCCACCAATACATTCTGCAACGTCGAATTGAAAAGGCAAAACATTTATTAAAGCACACCGACCTAAGCATTGCAGAAATTGCGATGCGAACAGGTTTTTGCGATCAAAGCCATTTGACAAGATGCTTTAAACGCATGGTTGGCATGACTCCAAAACAACTGTTGCAAGACTGACCGCAAGAACTTCCAAAAATTCCGCAACTTTCTTCTAGAGTCCTGAATAGAAACTTTTCTACAGTATCAACAGGTTCTACTCAAGACTATGATTGACACAAACACGAAAATTGAACAAATAGCGGTATTCATTTCTACACCCAATGGACAGATGCCTGCTTTCTTGTTTACCCATCCTGAAGATGGTCAAAAACCAGCCGTTCTCTTGTTAATGGAGGCATTTGGTTTAACGCCCTATATCCAAGACGTAGCAACTCGAATTGCCAGCGAAGGTTATGTTGTTCTCACGCCCGATTTATACTATCGAGAGTTGCCCAACAACAAGTTTGCATACCACGAAGTTGACCAGGCAATGACAATGATGTGGCGTTTGGATTTTGGCAAACCTATTGAGGAAGACATTCAAGCAGCGTTGGCTGATCTAAAGTCTCGATCAGATGTGTATCCCGATCGCGTTGGCGTGACTGGATTTTGTCTGGGAGGTGGATTGACCTTTCTGACTGCCTGCAAGTTCTCGACTGAAATTGCGGCAGCAGCACCCTTTTACGGTATGGTTGCAGATGAATGGATTGAAGCTGTGAAAGACGTTACAGTCCCGGTTTACTTGTTCTTTGGGGGTGTCGATCCCTTCATTGGGCGCGATCGCATTCAACAAATTGAGTCCCGGTTTCAACAACTTGGCAAAGACTACAGGCTAAAGCTTTACCCAGATGCAGGTCATGGTTTTTTCTGTCATGAACGGTCTGACTATAACCACTTGGCGGCAGCGGATGCTTGGCATGAACTGATACGATTCTTTGATAAACATCTGCGAGAAGGAACCTAGACTTCAAATTTTTTGGACACAATGGCTCTATATAACAAATTTTGTGTTTTGGTCCCACTCAACTGCTCAGGTCTTTGAAAGAATAAATACGGTTATCCTATCTCGCAGGTTAAGTTTTAGCTTCAACTTAGCTTTTAATCAGTACAGTTTATACCCCAATGAGTAAGCGATCGCGTTCACAAACAAAATTAAAAACGAGATTTAATTAAGAATAATATCACTGAAGTTAATGGTATAAAAAAACACATTTTTATTATCGTAATCAAGACGATTAGATACACCTCTAAAGGTAGATACTATCTACTTTAAGAAAGGTTACGTTTGTAACAGAATGTAAATTAGTTTTAGGTAGAACACATGGCTGACATTGTTGATACCGCTGTGAATGCTGGGTCTTTCAATACATTAGTTGCTGCAATCAAAGCTGCAAATTTGGTAGATACTCTGAAAGGTGCTGGCCCATTTACTGTATTTGCACCTACTGACGAGGCATTTGCTAAGCTTCCAGCAGGTACAGTAGATGCACTGCTCAAAGATATTCCAAAACTCAAGAAAATCCTGACTTATCATGTTGTTTCAGGTAAGGTACTTTCATCCGATGTAGTTAAGCTGAAGTCAGCTACTACTGTTGAAGGTTCTGATGTGAAAATTGACGCTTCTAATGGAGTCAAAATAAATAATGCCACTGTTGCAACACCAGATGTTGCCGCTGATAACGGTGTCATTCACGTCATCGATACAGTTTTAATTCCTGCATAAGCAAGCAATTACTTAAATTTGTAGCTCAAAGAAAGTTTAAACTTTCTTTGAGCTACAAATTCTATCTAGGTATATTGCTCTAGTTGAAAAGTCCTTTCAGCATGAAATCAGCAAATGCGGACTTAATTTCTTGTAGTCGCAATTTTAATCGTTTTGAGTCATCGAACACTCAACGAAGTGATTGTTACTTACCCCATCAGTCTATACACAATCACTTTTCCTTTCCAATCTTCTTCCACAAACACTAAGTACTCACCATTTGAACGCCGAAAAGCGCGGATACCGTAGGGTATATCAATCCAGCCGCTTTCATTTCCAACTTCTGGGCCAGGTTTTAACTGTTGTACTTGCGTTCCCGTTGCTGCGTTGTAGACATATACCTCTGCGGTTTTTACTGTCACGGCGAATACATATTCTCCAGCCACACTCATCGCAGCAGTGGACACTTCACGCTTGCCAGTGGTGTCGTATGGAATCACAATCCGATAACGAGGAGTGCGATTTCCTCGACTCCAATTGTCAAAACGTGCAATCTCAGAACCAACGACTCCATTATCGTCACCGATCGCAGGATGCTCTCCTGTGAAGCCTGACAAATACATAGTATCTGTTTCTGGGAAATATTCGATCCGCCGCAAATCTGTAAATATCTTCGGAGTGGTTTGCTTTTGCATCAAACTATAGGAATAAATGGGGTTCCCCTTTGCATCTATTCCCTGTAAAGGATAATGCCTAATACCATTACCATCGTGGGAACGCAAGGCTTTCCAAACATCTCCTTTGCTATCTACCCACCATCCGCCGATAAAGGGGTAGTCTTTACTGCTATCATACTCATTCTTTTCAAACGCCCCATTACCGTTACTATCTCGCCATATCCACTCGCCTTTTTCCGGTTGCTGCGGTGGCCAAGTTCCTGAGATGGATTTTTTATCTCCGCCATTACTACCTACAAACATCCCCGCTGGAATAGCAATTTTGCCATCTGTAGCTGGATTGAAACGATATATTTGCAGAAAGCTGCCATACATATTTGTGAGGAACAAGAAAGGCTTACCTTTGATGCGACGAACAAAGGTTCCATCTGGCGATGTATGCAAGCGTGGATCTTGAGGATATTTGACAGCGTTTAAAGTATAGCTTTTATAAGTCCACTGTTTGCCAGCCGGCTGACTGTAATCCATCAAATAGTGTTCGTGCTTGGTAAATACGTCTATACCATTAGTTTTGGGATCAGCATCCGCATTATCGACAAATATCAATCCAAGTAATTGCCACAACTGTTTTCCCGATGGTGAGAATTTGCGTAAATCCGTTCCTGATTTGTTGAAACCATTACTATTAATATAGATATTACCTGCGCTATCTGTACCGACTCCGGTAAGACCATAAAGTTTCAAATCTTGGACTTCCCCCGGAATACCTGCGTAAACACCACCTTTGCAACCGAAACTACTCACCTGTACTGGTTTATCTTTGATGTCATAAGTCAACATTTGCTGACGCGGCCCATTTTCTGCCACTAACAGCCTACCTTGATGATCAATTGCGATCGCTGTTGGTTCGACAACATCTGCAATCTGTTGAGGCAATTGCTTTCCAGTCTGGGAATAATGCAGAATTTTAGCAGGGTTGCTACCATTTTTGCTTTGAATAATCCACAGATTTTCTTGTTTATCAAGGGTTATTGCTCCCGGACGAGCAACGCTAAAGCTGCGAAGTTCTTTCATTGTGTCAGTATTGTAGACACGAATGCGATCGCTAGCAAAATCACTCACATACAACTCGCTTCCCGCAGTTGCTAATCCAGTAACTTCACTTTTGGTGCTGGTGATTAACATACTTTTATCCCAGCCACGTCCTTCAGGAAATGGTGCAGGTTTTCCAGATAAGTCGTAACGTCTGACGCAATACCAAGTTGTTCCTTCTGAGGGATAATCTTCTTTTGCCTTATCCATTGCACCTTGGCTCATGGCAATGTAAATATATTTACTATTTACAGCCACAGCTTTGCCACCGCTACGACTCCAGCCGTGAGTATCACCAATAGCACTAATTACTTTGCCATCTTTGTATATTTGTGCTTCTGCTCCAGCTTCATCCCAATGGCTGTTAGTATAAACTTTGCCATCGGCAGCAACATACATGGCCTCTATATTGTTTTGTACCCGCAGGTTTCCACTGCCGAAAGTATTACCTATCCAAGATGTTTTGTATGTCAGTGCAGGCGTTCCAGTTGTAGCCCAATCTGTTGTAATTCCAACGGAAGTAACAATTACTCCGACAGTTAGACTGAGTAAAAAGTTGAAAGTTTTATTTTTGTGCCAACGTCTAGTTTGAGATAGCTTCTTGATACGCTGATGGAGATGTTGACAGAATTTTTCTAACTTTAGTAGTAATTTGTTTTTCATAAAATTCCTAAGCTTGTAATTCCTTTTAAATGCTCATTTTTTCTGGAATTCCAAAAAAAACATAGTTACACTTGACTGTATATACATCACAGCATACAGACCAGTAATTAACAGCTAAATATCACAACTTGAATACATCGTATTCTGCTATACCTGCATTTTGAGATGTATACAGACTGACTATGTAGATTATTAAGTATACTGCTGCAAATAAATATTAATTGTTAACATCCAAAACCCTGATAATATCGACGTTTAGGTATAGAATATTGACTATTTTGTGCAGTTGTATTTATTTGCGTTTGTTTACTTAAAACTATCTAAGCCCAGAAAATAATTGATACTTAATTGCTGAGATTGCGTTTAGCAGTACATATATATAAATAACAAAGAATTGATATTAATGATTTAGCATTTACTAAAGCTTTATGAAAATAATATCAATATTTCAAATTTAAATTAATAGTTTTAACCGGAATCATTCAAAGTATTAATATTTACTTTTAAACAATATATTAAGTAAATATTAATACAAAATTATTGATGATCTAATTACTTTTATTCATATAAAATTGTTGCTTTTGATAGAATGAGCACTGATCAACATGATGAAAAAATTAGATATACAATTATTATGCAAGTATCATATCTATCATAGATAGTGTTATTTATTTAACAGAATATGTGTTTCATTTTTATTGTTGACATAAAGATATAAATAGTTTATAAATTAGTGTCCTTACAAAAAATAAACTCTTATTTATAATGTGTATGCAGTTGTTGACTTTAATAACTTAGGTTTTTAAATAATCCCAAATTAAAATCAGATTTGTATGCAAAGCTACTTGAAAAGTGCGGATAATGCATAGAATGGCAGGATATAAGTACTAGCATCAGCAATTGGCTGCTGAATTCAAAATAGGCGGTTGAGCTTGGTGTAATTAATAAACTCATGCTCAATACATTATGGGAGACACATTTTTGAAAAGTCACAAAGAAAATTTTGATTCAACATCTGCGTCAATTCTCACTCTAGGATTAGGATGGTTTCCCAAAACACCCGGAGGTTTAGAAAGATATATTTATGAACTAACTCATAAATTAGCAGCAAATCAAGACCAGGTTGAATTATGTGGAGTTGGTCTACCAGAAGGTAAACAAAATTTGCCAATTAAGCTAACTAACTTGGCTTCTCCAGATAGTGCCATTTGGCAAAGACTATGGTCAATTCGCATGAACTTTAAGAAAACTAGAGTTAGCAAACCAGATGCAATTAATCTGCATTTTGCATTATACAGTTTTCCTATTTTAGATATTTTACCGAAGGGAGTACCAATTACTTTTAACTTTCATGGCCCTTGGGCTTCGGAGAGTCAGCAGGAAGTTGTTAATAAAAAACTGAGTATTTTTCTTAAGCATTGGCTGATAGAACAAAGTACTTATAACCGCTGCGATCGCTTTATTGTTCTTAGCAAAGCATTTGGCAATATTCTACATCAAAAATATCAAATTCCCTGGAGTAAAATTCATGTTATCCCCGGTGGAGTGGATATTACCAAATTTCAAACAAATTTATCACCTCAAGAGGCTCGAACAAAGTTAGGCTGGCCCACTAATCGCCGTATTTTATTTACATCCCGTCGTTTAGTACATCGAGTAGGGCTTGATAAATTATTGCAAGCTGTGGCGACAATTAAACCGAAAATTCCAGATATTTGGCTGGCGATCGCAGGTCGTGGACACATACAAGCTACACTACAACAACAAGCAACAGAATTGGGGCTAGATGACAATGTTAAGTTTTTAGGTTTTATACCTGATGAACAGTTACCTATAGCTTACCAAGCTGCTGATTTAACCGTCATGCCTAGTCAATCTTTTGAAGGATTTGGATTAGCGATAGTCGAATCTTTAGCCTGTGGTACTCCAGTTATGTGTACTCCAGTTGGTGGAATGCCGGAAATTTTAGAGAACTTTTCACCCAATTTAATTACTACTTCTATTGAAGCTTCTAGTATTACTGAAAAACTAGAAAATGTGTTTTTGGAAAACATATCTATGCCTTCACGAGAAGCCTGTCGTCAGTACGCCACTACACACTACGACTGGAGTAAAATTGCTCAGCAAGTACGCAATATTCTATTAGCTTAAAGAAATTTAATTTAACTACTCTTTATAGACAGAAATTCGAGGATGGGGTATTACAAGGAGATTATATGAAAATTCTTTTTTTAGACCAAAGTGGTAAACCAGGTGGTGCAGAATTATGTTTAATAGATATTGCTAAACCATATCGCGATCGCGCTCTTGTAGGACTATTTGCAGATGGATCATTTAAAAATTTACTACAGCAAAATAGTATCCCGGTAGAAGTTCTCGCTACGCAAACAATTCAAGTTCGCAAAGAAAGCAGTTTGACTCAAGGATTAAAAAGTCTGGGACAAATTATCCCGCTGATTACTAAAGTAGTCAAAAGAGCTAGTGAATACGATTTAATTTATGCAAACACCCAAAAAGCATTAGTTGTTGGGGCATTAGCTAGTTTATTCAGCCGTCGCCCTCTGGTCTATCATTTGCACGATATTCTTTCTCAAGAACATTTCAGCCAAACAAACCTTCGTATTGCGATAAACCTTGCTAATCGTTTGGCATCATTAGTAATTGCCAATTCTCAAGCTAGTAAAACAGCCTTTGTGCAAGCGGGAGGTAACCCAGATATTATCAAAGTTGTTTATAACGGCTTTGAACCAAAAATCTATCAAACTAGCGAATCTGATATTAAGCAATTAAAACAAAAGTTAGGACTAGAAGGGCAATTTGTAGTCGGACACTTTAGCCGTCTTGCACCTTGGAAAGGGCAGCATATTTTAATTACTGCGCTTGCTGAGTGTCCGCCACAGGTGACAGCACTTTTAGTTGGTGATGCACTATTTGGCGAACAAGATTATGTGCAACAGTTACATCAACAAGTTGCTGAAATGGGGTTAGAAAACCGTGTTAAATTTTTAGGATTTCGTTCAGATATTCCCCAGTTAATGGCTGCTTGTGAAGTGGTAGCACATACCTCCACTTCCCCAGAACCATTTGGTAGAGTGATTGTTGAGGCAATGCTATGCGGACGCCCTGTGGTAGCAGCAAAAGCTGGGGGTGCAATAGAGTTAGTAGAACATGGGATCAATGGTTTTCTAGTGACGCCAGGAAAACCCCAGGAACTTGCACAAGTGATTACCACCTGTCTTCAGGAGGCACAAACAACTGCAACTATAGCTCATAATGCTCAGGCGATCGCTAGTCAGCGTTTTGATGTGACAACTATTAATCAGCAAATTGCTCAACTGTTGTCCCAATACGCTTCAGATCAGCCTACAGGCTAAATCCCTTGTTATTTTCACATCACCAGCCCTGCAAGGTATAGCGTTCAACTTTTAATATTCTTTGTGCCCTAGTGCCTCTGTGGTGATAATTAATTAACCACTCTCCGGGTTCACCAGTAGCCTAGGTTGGGAAACCCGCCGGAGAGCGCTGGTTCACAAAGACACAAAGTTTAATCGTACAGATAAAGTTTTAGTGAGCTTACCAGTTGCGCCACCCGCCCTTGGGTGAGATTTCATCTGTATACTTTGTTCCTTGACCTTGCAATAAAGATTGATACTCTGTGCTACTTGCCCAGCGGTCAATTTCTCGTGCTCGCAGTACTGGTACTGGATGGGTTAATTGGGCTGTGCGGGCGGCTTTGACCATTTCACCTAGTTCAGTCTTACTGATATCATCGTAAGCACGAGCTTGGTCAACAAAAGCATCGAGATTAAGCTGTGGAGCCAAGATTGGGGAACCACCAGCCAACTTCATCAATACTGACATGACAACTTTAGGGTCTTGGGTTGCTAACAAAGCGGCGCGATCGCAGGTAAACTCAGCACAGCGTACCCATTCTAAAAGTTGTGCCTGTATCGCTTGAGCCAAGAAGGTTCCGACATTGGGGACAACTGCTGCCGCTAATATTAATAAATTTACAGGCGTCAAGTAAACGCTGTGGTCACATTTGAGATGCCCCAATTCATGGGCAATTACTGCCTGTATTTCTTCTGGTGTCAGAATATCAATCAACGAGGTGTGCAGCACAATAAAAGGTTGCTTACCCCTAACAGCAAAAGTATAGGCGTTGGGAGCCGGATGTTGCCGAACGTATAACTGGGGAGGCTCTATATCCAGGATTTTACAGGCGTCTAACAACAGCTTGTGTAAATCCGGCAGTTGTTTTTCACCTACCAAAATGCTAGAGGCAATATTTTCCACATAAAAAACCTGCTCTGCCATTGGCCCAAGCCAGTTTCGTACCATCATGTCTATGCCTGGTATCTGCTTGAGAGTTTTGGTAGCTTCCAGATCTAATGGGTGACGAAATGAGTCAGCTTTTAAACCAATCAGCGGAGTTTTAAAAAAGGACATGGTGCAGCAAGCTATAAAAAACGCAACTGTGGAATCTGGCTGTTTATCTAAACAGCTTCCCACAGCTAGTATAGCGATTTAAGTAGGGTGGGCATTGCCCACCTAACTACTAAGTCGAAATCGATGCTGGGGGAGTACTGCTACTGGCAGCTAATTCTGCATCAGCTGGTACATCTCCCACGCGTAAGATTCTAGCTCCCAAGTGCTGCAACTTCATATCGAATCGATCATAGCCGCGATCAAGGTGGTGCAATCCCTGAATTGTGGTTTGTCCTTCGGCTGCTAGTCCTGCTAAGACTAACGCTGCTGATGCCCGTAAGTCTGTGCCTAATACTGGCGCACCAGATAACATCGGCACTCCTCGAACAAAGGCCGCATTGCCTTTGACGCGAATATCTGCCCCTAAACGATTTAACTCTGAGGCATGACGCAAGCGGTTTTCAAATACAGATTCGTTAATTAGGCTGTCACCTTCCGCTAATGTCAGCAAAGCCATAAATGGCGCTTGCATATCTGTGGGAAAGCCTGGATGGGGCAAGGTTTCAATGTCGGTTGCCTTGAAAGTTTCCGCAGGTAAAATGCGTAAACAGTTAGGCGATTCCTCAAGTATTGTCACTCCAATTTCCCGCAGCTTGGCAATTACGGGAATCAAATGATCTGGTAGCACTGGCGAAAGGGTAAGTTCTGAGCGAGTGATAGCACCAGCAACCAAAAAGGTTCCGATTTCAATGCGATCAGGAATAATTGTGTACTCTACAGAATGCAACTTGGGGACGCCAACAATTGTAATCGTACTTGTCCCTGCACCCTGAATCTTCGCTCCCATCGCATTACAGAAATTCGCCAGATCTACTACCTCTGGTTCCCGTGCGGCATTTTCGATGATCGTTTCGCCATCTGCTAAAGTAGCCGCCATCATCAAAGTCTCTGTAGCTCCCACGCTGGGAGTGTCCAGATAAATCTTGGCTCCTTTTAACCTGCCACTGCTACCAGGAACATAGGCATTACAAATACCATGTTCAATCTGGACTTCGGCTCCCATTGCTTGCAGCCCCCGGACATGCAAATCAACTGGTCTGGCCCCAATTGCACAACCGCCTGGTAAAGGCATCTGCGCTACTCCTAATCGTGCAAGAATCGGCCCAATGGCGAAAAAACTTGCCCGCAATTGGGTGACTAGTTCGTAGGGAGCTTTTGATGTTGTAATTTCGCTGGCATTAATATCTAAGATATCGCCGTGTCGTGTTAAGCGAATACCCAAAGCTGATAAAACCTGCCCCATCCGATCTACATCAGCTAATAAGGGAACATTGCGGATGCGACAATCTCCTGAACATAGCAAAGTTCCAGCCATGATCACCAGTGCTGAATTTTTTGCTCCACTAATTTTTACGTGACCTCGCAAAGGATGCCCACCCCAAATTTGCAAGACTGAGGAGTCTGCTTCTGGAGTAAATTTGGCATCTGGTAAGCTGCTAGAAGGATTAATAAACCTACCTCCAAAAAAATAAATACATAATTGTCAAGGTTTGAAGTTGGTTTTGATTCTACAGTAAAGATTCAATTTGTCCACTATTTTGAAACCACATCTTGTATTGCTCAATAGTGTCTTAAGTGTAAACTGACGGCTGAAAACACGTAGCATTCAGTCTTATGGGCATTCAAAAATTCCACGTCAACTGAGTGTATAACCTTTTGTTTGAGCAAAATTAAATACTCAGTAAAAAGAACGCAATCTTATCTTTGGTAGTCTGGCAATTAATGTGATAAAAACACCTCTTACTAAGACACAAAACTACTTTCTCCCAGTCTTCCCTATTTTTTCCCGATTACTTGCTAGAAAATAAAGATATAGCAGATCTTTTGAATCAAACTACTCTAACTTGATGATTATGGGCGATAGAAAAATAAAATGCCAATAAAGAAAAATTTGATGTTTAAGATTATCTACGTTGGCTTCAATGTTTCTGAGAGCTACAGTAAGTAATTCCTGAGTACTAGAAATATTCTTTACTCAAAAGCAATTCCCTTTTTTGATTTCATCTGGATAAATAGGTGAATTTGACAAGTAGATATACTTATTCCTCATCAGATGCATCTTGCGGAAGTTCCTCAAATATCAAGATCCATAGGAGACTAAAGAAAGAAGAACGGCCGTTACTGAATTGGGGTGTGAAATGAAATTTGTCATGCTAAGTGCAACGTTGGCGCAGCCTCTCGTAGAGAAGCGGAACGGAGCATCTGATGAGATTCTTTCCTGCGGAACGCAACGCGAACTGTTCACTTTGTTAAGCACCCTGTGGGAACGCTGCGCGAACAGAAAGACAAATCATACTTTGATTCAGTAACGCCGAACAAAGAAACGTGTCTTACGGGTCTTGACGCAGGGAATGCTGCAAATAGTTAAGGAGGATTTATGCGTGCAGTACTGATGGCAGGCGGTTCGGGAACGCGGCTTCGCCCGTTAACTTGCGACCTGCCTAAACCGATGGTGCCTATCTTAAATCGACCAATTGCCGAACACATTATCAATCTTCTCAAACGACATCAAATTACAGAAGTAATTGCGACATTACATTATTTACCTGATGTCCTGCGAGACTACTTCCAAGATGGTGGTGATTTTGGCGTACAGATGACCTACGCTGTAGAAGAAGACCAGCCCCTTGGTACAGCAGGCTGTGTGAAGAATATTGCCGAACTTCTTGATGAAACCTTTTTAGTGATTAGCGGCGATAGTATAACAGATTTTGACCTCACAGCGGCAATTGAATTTCACAAACAAAAGCAGTCAAAAGCAACTTTGATTTTAACTAGAGTTCCTAACCCAATTGAGTTTGGGGTGGTGATTACCGATGAGCAAAGCCGAATTCGCCGATTTTTAGAAAAACCCTCTACTAGTGAAATTTTTTCCGATACAGTCAACACTGGCACTTATATTCTTGAACCAGAAGTTTTGGAATATCTGCCAGCAAACACTGAATCTGACTTTTCTAAAGACTTATTTCCCTTGCTTCTTGCCAAAGATGAGCCAATGTATGGTTACATTGCTGAAGGTTACTGGTGCGATGTTGGTCATTTAGATGCTTATCGTGAAGCTCAGTATGATGCATTAGCTCGTAAGGTACAACTTGATTTTGCCTACAAAGAAGTTTCAGCCGGGTTGTGGGTGGGTCAAAATACCTTTATTGATCCAACGGCAATTATTGAAACTCCAGCAGTGATTGGCGACAATTGCCGCATCGGAGCAAGAGTACAGATTGAAGACGGAACTATCATTGGCGATAATGTCACCATTGGCGCTGATGCCAATCTTAAGCGTCCAATTGTGTGGAATGGGGCAATTATTGGAGATGAAGCACAACTGAGCGCCTGTGTGATTTCTCGTGGGACTCGTGTAGACCGTCGCGCTCAGGTATTAGAAGCTGCTGTAGTAGGTTCGCTTTCTACGGTGGGAGAAGAAGCCCAAATTAGCCCTGGTGTGCGTGTTTGGCCTAGTAAGAAAATCGAGTCAGGTGCGATTTTAAACATTAACTTGATTTGGGGTAACATCGCTCAACGAAATTTATTTGGGCAACGTGGTGTGCAAGGATTAGCTAATATCGACATCACCCCAGAATTTGCCGTCAAGTTGGGAGCTGCTTACGGTTCGACTTTAAAACCTGGCTCTAAAGTAACGGTTTCCCGTGATCAGCGTAATATTTCTCGCATGGTGACGCGATCGCTAATTGCTGGTTTGATGTCAGTAGGTGTTGACATTCAAAACCTCGATGCTACAGCCATCCCCATAGCTCGTACAGTTATACCCACAATGTCGGTTAATGGCGGTATCCATGTACGGGTACACCCCGATCGCCCTGACTACATTCTCGTTGAATTTATGGATGCCAAGGGTATTAATATCTCCAAAGCTCTAGAAAAGAAAATTGAGGGGGCTTACTTTAAGGAAGATATGCGGCGGGCGCTAATTCATGAAATTGGCGATGTATCATACCCTAGCCAAGTCATTGACCGTTACTGTACTGCGTTTGAGAAGCTGTTGCATGTTGCCACTCTTTGTAATAGTCGGGCAAAAGTGGTAATTGACTATGTTTATGCCGTATCTGGCGCAGTGTTACCCCAAATGTTAGATAAATTTGGCGCTGATGCGGTGGTGCTAAATGCCAGCCTTAATAAAAATGCTGTAACCACAACCGACCGCGAAACACTGCTGACTCAGTTGGGTCATGTGGTCGAGGCGTTGAAAGCTAACTTCGGCGTTCAGGTAACGGCGAATGGGGAACAACTGATTTTAGTTGATGAATCGGGAAGCCTGATTCGTGGGGAAATGTTAACAGCGCTAATGGTGGACATGATGTTAACAGCTCACCCCAGAGGCACAGTAGTTGTGCCAGTTCATGCTTCTAGTGGCGTGGAACAAGTCGCCCGTCGCCACGATGGTAAGGTGATTCGTACTAAGGCTAATCCCGCAGCATTGATGGAAGCTTGTCAGAAAAATCCGAATGTGGTGGTAGGAGGTAGTGGAGATGTTGGTTTTATTTTCCCGCAACTGCATCCGGGATTTGATTCCATGTTCTGCATTGCTAAACTGATTGAGATGCTGACCATTCAAGAGCGCTCGCTCGCTACTGTCCGCTCAGAATTGCCTCGTGTAATTCACAAAAGTTATACAGTACGTTGCCCCTGGACAGCTAAAGGCGCACTCATGCGTTACTTAGTCGAAACTCACCCAGCCCAAAACCTAGAATTAATCGATGGGGTGAAAATTTGCCAGCCCTACGATGACAGTTGGTTGTTAGTTCTACCAGATGCCAGCGAACCACTGGTACACTTGTATGCAAATAGCAACGATCGCGATTGGGTAGATGATACCGTCAGAGATTACCGCGCCCGTGTTCAAACATTTGTGGAGAGGCAACAAGAATATCTCCCCGCTGAAGTGTAATTTCAAACAGTTATTAGTTATCAGTGAACGCAGATAACTAATAACTATTCACTAGAACTGTTTTGAAAATCGGACTTATGGCATGGGGTAAGTAGGCGATCGCTTAACATAGTTTTTAATTAATGCCCATCAAGTAATACTCATTAAATTACTTATGGAATTGAGTGCAAGTAAGAAGAAAAAGTAAGCAATAAAATTTCTGACTTGCAAGGAAGCAACATACTTATAAAGGTTATAGCAAGGTGCGACCTCTCAACTTACTTGCACCGCATTGGCTTTCTTACTTAAAAAACAAGCATGATGCGGTACAGTTCGTATTATTGTAAACTGCAATAACAGGTGATATTTAGACTTACCCCTATTTTTTACATAAGATTAATATTTATAGTATATGAATGATTCAACAAGCGTCTCGCTAGAGCTTTCCGGTTACTCAGTAAAGCATTTAGTGAGAGAAAATGCAGCAATACTTCAGATCCTTTATGAGCAATGTAAAGAGTTTGCTCTCCTCACCGATGGCGAACCCCCTTCACCAACTGCTGCCCGCGATGAATTTGACGCTGTTCCGGAGAATAAAACTACACAAGACAAGTACATCTTTGGTTTATTTGACTCACGCAATGTTTTATTAGGCATGATTGAATCGATCCGTCACTATCCTGATAATAAAACTTGGTGGCTAGGGCTGATGATGCTTGCTCCTGAACAGCGAGGTAAAGGCTTAGGTTCACAGTTTTATAAAGGATTTGAGCGTTGGGTATCGACACACGGAGTGAAGCAAGTATCTTTGTCTGTGATTGAAGCAAATGAGCAAGGATTATGGTTTTGGGAAAAAATGGGATTTGAAGTGATCCGCAAAACACCACCGAGACAATTTGGAGTTAAAACGCATGAGCTTTATGTCATGAGCCGTACCATAGATTGAATCGGTTAAGCCGCCGTATAACAAATGCCTGCACAGCCATATCTGCCCCCACTTGGCGAATATGCCTTTTTAGAAAAAGTGTAGCCAAGAATCTGGCGAGCCGCGACATCGCAAGAAAGGTACGCAGCATTGGCTGCTGCAAAACTTTATCAAATAAGGCTATCTGTGTTACGGGTTCCCCTTACACCCCACACGCAGCCCTAACAAAATCACCTTAACTTCGTGCTATTCGATAAGATATTGGTTCATAGATTTTGACATCAATTCTTTGTCTGGGAACCAAAGTGTATTTTTATTTGGACTGTTTAACAAAATTATTGGTAAGTCTGGGTTAAAAATGGATGCCCATGCTGACAAGAATGAACTTGTCCTGATTAATACGTTGCATCGAGACAGTAACAGAGCATTTATCAGCGCTTCTTCACCTTTTTTAAAATTATCTTTACCTAAATTGATGTGATGAAAAGCTTCATTGTTAATTGCTTTTAGCTGATCTTCATGATTAAAAACTGGTATAAATTGAAATTCATTTTTTATATAATCAATAAAATCACCTTCATCACTGGCTACAAAAAGACAATCTACTTTAGGATGTTTATTGAGATAATTATTGACTACTTTCTTAACATATTCCCAAGAAACTCTCGGAGACTCAACTATTTTATCAGTACCCCTGTAGTGTATCCCCAGTACAAACTTACCCTGAAAATATTTTTGGAAGTATGTATCTACTTTTGTCTGCATATATTGGTTAATATGCATGTATTTTTGCATAAGATTTGATGCATACAATACAGTCATTTTATCGAAGTGTTCACTTGGCAAAAGTAGTTGTAAAATATGTGTAATCGTGATATTACTTATCGATTTGCTATGTGAAGTCTTATAAAGATTGCCTCCACTCAATTCAGGAACTTCAAAAAAGTATCGAAACCAATTTTCGCCTAATTCAGGAGCTAAATAGTTTTCTCCAGTCAAGTAAATATCGGGAATTAAACCTTTGTCTTCACAAAAAGATAAAATATAAAGACACCAATTTAGTTGAGCAAAAAAACCGCTATAATTGTTGTGTATTGTTACAGTAAATCTTTTAGAATTAAATATTGAAAAATAGGATGGACGCACTTTGTCATAAACATTTCTCAGCACTTCCTTTACGATATCTTTAGTTGATTTTGGTATTGTCACTATTGTCATTCTATTTGCTGTTTATTTGATTTCTAATGATAGTTAATCTAAAAATTAGGTAATAAACAAGCCTAAATAAGAACTTTTTACAAAAGCTTTAATTCTTTAGTTAAAAAATATACTTCGGCACGGAATTACTACTTAAATTTTAAGTTCCAGTTAAGATTGGTATAAATTAATATATAAAATTATCTAATAGTATTTCTGTAAAAATTTTAAGTGCTAGAGCGTTGATACATTCTAACACTGGTTATTTTGCAAAAATCAGGTAGAGTTTTGGTAACAGTATAAATGATACTTATAAGCTTGGCCGTTGATATTGTGTTCATGAACCCCAAGCAACCATTCAAATGGTATCAGTTCACGGCTTCAAACCTTTGACGAGTCAAATATTTAATCGACGAGTCAGCAGTAAGGCGTTGGAAGATTCTTGCTGAAAATTGGCGCATTTTTACAAACAGCGCGATCGCTCAGCTTAGAGGGGCCACCTGACTGGTCTACCAACATTAATAAATACTTGTACGAGCAGTAAACGCATATCTTTTATTGTGATGGAATATAGTGGAATTACTGAAGCCTTAACTACTAATGAACATTTTCAACAGGCAGGCTTTCGGGCATTACTGCGGGAAAATTTGCCTTAGTGCGTTTGGGAGTGCTGAGTCAAGGGTCAAGAGTCAAGGTTAAGAGTTAATAATTTTCTCATTGGCCCCCTGCCCCTCTGCACCCCCTTAAGGCGAGATTTAAAATAAACCCTTATTATTTCGTTACAATCAGCTTGTGCGTTAGGCATTCAAGAGTCATTTGCCATGAAATTGATTTCTGATCCACCAATTCCCGTGAAAATTCAAAAGATGAAAGAACGGGTACGGTGGATGCATCCGAGTATTGTGCAACGAGGAATTGACCAAACCTGTATGGTTGTGGACGATCGCAGGGAAGATAGTCCAGAATTTTCGTTTATAGTTATTGGTGATTCTGGTACTAAGTCCCATTACGGACATCATCCTCAACGAAAGGTTGCTGAAATGATGCTTCCGCACCGCGAGGATTGCCGTTTTGTATTACACACAGGCGATGTAATTTATGTGGTGGGTTCTCAGGAGTATTACCGGACAAACTTTATCGAACCTTACCGGGAATTTATAGTAGGTGGCGAGAACCCTAAAAGCATTCCCTACGATCGCATGGTGTTTAATTTGCCGTTTCTACCAGTGCTTGGGAATCATGATTATTATGATGTGCCACTGATGTATCGATGGGTGGCTGGAACTACGTTACCACTGCGCCGCTTGTTACGCTACAAAGACATCGAGATTGGTTGGCATGGATCATATCAAGGTGATGCTTATGCACGGGCGTTTCTGGACTATAAGGGAGAAGATTTAGAGCGTCACCTAGATGAGCATTATACTGCTAAGACCGATACGGGGCGCTGTTTACGTTACGAACCGGGACATTTCACCCGCTTACCCAATCGTTATTACACCTTTCGTTACGGCGGGATTGACTTTTTCGCTTTGGATTCCAATACCTTTAATACACCATCACCTCTACCTGCAACTCAAGAGGGGGAAATTTATCGGCGGGAATTGGAAAAGCGTCGCCAGGAGATAGATCAAGAAGAATTGCAGATTTTGGGAATATGCGATCGCCTCAATCCAGATAAGCCTAGCGAAGCTGAGCAACTCGATGATCTTAGTGCCAAACTCGACCAAATCAACGAGATTAAAATCGACATTGAAAAACAATTAGCATCTCACAAAATGCCTGCGATCGACTTTGAACAACTTGACTGGTTGCGAAGCAGGCTGATCGAATCTTGGAATACTTCCGAAGTGCGCGGACGCGTCATCTTTTTCCACCATCCCCCCTACGTCACAGAAGCAACCAAGTGGGATCAGGCGCAAACTTTAGCGGTACGCCATCGCCTGCGCTGGGTGTTTGAACAGGTAGCTGAAACTCTTGGTTCCCTAGTTAAAGAGCGTTCAATAGTCGATTTGATTTTAAACGGTCACGCGCACTGTTTGGAATATCTCCGCACAGTTAATACTGGATTTGCTGACTCTAACATCAACTGTATTATCTCTGGTGGGAGTGGTCATCGTCCCCGCTATCAAAGAAAAGAGGGGACTGAATTGCTAGAAACTTTTACGGAAATTGCCAGTAAATCCACTCGTAAAGTCGCTGATTCAATGCTTTTTGTCGGTCGTCATGACTACAACTTCCAGAAGCGACTACCTTACTCCTGTGTGCGGATTGATGTTTTAGATGGTCGTCCACCCAAGTTTGTGATTAGACCTTTAGTAGCTGAGCGTATTGGGGAACAGTGGCATAACCGCGAACTTGAACCATTCGTGATTTAATAAACAAATAAAATTAAACCTCTGCGTTTCTCAATACCCTACAGTTATATGCAAAGCTGCATTTCAGACTGAATATGATACATGATCACAAGTCTAATTTTTTATCTTCAATACTAATTATCTTGGTGATGCTGGGAGTCTTAATACTTAACCCAGCTAATATTGCAATTGCTGCTTCGTCAACCCCCACCGCTTATAAACAACGGGTAATCCACAGTCCAGATGGTATCGGTAAATACTACATGGAGCGAGAAATTGCTCAAGTTATGGGACACATAGGCGCAGGTTGGCTAGAACGTCTCAATCGAGAGGCGGAGGAACAACCAAGTAAGATAGTCGGTATGCTTAACCTAAAACCTAACGATGTAGTCGCAGATATTGGCGCTGGTACAGGTTATATGAGCTTTCGCCTCGCGCCGTTGTTAACAGAAGGAAAAGTGTTTGCTGTAGATATTCAGCCAGAAATGCTGGATATCATCGAGTTTTTCAAACAGGAGAAAAATATCACCAATGTTGAGCCTGTTTTGGCAACTCTTACTAACCCCAACCTCCCATTTGCAAGTATTGATTTAGCCTTAATGGTGGATGCATACCACGAACTTGAGTATCCCCAAGAAGTCATGCAAGGGATTGTGAAAGCACTTAAACCAGGGGGTAGGGTGGCGCTGGTCGAGTACCGGGGCGAAAATCCTTTTATTATGATTAAGCGTCTGCATAAGATGACTCAAAAGCAAGTACGCAAAGAGATGCAAGCTGCTGGTTTAGTTTGGCGCGAAACCAAAAATTTGTTACCTCAGCAGCATTTAATGATATTTGAAAAGCAGGCTTAAGATTTTTGTGGAATAAGGCTGGCGCTTTTAGTTGTACTATCCCAAACTATCCAGTTAATAGTATTGTCTAAATCATCAGCATTATTTGAAACTTTAAAATACAGCTTTTCCCCGCCTTTAATTTCAATAGCAAAGTCAGCGTTTTGAGCGTAAACGACTTTAAAACCTTTGTCTCGCAGACAATACATCGCCCAAGCTTTCAATGATTGCTTATATGGTTCGTGCGGAATTGGCGGTTTTGTGATTGTCTCTTCGATTACTTTAAATATCTGCATTGATTTCTCGCTCAAAGTAGACACTTTTGTTATTACTCCTAAATTAAGTAGTTTCTGGATCGCAACGAATTTCAATCATAAAGCCATCAGGATCGTAAAAGTACACACCTCTACCAGTAGGACGGGTAACTGGGCCGTGTGCGATCGGTATTTGATTCTCTCTGATTACTGCCACCGCTTGCTCAAATAACTGCGGATCTATATCAAAGGCAAGGTGATATGCTCTGGTGAAACTCCGTTCTGGATTTGGATCTGGTGGTGTCAAATCGGGTGTACCAAATAAATCCAGAATTGTACCATCAGGTGTAACAAAATTGGCTACTTTCCCCGCTGCAACAAGTTCAAGCAGAGTTGCGGGTACTTCATCGCCAACAAGTTCATGCAAACCCAGGATACTGCCATAAAAGTACCGGGAAGCTTGCATATCTTTAACGTTGAGAGCAATGTGATGCACTTTACGCAGATTACCCGGAGCTAGGACACTGTTAACAGACTTGGGGCTAGATAGCATAGTAGAACCAAATTTCTGTACTGAGATAGAAGTTAAACTTTTTTCTTAAAGTTTATTATTTATCATAAACAGTTCCCATGCCATTTGATTATTCTTTAGACTTTCCAAATATCGATTTTCGGCAACATCCTGAACTCTATCGTGTTGGCAAAGGTGAGCAGGGTGTACTTTTGGTAGAACCTTATAAATCAGAAATTCTTCCTTACTGGCGGTTCAAAACTCCTGATATTGCCAAAGAGTCGAGCGAGAAAATTTACGAGCTTTTTCTTGCTTATTTAGAACAAGATGATTTTGTCGGTGCAGATATGGCAAGAAAGTTTATTCAAATGGGTTATACCCGCTCTCGCCGTTATGCTAATCATAAAAGCGGCAGAAAATATAAACAAGATTCGCAAAATACAAGCTCTAAAAAAGAGATTTTACCCTACGAAGTAGATCCAGTTAAAGCGGAATCAGCGGCAATATTTAAAGCCAAGTGGGTAGAAGCAAAGACAAATGAGAAATATCTCCAGCTTTTAGCCAAGCATAAACAGATGTATGAGGTAGGGTAAGACACCAATACAGTTCGGTTAACATGTTTGTCTCTCGAAGATCCCCCCAACCCCCCTTAAAAAGGGGGGCTTTTTCTGATCTTTACCCCCTTAAAAAGGGGGGCTTTTTCTGATCTTTACCCCCTTAAAAAGGGGGTCGCCGCAGGCGGGGGGATCTTATGCGAACCGTATTGAGTAAGACACTATTAACTTTCAATTGAGCGACTTTCGGAGAGTGCGTTACGCAGACAAGGCTTTGGGCTTCGTGAATGAACCTTTGAGCTTCGTCGATGAACCTTTGAGCTTCGTGAATGAACCTTTGAGCTTCGTGAATGAACCTTTGAGCTTCGTCGATGAACCTTTGAGCTTCGTGAATGAACCTTTGAGTTTCGTGAATGAACCTTTGAGCTTCGTCGATGAACCTTTGAGCTTCGCAAATGAACCTTTGAGCTTCGCAAATGAACCTCTGAGCTTTGTGAATGAATCTTGAGGCTAATTAATTTAAAAGTAACGCGATGGCATCAAGGTGTGTTTGGTGGCAATGACTGTGAAAACGCTTGTTCAGCTAGAATTTTATCGTGATTTACCGAAGTATCTTTAAATCCACTTCCCTTTGGCGCAGGAGTAAGGGATAAACCTTACTTTCGTGGAGGTAAATAGCCACGTTGGTAGAGAAACTCTTCGAGGGCAGTTTCTACAATGGCATTAGCAGGTAAAGAAACTTCCTGATCGCCAATATAAGCATTGAGAGCATTAGCGATCGCATCTGGCAATGTAATATTTAGGGATTGCATAAGCTGGTTATATTGTCGCCAATTAATTTAAGAGTAACGCGGCGATCGCATCTCCCCTTCACTAAGCCGACAAAAATCATATTGTGCAACAATAGCTGTAGCTTAGTCGGAGTAAAAACTATGGACTGGCGACAGTATATTCATTCAGATCCCAAAATTCTCCTAGGTAAGCCGACTGTGAAAGGAACTCGTTTATCTGTAGAGTTCTTGTTGGGTTTGTTTGCTACGGGATAGACACAACAACAAGTGCTAGAAAACTATCCGACTCTTACCTCAGAAGTGTTAAGGGCGGTATTTGCTTTTACAGCAGAGTGAATTTTTGACTTTACGGTGTAATACTAACCACATCACCTGCTTGATTGAGAAATGCTGTTGCCTGTGCGCGGCTCACAGTGGGAAAATCTTCTAGAAAGTCGTCGAGGCGATCGCCTGCTTCTAGATAATCAATTAATGTTTGTAATGGTACGCGAGTTCCATAGAAAACGGGTGTACCAGAAAGAATGTCGGGAGAAGTTTATATTAGTTGAGATTCCATATCGCATCTGGCAATGTAATATTTAGGGATTGCATAAGCTGGTTATATTGTCGCCAATTAATTTAAGAGTAACGCGGCGATCGCATCTCCTCTTATCCGCCTGTTGAAACTTGACTGCGGTGAAATAACCACCCATCCTCAACTATCTCCTCTAGGCGTTGATTGAGTCGGGGAAGGAAATATTCTGGCTCATTTAACTGTTGCTGAGCAAACCAAGCATCAAACGCTTCCTGTGTCTCAATTCGTTGGGCACTCGCCGCCCCTAATATAATCTCGAAACTACGTTCTTGAAGTTCTTCTAATTGGGGATGACCTTCACCTCTGAGTTGGCAAAAGAACATTGCCGTTGCTCCTAGCAAAGCTTTGAGTTCATCACCTTGAGGAATTCTATTATATAAAACATTAATTAACTCAATGGTATCTGCTAAGGGGACTTCAATCCTCAGTGTCAGCCAGATTGCTTGAGCTAAGTAAACTAATCCATTGCTTTCATCTGTTACGCCTAAGTTATTCAGAACTCTCACTAAAACAACATAAGCACGAACCTGTCCTAGTGCCGAAGCAGCTTGCAGATTTAGCAATTGTCTAGCTTCATCTCTTTCACTCACCCAATAAGCCATGTTTGCCAGAGTATTGGCTTTGTTTTTAACATCGCCAATCTGCTCAAATATTTTCAAGGATTGCTCCCAGAGTACGATCGCTATAGCTATGCCCCCTTGTTGGGCAATTACCATAGCCATGTTGTTGAAAGTAATGGCTTTACCTTTGACATCGCCAATCTGCTCTTTTATTTCCAAGGATCGCTCCCAGAGTTTGATTGCTCTAGCAATGTCCCCTTGGTCGGCGATTACCTGAGCCATATTGTTGAGGGTAGTGGCTTCACCTTTGATATCGCCAATCTGTCTGAATATTCTCAAGCATTCCTCCCAGAGTGTGATCGCCCTAGCAACGTCCCCTTGGTCGGCGATTATTCGTGCCATGTTGTTGCGGGTAGTAGCTTCACCTTTGATATCGCCAATCTGTCTGAATATCCTCAAGCATTCCTCCCAGAGTGTGATCGCCCTAGCGATTTCCCCTTGGTCGGCAATTACCTGAGCCATGTTGTTACGGGTAGTGGCTTCACCTTTGATATCGCCAATCTGTCTGAATATCCTCAAGCATTTCTCCCAGAGTGCGATCGCCCTAGCAACGTCCCCTTGGTCGGCGATTATTCGTGCCATGTTGTTGCGGGTAGTGGCTTCACCTTTGACATCGCTAATCTGGTTATATATTTCCAAAGATTGCTCGTAGAGTATGATCGCTCCAGCAATTTCTCCTTGTTGGGCAATTACGCCTGCCATGTTGTTAAGGGTAGTGGCTTTTCTTGTTAAGTCATCTTCAGGGCACAGGTCTAAGGCTTGCTGAAAATGAACAACAGCCTTTTGCACAAAACCCAAAACCTCTTCCGCACGGGCGATGGTTCCCAAGATACGGTGGTCTTGAAAAACTACCAGAATTTGCTCACATAGCTCTAAAGCTTCCACAAACCGGGAATTGTTCACCCAATGGGCTGCAATACTATCCCCAACGCTAACAGCAATTTCTTGCTCTCTTGCCAGTAGTCCCAAACGCACAATTTCCAGTCCATTTGCTTCTAGTTTTTTGTTAACCTCCTCCCACCAAACTTGATGGATTTTCCTCACCGCTTGCTGTCGGCTTGCTTGCCACTCTTCTTCACTCAATACTGGTTCTAGTAACGGTTCTAAAATAGTCGTCACCCGGTAATTAGCTGGCTGGTTTGGGTAAGTGGTGGCGGACTCGACTAGGCTAAGGCTGACAAGCTTTTGAAGAGGAGAGCAAAAGAGGGAAATAGCGTTGATGATTTCAAAAGTAACAGGCAGATGAAACACACTCAACCGCGCGAGAAACTTTTGTTCTTCTGGTTCCAAAGCATCCAGCAAAGTTTGTGCCAAAATATTTTCACGAAACTTCTGCTCAGTCGCCTCTAGCCGATTCAGTAATTCATCCGCCGCCAATCCTGGTTGCTGAATCACCTCCAATAGCCACCTCAGCAAGCGGGGATTACCATCGGCAATCTTAATAATCCGCCGAGTTCTTAACTGTTGCCTAACTTCTTTATCTAAGGGAAAGCAGATTTTATCAATATCACTGCTGCTCATCTCTGCTAAAGATTCCAAATGCAGACGATGAGGTGGCAAAATGTCTTCTTTCAAATAGCGACAGGTGACAATCAGCCGACTTTCTGCCCCGGTTTCTGCCAATGCTGCACAAATCGCCTTTAAAATTTCATAAGCTTCTGCCGTCATCCGCAGTGAGCCATCTTCAATATTAGCTATGGGGATGTTCTGCTCAAAGTCATCCAGCACCAACAGTAAGGGTTGGTTGTGTTCTTTTTCTATTGCTTCAAAAAAGTTTTGCAACCGTCCTTTAAGAGACACCTTTGGTTCATTCAAAAGTGCAGGCACATCTGCAAACCGCTCATATTTATTAGAAAGCTTATTCAGCAAACCTATCTCATCCAGAGGGCCAATCAACACGACTCGCGCAAAGTTAGAACGCTGCACTTCCACCCGTGTACATAACCGCGCTGCCAAGCTACTTTTACCCAGTCCCCCCATTCCGGCAATAAATACGCCGATTTGGTCGCTGGTTTCCCGCAATGCCTTGAGACACCGTTGCAAAGGTCGTCTGCGTCCGACAAACTCAAATTGACTAGCAACTTTGATTTGATTATTCTCATCCAGAAATTCTTGCTCTGGCGCTGCGAACTTCAGCTTTTCACGATTTCTTGTTCTCAGCGGTGTCACCAGTTCTGCAATGGGGCGTGTATCTTGATACATCCGCAACAGATGCCAGTCGGTGCATTCTTGGTTAATCATCTCCTGCTGCGCCGCTTTGACTGCTGCTTCAACAGTTGCCCCCGTCGCTAAAGCTTGATAAAGTGCCTGTGCTGCTACAATACCCGTGCGGTCATACACTGGACGCGCCCAGCCTAAAACTATACCTGCCCCTGCCTTCACCAATGCCTGCGCCATTGAGGGTACTGTCCCTTTGTTAGGAACCTGTCCCGTATGACAACCAGAGAGAAAAGTTACACGGGGCCAGCGTCCGCGAAAGGCTCTAGCTAAGTCATTGACGGTAGTAAGTTGGATATTCCCCACCTCATCCTCAGTGATGAAGCAAGGGGTATTATCTGGCAGTATTGCACCTTTTACCAGCAAAGAACCGTAATCTTTTTTGGTATAAATTATCCCGTGTCCCGTGAGGTGAAAGACATCAAAATAGTCTTCTGGATAGGATTTCACCAAATTGGCTAACTCTGCAACCGAGCCGCTTTCCTCGACAATCAAAGCCAAAGGTTGATCCTTGGTTGCTTGCAAAATGTTCGCTTCTTCACGCTCAAAACCTAAAGGCGGAACTCTGGGATCTTCGGGTGAAGTCGCCATGAACAGCAACCGCAATGGGCGATTTTGTACGCCAATTACTTGGGTTTGACGCCGCTGCACACAACGTACTGGTAAGACGGAAAGATTCCGGCGTCCTATTAAAAACCCACTGCCATCATGTAGCAATTCCCACGGCAAATGTGCCAATCCCAAAGCTACCCGTTGTGTCTCTGGGTTCAACCCCTGTGCTTCGCTGGTTTGAATCAAATCCAGATAAATCGTTTGCTCATCTGCTTCATTGAGCGACTTTCTTAACCATCCTTCTTTACCATCTAGCCATTGATAAAGTTGGCGTCCCAACTGGATGAGATCAGGTAGACTGTCTTTTTGTTGAGCATAGTAATTTTGCTCACACGAATTAATCAGCGCTACCAACTCTGCTTTATCCAAGCGACGTGAGCCATAGTTACAGCGCAGTTCAAAAGTTTGCTGTTGACTGAGGGCGAAAGCAAAGTTAAGGGACATGGCTTGCAGCAATGGTTTGCACAATAACCTTCACCTTAATTATCATCCTATTCCTCAAGCCTTAATTGTCATCGCCGATACTCGTCGCCACAATCGCCGATAAGCTGGTACAAATCTCGTGATTGGCGAGATACTGCATTGATGCGATCGCGATCGTCATCATCTAGACTAAAACTAAATACTTTGGCGTTATCTTCGATATGTTCAGAGATACCAAGTCTTGCACCAACTATCACACCTCCAACACTTGGCTGATCTAAGATGTAACGCACTGCCACATTAGAAATGCTAACTTTATGCTTATCAGCAATTTCTTTGAGAATAGCAACCAACTCTTGAAATAATTGCCAACCACCCCAAGCATCGACCATATTCTTATATTTTCGCAAGCTAACGGTAGCTAATTCAGAACCACGCGGTTCAGGTTTTTCCAAATACTTTTCTGATAGCAAACCACCGCAAACTGTGCCGTAAGTAAAAAGTTTTATATCCTGCTGTTTACAAAACTGAATCATATTCACTTCAGGACGGCGGTCAACTAATGAAAATTGCACTTGGTTAGAAACAATTTTGATACCTGCTTCTGTAATAATTTTGAGGCGTTCAGTATCAAAGTTAGTCAAAGCTAAATGCTTAATTTTGCCTTCAGTTTGCAGTTCTGCCATATATTTGAGCGCATCCAGGTAGTTTTTATCCTGATATTCCCACCAGTGGAATTGCATCAAATCTAGGGATTCTACATCCATCCTTCTTAAGGAAATATCAATATTTTCCTCAACCAGTTTTTTCGTCATTTTTCCAGGACGAGGAACCCACTTAGTGAAAGCTTGTAAGTTAGATAAAGCCTCTTTTCCACGTGTAGCAATTAGTTGACGCCGGAATTCACCAATCAAGTCTTCGGCTGGCCCATAATGGTCTGCTAAATCCCAAGTTGTAAAGCCTGCATCCAGATATTTAAACATAGCTTGAATGGCGGCTTTTTGGTCAATACGTCCATGTCCACCAGACACTTGCCACATTCCATTTAAAATCCGGCAAATGTTTAAATCGGGGGTAAATTGAAGACGGCTTGCTATTGGTAAGTTCATATTTTAATTATTAATTGTTTAACGCCAGTTTTTTTCAGCTTGTTCTAGAACGTAAGCCGCAACATCTTGAATTTCCTGTTCAGAGAGGCGGTCTTTATAGGCTGACATATTATTTTTACCATTAGTCACAATGAATGTAACTGCTTCTATTGAATCCATATCATATTTCTTCAGCGCTTGCTTTTTGAGATTCTTACCGCGCCTGATAATATTACCGCCATTAATATGACAACCAGCACAATGAATGCTAAAAATTTGTGCGCCGTTAGCTATATCTGCTGCACTAGCAGGTAAAGCGAAAGTACTTGTCAATAACCAAAATGTTACTAATACTAATTTTAGTAATTTATTCACCAAGCCTCTCCCAATTTTGTACTAGTTTTTTATATAAGTTAAAGGTGATAAATAATACTACAAAGATTCAAAGTCGGCTGTAAATCCATCAAATTTTGCACAATCTTCCTGAAACGCTTCCGCATCACTAACATCCTCAATTTTATATGCCATAATCCTTGTACCATCGGGCATTTTTTTAGAACTAATCAATTCGCCTTGATATTTCTCTGCCATTGTCTTAAAGTCAATGGCATAACGCTTCCAGGCATCGCCGGAGCAAGTAATATTTACTAGCCACATATCTTACTCTCGCTTACTAGTAGTAAATATTAATCATCTCACAAATAAGCAACATGGTATCACCTGAGATTCCCGATTTCTTAGAGGAGTCAGGAATCTTGTTGTTTATAGTTTTCTATCTAAAGGAAGTACCTGGTCAAAAGAGCCTACGCCATAATATGTATATAGCATCATGTCTAGAAATTTTTATCCCAATTAGTTAAATCCAAAGAGTTGAAGATGGCTAACAATATCAAACAACAAATTCAAGCAGACCTACAACAAGCCAAAGAAACCGGACAGTTAAGAACTGAGAGAGTTCGAGAAATTGTCAAAGCCGCAGTTTCTCAGGTAGCTTCTGAGTTTAAAGAAGGTTCAAGTGAACTTCGTGGACTTGTTAAAGATGCTGTATCTACTGTAATTGAGAACTTTCAAGGAAAAGGTACTGAACTCAAAGAAGAAGTGACAGCTTCTATTGAAGGTGCGTTAGAAGGGATTAATAGTAAAAGACACGAAGCTATTGTTAAAACGCAGACAGATTTGAAGAGATTACAAGCTCAATTAGATGGCGAAGAGGAACAACTCCAGCAAGAGGTTGATGTAATTTTGGCAGAGATTGAAGAAACGGGTAAGGAAAGAACTGATGGGACAAAAACTGCAATTGATTCTGCTGTCAATTCCATCAAAAATAGTGAAGAAGTAAGCTTGTTAAGGAAACGCTACGCTCAACTGCAAGCGCAACTAGCGATTGTCCGAGCTAACTTAGCTGCACGTTATGGTGGACGTTCTTTGGAGGTTCAAGATTATCTAGACGAGGCTAAACACTGGTATGATCAAGCTCGTCCGCAGGCTGAAACTATGGCTGCACAGGTAGAACAAAAGCGATCGCAGCTAGAAGATAAACTTGGTGAAGCTGGTACATCTATAGCAAAAAAAGAACGCCAGATCAAACAAACGTTGAGAGAGTTACTCCTCACTGCTGCTGACTTGTTCAAAGAAAAAGAACCTGCTGATAAAGAGCACGATATTGTTCGCAAGTAGACTGCATCTAAAAAAAGTAACCCGACATGGTATTTGTCAAGACGAATGCACACAAGGTTCACAAAGTTAACTTATCAGATAGCATAAAAAAATAGGATGGGCAACCCTCATCCTATTTTTTTTGAGAATGAGAAGAGATTTTGAACTAAATTTAAAGGCTTATACTGTAAACCTAAAAATCATAAATGGGTAATGGTTTTAGCAAAAGTACCCATTACCCAAATTACGTTGGTTATTAGTAAGTCCCAGGCTGTCTATCAAGTTGTTCTTCATGCTTGGCAATCACCCAAACTGCATGAATACTACCAGGAAGCCAACCCAAAAGGGTGAGTAAAACGTTAATAATTAACGTTGGGCCAACTCCAACTGTGAGAAAAACGCCTAAAGGAGGCACTACCAAACCTAGAAGAAAGCGAACTAATTTCATGATGTTACAACTTTGTGATTTTGTTTAATTACATTCTCTAGAAGATACCGAATTAGAAAATCCATCTAATGAATTACCTTGATTCGGAGATTTTACCTTGATTCGGAGATTTTATTTGGAGTAGAGACATAACGATATAGAAATATTTAGTGTTTCTACTCCCATTGATATTTATCTTGAGGGTAATTCACCTTGGGTTTTTACATCACTACCGCTGCTTAACAGATTTTTTTCAACAAAGTAGTTGTTAATGAATGTGTTAGCAAAAGTTAGGATTACTGGCCCGAGAAGAAAACCGATAATTCCATGAACTGAGAACCCAGGAACTAACACTGCTGCTAACCAAAAACATAAACCGTTGATGACGAGCGAAAATGCTCCAAACGATAGAAAATTCAGTGGTAGAGACAACGCAGAAAGAACCGGCTTAACGGAACCGTTAATCAAACCAACCACTAAAGCAGCAATCATAGCTGCTGGAAAGTTAGCAATGTTAACGCCCGGAACAACTAAATCAACAATCAACAGGCTCAAGGCTGTAGCTAGCGCGGTTAAAAATGGTGTCAACATCCTTTTTACCTAATAACTAAAGAGATTTACTTTGTAAGGTGCTTATATCATCTTCAGCTATGTGCTAGGTTTTAACCTCTCTTGGAAGGTAGAATTTGCTTCTACCATTTGGCCGATTATTAATAGAACGCAGTCTTTAAACTCAGATCTTGTACTAATGTCATGATTGCGATTTTTGTGAGGTGGGTATTATCTACTTTTAACTTAAAGGTTGATTCTACCGTCGGTAGTAATTACCACCCTATGCTTGTTGATAATGGCACAAGAGTGCATTACATTTGTTGAACGCACCAAGCAAATTTTAAGATTAATTTAATAAAATAGTGCGTAACTTACTCAGATTTTCCAGCTTCAGGTTTATAATAAAGGGCTGATTTATACAGCACTTGTTCTTGATGAGTTTCTAAAGTGCAATCAGATAAGGGGTAGGTTACACAACTAACAACATAACCAGCCTGTATTTCATTTGAGCGCAGAAATTTTTGCTCACTTTGATCAACTTCACCATTAATGAGTTTAGCAACACAAGCAGAGCATTCACCTTGCTTACACCCAGATGGTAGACGGATACCAGCTTCTTCCGCTATGTCAAGAATATATTGATCGTCTGGTATTTGAATGGTGCGATCCAATCCAAGTGCAGAATTGATGAGTCGGACTTGATAAACTGCCATTAACTGTTTCTAGGTAAGTCAATATCATTAGCCTAAAGATATTTTACGGCTTGTAGTTAGCGCTGTCTTCGCTAAAGCACTAACTACAAACTTTATAAACTTATTGTTTAACTGCTTTCATCGATAAACTAATCCGCTTAAGTTTCTCGTTAATTTCTAACACCTGTACTTTGACAACTTGTCCAACTTTGACAATTTTTTTGGGATCATCTACGAATCTGTCTGCTAGTTGAGAGATATGCACCAAACCATCTTGATGCACACCGATATCAACAAACGCGCCGAAGTTGGCGACATTCGTGATGATTCCCTCTAGTTCCATTCCCACCTGCAAATCGGTAATTTCCTTAATTCCTTCTTTGAAGGTGGCATACTTAAATTCTGCACGAGGATCTCTACCTGGTTTTTCCAGTTCGCTAAGAATGTCGCGCAATGTAGGTTCGCCAACGGTATCGGTAACGTATTTCTTCAGGTTAGTTTTTTTAAGTTTTTCGGCAATTTGTGTGACTTGATTTAATGGCACACTCAAATCTGATGCGATTGCCTCTACTACAGAATAACTCTCTGGATGCACTGCTGTATTATCCAACGGATTATCACCGCCACGAATTCGCAAAAAACCCGCCGCTTGTTCAAAGGCTTTTGGCCCCAACTTCGCAACCTTCAAAAGTTGTCGGCGATTTTTAAAGGCTCCATGCTGGTTACGATAGGCGACAATATTATTAGCAACTGTTCCTGTAATCCCAGAGACGGAAGTCAAAAGTTCCTTAGAAGCAGTGTTCAAATCCACACCAACGTAGTTGACACAACTTTCTACAGTTTCTTCCAACTTCTTCTTCAATAACTTCTGATCAACATCGTGCTGGTATTGTCCCACGCCAATCGATTTGGGATCGATTTTCACCAGTTCCGCCAAGGGATCTTGCAATCGGCGACCGATACTAATAGCGCCGCGCACGGTAACATCCAAATCGGGAAACTCTTCTAGTGCTACTTTACTAGCAGAATATATAGATGCGCCAGATTCATTCACCATCACCTTAATGGGTTTACGTTCTGTAGTTTGCAGCAGTTGGGTAACAAATTCCTCTGTCTCACGGGATGCTGTACCATTACCTATAGCAATTAATTCAATCTTGTACTTCTCAATCAAATTTTTGATGGTTTGTGCAGCTTTCAATCTTTGTTCAGCCGCTTGGTGAGGAAACACCGCCTGGTATTCCAAGAATTTTCCTGTTTGGTCGAGTACTGCAACTTTACACCCAGTTCTAAAGCCAGGATCTATCGCTAGTGTTGGTTTCATCCCTGCTGGTGCAGATAGCAGCAACTCTCGCAGATTTGCTTCAAATGTCTTGATTGATTCAATATCTGCATAGGTTTTCTTCTCAGAAATCACTTCTCCCATCAAGGAAGCCTTCATTAGTCGGTTGAATGCATCTTTCAGCATCGCTTGATAAAAATCCCGAACTGTACGGACTTTCGTTTTTATCTCTTGCGTTTCCAGATACGAAAGTACTACATCCTCATTAAAGGTAATTTCAAAGTTTAATACTTTCTCAGTTTCACCTCGACACAACGCCAGCATATTGTGAGGAGCAATATTTTTTACCTTAATTTGATAGTTACGGTACATCTCGAATTTGGTTGTACCTTCGGGATAATCATTTTTGATCCGGGAGACAAATACACCTTCATCTAAAAGGTACTCGCGGATATATGCGCGTAAATCGGCTTTTTCTGCTACTTCTTCCGCTAAGATGTCAGCAGCACCTTTAAGTGCTTCATCTGCTGTTTTAACTCCCTGCGTTTCCGAAATATACTTGGCTGCTTCTTCCGTCAATGACGCCGACACAGCATTTTTTGTATTCAGTGACTTGATCAACTCCGCCAGAGGTTCGAGTCCTTTTTCTCTAGCAATGGTGGCGCGGGTGCGTCGCTTCGGTCGATAGGGTAAGTATAAATCCTCAAGTTCAGTTTTTTGTAAACAGGATGTGATTTTCGCTTTGAGTTCATCTGTGAGTTTACCTTGTTCGGCGATCGCATTTAAAATCACCGACTTCCGTTCTTCTATTTCTGTTAAGTAAGTATACCTGTCGGCTAAGTCACGCAGTTGCACTTCATTCATTTCATTGGTGCGCTCTTTGCGGTAACGTGCAATGAAGGGAATTGTTGCACCCTCCGCCAAAAGTTCTAGCGCGTTTTGCACCTGATGGAGTTTGAGATTTAGTTCAGTTGCGAGTAATTGAGGAATGTTCAGCATCGGGTGTCTAAATATAAATTGAAAATGTTATTCCTAAAGGTAATATGCTAGATCATCCTTTTGGCGCAAGCCTAAAGTTTTAAGCTAATCTACCAGATGATTGCGTAATCTCGAATAATTACACTGTTATTTCAAATGGAGTATTGTACCTAAAACCTTCTTGGAGGTAAAATAAACCACGATTCTCCAAACAGTATCAATCTGTTTGATAAACCCTTCGGACTTTAGTTCAGAGGTTATTATAAATGCCTTTGTTTTTTTTGATTCCACTGTGTACTGCTTTAGTAACGGGCTATTTATTTAAAAAGTGTAATGATGAAATCGCTTACCTTGCAGATGTGTTTGCAGTTATCAGCTTGATTTTGAGTTTAGTTTTAGCACCTTGGCAAATCCAGCTTGTGCTGTTGATTGTTGTACTCATCAGCACTAACAGACTCTTGCAGAAGAATGAGTATAAACAAACTGAAGCTACAGGAAAACCACCAAGACCAACTAAATAATACTGCCTACTACAACCTAATTTTATCTCGAACCTAAAATCCTGGGATTAAATTACACATAACTAAAAGGTTTAACATAGGAAGTTGAATTTCTTGGGGCATAAATTGCAGTGATTAAATAGTAGCCACCACATTTCTAATAGTAATGGGTACACAGTGATCATGGGCGCAATTAAGTAGCACAAGATACTGTATCTACCAAAAATCACTCATGTACTGACAAAGCAAGGCGATCGCCTTTCTCTTTGTATAGTTTTTATAGCCGTTGATACTGCTTTTGTGACCGTTACTAACCATACTAGTACTTTCATTTGAGAAGTTTTTAGGCTATCTAAAGCTTGCCCTAGCACAGAGTAGTTTGTTTGATCAATTCTCACCACCACTAAGCTACTGTACAATACCCAAAAATGCTTTATTGAAGCTAATATCAACAAAGCTTTGATTAAAAGTTCAATTATTTATAATATTAACTACCAATAAACGTACAAATTTTCACATATAAAAATTTATATATAATAAAATATCTATTTTATGAAGATTTGGTTTAAGGATATTATCAGCAGATAAATTTTTGATGAAGTATAACAGTCAATTTGAAACATTGTTTTCTCATGGTAATCTAGTAGATAATTACATGTAACAATAAATTTTAAACATATATTCTCTAGTCAAAAAGTTACATGTAATGAGAACAAATCAATAAAGAAAGCAGTTGACTATCAAATTAAGCCATTTACTTAATATGCCAGTATTAGATTATACTTGTTTTTCGTGGTATTTCCGTATCTAAAAAGATAGCGTATATAAACTCAAACGAGTATAAATTATTAATTAATCAGCCCTGCTACTAGCATAGTTTGCAGATAAGTCTGTGAGCCTGTTGAAACTTTTTTAAGTCTACTATCAAATATATGAATATTGGCATTATCGGCGGCGGAATGATGGGGTTAGCTTTAGCCTACCGTCTTTCACAACAAGGTCATAAAATAACTGTCTTTGAGAGCAACAAGCAACTCGGTGGACTTACCACTCATTATGATTACGGCCCCTTTGTCTGGGATCGTTTTTATCATGTCATCTTACCGTCAGATAGAGACTTAATCAATTTTATTAAAGAGATCGGACTTGGGGATAAGCTACGTTGGCGTCCAACTCTCACAGGATGCTATATAGATCAGAAGTTGTATTCGATCAGTAACACCATAGAATTTCTGCGCTTTCCGCCGCTGACTTTTATCGGAAAGATGCGCTTGGCAATCACTCTATTGTATGGTTCACGAATCAAAAACTGGCTTAAACTTGAGAAAATTCCTGTTGAAGATTGGCTTTTGAAACTTTCAGGCAGGAATACATACGAAAAGCTTTGGAAACCTTTACTGTTAGCCAAAGTTGGGGAAAACTATAAGCGTGTCTCAGCTGTTTTTATTTGGGCTTATATTAAACGTTTGTTTTCAGCCCGTGATTCATCTTTGCATAAAGAACAACTTGGTTATGTTGAGGGCGGTTACAAGACTGTTTTTGACCAGTTAGAAAAATTAATTAGTGCTGCTGGCGGTAATATCTGCACAGGTGCGACAGTTGAATACATTGCACCTTGTCCAGGGGGTGGGATGTGGATTGAACACAATGGTGTAAAAGAGCATTTTGACAAAGCAATTTTTACTGGCCCAGTCAATCTTCTGCAACATATTACAGCTCCAGATTTGGTAAATGTTGCAGGTACAAGCGACCAAGTGGAATATTTAGGTGTCATTTGCATGGCACTTATTACCCGTAAACCATTAGTTCCTTATTACGTAGTGAATCTTGCAGACCAACGTATTCCTTTTACAGGAGTAATTGGTATGAGTAACTTAGTTGCGTTAAAGGAAACAGCAGGACTACACATCACCTATTTTCCTAAATACATACATTTCAAAGACCCTCTTTTTCAAAAATCGGATGATGAGTTACTGAAGATGTTTTTCCAAGGACTACGTTTGATATTCCCAGATATCAATACAGATGACATCGTAGTAGCACACATTAATCGCGCTACAAAAATCCAACCGTTGCAGGTTTTAAACTACTCAAAATTGGTTCCCAAAATAGCCACTGAACACGAAGACTTTTTGATTCTCAACAACTCACAGTTTGTAAGTGACACACTGAATAACAATACTGTTGTCAATCATGTGAACGAATTTATGAAAAAATCGTTTTTATGATTTGGAGAATTTTAGACAAATAATCTCAGTTTTGGGCAGGCGATCGCCGTTTAATTTGGTTAATTAGCTGACTCATATCTACTGGACTTGCGATCGCTTCCAGCGGGGCGCAGCCCATCGCCAAGGCTCTTGATCATTACCTGAGCAACTCTCAAGCAGCTGATTCAAAATGTCTATCCTATGAAGAACTATCTTATCATTGTTGATATACATAGCATCCCCAGTAAATATTTTTAACGAAACTAGTAATTAAAAAATTAACTATGCATCAACAACCAATACAAGTAATTGGAGGTGGACTAGCTGGAACAGAAGCAGCTTGGCAAATCGCTCAAGCTGGAGTGTCGGTGATTCTGCATGAAATGCGTCCAAAACGCTTCAGCCCTGCTCATCATACAGAGCATCTGGCAGAATTAGTGTGTAGTAATTCCTTTGGGGCAATAGCAAGCGATCGCGCCGCTGGATTATTGCACGAAGAATTGCGCCAACTTGGTTCTATAGTTATTTCTAAAGCTGATGAACATGCCGTTCCTGCTGGTGGAGCGCTAGCCGTAGACAGGGGACAATTTGGCCAAGACTTGACCCAAACTTTGTCTAGTCATCCTTTAATTGAATTTCGTAGGGGTGAAGTGCAGGCCATTCCTGAAGGAATTGTAGTGTTGGCAACTGGGCCGTTAACCAGTCCCGACTTAGCAGAAGATTTGCGCCGCTTTACGGGGATGGAGTACCTCAGCTTTTTCGATGCAGCTAGTCCAATTATCGTGGGAGAATCGATTAACCGTGATATTGCCTTTATGGCATCCCGTTATGACAAAGGTGAAGCCGCTTATCTCAATTGCCCGATGAATAAAGAACAGTACTTGCGGTTTCGGGAAGAATTATGTAAAGCCGAACAAACAGAACTCAAAGATTTTGAACGGGAAACGGCGAAATTTTTTGAAGCGTGTCTACCTATAGAAGAACTGGCACAACGGGGAGAAGACACAATGCGCTACGGCCCCTTGAAACCAGTGGGGTTATCTGATAGTCGAACTGGGGAGCGTCCTTATGCTGTAGTGCAGCTGCGACAAGAAGACAAAGCAGGTCAACTTTGGAATATGGTAGGATTTCAAACTAATCTGCGTTGGGGTGAGCAAAAGCGAATATTCCAGCTCATTCCAGGTTTGGAAAATGCTGAGTTTGTACGGTTGGGCGTGATGCACCGCAATACCTTTATCAATGCTCCTCAGTTAATGCATCCTACCCTGCAATTTAAGCAGCGCCCAACTCTGTTAGCTGCTGGGCAATTGATTGGGACTGAAGGCTACACCGCAGCGGCAGCGGGTGGTTGTTTAGCTGGCAGAAATGCAGCAAGATTAGCTTTAGGTAAAGAACCGTTGGTTTTACCATCAACAACAATGATGGGGGCGTTATTTGAATTTATTAGTTCTGCTTCACCCAAGCATTTCCAACCAATGCCGCCCAACTTTGGGGTTTTTCCAGAACTCGGTGCGAAAATCAAAAGTAAACAGGAGCGTTACGGACGTTATCGCGATCGCTCTTTGGCTGATTTAGCAACCTGGAAAGCAAATCAGTAAACCTGTTTTGAAGATAGAAACTGAAACACCCAGCCTTCAAGATCTAAACTAACGCTGTGTTGAACCAGGCTGCTTGATTGCTAACCTACGTTTATTCGTTCGCAGTAGGAAGACTCCTATTACAATCAGCCAGACTTCCCATATCATGAACCCAATTGGCATAACTTCCAATTTGGGGATTGTCGGGATTACCGTAGCTAACAATTCGCTTTGCCCTAAAATCCAAAATGGTAAAGTTGCCAATCCCAGCCAACCTACCCACGGCTTAAACAAAGGCGATCGCAACATTGCCAAACTAATTCCAAACGTCCAGCCAATCAGCAACGTCTGTCCCAACTGCTCACCAATGACCACACCACCATATTGATGAACCACCTGGTAGACTACTGCTACTGCTGCACGGGTTGCATCGCTAGTTGTGGCATTGATATGCATTGTTGCTAACACCGGAATCACAAAAGCCCAGCGCATTAATCCAACAGCTTGTAAAATGCTGGAAAGCACTCCCATGAAGGTAAAAGAAGCCAGATAGGGCGTATCTTCCCGTCCAATCACCTTTCCCAGCAAAATTACCGCAGGGATAAACAGTAATGTTAAAAGACCAAAGCAAAACCAGGTGAAGATTAACCCATCTCCCCCAGCGTGAAACTCAGTTAAAACATAATCGGTGGGTTTTCGTAAGATATCGTCATACTCAAAATTCTGAACCAGCAACCAGTAGGGAATATTGATTAAAACGGCAAAAGTAGTTAACAATAAACCCGTTATTTTTAGCAGTTGTAATCGATTCAAAGCTCGCACCTTCTATTTTCAGTGGTGTTGTACACAGCTTTTGCTTGCACTTCAACTTTATGGGTTCTGCTAAAGTTTGAATTGACTGAGTACGCCAAAGAATTAACTGATCACGCCGCTGAAGAAAACTATGCTGACATAGCTAGAATCTTTGTGTTACAACTTGGCAGACTAATTTGATAGATAGCGCGTTGGAGTGAATGGGATTTTGGGAACAATCCTCATAGTATTTAGAAGCAATAGACATCTTGCATTCATACATGATTACAAAATACTGGGTAAGGGTTAAAGGGGAATGGGAAAAGAAAAATTCAACGCCTTTAAACTTTTACCTCTACCCTTTCCTCGACTTCTGCAAGAAGTCTAATATTTTGGTCAGGCTCACACTATGAGAGCGAGATTTCAAGAAAAAAATAAAATATATTGCATCTGTATTGCATTTTGCTGCGTTTTGTGGTTTTTTTTGGCGTTAATGCCAGTACGTGCAGCATCAATTGACACTTTACGCCAACAGCAACAGCAAATGAACCAGCAGCGTCAGAGTGTAGTTGAAGAACGCGATCGCTTAACCAATCTGCAACATGACGCCCAAAATCATCTCACTGGTTTAAAGCAAAATGTGCAAACTACAAACACCTATATTCAAGACAGCGAATTGCGATTACGACTCGCTAACCAACGCCTTCAGCAGTTGGAAACCGATTTAGTTGCGGCGGAGAGTTCATATCAGGCACGTCAGATAGCTACAGTAGCACGATTGCGATATCTCCAGCGATCGCCTGCTTCTGTAGGATGGGCAGTTTTGCTCCAAAGTCAAACTGTCAGTGACTTTATCAGCCGCCGTCATCAGTTGAAATTAGTTTATCAGGCAGACCAGCAAATTTTGGCAAAACTCAACAAGCAGGCAAAGCTGATCAACAAACAAAAAACGGACGTAGAACACCAAAAAAACGAAATTGCCTTGATTCGGGAGCAATTATTAGCACAAAAAGCCGATTATCAAATGCAGGCACAGTCACAATCAGAATTGATACAACGGCTAAATAGCGATCGCCTCGCCTTGGAAGCAGCACAGAACCAGTTAGATAAAGATTCACAAAATTTGGAAGTCTTGATTCAACAAAAGGTAGCAGCAGCACAAGCAAAAACAAACAGTCGTACAAGTGTAATCATTCGCGGAACTGGTGTAATGGCATATCCTAGCAACGCATCAACTAGCAGTCCCTTCGGTTGGCGGATGCACCCAGTTCTCGGCTATCGCCGCTTTCATTCAGGACTAGATTTTGCCGCTAGCTATGGTAGTACAATTCGGGCAGCCGATTCAGGAACAGTGATTTTTGCTGGGTGGTATGGTGGCTATGGCAGAGCGATAATTATCAATCACGGTGAAGGCATTACTACACTGTACGGGCATTCTAGCGAGTTGTATGTTTCCGAAGGGCAAACAGTTGAACGAGGACAAGCGATCGCTGCTGTCGGTTCTACAGGTTTATCGACTGGCCCCCACCTCCACTTTGAAGTCCGCCGTAATGGCACACCTGTAAACCCTGCCAATTATCTTTAGCGCAAAAAAGTGTGTTATGATCAAGCAGTGTAAGGGCGCGTAGCTCAGTGGATAGAGCAACAGATTCCGGTTCTGTGGGTCGGGGGTTCAAATCCCTCCGCGCTCGTTTTGTATATTAACTAATTATTTGTCACTGTTAACAGATTAATGTCACTTTTAACTAATTGGTGTTACTGTTAACAGATTATGTGTCATAACTAAAGACCTACAGGATAGTAGCGCTATCCCTTTGCAGAGTAACTAATTACTAAATAATTAGTGAATAACGCCTAATGTGAATTAGAAAAAAAGGCGGGAGAAGTAAGAAGATGAAAGTTACCAGCTTTTCAACTCAGACTTCCCCTATGAGCAGCATAGACTTTGGAACGCTATTAACAACAATCTTTGTAGTGGTAGATGATTGGTATGACAAGCAAGTCAAAAAGACAACACTCTCCAAACCAGGGGTGAAAGCAAGCATGAGCGTGGGACTTAAACGTGACAAGCGATATAGTGATTTTGCCTCAAATGCTACCCCTGGTTGGTGTGCTGCCAGACAAATGCGTTATTTTGGCTACAAACAAACTAGTTATGCTCTCAACGTGGAATGGAATTCCCATTGCTTATGACATAGTGCCTGCTAATACGGATGAAACAATTGCTGCTGAGTCTGTTTTAGAAACAGTTCAATCTCGCAATATTTACGCAGACAAAGGCTTTATTTCTGCCGATTGGCAGGCCACTATTACTCGTCGCACTGGTAATCGCATCTGGACGCTAACCCGTAATAACCAGCATCTTCAACATTCTAATGATTTGAAGCCTTTTATCAGTCGTGTTCGTCAGCGCGTCGAAGGTGTTTTTCACGAAATTCAAAACACCGGACGTAATCCCGATAGCGCAGCGATAGCCGGTACTCCGGCGTCACGCTTACTCAATAAAACTGTTGATGGCTTTTGTGTCCATATTGCTGCCAAAGTTGCATCTCACACATTACGTTTATTGCTTCGTCGCCGTTTTGGTATTGATGTTCTAACTTTCCAATCTCAACCTATTTAATTCACATTAGGCGTAACTGCTAAATCAACAGCGACAGCAAAAGCACTTTTTATCCCATCAACGCCAAATAGCTCAAACGCTTGCTGCACCAAATCAGTTTGGAGAATCGGAGTTAGGTCAGTATATAACGACTTGGGTTAGTAGGAGAAGACCCACAAGCGATCGCTAACTCTCTTTTAACTGCCCTACAAGCAGGTTATACTGAAGAATAATTAGCTAGTGTAGTAACTTACACAGCAGCCCTCCGCGTTGCTCGCTTCCATACTAACAACGACTTTGGAGACTGGAATTCAGCACACCATCGGTTTACCTTCGCCAATGCAGTGCATCAAGGAATCCGACGAGTTCCTTCATTGGAACTACTGCGGGGTGTGTTTGATGCCGCCATGAGCGTTTATCTCAACCGTTTTTTAAATGTTCCACCAGCACGACTCACAGAACCAAAAGACCCCGCTGAAAATCCCGAAGAATTACTTAAGCAACTACCAGATTTGTTGGATCGTCAGCAGCAAGTGAATGAGACAGGTAGATTAGTAGCTCGTTATTTGTACAGTGGCGGTTCTTCGGAAAAGTTGATGGCAATGTTGGGTAAGTTGATGTTGCGGGAAAATCGAGACTTTCATGTGATTCAGGAAATGGAAGCAGCTTTCCGGCAATATTCCTTACTGGGTGAAACTATTGCTGGTATTCACGTACTAGTTGCAGCTTCTCAGTATTTGGCAGCACACGCGCCGACAATGCGATCGCAAGGGCAAACCTATCAAATCGCGCATCGATTGCACAAAGGCGATCGCTTATTTGAGGAATCTTAAACTACTAAGGGTGCGTTAGTGTAAACTTCAGACGGGCAATGAGTTGAATTATCAGGGAGTTATGAAATCATCAGCTAACGCACCACTGACCTGGAAAACGACATTTTCATTTGTTGCCCTTGCTACCCTACTCGTTTTACTCATTGGCTGGCTAACTTCGGCTGGAGTATTGCCAATAAAGCGGGTAATTGATTATAGCGATACTGAGGTCAAATTCATCCAAGTTTGGATATGGCTGGCGATCGCAATTGGGCTACTTCTTCCGGGAATTGCATTCTTTGTTTGGATTAATCGCCCTGAACCTCGAAACATCCTAGGTTTCTACTTGTTGGTTCTGATTATTCAGATTGTGAGTGAGCAAGTTGTTAGTAGTATTTGGTTAGCTAGTTTAGTTGTGCCGATTGGAATACTCTACACCGCATTTCGGCTTTGGCAACTCTGGCAAGGTCAAAAACTGATCAGGACAAACACTCAATTGAGCCGCTTGAATCATACGATGATGAGTGGTTTACTATGGCTATCGATCCTGTTCTGGGCAAGTAACTTAATTATGCTGCTGGTTCTGCCGTTACCTAGTATTTTGTAAATCATTGCAACTGCCGGAACATTGATATGCGATCGCAACTTAATTACGAATTACTATGCTATTTAATGTTTTCAAAACTCCTAATCCCCTCTCATCTATCGATATAGCCCCTAGTTGGCGTGTAGTTTGGGGAACATTAGATACCCTCACAGCAGATGTAGTGTGGCGAGATAACCAGTTTGCGATTATTTCTTCACTCGCCACAGAGCAATTTGCACTCAGTCCTACAAAGCAATTCGTTGTAGTTGGGGATGTGTGGTTAAGTAATCGGGTGGAGTTGCTGCAAAGATTAGAAGTCGAACCGAGTAGCTTTTTGGGAAATGATCGCCAGCTGATTGCTCAACTTTGGGAAAAATGGGGTTTTGAATGCTTGAAGCTGTTGGTAGGGATGTTTGGGTTAGTGGTTTGGGATCGTCAACAGCAAATATTGTGGTTAGGACGCGATCGCACTGGTAGCCGTACGCTGTACTACACTACCACGGGTTCAATTCGCTCAATTGCGCCGAAACTGCGATCGCTCACGCATTATCGCTCAGCTGATTTAGATTTGGTGGCGCTGCGAGATTATCTCTGTTGCGCCTTTGTACCGGGAGAAAGGACGCTTTGGCGACAGGTGCGAGAAGTGCGTCCGGGAACAGTTGTAGAAATGCCTTCCGAGAAAATTTATACTTATTGGCAACTACAACAGCAGATTACAGATGCAGATCAACCTCTAGTGTGGCATGGCGATCGCCTCCGCTCTCTACTTGATCAAGTTGTTCAGGAATATTTACCACAAAATCAAGCCGTTGGTGTTTTGTTATCAGGGGGTTTAGACTCTAGCAGTATCACCGCTTTAGCTGCAAAGTTTCATCATGCACCAATCCACACTTACTCAATTCATTTTGGTTCGGAATCCCCCAATGAGTTAGAATTTTCCAGCTTAGTTGCAGAACATTGCCAAACTCAACACCACATTCTCGAAATTACCTTTAAAGATATGTGGGAACGCCTACCAGAGACAATGGCATATCTCGATGATCCCATAGGTGATCCGCTAACAGTGCCAAACCTGCTGGTGGGAAGAATGGCGCGAGAAGATGTCCAGGTTATTCTCAATGGTGAAGGTGGTGATCCATGTTTTGGTGGCCCCAAGAATCAACCGATGTTGATTAATAATTTATATGGCTCTGTGATCAATCAAGATTCACTGCAAGCATATCTGATTGCTTTTCAGAAGTGTACATTAGATTTGCCGCAACTTTTAAAACCGGAAGTTTGGACATCTGTAAAAACAGAACCATCGATATTTTCTGCTGATTTAAATTCTGATGCTAGTTATTTAAATCGGTTAATGGCGCTGAATATCAAGTTTAAAGGAGCCGACCAAATCCTCACTAAAGTTAATAACTTAACTCAAGCAGTAGGTTTACATGGGCGATCGCCTCTTTTCGATCAGCGAGTGGTTGACTTAAGTATGCAAATTCCCCCAGAATACAAACTTTCTGGAGTAGAAGAAAAAGCAGTACTCAAACAAGCGGTTTTGGATATCTTACCAGATGCCATTATTCATCGTCCTAAAAGTGGCATGATGGTTCCTGTGCAATTGGGATTTCGCAAATATTGGCAGCGAGAAGCTAGGAATTTGTTGTTAAATAAAAAGAGTGCGATCGCGCCATATATTAATCAGTCATTGCTACGCGATTGGTTAGACTATCGAGGCGATATTTGGGGTCGATATGGCGTTAAACTTTGGTTATTAGTAAGTTTAGAAATTTGGTTGCAGGCTAATAAGAACTAACCAAAACTTTGAACAACATACATATCATTACCTGTATCACCAACTAAAATCAAGCTGCTGTCATCACCTTGTAAATTGCTACTACCAGCAATACCCCGTTGCAGAACTTGAATCAGTTTTTGCGGAGGAAATGATTCTAATTCGACAAACTTTCCCGATTCTAAAAACTCTATTTCTTTAGTAGATAAACTCTGACGAATTTTCCCAAGCAATTGTTTAGCTGCTTGCGCCGAATCTGGAGAGGATTGAATGAACATCCCGCGTTTAGTAGCAATAATCTGACGTGGTGTTAATCCTACATCAATAACAACGACATCACTATCTTGAAACCATTTAGGGCTAGTGCGAAGCCGGTGAACTAAACCAATTCCTTGGGGACTGCAATCATGCAAAGCATAGACTTTCAAATCGGGATTGCGGCGCAGCATTTGCATTGTGATGTCGAAAATGTTTTGAGGATATCCATCAATGCTCAGAATTGCACAGTTATTTTCAAAGTGAAAATTGTTAGCAATTAATAATTGAGCAATGACAGCACTATCACAAACAATTAATCTATCAAAACTATAAGCACTAACATCAGGATTAACTGGGGTTGGCTTATTTTCCTCACGCGGAGAAGGTAGGATTTTTAGAATTGAACCGTTGATTTGCTGCCAGCGGTTTAGCCAACCTTGAAAATCATTTTGAGAAAATAAAAACTCTTGTTCTAATAATCCACTTCTACCTAGCTGTCGAGTTCCTAAGTATATCGATAGCATTCCCATAATAATGACGATGACAAATAGACTGAATGAGTTAAAAATGAACAAACTATTATAAATTCCAATAGCAAGAATTATACATCCGATTATTTGTAAGCTTCTAGCATATTGGCGGCGATATTTTATGTTAATTTTAATTGATTTAGCTTGACTATAAAAATAATATATGAAACACAAATTAACTATAAGTGATATGATCAATGGTGAATAAGATCCAAAGAATGGCGAGGTAAACTCACCTAGCAATATTGATATAAAAATATTAAAAAACATATAGACAAATATATAACCAAATATTGAGCCAGTTTTGAATTTTATTCGATTATCTAATAAATAATAAAATTGCTTTTGAGTGAAAGATAGAGTGTTATTTGCGGAAATATCAGCGATCGCCTTCGCAAACATAGGATCAGTAATCTTAATATTACCCATGCTGGTGGGTTCAAATACAAACGGATGTTGGCATTTTGTACAGCGACCTTGGTTAGCCGTCCGGTCTTTTAGATTATTATCAGTTCCGCAGTTAATACACTTCATAATGGTTGTTAAATTTTCAGTTATCAAGCACTTGATTTGTTAGTAAAACACTGAAATCCTCACGCTGACGAATTAGACGATGTGTGCCATTTTCTAGCAAGACTTCTGCGGGTTTGGGACGATGTAAAAAATGAGACGACATGGCATAACCATAAGCACCCACATCTAGAATGGCAATGATGTCACCAACTTCTAGAGATGGTAGTTGACAATTTTTCCCTAGATAATCTCGTGAATAGGTAGTATTACCACAGATATCAGTTGTGTAAATTTTATCTGTTTTCTTCCAACAGACGATTTCTCGATAGCCACCATGCACCGAAGGAACCGAGAGATTTGCAACCGTGGTATCAACTCCGATAATTTGCTTTTCTGCTTGCCATTTTACAGAAACAACTTGAGCAAGCAAAGTAGCACATCCAGCGATCGCAGCTCGTCCCGGTTCAATCACTAAGTCAATTTCCCTTCTCAAACGAGTAATTTTATCAGTCAACTCAGCCCCAAACAGTTTCCAATCAAAAGCTGCACCACCATGATGATACGGATAGCCAAAACCACCACCAAAATCCAAAAATTCCCAATCTGGTAACTTTTGTGCTGTAGCCAGCACCGTATCAATCACCTGAGTAAAAGCTGCTGTAGCATTAGTTCCAGTACCGCGATAGAAATGCAAACCACCCACCTTCAACCCAACTTCACCAGCCAAAGCGATCGCATCAGCAAACTCCTCTGGACGCACACCAATTCGACTATCTCCCGTAATTTCCGGCAAATTAACCCGTAAACCAAGGCGAGGAGCCGAGGAGGGAGGAAAAGAAAAAATATTTTCTTTCTCTCTGCGCCTCCGCGTCTCTGTCTTGGAAAGTTCTGAGCGCCGGGAGCCGGCGCTCAGACTTTCCGCTGCGTGATCCAAAAAAACCTCACAAAACAACTGCAACTGAGCAAGACTATCAAAATTGAGAGTTGTAACCCCCCAATCAAGAACTTGCACCATCTCAACCCGATTCAAATTACTCCCGCTATAAACAATCTCACTAGCATCAAAACCCGCTTTTAGCCCCAAATAAATATCTCCTGGTGTATTAGCGTGAAGTCCCCACCCAGATGAGCGAAAAATTTTTAATAGCGCAATATTGCCATTAGTAACACTAGCAAAACGAAATTGAGTGCGAGGATAGCTTACAGCCTTCGTAATGCCCTCAATAGTTTGACGTAAGCGATCGCCCTCATAAACATAAAGCGGAGAACCGTAAGTAATCAATAACTCCTGAGCAAGTTCCCAACAGAATGGAGTAGATAAACTGTGAGTTAAATCATTTAAATTAGTTACTCTGCCCATCAATTACAAATTATTCTGTAATTTTTCCATAACCAACTAGGCAACCAAAACGGATGATCCCAGGATTTTTTGCCTACTTCTTCACCTAAGACATACGATCGCCAAAGTTGCCACATAATAAGTAACCAGAGAATCTCACCAATACGACGACCTTGGATAGCTCCTCCCAATTTACCTTCGACGATTTGCGCTGCTATGTGGGGAGAAAAACGATTTTCCGCACTAAGTATACCCGGATTTAGCCAGATGCCAACTTGATGCCACAACTCATTTAAACACCACAAGGTTAAGGGAACTCCCATACCGCGTTTTTGCCGCCAAACAATTTCAGGCGGTAGCCAATTTTCCACCGCTCGCTTGAGGATATATTTCTCACAAGCTCCTTGTAGGCAGAGTTCTCCAGATAAACTGAACGTCCACTCGGCTAGAGGTAGGTAACAAAAAGGCGATCGCACCAACAACCCATGAGCAAACCCTAAAGAAGTAGCACGGGGATGGATATTCTGTGCTCCTTTAAGCATCAGACTTGCACGGCGGAGACGATGCAGCAAATATTTACACAAAGTTGGATCAAGAGCCTCCAAAAGCCAATCTTGAGGATGCAAATTTTTTATCTGTGCGTATATCTCTGGCTGAAAAACTTCAGCTTCATATCCCCAAAGCCGATGAAAGGTGCGTAAATATTGCTGGATAAAATTTTCTTCTTTAAGTTCCCCCTGATAGACACCTGCGGCAATTAAAGGTTTATTCGTCCAACCACCAAACAACTGATCGCCACCTTCGCCATTAAAAATCACCTGAGTTTCTTGACTAGCTCTCTGCGCTAAAAGATACAATGGAACACTTACCCCGTCTCCAAATGGCATATCTAGCGATCGCACAGTCGGAATTAAGGCATTCTTGATAGAGCGTGGAGTCACCTCGACTTTGACTAGAGGAATTTTGAGAAACTGAGCAACTTGTTCAGCATAAGGATATTCTGGAAGTCCTACTGAACCAAAATCTAGAGTGTAAGCGCGAACTTTTACCTCAGCTTGCACCAGCAGCGCCGCCACCACTGAAGAATCAAGTCCACCTGAGAGAAACACCCCAACAGGCTCATCTTTTAAATCGGCAATTTGTTGCTGAATCGAGTCTTGGAGGAGGGTTTGCAGCTGGGTTACTGCGGCTTCGTCTGTTAACTGTTCTGAGGCTTCCCCCCACGAGTGGATTTTCCTAGATTGAGGTTTTGGAAGCACACTTGATTGCTCATTGTGCCAAACCAGTTCAGTCCCCGCCGGAACTGCAAAAACCTGAGTAACTGGGGTTAAGGGAGTTGGGACATAAGAAAAACAACTATAGCCGTACAAGCCAGGAATACTGACCTCTGGCTGTTTTAAAATCTGTAAGATTAACTGTAGTTGAGATGCAAACCAAATAACCTGTTCTTGCTGAGTCCAATACAAAGGCACTTTTCCGAAAGGTTCTCTTCCCAAAATTAGGCAGTTGTTTGCTTGTAAATTCACCCAAGCATCGGGTGCAGTAAATATTCCTGATGCCGAGATAGCAGCAATTTGATTTTGTAATGGTAAAGAATTTTTACCAAGTCCAACATAAGCAACATTCCAAATAGGGCGAAAACAATTTTCCAACTGGTTTCTCGGCGTAGTTGCATGTATTTCTACACTAGTTAGCAGCGCTTCCAACTCACTTTGAGCGCCGTAACCCCAATACCCAATAAAGTGATGTGGGATATTATTATCCATTTTCCCTTTCCCCTTTCCCCCTTCCCCCTTCCCCTTTATTAAGTCCTTCTACTTAACTTCAAACGTTTCATCACTAATTTGACGACCTTCTAAAAACATCTGCACCCGCCAATTACCAACGTTTGCAGTAGAACTAATCGGATAGCGACAGTAAGTATCCCAGACGGACGTATTAATCTCGCTGGTTTGATAGCGGTTTTGCTTGACAATTTGACCGTTGGGGTCAATCCAATTACAGGAGAGAGCTAGCTTTTTACCCAAGGGTGCATCCTTCAAGGTGACACGGTAAAAAACTTCTGGATTATTTTGGCGAGAGATAGTATTTATGCCGCTGCTATTATCTGCGAGGGTGAGGCGGTCTTGTTGAGCAGAAACACGGGAGAGTAGAGAGTTTTGCTGCTGGATGAAGAAGATTATACAGGCGATCGCCACCAATAAAGATCCAACCACTCCAGAAAGAATCCATCGATTCTTTCGTTGCTGCACCTCTAATGCTTGCCGACGACGTAATTGGATGAGCGCTTCATCAAGTAACTCTGGCGGTAAATTCAACTCTTGTAAAATTTCCCTAACCTGCTGTAGATCAAGTTCCGCATCCTGACGTATTTGCAGCCCTTCTACTTCAGTAACTATTTGTGTTAATTGCTCTTGAGTTAGTCGCTGTGTCATAGCTAATAATAACCCCTGTTAAAAAAGCTTTATTTCTATTACTTTGAATTTTTCCAACAAACAATACTCTAACTTTCAAATAAACTCTAATATTTTTGCAAACATTTTATTACACTTGTTCACTTGGCGTTGCATATTTGGAGGATAATTTATCGGGCTACGCCCCGCTACGCTAACACGCAGAGACGCGGAGGCGCAGAGAGTATAAAGAGTTTTAGAGCTTAATACATCAATTTCATCCCCTGCTTGTGCAATGTCGTTCACTTCGTAACTAGTTATAGCAATCTTAAATCAAACCTCTCTTTATTCTTCTCTCTGTGCCCTATGTCTTGAAAAGTTTCCTAGGTCGGGAAACCCTCCTTCTCCTGACGGAGACGCTACGCGAACAGAACTTTTCGCTGCGTCTCTGCGGTTCGTTAAAAAAAACAATTTTATAAGTGAAAAATTCTAACTCAAAACTCAGCACCCATTATGACTACAATTGAAGGTATCTATGAAGTATGTATTGGCATCCCAGAGCCAATTTCTGCAATTCAGTATTGGGAACAATTTGGCTATCGCATTGGTCAAGTGGGTGAATTAACCGCAGATGTGGCCAATCAATTATATGGTGTGAATTCGTCTTTACGCTCAATTCGCCTTTATCACCAAAATGCAGATCATGGTTTGATTCGACTGATGGTTTGGCAAAACCCCACGCATCAAGGGTTGGGAATAGAGTCGATGAAAGTTAAAGGAAATCGCTGGGCAACTACTTTAACTGCTGATGTGTTAAATATCTTAAATCATGCAGAAAATGCGAAAGCCGCAGGTTGGCCTATCAGATATACCAACTCTTACTGGGAAGTCATCTACAACAAAGAAAGGAAAAGCCGTCCTTTTGTTGAGCAGGCGGTTGGGGTACGAGAAATGTTATTATTGCAACCCTTAGCTCGACAAGTTTTATTTCAAAGATTTGGCTACACACTACCGCACTACGGACAAATCAATCTCAATGCGGCTTTCAAGACTAGTCAGTTTACCCATATAGGAATAATTACTCAGGATGACAGCAAAGAAACCTTGAAATTTTACGAAGAAGTTTTAGGTTTGCTGCGTGTGCGTGATGATGTCGAAACTAGCTATGAATCTTCAGCAGCAGGTCGAGATATTTTTGACCTCAATCCTGGTGAAAAGTTTATTGTCACTACCTTTGATGACCCGCGTTCTTCCAAATCTGACCTGATGGCTGCACGCAGTGGCAGACTTTATGTAATTCGGTTCCCAGATTATATTAATTTAGAATCGCGCTTTGAGGCAGCCCAACCAGGTAGTTTGGGAATGTGCTTGTATACTTATCGTGTCCGAGGATTACAGGAATATTGCGATCGCATCCAAGCAAGTCCCATTCAAAAGCTTACAACCATTGTTAGCAATGAGTTTGGCGAGATGAGTTTCTCTTTTGTTGCACCGGATGGCTATTTCTGGACTTTGCTAGAAGGTAATTATTAACTAAATAGTCGAATTTAATAAGCAAAAAGGGATATTACTTTCTCAAACTCCAGTTTGCTTTCTCATTTTGCCTAAATGCTTTCTCATTTCAGTAGATTCAGCAAGCAAAAAGACATATTGCTTTCTCATTTTGCCTAAATGCTTTCTCATTTCAGTAGATTCAGCAAGCAAAAAGACATATTGCTTTCTAAAACCCCAGTTTACTTTCTCATTTCAGTAGATCGCGCACTCATTTTAGTATATTCCGCAAGTTCAAAGATAAATCGGCGGTTAGAAACCGCATGTACACAGGCAAAACTCCAAAGTTATACTGAAATTTCTTTGATTTCAGTTGGATTTTCTTTTCATCGCAATCAACAATCCAAGCGCCGTCAGACTACCCAGAATTTCAGAGGGTTCTGGAACTTCGACAGGAGCAACTTTCGTAAAAGTGGCGTAATTTAAACTAATTTCCGACATAATTGGCTGGGGAAAACCAGCTTGTGATCGTTCATCTAAATCCCATCTACCTAGACTATAAAATGAACCAAATTCTGCGATCGCACCTGAATCATAAGGGCCAATGGGTACGAAAAAGGCATTTTTTCCCCCAACAAGAAGAGGTACTGAAGCTTGGCTATTCAATAAAGTAGTGATTGCATTCGTTGCTGTTAAGGCTTCGGGATCATCCAACAAGGTTGTACTGGTGGATTTTGCTGGGTCAAACAAATTTATAGCTGAATCGTAAATAAAACTTACATTGTATAATTTTTCGCCAACCTGCAAGTCTTCAATACTTTTAGCACTATTGCCCTCAAAGTTTACTCTAGCAGCATCAGCCCTCACCTCTAAACCAAGAGAGGCGATCATGGAAACTGTAATAGCACCTAGTTGAATTGCTTTTTTCATCAATTTTTTAGGCTCCTATAAAAACATTACAAGATTGAGTACGTTTTTTGTTTTAGGTCAAATTTGTTACTATTTAGATTCAGTGCATAATGTTTTCATGACTTTGATAAGTTGACATAAACGCAGGAAATAATCAAGTAGAGACGTTGCAATGCAACGTCTCTACAATGGTTTATATTTGATTATTTGGCAGATTCTTATTCAGCAATGCCCAATTACAAACTTCAAAAACGATCGTTAGTTCTGGTTTCATTGGCTTTGATGTCTGCTCTGCTGTTGGCGTTTATATCTACAGGATTGAGTATTTATTTGTACAGCAGCAATAGTAATAATAAAGCAGAAGCGGCAATTGTTTTAGGAGCAGCAGTATGGGGAAAAGAACCATCTCCGGTTTTTAAAGAACGAATTAATCATGCCATTAATCTATATCAAAACGGTGATGTTAGTACGATCATTTTTACAGGGGGAGTTGGCGATCGCAATGAACCAGCCGAAGCTATAGTTGGTAAAAATTATGCGATCGCTCAACGAGTTAAAGCAGCTGATATTCTGATCGAAACTCAATCTCGAACAACTTCCCAGAACCTTATAAACGCTTTAAAAGTAGCGTCTGATAACCAATTAACAAAGTTTCTTATTGTTAGTGACCCATTGCATATGAAGCGAGCCGTATTGATAGCGCGAGATTTAGGAATGGATGCATTTCCATCCGCCACACCTACTACCCGCTACCGCAGTTTTCGCAGTCAAATGGAGTTTCTCATGCGAGAAACTTATTTTTATCTTGTCTACCTTGTGTTAAAAATTTAACTTCTAGCTTGAGGTTTTCCGAATCTTCAAGTAGAGACAATTTCATCTCCGTCCAATCGTAAGTGATCTTGACCCGGAAAACGTGTCAAATTACTTGAATAAGTACCAAATGTTGATAGGAAAATTATACTAATGAAAATTTGGGCTGTTATATTTGTGCTGGCTTCTTCTTGTCTAATATCTGAAGTCAAAGCTGCTGAGTCGATTAATCCTACTTCTGTTTTAGCAAAAAAAACCACAATATTTTCTCAGTCAACAAATGGGAAACAGATTGCTGTCAGCAAAGCTGAATTTGGGTTAAAGAAAGTTGACCCCAGTGGTAAAGCTAACTTTATCCCTACAAATAGAGTGCTACTTCAGGAGGGAAACACCTATGGGTGGCGAATTGAACTTAAAGACTATCAAAGTGAAGTGAGTTGGCGCGAAGTCCTGCGTTTACCAAAACCCCCAGAAACATGGGGTACAGATGATGGTGAAAATTTCTCAATCTCAAAAGACGGGACTACAGCGGTAACGAAACGCATACAATCAGTCACGGATGGTGTGATTGAAAACTTTTGGACGATCGCACCAGGCGATCCGCTTGGTAAATATAAGATAGAGGTTTATATTGATAACCGTTTAGTAGGTTCTTTTGAGTTTGAACTTGTTGCAGCTTTAGAGAATCGGCGCTGATTTTAGAGTTATCCCGTCTTGAAATTCATTTCAAGGCAAATAGCGAAACGTTGACTGTAGAGACGTTGCAATGCAACGTCTCTACGAAATAATCAGTTTTTCTCGCCCCTATCTTGAATACTGAATCGGTGTTCTAGGAAGGGGATAGGGGGTAGCCCTTTTTTCATAGGTGGTGCTGTACTACAACTTCATAAACCACTAAACTCCAGTTATAACAGTAGCTAAGAAGATAATTCATGTCAGTACTTCATATCCTTCATTTAGTTGGGTCTGCACACAACGATTTTTACTGTGATTTATCACGCCTTTACGCCCAAGACTGTTTAGCAGCAACAGCAGATCGATCGCGTTATGACTTTCAGATTGCATACATCACACCTGATCGACAGTGGCGATTTCCTGACTCCCTCAGTCGAGAAGATATTGCTCTGGCAAAACCGATTCCTCTGTTTGATGCCATACAGTTTCTAACAGTGCAAAACATTGACATCGTGTTACCACAAATGTTTTGTATTCCTGGAATGACTCAGTACCGTGCCCTATTCGATCTGCTCAAGATCCCTTATATAGGCAATACTCCCGATATCATGGCAATAACGGCCCACAAAGCCAGAACTAAAGCAATTGTTGAAGCAGCAGGGGTGAAAGTGCCTCGTGGCGAACTGCTTTGCCAAGGAAACGTTCCGACAATTACACCTCCAGCAATTATCAAACCCGTAAGTTCGGACAATTCTTTAGGTGTTACCTTAGTCAAAGAGGCTACTGACTATGATGCTGCTCTGAAGAAAGCATTTGAATACGCAGATGAAATCATTGTAGAAGAATTCATCGAACTCGGTCGAGAAGTCAGATGCGGCATCATTGTTAAAGACGGGGAGTTGATCGGTTTACCCCTGGAAGAGTATCTAGTAGACCCCCACGATAAACCCATCCGCAACCATGCTGATAAACTCCAACAAACGGAAGATGGCGACTTACGTTTCGCCGCTAAAGATAATATTAAGTCTTGGATTGTAGACCCTAACGACCCAATCACCCAAAAGGTTCAGCAAGTGGCTAAAAAGTGTCATCAGGCTTTAGGTTGTCGCTACTACAGTTTATTTGACTTCCGCATCGACCCAAACGGACAACCCTGGTTCTTAGAAGCCGGATTGTATTGTTCTTTTGCCCCTAAAAGCGTGATTTCCTCTATGGCAAAAGCAGCAGGAATCCCTCTAAATGATTTGTTAATAACCGCTATCAATGAAACGTTAGGCAGTAATCAACTGCCGTTGCAAAATTGATGTAAATTTGTTAGAAAAATCAAGTGCCAGAGGCGATTCTCCTACGTAGACGTTACGCGATCGCAGAAAAAATCAAGAGCATGAACAAGCTTTTCGCTATTCATGCTCAACAATTACGAATTACGCCAATTGCCCAAAACAGATGGAAACCTCAAAACCCAGATTAAATATGACTTTCATAATTATGAATTATGAATTCAGGACTTACGCATTCAGATCCCCCAACCCCCTTAAAAAGGGGGCTTTAGAAGTTCCTCCCTTTTTAAGGGGAGCCAGCGCGGTTTTCTCCCTTCGCGTAGCGTCTCGTAGAGAAGGGGAGACGCAATCATGCGATGGGGTCTCCCCAAGTGGAGCGACTGGCGTGGGCTAGGGGGGATCTAGGTTTCAGGCTTCAGTGCGTAAGTCCTAGAATTATAAATTATGAATTACTTAATCACCGCCTAATTCCACTAGTTTGCCGATATTAAAGTCAATCTTTACCCAGCCTTTGAGCTTTTGCAGATTTTGTAGCAAAAGTAAAGTAATCTGCCAATGGTGCAAAGTTAAAAATGGTATAGGATCATCCATGCGATAGATGGCATCTGTACCTCGCACTAAGTTTTTAAACCATGTTTGCAATTGTTTCCACGAACGAATACCAGTCAGTCGCCAAATTTCGTGATATAGCCAGTAAGTAGGCTTGCTATCAGCCAAGGGTTCTAGAGGTGCAGCTAAGGGAGTTTTACCCAAATAGGCTTCTGCGACACCAGGGTGATTGTAGAACATTGTGATTGCCGAATGTGTGCGGGGATTACATTCAATGGCGTAGACTGTACCGTCTTCAGCTTGGATAAAGTCAAAAGATACTTGTCCAGTCAGTCTCAGACTTTTGACGAAGTGTTGTACCCATTGCCGGATTTGAGGATTTTCCACATTTTCATAGTTGATTTGAAATGCAGAAGAGTTTGAGCAGCAATGTAATCTTAACTCTCCATCTCGCACGGTACTATGGGTGCATAATTCTTTACCAGGAATAAACTCTTGCATAATCCAAGGTTTTTCTGGACTAATAGGTAAACTCCTCACAAACGCTGCTGTTTCTTCTGGAGTATCACAAGGAAGTTTGGTTAAGTTCAAGCGGCGAACTGAGTCGTAAGAAATACTTTTAACTATATATTTGCGGGTTTCTTGACTAAAATCGAAGTTAATAATTTGTTCTGGATCTGTAATTTTAAAAGATTTAGGGACAGATAAACCAAGCGATCGCGCCTGATCAGTAAAGGCAAATTTGTCATCCAGCATTGCAGTTATATCTGCATCGAAGTGGAAAACCTCACAGTATTCTGATAGTACAGGCTTTGCCAACGAATCGTAGTAACTGGCTACAGGGCTGCATACAGGTACATAAACATCAATTTTCTCCTTTTTGACGATTTCCAATAAAGCCTTGGTGTAGCCTTCTGGGTCGTCTTGTGGTGCTGGTACTGTATAAAAACGACTCACCGCATTTGAGAATCTATGCCCAGATAACCAGTATTTATGACCTTCAATCAGAATAACTCTGTGAGCTGCTGCGTGAAAAGAGCGAGCAAGTTGTAATGCTTTGGTCATTTTAGCGCCACTCACTAAGATATTCTGAGAGTGAGCAGCTACGGTAATTTTTTTTGCGAACGGCTTACGCACAATTCCCCACAGCAAAGATACCAACACGACAAAAGCATTGAGCGGCAAGGCTAAGAGTAATAGTGCTAAAGTACCGAGAGTTTTGAATAAAGCTACTATTTTTGCCTTCACAATCATTGATGGCGTTGTAGGTTGAGGCAAAGATAAGGGAATCGATTGTGCCATAAGTTTTTCCTTCGCGCAAAATACGAATCTTTCGTAGGGACACAACATTGTTGTGTCCCTACCGCGTGTTGCTAGTTCTCAGTCACTACGCCACGCGTCTAATCAGGGTTATACCATCTCGTATGGGTAAGAGAACTTGCTCTACACGGGTATCTGTGGCGACAACGCGGTTAAATTGAGCGATCGCCTCGCCGTTGGCAGTGCGTTGTTCAGACGGTAGGTAAACTTCTCCTTGTAATAAAGTATTATCTACGCAGATTAACCCATCAGGAGCTAGTAACTGAGTATCCAATATGATCTGGAAGTACTCTACATACTCCTTTTTATCGGCATCAATGAAGATCAGATCAAATGATTCTTTTTGGGCCGCCAGCTGATGGAGTGTCTGTAGGGCAGGTGCTACCTCTACAACAATCTTATTGCCGTGGGGAGACTCACTAAAGCAAGCTTGAGCAAATTCGGCAACATAAGAGTCTACTTCGCAAGCAATGAGTTTTCCATCGCTTGGTAATGCCTCCGCCATCGCTAAAGCTGAGTATCCTGTGAACATTCCCACTTCTAAGATGCGCTTAGCCTTGGTGATATGCACAAACATCTTTAATGTCTGTCCCTCAAGATGTCCTGAGAGCATTTCCTGCTCTAGTTGACGCACTGTTTCACCATCGCTGAAGCGTTTGCTCCAGTCTTCTTTGCTAGTCTTTTGCGCTAGTGCTGTCAATGCATCTGATTCGGGGGTGGTGCAATCATCTAAGTATGGATCTAAACCTGCCGCTAATTGCAACCCCTGCCTTAGAGAAGTCAATATCTCTAAGGAAACATTGCCTTGCTCTGCCATTCGGAGGGTATTTTGTAGCTGCGCCACAAGGATGCTATGTGGTGTTATGGGTCTAGCGGTGTCTGGTCTTAAAATGCTAGTCATGTCTTCAGACTCCCAAGAGTTTGGATTCTTCTTGGGTTTCAATGTAAGCATCAATCCCATCACCACCACGGGGATATGTAGCACACAGACGTTTGTGCTCAGCTAAGGCTGCATCTAGTTCTTCACGGGTGAGATCGTTGACAAAGAAGCATTCACCAATTGGTCGCGGCATGGCTGCGCGTAGTTTGCCATCTCGTGTCAAGCTTATAGACTGGGTGGCATACCATAGCAAATCGCCATCTAGTAAAGGATGATCGATTGATAAACCTATACGACTCATCAAACTGAGGATGCGATCGCGTTCTCCAGTTGTGATATAACCACGTTTAGCAGCAATGGTTGCAGAGAAAGCCATGTCTATATTGACAGCATGACCATGATACAGGGGCACCATCGGAGCTAATTCTAAGGTAGGACTCCAGGTGTGACCGTAAGCAATGACGCGATCAAGGTCTAATTCATGCAAGTTCGGAGTTTCTAACTCCAACATCGTCTTGATTGCTTCGTAGTTGACTTTATGAGCGATCGCTTTGAGTTCGTTAGTGCTATTCACATGCCCAAAGTGAGTATACAGCAGTTCTTCGCCATATTCATCCAGCAGGTCAAAGACTTCAGAATTAGAGACTACAGCAATTTTGACTAACTCCGCCATCCCGTTGCGAACTTGAGCCGTTGGTAAGGTTTTCAAGAAGGAGAAATCTAGGATAACTTTCAAAGGAGCATGATACGCTCCCAAGCGATTTTTCAACTTGCGATGATTAACTGCTACCTTAATCGCCACACCTGCGTCAATTAAGCCAATCAATGTAGTCGGAACGCGAATGTAATTGCTCTTACGACGGTAAGCCGCGCAAGCAAACCCAGCTACATCAGTGATTAAACCACCACCCACAACTAAAACTGGTTCCTTACGAATTAAGCCAAAGTCAGAAAAAGCATCAACAATTTTCTCAAAGGTTGCAAGAGTTTTAGCTGGCTCAGTAATGGTGATAGGCAATACAGTCAGATCAATGCCATAGTGTCTAAAATATGACTTGATTTGCGTTCCATATAGTCTATTTACATTGGCATCAATCACAGTGAGACAGCGCCCGAATTTCTCGTAGCTGTCGGCAATTTCCCTGTTATCGATATCAAATGCACCGTTCACATAGACAAGACTAAACTCAATTTTTTCGTAACCTTCTACGTGAAATGAAGATTCCGTTGCTTCAAACGACGCTTGGACATTATTCATTGCTGTTGACCTTGATACAACTGAAAAACTTATGAGAATTCAAGACAATATTTCAGATTTACCATAATGCAGCCCAATAACGAAGGATGCTCTTTATTGCTCTAGACTCAAAGCATCTTAAAATGAGCTTTGACTAAAAAAGCTCACTCATATTACTGGCAGGTAATGTTACTTAACATCACTTACTTTAGGTAAATTCTTTAAGTTAACCGCTGATTCGCGATCGCCTCATAATCCAGTCTACTAATCCCATTAGCAATATCTTGCTATAGATACTTGCAACCTTCCAGGATTATCGACCTTAAGAAATTAACCTGAATTTAGATTAATTTCACTATTTAATCTACAATGGCTCCGCCACTGTTCGACTCTTTAAAATTTGTATCATAAAAAACTGTTCAGATTGTTGATTTACACCAGGCTTCCATTTAAGATTACAGCCCTGATTCACCTTCAGTTCGCTGTTTTTTAGCATTAGTCTCGAACCTTATATCGTTAAACTTGCTACAGTCTGTTTGACTCCGAATAACAGTACAATTTCAGTTTTTTCAGTCAAGTTACTGCTCAGTATTAAAAATACTAACGTCAGGAACTTATGAAAACTCAGAATTTATATTTATTCAGAGTTGCTAATGGTAAAACTTGGTACAACTCCATTTTAAGGAGAGATTGCATGGAAAAATATTTAAAGAACGGTCGTATTGGCTTTGTTGTTCTAAATTCAGGCTATTTAAGCTTGAACTAGTAGATAATTTACTGGCCAGTAAATTAGAACAACAATACAAATCATAACATAAAACAATACGAATCATAACATTATGTACTCAGATTCGAGTAAATGCGTACATCGATAATGAGGCATCATTAAGATTGATGATGTGTCTAACGCTGTAAATTCTTATGCAACAGCCATTTCCCGGTGAAGTATTTGCCAACACTGCTGATTTTGATATTGGTATTCGCCAACTATTACCTCAATATGACGAGATGCTGGAGGTAATTACGCGGTGTCTGCATACCACAAATAGTCGCATTTTAGAATTAGGCTGCGGTACAGGTGAACTCAGTTTGAAGATACTCAACCGTTGGCCAGATGCTCAAATAATTGCTTTAGATTATTCACCCCGAATGCTGGAATTTGCTCAAAACAAAATCACAGCAGCAGGATATCAAAAACAGTGGACTGGAATCCAAGTAGACTTTGGCGAGTGGGCAAATAATCCAGAAGGATTGCAGATTGATAGCGAATTTGATGCCTGTGTATCATCTTTAGCAATTCACCATCTCCAAGACGAGATGAAGTTAAAGTTATTTCAACGAATTGCTACTAGCCTTAGTCAAAGTGGTTGTTTTTGGAATGCAGATCCTATCTTGCCAGAATCACCTCTCTTAACAGAAATTTACAAAGCAGCGCGAGAGGATTGGGCAAAGCAACAGGGAACTAATTTGGCAGAGATTAATGCTAAACGTGGTACTAGCGTCACACAAGGTTATTCAAGTCAAGATCAGCTAGCTACCTTGGATGCTCATTTGCAAATGTTGAGCAAATCTGGCTTTAAGACAATAGCAGTACCTTGGAAGTATTACGGTTTGGCTGTATTTGGGGGTTGGCTGTGAAAACTTGAGATACATACCCACATTTTCAACCGAAGTCAGAAGGAAGAGGGAAGGAGGAATTCCCCAAGCGCTGATAGTTTTCAGCAATAAAATGTAACAATTTACACAATTTTTCTAGACAAGAACTATTATATAAACCCATTGGGTCTGTGAAAGAGGTCTTGCTAGCTAACGCAAGGATTTTGACTAAAACTTGCGTTATTTAAGCTTGGCTAATGTTTTTATGCAATGTTTCCAGATCTAAAGTAACCCGTGAGGGTACTGTCCATTCTCTAGAGCACTGTCGGAAAATACAAAGTAGAAAAAAGCTGCAACAAGACAAAGCAAGGATATGCCATTGATATCTTGATACTTTCCCTTGAAGCTTTCCCCTTTAACCAAAAAGTATTGGTTAGTATTCATTTTTCTACTTTGTTCAACAATATTGTTGAATTTACTTGCTATCACTTAGTTTTAAAAGGAGAATATCTTGGATGACTCGAAAAAAGAAATCAGCTAAGTCTAACTGTGAGCATCCACTCTACACTAGATGCCCCATATGTTGTATCGTCCCGCCGCACATGCTGGAGAATGTCGCCGTCAATGGCACTCCTCAGCAGCGTAGTTGGGCTTTTCAAACATTAAATGTATCGGCACAGGTTCGCGGACGACGAAATATAGTAGGTAATATATCGTTTGCGCCCTCTACCGGTGAAAAACGTCGCACCATCTACGATGCTAAAAATGGTCAGGAACTCCCTGGTATTCTAGTGCGTGGCGAGGGAGATCCTCCTAGCACTGATGAAGCAGTAAATGAAGCTTACGACGCTGCTGGTGCTACTTATGACATGTTTTATGAGTTATTTGAGCGTAATTCTATTGATGATAAGGGTCTGCGTTTAGATTCTACTGTGCATTATGGTGTCAATTATGACAACGCCTTTTGGAATGGCGACCAGATGGTTTATGGTGATGGAGACCAAGAACTGTTCCAACGCTTCACTAAATGCATTGATGTGATTGGGCATGAGTTAGCTCATGGTATAACTCAGCATGAAGCAGGTCTACTGTATTATGGTGAACCGGGAGCATTGAATGAGTCGTTTTCTGATGTCTTTGGTTCCCTGGTAAAGCAGAAAGCAAAACATCAGACAGCACAAGAAGCAGACTGGGTGATCGGTGAGAATCTTTTAATGCCAGATGTCAAAGGTATTGGCATCCGGTCACTGAAAGCACCTGGAACAGCGTATGATGATGCTGTGCTAGGCAAAGATCCCCAACCTGCATATATGAAAGACAAGTACACTGGTGAGGAAGATAACGCTGGGGTACATATCAACTCAGGTATTCCCAACTATGCCTTTTATTTAGCAGCTATCGAGATTGGCGGTTACGCTTGGGAAAAAGCTGGCACAATATGGTATATAAGTTTACGCGATCGCCTGCGTGCCAAAGCAGATTTTAAAAAAGCTGCCAACACAACTATCAAAGTTGCTGGAGAACTCTACGGTAATGGCTGTATTGAGCAGAAAGCTGTGGAAAATGCTTGGAAACAGGTAGGAGTTTTGTAGGGTAGGAAGTAGGAGGAATAGGGGAGAGTATAGATACTAGACTTCTTGCAAAAGTCCGAAAATTATTAGTGTCATTCTGACCAGAACGTAGTGGAGGGAGGAATCTCCGAGATGTTTCGCTCCGCTCAACATGACAATTTAAGCATTTATGCAAGAGGTCTACTCATTTCGGTGGTCTCAAAAACTGATTCATCTAGCTCAGAACCTCAAACTACCTCCTCCACTCTCCCACTCATACCAGTTCACGAAATTATTGATACAAATTACTCCTCCAGCTTGCTCATGTGTATCAACCTTAAAGTAAAACGGTATCAGCACAGGCTAAACGCTCCGCTACCGCACTTCAGCACTCATAAATGTGGTTAATACACAATTTTTTGGATGAACTACAAATTAGTTGCCCATGTTATCAGTGCTTGGGTTAACCCATCTAAGGTATATTCTTCAGCTTCTACATCCACGCGGCCGAATAAGGTATGACAAGTTTTAGAGGTTTGCGGGCCGATAGAGGCAATACAAACTCCATCTAAATAATTTTTCACCACAGATGAATGATTGCCATCAGAGTTTTGTGATAATTTATTTGCTGTTAGTTGACAGAAAAATTGTACAGTTTTGGAACTAGCAAAAGTAATTACATCGACTGTGTGATTTTGAATAGCTAACTCAGCCGCAGGTGGCATATTACTAGGACAGCGCGATTCATATGCGGCAATTTCTATTACCTCTGCGCCCTTAGCAGTTAATTCCTTAACTAAAATTTCTCGTCCACCACTTTCAACTCTGGGAAATAAAACTTTTTTACCAAGTAATTGCTCTGGGAAGTTTTCTACTAAAGAATCGGCGACAAAGTTGGAGGGAATAAAATCTGCTTGGATACAGTGTTGCTTGAGGCGTTGGGCTGTTTTCTCACCAACAACGGCAATTTTGACACCAGTCAAAGCACGAGCATCTTTACCCTGTGTAGTTAGCCTTTCAAAAAAGTAGTCTACGCCATTGGTAGAAGTGAGAATTAGCCAGTTGAAGGCAGATAAATGAGCGATCGCATCATCCAACGCTTCCCAACTAGAAGGCGGGCCAATTTCTAAAGTAGGCATTTCAATGACTTTTGCGCCTGATGCGATGAGGCGATCGCTAAATTGACTCGATTGTCCGACTGAACGTGTCACCAGAATAGTTTTGCCAGCAAGGGGAGGAGAAGGGGAGGGGGGGAGATTAGTTGACATAGCTGGGGGTGTGGGAGTACTTTCATTCCCAGGTTCTACCTGAGAATTCCTTTCACTAGGTTCCTGCCTAGTAATTTCGTTTAAATATATTTTCTCAGGTTGTAAGTACTTGCGTAACCCAACAACTTCGCCAATCACAATTACTACTGGGGAGAGTGATAATCCGGTGGTTTGTTCCAGAATATTATTTAGTTGAGCTGTCCAAATTTGTTGATTAGGAGTTCCTGCCCAACGGATGATAGCAATGGGTGTATCAGGCGATCGCCCATGCCGCACCAGTTGATTTATAATCTCCGGCAGATGTCGCCCTCCCATCAAAATTACCAATGTCTCTAACCGTGACAACGCCTCCCAATCTAAAGTATCTGGTTCATGGGCTGTAAACACTGCAAAACAGCGACTTAAAACCGGATCTGTGAGGGGAATTCCTGCAAGCAACGGTGCTGCAAGGACTGAAGAAATTCCTGGTACTACTTCAAAATCACAACCAGAAGCTTTCAACGCCTCTATTTCGGAAGTACAGCGCCCAAAAATGAACGGATCGCCTGACTTGAGCCGTATAACTTGTTTTCCTTGCTGACAATACTCTACTAGTAACTTGTTAATCTCAACTTGCGGTGTGCTGGGTTTTCCCCCGCGTTTGCCAACATCCAATTTCAGACAATCAGGCGGTACGCACTGTAATAATTGGGCATCTACTAGGGCATCGTAGACCAATACCTGAGCAATAGCTAAGAGTTCATTAGCCTTTACTGTCAGGTACGCTACATCTCCAAGTCCAGCACCAACAAGGTAAACTTTGCCCCTTTCTTGAGTCATGATTGAAATATGTTAGGAGTCAAGGGTCAAGAGTCAAGAGTCAGTATTCATTCCGCTTGTACTCCCCAGTCCCCACTTAATTAGTTTGGTTGTTAATTTTTGGGAATAGCTCATCAACTTGCTCAACCATTTCCTTGTTTCCCTGAGCTTGGAATAATTGCCTAGCTTTTTTGAGGTTGACGATCGCTTCATCTACTTGTTGTTCTCTTCCCAGAGTGATGCCCAAATTATAGTAAGCGAGTGCAAAGTCGGGTGCAAGGCTGATGGCTTTTTTGTAATGTGCGATCGCTTCTTGTGGTTTGCCTTGATCATCGATAGCATTTCCTAAGCCTGTATAAGCTTCTGCATGTCTTGGCTTGAGGCGAATCACTTCTGTATACTCGGCGATTGTCTCTGTCAGCTTGCCTTGTGCGTAGAAAACGCTGGCTAAATTATAACGAGCGTCTACATAGTTGGGATCGAAGCTAATAGCTTTTTGATATTGGGCGATCGCTTCTTGTAACTTGCCTTGAGCGTAAAAAGCGTTTCCCAAGGCGTTATAACCTACTGGATTTTTCGGTTCCAGGCGAATGGCTTCTGTATATTCGGCCATTGCTTCTGCTTGCTTACCTTGTGCATACAAAGCGTTTCCTAAGTTGTAGTGAGCGCTTGCATACTTGGGATCGAGGCTAATGGATTTTTTGTACTGAGCGATCGCTTCTTGTAATTTGCCTTGATCGTACAGAGCATTTCCTAAACGTGTGTAAGTCGGGACATAATTGGGTTCGAGACGTAAAACTTCTGTATATGCGGCAATCGCTTCTGTTAACTTTCCTTGATCGTAGAGAGCGTTACCCAAGTTATAGTGAGCTTTTGCATATTTAGGATCAAGACTCAGGGTTTTTTTATACGCAGCGATCGCTGGTTCTAATTGATTCAGCCTTGCCAAAGTCAAACCCAAATTAAAATATGCTCCAGGGGCTTTGGGATTGAGTTCAATGGCTTTTTTGTAAATAGCGATCGCTTCTTGTGGCTTGCCTTGATCATCGACAGTATTTCCTAAAGCAGTATAAGCTTCTGAAAAGTTGGGTTCTAGTTCAATTGCTTTCCTAAAAGCCGCCTCTGCTCCTTTTAAATCTCCTTGTTTGTAGAGATTGATTCCTTGCTCGAAATTAGCAATTGCGTTTTTGTTGTCATAGGCGATCGCCTGAGACAAGTCTTGGACTTTTGATAACCCAACGCTAACATCTCTACCGAAGGCAGTATTCGCCTCTATCAAACATAAGCCGATAATAGCCGCAGTCAGCAGATTTTTTGTTTTTAGCATTTTTACTAAAACACCTACATTTGGTTTACATGCTTAGTTTTTCTAAGCTTGCTTTCATCTAATCTTCAATTTCTCCAAACGCGATTTCGTAACTAGATACTAAGAATATCACACTGATTTTTTTAAGTAGCTAGGCATAAATAAATTAGAGTTTGTAGTAAGGACTTTAGTCCTAATAATCCTTATAGAGAGCGATTTATCGCTCACTACGAACTTGACGCCTTTATTAACGGCTAATTCTTTATTCCTAGAAATCGGGCTTCCATAAAATCCGATTTCTAGAAGGTAGGATTGTTTAACTAGAATGTTGATCAGTAACCAGATTAGTGGGACACACTTTACAATTCACTTGACTTAGCACTGATTCTATCTAACAGATTACTAATTCTCTCAGCTTTTTCAGGTTGACGCTGTTTTTGCAATAAATCTTTAGCTTGTAGCAGATTAATTTTAGCTTCTTCTTTTTGTTCTTGCTGCATTAGAACATTCGCTAGACGCAAATAAGCATCAGCATTTTTAGGACTGCGGCGAATCACTTCTCGCAATAATTCTGTTGCTTCCTGTACTTGACCTTGCTGATTTAAAACATCTCCCAAAAGCAAACGAACCACATCATTGGTAGAGTTGAGCGAAATAACTTTGCGAAAAGCTGCTTCTGCGCCTTGATAATCTTCTGCTTGATAAAGATTGACTCCTTTTTGAAAAAAGTCAGAAATAATTAAGGTTTTCCAAGCGAAATATCCTAGGATTGTTAGACTAAAAATAACGACGATCGCAGCAATAGCAGAAGTGGTTGAAAAGTTTTCTAGCATTGTCTTAAGCCAAAAGACAGGCAATAGGGAAAATCAGATATTCGATAAAAAAGAGTTTCCAAATGAATTGATAGAATTGCGCGATCGCACCTTTATCTTGCAAGTCTACACCCATACTCCGTAACCACATCAAAACTAGCAACACTAAATGAGTAATTACCAAGAATATTGGATTAACCGCAGGAACATTTAACACACCAACCAAAATCATCCCCAAATAGCAGACAGTTATCACCCAAAGAGCGAGATTAAACACAGCTTGGGAACCGAGTTGAATAGTAAAAGTAGAGATATTGTAGAGGCGATCGCCTTCCATATCTGGGATATCTTTAAAGATAGCGATCGCAAACGTAAACACCAAAATAAAAAGCGTCAGCACCCACACCACAAGTGGAATTGATTGGCATTGTTTTAACACCCAGCTATAGTGCAAATACAACCCTAAATTAACAATCGTTCCGCGCACAGAAAAAATACATAACGCCGCCCAAAAAGGAAACTGTTTCAAACGAATTGGTGGCAAAGAATAAGCAGTACCAATCGCCAAACTAATAGCCACCATTCCCAACAAAAAAGGCCCAGTAAGCCACGCCACAATGAGCGCTAAAATACCAGCAGAAGCAACAATTAATTGCCCAGTCCGGCGCGAAAACTCTCCAGATGCTAGTGGTAAATGAGGCTTATTAATCTTGTCAATTTCAACATCTTCTAATTGATTCAGCCCCACAATGTAGACATTGCCACACAAACAAGCAATCCACGCGCCCAAAACTCGACTTAGTGGAATCCCAGAAAACCCAGTCGAGGATACAGCAATGGCAATTAAATATAAACCCAATACACTCAGACTTGTACCAATAATCGTGTGTGGGCGAGAAAACTTCCAAAAAGCATAAAGCCAATGGAAAGATGATTGAACAGGTTTAGGTAGGAGAAGGCTGTTTTTAGAACTCTGGCTCATGAGTAGCTTGGATTCACAGTATTCCGGCTGACTGTTAATCATTGTCACAGAATTTTGTCATTAATCAGAGTAGAGATCTTGCATTGCAACGTCTCTACATGTTCTGTCACTTGTGCGATCGCCTTTACCAGTGGGAATCATAACAAACAGATTTACCAGAGTAAATATCCAATGGCTTACCAAAATATCACTGCCTCCCTTTCTCCAGCAGATATCCAAGAAATCAAAGCAGCCTTTGCGACTATCCAAGCAAAGATGCCTTTTCTCGTTACCCTGAGTGCAGAAGAACGACGTAACTTATTTAAGATGGGCGATAAAAGACTAGCTTTTGTCAACACTAGCCTGATTGCTGCCCAATCTAACCGAGACATTTTACCAGCCAGCTTTGATTTAGATGAGTTTGTCCGGGATTATCAACTAGCCGCTAACCTCACCGAACTGTTGATTGGACTGCGACAACTTACAGAACAAGTAGATGATACCTTAATGGCAGTCGGTAGCGAAGCAATGGGCAGCAGTCTAACAGTTTATGATTACGTCAAGACAGCTGCTAAGAAAACTCCAGGGTTAAAAACTATTGCTGAACAATTAGGCGAACGTTTTAAAGCTATTAAAAGTAAACCTGCTAAAGCTGCTGTCGATTCTTAAAGGATTTTTTAAAAGCCTTTAGTGATGTAGCAAATACTTTGAGATCCCCCTAAATCCCCCTTAAAAAGGGGGACTTTGATTTTAGTTCCCCCCTTAAAAAAGCTGACTTTGACTCCGGTTCCCCCCTTTTTAAGGGGGGTTAGGGAGGATCTCCAATGACTATGCACCAAAACCCACGCAGTATTGGGTAGGGGGCATAACTACCAGAAACTATGACAAACAAACTCAATAGCAGCAATCTCTATCTACCTTACAATCCAAAGCTTGTAGAAAGAGCAAAAGAACTTCGTAAAAATATGACCCCAGCAGAAAAAAAGCTGTGGCATGAATATTTGAGAAATTTCCAATATCGGGTTTTAAGACAACGACCGATTAATCATTTCATAGTTGATTTCTACTGTCCTACTTTAAAAACAGTGATTGAAGTTGATGGGGATAGCCATTTTACAGATGAAGGTCAAGATTATGATCTAGAGAGAACAAACATTTTGGAAGGCTATGGTTTAAAGATTATTAGGTTTACAAATAGTCAAGTTTTAAATCACTTTGATAGTGTGTGTGAGCAGATACAGCGTTTGATCCCCCCTAACCCCCCTTAAAAAAGGGGGGAACCGGAATTGAAGTCCTCCTTCTTAAGGGGTATTTAGGGGGATCTCAAAAAACGAACGGGTAAAACTTCTTAAAGTCCCCCTTCTTAAGGGGGATTTAGGGGGATCTCAAAAAACGAACGGGTAAAACTTCTTAAAGTCCCCCTTCTTAAGGGGGATTTAGGGGGATCTCCAATGACTATGCACCTTAACCGAATCATATTGAGAGTCTCCCGATTTGCAAAACGAGATGTATATTTTGGTCAATGAACCTCAAAGCTTCGCCGATGAACCTCAAAGCATCATCGCTGAACGTCAGAGCTTCGCCGATGAACCTCAGAACTTCGTCGATGAATATCAGAGCTTCGTGAATGAACCTCAGAACTTCGTCAATGAATATCAGAGCTTCGTGAATGAACCTCAGAACTTCGTCAATGAATATCAGAGCTTTGTCGATGAATATCAGAGATTCGTCAATGAATATCAGAGCTTTGTCGATGAATATCAGAATTTCATTAATGAGTCTTTAATACTCGCCCACCAGTATTAAAGACTCTCAATCAGGAATTAGGAATTGCAAGGTTGTTATTATACCCATAACCGCGTGTAATCTGCCGTCTTGCCCCGAATTATGCTCACCATACCCCGCCACACCAGCAAGCTTTCGCTCTTTTTCCTTTTCTGTTTCACCCTACTCCTGACCTTCCTCCTCTCTCTAACATGGGTAAGCGCCAAAGAAACTCCCAAACCCAAACTCCAAGCTTGGCAGATTAACGGTATATCAGCAGCTCTTGATGATGGACACGACCAAGTTAAGGGATATGCTCTCAAGCAATTAGTTGAATCTGATCTGAAAGATTTAAAAGCCGTGGGCAAAAAACCAGAGGATATTGCTCAAAAAGCTGCCAAAATCCTCAAGGATGAAAAGGTGGACGCCAACGTTCGTGGCAGTGCGGCAGTGGCATTGGGCAACCTGGGACAAGCGGCGGCTAACTACATCCCTGACATCCTCAATTTCCTCAAGGATGAAAAGGTGGACGCCAACGT
>NZ_JACXXN010000232.1 GCF_014904695.1 Nostoc sp. MG11 | reverse complement strand
GAACGTTGGGCTAGTAATGCTGTTACCGCACCAGCACTACCACCTGTGTCTGAAGCAGAAGCCAGAGCATCATTGCAGCCACAAAACGAATTGTTACCGCAAGCCAAGAAGCGGTAAGCAATAAATTTTAACAAACAAAGGCGATTCATTCTTGAGTCACCACTACATCAATTAGCAGTAAAAACAAGCCAATGAAAATCAGTACTGTGTCGATAAGTTATTCTAGAAAGTTCAATTTGGGTCAGTTTGAATCAATTGATATAGGCTGCTCTGTTTGGGCGCAAGTAGAGGATGAGGAAGATGCCGACGGTGTAGTTCAATTTCTTTATCACCAAGCTAAAACAGCAGTAAAAAGTGCAGCAATGCCTGTGATTAAAGCCAACGAGTTTCAGATTAGTAAAGCCAAATCTCAATCGTTTTGTAGTTGCTGATGAGGGTGTTGTGGAATTGGAGTATTTATGAAACAACTCACAGGTTCTATGCCCATCGCAGCATTACCAGAATCTACCGCGGCTTCTGCTAAAAAGCAACTGCTTGAAAC
>NZ_JACXXN010000231.1 GCF_014904695.1 Nostoc sp. MG11 | reverse complement strand
CCAATGTAAGTACTAATGCACTGAGCAAGATATCATTGATTTGTGTGTTGTAAGCTTCGTTGACTGACAACAGCAAACTGCGAGTTTCTTGTTGATTCAAGTTCACCCGATAATTGATTGCACTACCAACTGTATTTTCTGATTGAGTTTGAGGATAATCTGATGGTAGCGGCTTTGTCTTTGACCAAGGTTGTTTAAGCCAATAATCTAACTGTTGTTTGATGATTTGTGATTGTGCATAGTTGTTTAACTTTTCTGCCCAATCAATATATGCTGTGGTTTTCGGACTTAATTTTATCGGTTGTTGAGCGATTAGTTGTTGATAGATTGTTTCTAGGTCTGATAATAAAATTCTCCAAGAAACGCCATCTACCGCTAGGTGATGGATAATAATTAGTAAACGTGCATCTTCATCTACACCCAAGTTAAACATTACCACTTGCATGATTGGGCCATCTGATAGGTTGAGACTGGCTTGATATTCTGTGGCGATTTGTTCTAATGTTTGTGGTTGTTTTAGTCTGGGAGTTGATGATAAATCTACTACC
>NZ_JACXXN010000230.1 GCF_014904695.1 Nostoc sp. MG11 | reverse complement strand
CTTATTCTGACTGTTCAACGTCTGTCATGAGTAAGCTTTGTACCTGTTCGATTGTTAAGCCAGTAACTTTTGCCACCATTTCGATAGGCATCTTCTCTTTTAGAAGATTAACAGCAACACGGCGAACACCTACTTCAATCCCTTCTTCCCGTCCTTCAGTCTTAATTGATTGATAAATAACCGACTCGCGCATAATGTCTTTCCTGAATAAACGCCCAATTACTTCTTGTTCTAATACTAACCCGGCCAAGATTGCGGCGGCGGCAGCAATATTACTTTGTGTCCGGCGTTCACTAATTTTATCAACGGCCGCCGCCGCTTGTTGTAGTGTACCAACCTTATTATTAGTCGCACTCAATACAGCAAATGGCAGTAACCCTGTAGTTCTCAAGAATATTTCTGGCGGTTGCTCCCACAAACGAATCACAGAAAATTCATGTCGAAGATTTTCAATAGTAAATGTGGTTTCGTAAACTTCTTCAGATGTGGTTTTGTCCAGATAAATTACGACTTGATGCATTCGTTTATTGGGAAAACGACGATACACTCGCAA
>NZ_JACXXN010000229.1 GCF_014904695.1 Nostoc sp. MG11 | reverse complement strand
CAAGGGAAACTACAGTACACAACGTGTAAGATTTAACTCTAATTCTTCTGCTTAATTGTTTGTTACATACTTATAAATTTTCTCCACGACTTACTTATCAGGTACGAATTGCCGGAGCGGAAAAGGCACTGCGGGAATTTTATAATCGTCGCCCTGATGAGTTGGAAGGCAAAAATGGTGATCTCAGTAAACTTGATGCCATTCGTCGCCGTTTACTGCTGGCTGAAAAAGGAGCGCTTAATGAGGCAATGCGGAAGCGAATTCTCTCAGAAGAAATTGTGCGAAGGCGGATACAAGCTATTGATGAACAATTGCTTCGACTTGATGATGACTAGGTAGTTGTTGAGGATGGGGCATTGGGGCAGAGGTGGATAAACGAGCCTTTGAGGTGGATTAATAAATCTTTGAACTTCTTTAATGAACCTTTGAGCTTCATTAGACTTTTTTAAGAGTTTTATTTAAGGCGATCGCTGATTACTAGTCTGATTTTTAATTACCCTACTAGGACTGATAAAAGAAATTCCTTGTTGAAAGTCAGTACCAATCATGATTGCCTCTAC
>NZ_JACXXN010000228.1 GCF_014904695.1 Nostoc sp. MG11 | reverse complement strand
CAAGTTGAAACAGCTGGGTTTTTCCGTGAAGAAACAGGAATCAGTGCTAAATTGCGACTGATGCACGCGCTCCCACCTGAGTTAGCCTAGAAAGCAATCGCGTATAGCGCTCTTGGTCATCAGTAGAACGCACTGCCAGGGAGATTGCTTTTTTAGCACCAACGACAATGGCTAACTTTTTGGCACGGGTCAACCCAGTGTAAAACAGGTTACGCGACAACATCATGTAATGTTGCATATAGATTGGCAGAATCACCACCGGATATTCTGACCCCTGACTTTTATGCACGGTAACGCTCCAGGCGAGGGCAATTTCATTCAAGTCTGCATAATCGTAGATGACAGTACGCTCACCATATTGCACCACAACCTCTTGCTCAACGGGATCAATGCTTTGAATAATCCCCAAGTCACCATTGAAGACTTCGCGGTTGTAGTCATTGGTCAACTGGATAATGCGATCACCCTCTCGCAATAAATTCCCACCTCTGGTAATTTCCACCTTATTTGGGCTGGGCGGATTAATCAACTGCTGCAATACAGTGTTTAGATTACGTGTAC
>NZ_JACXXN010000227.1 GCF_014904695.1 Nostoc sp. MG11 | reverse complement strand
ACCAATAAGCGTAGGTAGAAAGCTTGTAACCACGGTTGGGGTCAAATTTCTCTATTCCCCGTTGTAGTCCTAGTGAACCTTCTTGAACCAGATCGAGAAATTCCATGTTGCGATTTTGGTACTTTTTGGCGATTGAAACCACTAGCCGCAGGTTCGCTCTTACCATTTTTTGCTTGGCTCGTTGTCCTTGGCGAAGAATTGAATTCACTTCAGCTTCGGTTTTACCTGTGTCCGCAGCTAATTCAGATGTTGTTGGTTGGCGATTTAGTTCTTGCGTGAGTTCAGTTTTCCGTTGTTCAATTGCGACCATCTGCTGTACCTGCCGGGCATAGGCGATTTCTTGGGAGCCAGTCAGCAAAGGGACGCGACCAATGTCTTGCAGGTAGAGGCGAATCAAGTCTGAAGTGGATGTGGACATAAAATTTAACGAATTAGATATATAGAAAACTTTTTTGGGGAACATTTTTGGTTGTGTTGCAAAAAAGGTTTGAAGTGATAAAATTCTCTAGAACTAAGATTATTTATGCAACAACTCCGAAGATGTCTGCAATAAAATTAACTTG
>NZ_JACXXN010000226.1 GCF_014904695.1 Nostoc sp. MG11 | reverse complement strand
TCTACAGTGTCAGGCATCGAGACAGTTGACCCATCTATTACTTTTACATTGCGACCACACCAGAAATATTCTGTTGTCACTTTCTCTTCTAAGCTTTGTGCTGAGAAATTGAAAAGTTTCTCTAATAATTTTTCTGGTAATCTTGCCCTAGCTTGGCAGTAAGCACTTGTATCCGTTGACGGAATTTCTACCTCTGACTCAGCCAAATGTGCAATTATTTTACTTACAGCATTATGGCAAGTTTTGTCTGTATCCAAAACCTGAGATAAAAATGCCCATAATGTTATCAATGGGTCAAATAACCGCTTTTTGTATTTAATTTTTAGCTCAGAGATGACTTGTTTAATTGCAGTCTCTGGCAACAGTTCTTTAAACGGTAGTCCCAGACTTTGGCTGTATTTTTCCTTGAGAATTTGTACTCGTAATGTCACAGTAGTAGTTATCGTATGTGCTTGCTCGTTCTCATGAAAGTATTTCACGGACGAGTAAGCTTTTTCTACCGACAAAAATTTTTGGGCAACCTTACCTCATCTCTCCATTGGCAATCGCCTGGCTCATACCATTA
>NZ_JACXXN010000225.1 GCF_014904695.1 Nostoc sp. MG11 | reverse complement strand
CCCTAGCTGTCTAATTGGTATTCAGAGGTTGAAAATCAAATGCACAGAGACGTTCTTGATGTTGATTGACTAAACCTTGTATTGCACTACTGGGATGACGATGAAGGCGATGTTTTTGTTGACGAGGAGCTTCACAAAAAGCTAATCTGCGACGTTGAGAGTTGTATTCCAGTACAGGGACTTCCCGAATTTGTGCAAGTAACTGTTGTTCACTTTCGCCTAAGAAAAGAACTCGATACTGCCCAAAATCGCGCAATTCGGCAGTGGACTTGCGCCCACTAATTCGCCGCTGATGACGACGTAAATGGCTAAACAAAGACTCGATTTTCAGGTTATCTGCTGGTAAACCAGGGATATCATAGCAGTGTAATAAGTCAGCACCGTATTTATCCCATAAACGTTGTAACTTTTTCTTGAGAGCAAACTGTGCTGGATATTGTTGAGGGTCAGGCTGAAATTGTTGTAATAACTCTTCCATGTCGCGCCGAACTTGAAGACTGGTTAAGGAGATTTTTGCAGTATGTATAATATTAGTCACATTATCTCTACTCCGTTTGGAGTGTTCAG
>NZ_JACXXN010000224.1 GCF_014904695.1 Nostoc sp. MG11 | reverse complement strand
TTTCGGGTTCTGGTAGCGTGTTTTCTTTGTAATGCCATACGATGTAGCTGTGGCATCTCTTTTGAGTATTGTCTCGGAATACTTCCACACCGTTAATCAATACTAGCCAGGGTTGCATCACAAAGTCGTTGTCGTCGTGGGTAATGCTGGCAACCAATTTATCGCCGCAGTAAATCTCATGGTCGTAAAAGCTGATTTCGACTGATGTCAATTCTTCAACTGGTTTGACGCAAGGGGTTACAGTTGTTGCTGTTTGTGGCATAATTTTAAAACCTTTAGAACGGTAATAAAGGCGATCGCTGCACCGTCCAAAGTCTGCGATCGCCTTTTAATTTGCACGAAATGTGTTGTGCAGGCACAACACTCTCAATCTAGATTTGGCGCAGCCTTATAAAAATATTCCAGGGTAAAGCATATTAGCTAATAGCTAAAACACTAGACAGCACTAAGCTCTAGAGAAGATGTTAGTTATTACTATGTTCTGTGCAGCCATGTGGTATCCATTGAAAAGGCGATCGCGTACTCTTGGAGTAGCAATCGCCTTAATTCTCGAAAGATTGAAGTTTTTTGCAACCA
>NZ_JACXXN010000023.1 GCF_014904695.1 Nostoc sp. MG11 | reverse complement strand
CCCACAGTGGTCAATATCTTGTACTCTTATTTGTGATCCTGATGGTGTCATTCACCAAAAATACCATTGATCTCCTCTCTTACCTGCGGAATGTGGGTATTAAGAGTACAAATTTGAGATAAAGTGTAATCTTTCCTAAGTGAAGAATCCGTGAAAGTACTACCTCTTTACCTTTGCTTAACCTAAACTCTTAACTTACTTAACCTATAACCGATAGCTTGCGGATGTACCTGTAGATGTTGGTTCATCCTATCCTGCGTGATGACTTCCAACATTTTAATCATTCATTGAGATCATGACCATCCAAAAGCTTATCGGCTTTATAGCTCCATCCGCTCTTTTATTGGGAGTACTGGCGGCTCCAGCAGAGGCAATGCTGCTCAAACCTATCGGCACTTATGGCACGGGTCTTTTCGATGCTGGGGGTGCTGAAATCCCGACTTATGACCCAATTACTCAACGGCTGTTTGTCGTCAATGGAGAAAACAAGACTATTGATGTAATAGGCATTAGCGATCCGACTCAGCCATCGTTGCTATTTAACATTGATATCACACCCTTCGGTAATGGAGCTAACAGCGTCGCTTTTAAAAATGGCCTGCTTGCAGCAGCAGTTGAAGCAGTTGACCCTTTAGATTTGGGCAAGGCTGTATTTTTTAACGCTAATGGTGATTTAGTTAACTCCGTTAATGTTGGAGTCCTGCCTGATATGCTGACCTTTACACCAGATGGCACTCGTGTACTGGTAGCAAATGAGGGTCAGCCAGGTGATGATTATACTGTTGATCCCGAAGGTTCAGTTAGCATCATCAATTTAGCGGACTTTAGTGTAATCAATGCTGGTTTTAACCAGTTCAACAGCCAGATTGATCAGTTACGGGATAACGGAGTACGGATTTTTGGCCCTAATGCCACCGTGGCAAAAGATATAGAGCCAGAATACATCACCGTTTCTCAAGATTCTACTAAGGCTTGGGTGGCGTTGCAGGAAAACAATGCGATCGCAACACTTGATTTAATTAATAATATGTTTACCGACATTATCCCTTTGGGCTTTAAGGATCATAGCCTGCCAGGAAATGAAATTGATACTAGCGATCGCGATGACGCTATTAATATTACCAACAGACCCATTCTAGGTATGTACCAACCAGATGGTATTACCTCTTACACCGTCAATGGTAAGACTTACATTGTCACAGCCAATGAAGGGGATGCTCGCGATTATGACGGTTTTAGCGAAGAGTTACGATTAGGTAATGCTCGCTATCAACTCAACCCCGATGTGTTCGCCAATGCCGATGAGCTAAAACGCCCTGAGAATCTGGGTCGCTTAACAGTAACCAATACTTTAGGCGACTTGAATGGTGATGGTCTATTTGAGCAAATCTATGCATTTGGAGCTCGCTCCTTCACAATTTGGGAGTGGGATGAGGCTACCAGCACACTCAAGCCAGTCTACGACAGTGGCGACGACTTTGAGCAGATTACTGCCCAGCGCTTACCCGATTTCTTCAACTCTAATAACAATGAAAACAGTTTCGATACCCGCAGCGATGATAAGGGGCCGGAACCAGAGGATGTAAAGATTGCCAAAATTGGCGATCGCTTTTATGCTTTCATCGGACTGGAGCGCATTGGTGGCGTGATGGCATACGATATTACTGATCCGCAAAACCCTGTCTTTATAGACTACGTAAACAACCGTGACTTCACGGCTGAACCAACTTTGCTAGATGGGACAACTAACCCAGCAATCAAAGATTTAGGCCCGGAAGGTCTACTTTTAATCTCCGCCGCAGATAGCCCCAATGGTCAGCCGTTACTGGTTACAGCTAATGAGGTGAGTGGAACAACAACGCTCTTTTCAATTAACGTTCCTGATGATGTCAAATCTGTTCCCGAACCTGGAGCTATTCTAGGCTTAGTAGCAGTTGCTTCAATGGGGTTACTGAAATTTAAGCGAACACGATAGAAAAACTCACTAAAACAGTGCTAAGCAATGAGTACTGAGGGAAAATTTTCTGCTCAGGACTCAGCACTGAGAACCAAATCTTTCAAGTTTGACAAGTTTAGAATGTATGGTGTCACTCAAAAGAGACTCATGACGCTAACCCTTAACTTATCACCAGAATTAGAACAGTATCTTGCACAAAAAGCTAGAGAGCAAGGGCTTTCGGTTGAGGCATATACGTTGCAGATTATTACAAATCACATTCTTCTGAAAGAGAAACAATCCAAGCTAGTTAATTTGCTTCAGTCTTGGATTGATGAGGATGATGCTAAGGAGCAGCAAGAAACAGGAGAGTATTTAATTCATGCCTTAGATGAAGATCGATTGTCTGATCGTAAGTTATTTCCTCTTGAGTTAAAGGGTGTAACTTGGTGAGTCAGGTGATACTGTTGGATGCAGGGCCGATTGGTTTAGTCACAAATCTAAAACTTTCTTCTGAAAGTGTTGCGTGTGCTCAATGGGTTCAAACACTCATTGCATTAGGTAGTCGAGTTATCATTCCAGAAATCGCTGATTATGAAGTTCGCCGAGAGTTATTGCGAGCAAACAAAGTCAGAGGTGTTGCTCGCTTAAATGAATTAGCTCAGTTGCTAGAATATCTGCCCATTACAACGGCTGCAATGCGTCAAGCTGCACTATGCTGGGCGCAAGCTCGTCAACAAGGCCAACCAACCGCGAGTGATAAGACGATTGACGGTGACATGATTTTAGTAGCCCAAGCTGTAACTCTTGCTGTTCCAGAGATTGTGATTGCAACAACAAATATTGGTCATTTATCTAGGTTTGTTCCAGCAGAATTATGGCAGAATATCACGACAAGTTGAGTATGGGCTAAGACTGCACTCCTATCCTGCTTAAGATTTCGGCTGTTTCTGAGAGACTTTCTCTCAGTAGTAATCCCCTAGAACAGCTAGTTTTACTAATCTGATACACTATCTTAAATTTGAAATTATCAAAGCCGATAGCCCAGGGCTGACAACTAAGTATGAGTAAAGCCTTATTTTGTATCGAAAATCTGCGAGTTGCCTATCCTCAGCGGAGTGGAGAAGAACCAAGCTGGGCAGTTGATGATGTATCTTTCACTCTCCAACCAGGCGAAAGAATGGGACTAGTGGGAGAGTCTGGTTGTGGTAAGTCTACCATAGGACGGGCAGTCATGCGCCTACTACCAAACTCTAGTCGCGTTGAGGGACAGGTAATATTTCAGGGACAATCGGTATTTAATTTAACGCCACCTCAGTTACGAAAATTTCGGGGGGAAGCTGTGGCGCTGATTTTTCAAGATCCGATGACGCGTCTTGATCCTTTGATGACTATTGGTAAGCATTGCATCGAAACACTCCAGGCGCACTCACCAGAATTATCGACACGAGAAGCCAAAGAAAAAGCACTTGCGACACTAGAAAAAGTGAAGATTCCTGCTAGTCGCTGGAATCAGTATCCTCATGAGTTTAGCGGTGGAATGCGACAAAGAGTAGCGATCGCCCTTGCTCTCCTGCTTAACCCCAAGTTAATTGTTGCCGATGAACCGACAACTAGTCTAGATGTCACCGTCTCCGCGCAGATATTGCAAGAATTAACTCGACTGTGCGCTCAAGAAAATATGGGATTGCTGCTGATTTCCCACGATTTAGCAATGGTGGCGGAGTATTGCGATCGCATTGGCGTGATGTATAACGGTAAAATGGTTGAAATGGGTGCGACGGCATCTGTATTTAGGCAACCTCAACACGAATACACGCGATCGCTCTTAAAAGCAGCTTTGCATATTCAAGCAGTGGATAATCATGGAGAGTTGGTAATTGCCAATGAGGGAGAAAAGCTATTACCAATTATTAATGAGCAATCTCCAATTTTACACATTACAGAACTCAAGCAATATTATACCATAGAACCTAACTTTATCGAACGCCTATTTAAGGCACAAGGGCAGACAATTAAAGCAGTGGATGATATTAACTTGGATCTTTATCCAGGGGAAATTCTCGGTTTAGTTGGGGAGTCAGGTTGTGGTAAGAGTACGCTGTCACGAACAATCTTGCAGCTAATTCGTCCCACTAGTGGTAAAGTTGAGTTTTTGGGACAAGATTTAACTACTTTGTCGCGCCAAGCAATTCGTTCCTCACGGCGACAAATACAAATGATTTTTCAAGACCCCCACGCTTGTCTTAATCCAGCAATGACAGTGGGAGAAAGTATCGCCGATCCTTTATTTATCCACAACCTTGCTGATGCTGCTCAAGCAAAAGCACAAGTTTTATCAATGCTTCAGAAAGTGGGATTAACACCACCAGAAGTGTATTATCAACGTTATCCAGCTGATTTATCTGGTGGACAGCAGCAACGAGTAGCGATCGCTCGCGCTTTGATTACTCATCCCAAACTGCTGATTTGTGATGAACCTGTGAGTATGTTAGACGCTAGCGTGCAGTCGCAAGTATTGGATTTAATGTTGGAATTAAAGGAAGAATTTGAGTTAACGTATTTGTTTATCACACATGACCTTTGGTTAGCGAGATTTTTGTGCGATCGGATTGCCGTCATGAATAGTGGCAAAATTGTAGAACTAGGCCCTACAAAACAGATTTTTGCTAATCCTCAACACCCCTATACCAAAACCTTACTAGCAGCCGCTCCCTTACTTGCACGCGCCTAACAAAGTTAGTGCTGATTAATAAGTTTTGAGTTCTGAGTTTTTTTCCAACAGCAAATCAGATTATGTTTGCTTTCTTTCTCATAGCTAGTTGTCAAAGTATAAACTTTTTTAGGACTTACGCACTGAAGCCTGAAACCTAGATCCCCCCTAGCCCACGCCAGTCGCTCCACTTGGGGAGACCCCATCGCATGATTGCGTCTCCCCTTGGGAGAAGACCGCGCTGGCTCCCCTTAAAAAGGCTACGGTGTACACACATCTGTGTACAAAACCAAAATCGTTGTATATCCTCCTAAATCCCCCTTCAAAAGGGGGACTTTGAGAGGTTTTTGCCCCCCTTTTGAAGGGGGGTTGGGGGGATCAAAAGCCTGTGGGGCAACTCTAAAAGACTTGTGTGTACACCGTAGCTTTTTAAGGGGGGAACGTCTAAAGCCCCCTTTCTAAGGGGGTTGGGGGATCTGAGTGCGTAAGTCCTGTTTTTATTTGGCTAGCTATTGATAGACCTTTATTGCTAAGTAGCTAGGCGTAAATAAATTAAAGTTTGTAGTCAGGACTTTAGTCCTGACAATCCTTGTTTTGAGCGATTCATCGCTCACTACGAACTAGGATTTTTATTTAATTATACTTACTTACTCAGGACTCATAACTTAGTATCATCCCCTCCCTCAATTAATTTAGTTTCCCCACTTGAACCATACAGTTCAACGAATCTTTTAAACAGCAACATAGTTTCGTGATTTGAAGCCCTATTTAAGTTGAATGAGCGCTCTATATTTCTATCGGCTAAAGCACGTAAATACGGCAAATCTTCAAATAGTGTCAAACAAGAAGCAAAATGCAAAATTATTTGCAGCAAAGGTTTTGGCCACTCTAAATCGCTGTAAATATCTATAAAGAATTGATGTTCTGTGTCATTTAAAGGGAAAGCATGAAATATGACAACTATTCTTTTGTTATCGTAGACAGGAATATTTAATTCAACAGTATAGGGAGTATGTAAAATTAAATCTACTTCAATAATTGGTTGCCGCCAAATTCGCAGAGCATTGACAGGAGAATCCAAAAGTGTTTTAAATTTGATTATTCCACCGATATTTGTTGGTTGGAAATAGCTAATACTTAAGATTTTTAAATTATTTAAACTAAATCCGTGAACTTTCTCCAAATGCTTTAAATTCAGGAGATGGTATATTTGGCACATATAAGGAAAAGGTAGAATATACTCCTGACTAATCATGTGTCGGTTTTTTAACTTCAGCTTGTCAACTTGAGTCCGATATAAATATTCTTGATATTGACTGGGTTCTAAATCGTTGCTATTAAAGCTCTCTCCAGGTTTAAGATATAGCCAACTCAGAAAAAAGAAAGAAGCTGTAAATAGCTGAAAAATTTCTATAGGAGATAAATAACCATCTGCAAATGCAGCTATACTCCTATCAGTTATTCCAAAAAGCCAAGATGGTATACCAAATAGCCAAACACCATTTTTCAGTTTATCTATAATCAGAGCAAGTTCAACTTCTATTGATAGAGTTTTATCTTGATTTGTGCTATGTTCCGAATTACTTTTAACTAGATTAGACATATTAATCATTTTTAGAACTTAACTTATAGCACAGTATGGTATTTGTAACTAATTTAATTTTAAGTAGAGAGAAGAAAACCAACCTCTACCTTTAGCTGTATATATAAGTTGCCTTTATTGTTGTTTAACTGCAAACTAAATTCTGATAAGTCGGATTAAAAAACAATATAGTTCAGTTCGTAATGTTGACTACTCTACTTACCTTTTTATGTGTTCGATACCGCGCGTAGCTGGCTTTTCGGTAAGGCTAGGGGACGCTATGCGAACGGAGATTCCTCTAACTATGATTCTTAAAAAGGGCATAGTTTCTCTTTGTGGAGATCAAGCCTTAACTAACCTGCCTTGGGTTTATGCACATGACTATAATGGTGACAATTTTTGGAAGTCTTACTATTAAAGAGTTTGAAGTTTTAACCTCTAATATCAACTTTAAAAAGAACAATTGTGCAAAAATACTACTACGAGAGGATTTCACTAATTAAACTTCTTACTGTCTGACAAAAGAGGTATATATTCAGATAAAAAATTCTCTTGTTTTGCTCTACTGCATTCCAAATTAACTGTGCTAAATTTTCCGGCTGACTCGTCAGTAGCGTTGCTAGTTGAGCTTTTTTTTCATCATATCCCTGAAACTTTGCTCGTTCAGTCTAGTAAGCTACAATCTGTATCTCTGGGTGAAAACCAGGCAAGTATCGTTTACCTAGTGGTCTGGCAACCCCAAGTTGCTGGGTAGAGGTTGGGGAAAGGGTAAGGGGCAAAAAGGAAGGGTGAATGCAAACATTTCCCCTTTAACAAAACTGTATTGCCTTTGGTTCTATAGGCAAGCCGAGAAGCAAGTACAGGCGTATTCAGGTTAAGTATGGACTACAGAGTATTGCTGTGGTGCTGTAGCTGCTTTGTGCTAGTGCGGTGATATTAGCGATCGCTCATCTTTTCCAAGCAAGCCATTTAAAGCAATCTTTCCCTTACGAGAAATTAAAGTATGTTTTCCTGAAAGACTAAGATCGATACCGGATAGCTTTCAGTAAAAATAATGAAAGAAATAACGCGTCGTAAATTTATCGCAACTGCCACCCTGGCCACAGGTTTCGCCCTTGCAGTACAACCTATTTCTGCTCAAGTCATCACCACCGATGATCAGGGATTGGTAGCTGGTGCGGTCAAAATTCCTGTTAAAGATGGTGAAATTCCTGCTTACAGAGCAATGCCTGCAAAGGGTAGAGATTTCCCGATTGTCTTAGTAATCCAAGAAATCTTTGGCGTACATGAACATATTCAGGATATCTGCCGTCGTTTTGCCAAGTTGGGATACGTGGCGATCGCTCCAGAATTGTTTGTACGTCAGGGCGATGTTTTAAAGTTAAGCAGCATTGATGAAATTCGCCAAGTGGTAGCTAAAGTGCCGGACGCCCAAGTATTATCCGATATCGATTCTACAGTCAACTGGGGCGTGAAGTCAGCCAAAGGGAATGCTGATAAATTGGGGATTACGGGCTTCTGCTGGGGTGGTCGCATTACCTGGCTGTACGCAGCATACAATCCCAAGGTCAAGGCAGGCGTGGCGTGGTATGGGCGATTAGTGGGTGATCAGACTGAGCTGACGCCCAAGCATCCCGTCGATATTGCATCTACGCTGAAAGTCCCTGTTCTAGGACTGTACGGCGGTAAAGATACGGGCATTCCTTTGGATACAGTACAGCAAATGCGCGATCGCCTTGCGTCTCGGAACGAGAATCGCCTAAAGCCCAGCACTAGCAAGTCCGAAATTATTGTCTATCCCGATGCACCCCACGCTTTTTTTGCCGATTATCGCCCTTCCTACCGCGAAACAGAAGCTAAGGATGGTTGGCAACGGCTCCAAGCATGGTTTAAGCAGTATGGCGTTTTATAAAAAACCACACCTTTAAACAATTCGCAATGGGCTACGCCTCGCTGCAATCACGCAATTACGTTTAGGTAAGGGGATTTATACCCCCACACACTCATCAGCTTTGGCGTTGGGGATGAGGTTTTAAACCCCTTTTAGTAGGATAAGGGAAACGTTTCCTACGGCGGGAAGCCGACTGTAGGAAACTTTTCAAGGCAGATTTGGGATTTTGGTGATTTTGCTGTATCCTAGTATATCCTGCGTAATTTTACTCAAAAGGAGACTTCAGAAAAGCTTTTTACGGAGCTCACCAAGGATGCATAAAAAATGATATTGATTTCTTTGAAAATCAGTATTTCAGATGCTATTTTTTTAATGTCCAATTTTTAGAACTTCAAACAAATAATATGAAACTGATCAAAAAATCTGAAAAGCTCCTCCTCGATAAGATAAAGATAATGGAGGAAACCGAAGAACAAAATCTTCAAGCTGATATTGTCAATACCCAAGAGCCAACGCTTGAAGAAAAACCAGAACTGTATTTAGAGAATAGAACAACTAACTATATTCCATTGATTGATAATCCTGTTGTTCAATCTGTTGGAAATTCAGGATGGCAGGTTTCTGACATTTGGAAGGATGTCAGATTGGATAATTTCTAGTAATGCACAGATTTTTTTGAGTAATGTATATTTTTATTGATAAAGTTTTTCAGAGCCTCTCATGCTCTAAGGAGCGTTAAACCTTCTCCTTAACTGGGGTTGCGATGCCGCGCCTAACTAGACTGGCTTCGAGTTCTCTGATGAATTTAAAGTCTTTCTCCAATAAGGGCTGATTTGCTTTTGCAGAAAGGTCTTCACTTACGGAGGGTTGCTTTTCGAGGAAAGTGAATGCTTGTCGGAATTGACGCGGACTCGCCTTGATTAATGAGTCAAAATGACAGGGAATAATCTGGTGAAAATCCCACTTAGCAACCTTATCAGCCCAATTGAGTACTTGTCTCGGTGCTTGCGGAAGAATGAGGATTTGCAGAATCGGTGCTACAAATGGACGTCCCTCTCCTCGGAGAGCATCAAACGACTGCTTCCAGTTGTCTTGCCATCGAAATGGGAATAACCCAAAGTATGCTTTTAGCGATCGCTGTGGTGCTTTGAATGCATCGCTGAACATTTGCCCCAGTTTATTGATCTCCAACGCACTGGGACGAAAGTAAATTGCAAACAGTGAAATACGTTGCCATCCTTTGCGACGGTTTGCTTCGCTGTCCTCAATCATCTCCAAGGCATTGTCTCTGGCGTGAAACAATAAAGGGTAAGGGTCTAATTGGATGATCTCAGGTGGATCTTCTGGTACAGACAATACAGAATCAGTTACTAATAGAGTGTGCGATCGCTTATGCAAAAGAGCAACTTCTGTAAAAGCCCCTCGTCCCAAGTTGATATCCAGCACTTCATAGTCGAACTCATCAATAAAGGGAGCAAGGCTTTTATTCTCTGGAAGCACCTGAGTACGTTTTTGGGGAAAGCCAAGCCAATGCAGTGGTAAGTTTAGCGGAAAACTCCACTGATGCGGAGCAACAAAAACTTGCGCTTGTGGAAAGCGTCTGGCAAAGGGGCCAACGAAGACTTTGTGTTCCAAACCAGAACTGGTAGGCAGAATAATATACTTAACTTCACCGTGTTTTGCCACCAACTCATTAACCAAGCGTACACACTCGGTTGTTGGAGCAATCGGTGCATAGACAAGAAGACCACCTGTTTTTAGCTTGACTATGGTCATCCGAATCGGCACGATTGTGTAGATAATGCCATGAAGCTGATCGAATGTCCAGATAGTGTCTTTAACTATTTCCTTACATAGTGTCCGACGCCTGCCGTAGGGGTAAAGTGGTAGAGCAGGCCAGAACTTCCATGACCAATCTTTTGGATTATTACTCGAATGCATTTATTGCCCCGACTTACGTCCCTGAGCGTTCATATCTTAGATTATTGCTCTTAATTGTTTTGCAAGAACATCTAGAGTTCATTGCGTTTTGCAAAATTTTGGGTAAGGGTTAAAGGGGAATGGGAAAAGAAATTCTATGCATTTAACCTTTTCCCGACTTCTGCAAGAAGTCTATTTTTCATTGCTATTATCCCAGTACTTGAGGAGTGCTTGCTCTGCTCCTAACTGATGAGCAATCCAAACCAAGATGTTAACCAATAGCTTTTGTACTATGAGCGGCGGGCCAACGAGGATTGTGTCTGCTTTCTTTAGCAATAGCGCAAAGTAGAGCAGATTAGTTGGCATACCCTCATGATTGACTTTACCATCAATTGCTAGACCAAACATTCCTCTAATAAACTGCTCAAATTGTCCCGCAGGTTGGTTTTCGCTCGTAAACGCTACCCAATCATTAGAGGCATTGCGAAAACTGTGGTGCATGAGCGCTGGAACATGTAAACTTTCTCCCGCCTGTAATGTCCGTTGATTTCCCTTGTGACCAACTTCCATTTCTAAGCAACCCTTGAGCACGGTAAATGTTTCACTCATGTTGGTGTGGTAGTGCAACGGACTACCTTTAGCTCCAGGTGGTAAATCAAAACGAATCTTTGTATACCTTCCACCATCATGACTTGATTGCAGAATGGTCATGCGATCGCCTGTAACCGGATTTACAATTAATTCTGGTTGCTGGGCAGCAATTACGGTTGGAGTGGTAGAGTGAATCTGTGAATTTGTTAATTCCATTGCAAAAAACTCCTTTTGTTGACAACTTAAATGCATCTGAACTTTGGTCATCGTTTGATGCAGTTTGACTACACTTCAAAGGTAAACTTTGTGCAAAATCCTGAGTTGACATGCCCTGCCAAAAAATTGACCCAAAGCGCCTTTCTAGAATCCTGACCAAATCATGAAAGAAGCCACCTTCTCTGTCTACATCACGCGAGGCATTGTTCAATATGCAGCAAGGTATGGAGTCGATTCTGATAGTCTATGTGCTGCTGTTGGGATTGAACCTGCTTTGCTGAAGATGCCCGATCAGCAGGTTACAGGAACGCTTCATAGCGCGGTGTGGTGGGAAGCGCTCAAGCGAACAGGCGATGAAAATCTGGGGTTACATCTGGGTGAAGCTTTCAATTTGGCGACTTTCGGTATTGTTGGTTATGTGCTGGTCAATTGCCAAACATTCGAGCAAGTACTAGAAAAACTCTCTCGGTATACCCATCTGTTTAGTCAAGGAGCTTACATTCACTTCTCTGTGTCCGAGGGGCTAGTATTTTGCGACTGTGACATTGTAGACCACTTAAAAAACTACCTGCTCAAAGAACCCCGGCAGGCGATTGAAAGCACTTTTGTATCATTGTTAACGGCAACTCAGATGTTGACAGGAAAACCGCTTTGTCCACTAGCTGTCTGGTTTCAACACCCGCGTCCTGCTGCTATCTCTGAACATGAACGCATTTTTCAGACAAACGTGTACTTTTCAATGCCGAAAAATCGAATTATCTTTGATGCCAATTGCTTGAATTGGTCGGTACTCTCGGCAAATTCTAATTTACTCTCAGTTTTTGAGCAACATGCAGAAGCAATGCTTGATGCGATGAATCGAGAGGACGATTACACCAAGAAAGTTGTAGAGGCGATCGCCCAAAAACTCAAAGGCGAACTTCCCTCTATAGAAGCGATCGCCCGCAGTTTAGCAATCAGCGTCCGCCAGTTGCAGCGAGAGTTACAAGCTGAGGGCACTTCCTATCAGCAACTACTAGATGAAACTCGCAAACAGCTATCCCTGCGACATTTAAAAAATCCGAATACTCCAATTCACGATGTCGCATTTCTGCTAGGATTCTCTGAACCTAGTGCTTTTCACCGTGCCTTTAAACGATGGACAGGACAAACACCACGAGCTTACCGACTAACTGTTAGTTAAGAATCGCTATTTTGCGCTTTTAAAGTTGTGCCTATAATTTTCAAAGCAAAACGCGATCATTCGCCATAAAAAAGAGTGGGAGGAAGCATATCACTTAGCTTTCAAACTCCCACTCTACCATTTGCCGCTGGAGTGAACAGGATTGTGTACAGATGTTGCCCGTTATTTAGGGGGCTAACGCGTACTTCAAAAACAACACCCATACACAGTTAATCTTCCTGTTGCAGCAAATGTCAAACTTAATTATTAATATTTATTTGCTGAGATAAATAGTTTGCAAATTCTTGTTATGGATACCTTTCCTCTTTTTGTAAATAACTTGGTAGATAATGTTTAGCGAGAAAAATTTGGTTACGCGGTAGACCCTGATAACAACACCTTGAAGTCGTTTATCTTCTACAATTTAACCAGGTTAATCAAAAGCTGGTTGCCATTTTGGCAGGTTTTTAAATTTCCTCATCAGCAATATCTCCCAACGTTTACGAATTCGAGCGATCGCTGCTTCTCTTGTTGACTTATTTGCTCCCCTAACTTCTACCAGCAAGTAGCTAATTAACCTCAGCCGTGCCTTATTTGAGAGGAGTTTTGTTTGATTCATCAGTTCTTGTAGCTGTTTTTAATTCATTTAGTTCTCCTTAATAGCACTGCAAAATTTGAGCAGCAGTCAACTTTAGATCAGCAAATACCAGTGAAGCGATCGCACTGTCCCCCACATACACCTGCTCCTCATACAAACCCTCCACCCATTCCAACACCGTTGCTTTTTGGGCGATGGGATCAACAATCCAATACTCAGTAATACCCCGCGCTGCATACTCCGATCGCTTATAGCGATAATCAAGATTGCTCTGATTGGGACTTACCACCTCAACCACCAATAACGGTGGTGGCATCTCTGGCATCACTGTAGATCGTTTAGCTCCCTCCATTGCAGTCGCTAACTCCTGAGAAAACACCACCAAATCAGGAATACGCACCCGTGAGCCAGTAGTCACAATTTCCGTTTTCATCGACAGCCGATCAGCAGGAATACCCAATTGCACAAAGCAGACGAGGATAAACATGGCAATTCTTCGATTTATCTCACTCTCGGCCATCATCAGGATTAATTCTCCATCTTCAAACTCATACATTGCATCTGTACCATCGTCATAATTAAAGAACTCCTGAAGAGTCATAATCCGAGAAGAAGATTGATCTAATGTGATTGCCATAATCGCCTTACCTTCATGTCAAAACATCATTAGCTTTATTGTTGCAATATCTTTTCTAAGTCCTTCATTCCCTGCTGAATCTTTGCCTCTAGTTTTGCCAAATCAGCAAAGATATCTTTCGCGGTGTTCTACCTCTTCATGCACAACTTTATTGTAATTATTAATACTTTGAAAATGTACTTAAAAAGTCATATTTAATCTAGGTTTTGAGGTTTCCATCTGTAGTCTTATTTTGGCTAATTGGTATAAACTAAGTGTATTGAAACATAAAGCATGGAGAAAAAAGAAGCTGAAATCAGAAGGGAATATCTTCTTGTCCCTAATCCCCAGCCAACAAGTAAGGGCACAGTATAACCGTGCCCTTGTTTGCAAAAAGTATTAATTTGACGGACTTTTATCTTACAGCGCTATTAATACTTGTGTAAAATTGCAGACAATGAACTCTCTTTGCGAAGATCCATTAAATCTGCCAAAGATTCTGTGCGTGTATCTAGGCGGTGCTTATGCTCTGGCGGGAGAACCGTTACCAGGTGTTTTGTTTTAGGTGGTATCGGCATAACAGGCGTCAGTTGTTGCTGTGGCACAAACACTGGTGGATTTTTGGGAAGACGTGGTTCCAGTCTTGGGTAGCGAGTTTGTGCTGAGTTTGCCTCATAGCGGTTAATATGTCTTTGAACTTTTTGCGGTTGCTTTGGACGATTGAGCATCCGAAAAATTATCAAGCAACCACTACCACAACTGAGGGCGATCGCAACCACCATCCATAAAGGTGTAAGATTGCTATTCTCAGAGGGCGTGTTGAGTGGTTTTTCAACTACAGCTGGGATTTGTTCTGGTTCTTCTTGTGCCATACGTCCAACATGACCTAGGCTGTATAAGGCAAAGGCACCGCCTCCTAGAAACATGGCTAACAACCCAGTTAACAATAGCCAAGGATGATGTGCAACCAGATATATTACAACGTTGGAGCTTTCTAATGGTCTAGATTTACTGTTTGTCAGCTCTGGAGTGTCCCCTATTAGTTGGGTTAGCTCGTACTGTACACTCTGACTATTTTCCATGATTACTTTCAGATTTGTACCCCTCTAGTCCCTGATTGTAATAGAGGAGCCAAGCATCAGGTATCCGTAACAAAATTGCGGATTTAAGTAGCTTTTTTGTAACACAAAGGCTACTAAATTCGACTAATTTTTTCTAAAAATCTGTATTTTTTATTACTTTTCGCTGTCTTGAAAAGTTTTGCGCCGGGAAACCCGGACGCGCAAACTTTTCGCTGTAATTCTCTAAAAATCAATTTGCTCAGGCTTCTGGCTAGCCAATAGAATGTCTTTCGAGAGCAAGTTGAATCAACTGATCAACTAATTCTGGAAAAGATATGCCACTATGGGCCCAGAGTTGCGGATACATACTCGTCGCTGTGAAACCCGGTAAAGTATTGATTTCATTAATCAATATTTCTCCTGTGGCTTCCACGTAGAAAAAGTCTACCCTTGCTAACCCAGCAGCGTCAACAGCGGCAAAGGCTTGCAAAGCCATGTCTTGCATTTGACGAACGATCGCATCTGGCAACGGTGCGGGTATCAGTAAATCTGCCTTGCCTTCAGTATATTTAGTTTCGTAATCATAGAAATCACTTTCGTAAGTAATTTCACCTATAATAGAAGCTTTTGGTTGATCGTTTCCTAAAACTGCACACTCAACTTCTCTGGCCACAACACCAGCTTCCACAATTAACCGTCGGTCATAACCAGCAGCTTGATCTAATGCTGCTTCTAATTCTTGCCTTGATCGCACTTTGGCAATACCTACAGATGAACCCAAATTAGCAGGTTTGACAAAACAGGGATAGCCTAATGCCGCTTCAATTTCATCACAAAGTTTAGGAAACACGCAAGGATTAGACCAAACTTGTGCTCTAGTTAATGCCTTGTATTTAACTTGTGGTAGTCCCGCTTGCTCAAACGCCATTTTCATGGCAATCTTATCCATCCCCATTGCCGAACCTAATACCCCAGAACCAACAAAAGGGATTTGCATCAAGGTGAGTAACCCTTGAATTGTGCCGTCTTCACCGTTGGGCCCGTGGAGAACAGGAAACCAAACATCTACTTCAGAGACTTGGGAAGGAAATTGCCACTGGCTAAGAGCTGTCAGATGTCCCTCAGAGGTTGATTCTTGAGATTCCAGTAGCGGCATACCAGTTCCTAGAACCTTTTGAGGTGCTTCCCCTGCAAGCCAATGTCCATCTTTTTGGATATAAAAAGGCAGTATTTCATACTTGCCAGCATTTTGCTCTGCACTCAAGGCTTTAGCGATCGCCCGTGCTGAGCTTATGGAAACTTCATGCTCTCCCGAACGACCACCAAATAGTAACCCCACGCGCAGTTTAGTCATCTTTAGTACCTCTACATTCCTCAAGCAGATAGCGTATCATACTAATTCGTAATTAATACACACTCAGAAAAGCTCTCATAGCAAGCTTTTCATCATCTAATACTTGCGTAGTGAACTACTATTGCTAGGCTAAAAGCGCTGGGAACCATTAAGTTGAAGACTAAATTTACGCTGTTCTGCCATTTGTTCAATATTCACAACTACAGCTTGTAACTCTTTTGCCTTCTCCTCTGGCAAACCTTTATTGGTAAATATTCCCCCTGCGAATTCAGCTCCGGTTCGAGTTCGATCAGCTGGATAAAGCTCTGCGTATAAATGCGCTTCGGGATGTATTTTACCGTCAGTTGGTGCTTGAAACCAAGTCATCGAGTAGGAAAATGGGCGTTCCAGCAAACCATCATACTTGAGGGTAACAGTTTTCAAAGCTTTAGCAAGTCCCCAGCGTTGTTGTGCAGTCAGTTCAAACAAGCTACTTACTGGCTCAACTGGCGCAATCCAGACTTCATAAGGGTAACGAGCGCACACTGGCACAAAGGCGATCGCATACTCATCTTGATAAATAATCCGCTTTTTTTGTGCAATCTCTTTTTGAATTAAATCTGTCAGCAAACCCCGGTGATGTTTATAGTAAAATCGTCTCTGCATTTCCAACATCCGTGCAGGAATAGGCGGTATAAAGGGATATGCATATATTTCACCATGCGGTTGGTGCAAAGTAATACTTACTTCTGCATCCCTATTGTCAAACGGTAGCACGTACTGAATTTGCTGATTTGCTCCCAGTACTAAGGTGCGATCGCCCCAGACTTCCAACAGCAAAGCCAGGTGATCCAGTTCCAGGGAACTCAGGGATGCTTGCGGATTTTGTGTAAAAACTACAGTCTCACACACCCCATTTGCAGGTAGCGTTTCCACTATGCACTCAGGTGAATCGGATACAGATGGCGTCATTACAGGAAAGCGGTTATCGAACACAGCCACGTCATATCTACCTGGAGGGAGTTCGGTAGGTAATTGGCAGCCGTTGAACGATGCCAGCAGGTTACATTCTGGGGGCGACAAAAAAGTCTGTTCTTGATGATAACTTGCATAAGCTACCCATTCACCACGCAACGGATGCCAGCGCAGATGAGAGTTTGTTTGGACTAGTTGGTTGCTGGGACTAGTGGTTATGATAGCCTCGGCGATCGGGAATCGGCTGTATAGGGTTAGTTGACGACCGTCCGGCTTTAAAAGCTGGTGGGAGTACATAATCCTTCTTCTCAAAGAGTTACAGGTCGGATCGCCTCAACTTTTTCTTGAGGCCTGCGAACTGCGTACAACAACCAGTTAGCTTGTTGAAAGATAACCGTGAACTACGCGTAGCAAAATTTGCTGGGTATCTCAATTTTCTTAACACTGTGCTGTCGGATAGGCTATTGAATTTCTAGCTCTAAGATCCTCCAGTAGTGGTGGCTACCCACACGTTGCAAGAATGGTATTTATCCTGGCTCGCGACATTATGACACACTTAACTTTAATTTGACATGAGTTTGGCTGCTCAATCCTAATTTTTTGAGGCTGAGCTTAAAGAATTTGCACAGGCTACGATAGGCAAATTCCCTGTTAATTGGGTAATTTAATGCTATAGGGGGTGTTACCCCTCATTAGCCTACAGTATCATAATCTTTGTGGCTTTAGTTGTCAAAAATATTATGAAAATATTTAGTTACTTGCTCTATAAAACCTATAATTAACACGATATTAACATCATATTGCACGGTAGCCTCAGAGATACAGTTATAAAAATATTTCATAAATTAATTGAGCAAGAAAACAAACCTGTACCTCACTGAGGTAAGAACCGCTATATCCATGAGCTAACAATTACGAATTATCGTCACCCCTCTGTGTAGGCAAAGAGGGGTTAGGGCTGAGTTTCTGCTTAAACCACCGATGCGATCGCCTTGAAGTCAAAAATTTTCTTAATGATATCTTCTACCACTTTATCTGGTGTAGATGCGCCAGAAGTAATTCCCACAATAATTTCTCCGATAGGCAACCAATTTTCTGTGATTACCAACTGCCCATTTAATTGCCGATGTTCAATAGAATGTCCTGATTTAATTCGCTCAACACTATCAATATGATAGGAGGGAATTCCTCGGTCAAAAGCAATCTGTTGCAATTGAGTAGTATTCGATGAATTAAAACCACCAATTACTATCATCAAATCGAGATTTTGTTCCACCAACTCCAACATTGCGTCTTGGCGTTCTTGGGTGGCGTCACAGATAGTGTTAAAGCTTTGGAAATGCTGATTTAATTCAGTGGGTCCATACTTCTGCAACATAGTATGCTCAAACAACTTACCAATTTGCTCAGTCTCGCCTTTGAGCATTGTGGTTTGGTTAGCAATACCAACCCGTTCTAAATCTTGGTCTGGGTCAAATCCTGGGGAACAAGCTTTAGCGAATTTAGCCAAAAATTCGTCACGTTTTCCACCATTGAGAATATATTTAACAACATATTCTGCTTCCTGCAAATTCAGCACAATTAAATATTTGCCAGCAAAGGAACTAGTAGCGACAGTTTCTTCATGCTTATATTTGCCGTGAATAATTGAGGTGTAATCAACTTTTTTGTGTTTCTCTACCGTATTCCAAACTTTAGATACCCAAGGACAAGTTGTATCAACAATTTTGCAGCCTTTATTGTGAAGTATCTGCATCTCTTGGACGCTAGCTCCAAAAGCAGGTAATATAACCACGTCACCAGTGGCGACAACAGAAAAATCTTTTTGATTTGCTTCAACGGGGATGAATTGTACTTCCATCTCTTGCATCCGCTGATTCACAGAAGGGTTGTGAATAATCTCATTAGTAATCCAGATGCGTTCTGTGGGGAAGTGCTGACGAGTCTCATAGGCCATTGCTACAGCGCGTTCTACACCCCAGCAAAAGCCGAAGGATTGAGCTAGTCGGATTGTGACATTACCGCGTTGTAGGATGTAGTTGCGATCGCGAATTTCCTGAATCAAGTCACTTTGATACTCAGATTGCAACTGGGTAGCAACTTCTGCTTGATGACCAAACCCCTTGCGATTGTAGTTTTCTGAATGTTGCAGCGATCGCTTAAAAGCTTTTGTATCCATTAGATTTGTCAACTTAATTAAATCACCATCTCCTATTTTCTCGCGCCAAGACGCGATTTATACAGAGTTGTGTTCAAACATATTATTTATTCTTGGCAGAGTGGGTGAGGGAGTGGAAGAGTGGAGGAGTGTGAAAAGAGAATAATTAATGACCCTTGAACGCCAGTCGCCTCAAGTCGGGAAACCCGCCCATGGCGCTGGCTCCCCTTGGCCCCTCTTCTGCTTTTGTTAAGGCTGTAATTCCATGTTGCTATAAATCTGCAATGCGGAACGCCAAACTATATAGCCTTCAGGACTGAGGTGTAAGCCATCAGTAGTAAATTCGCGGCGGAGATTACCTTGCTTGCTGGTAAACAGGGGATACAAGTCAAGATATTTGACACCTTCGTTAGCAGCCACACTTCGTAATTGCTGATTCAACTGGCGAATGCGACTATTGTCAACAGCTAGCAGTTTCTCTCGTCCTTCCCAGGTTGTTTTTTCTCCCCCATGTGGCAAAATTGACTGGACAACAATTTGTACTGCTGGATGTACCTTTCGCAGGTAACTCATAATTTGCCGCTGATTATCTAAAATTACCTCATCGCTCATCCCCCGAATTAGATCATTAATGCCAACCATCACAAAAATCACCTCTGGCTGGGTGCGGTCAAATAAATCCAATCTTTTCAATAGTCCATTGCTGGTTTCGCCAGAAATTCCCTGATTTAGCCAATTTTTGTCTTCAGGTAATAACTCAGCAGGAAACCACAGACTCAGAGAATCTCCCGCCAGTATAGTTAAATGCGGAGGACGTTTCTTAGCGACTACCTCAGCCTCTTTCTTGAGGATGTCTACCCACTGCTGGTAATTGAGTTTTAGACGGGAACCCAAAACAGGTGTAACAGATTGGGTTTCACTGTTCAGGTTGACTTGAGCTAAGGAAGTTGTAGTCCCAAAAAAAGCAGTCAATCTCTGCTGTTGCCAAATTAGCAGGACTACGGCCAGCATCAATATGCCGTTGGTTAACAGCGAGAAAAATGCCCAGACAGGAAAGGTTTTTGCAGAAGTAGACACGACTAGCGAAATTTACCAATTGTTTGAATCAGATTTTAACTGATTCGCCGTCAGTACTCCGCTTATTGGTAAGTAGTTTGCAAAAAAAGAGACAGGAGTCAAGAGTCATTTTCTATGTTCGCATCAATTAGCACAGAGAGAGCACTTTGAGCAAACGTTGCTCCATTGGGTGATTGTTCGATAGTTGCCATTAAGCTGGCTCCTCCAATTAGAAGAAGATATTGCTGCGAAAAGGATTCAGGATTTTTAATGCCAGCCTCATCTGCCAAACCCATAATAATTTGTCGAATCGACTCACGTAAATCAACTGAAACCTGATGCGCCTTATGAGAGGCATCGGCAATTTCCAAAACAGCATTGATGAACGGACAACCCCGAAAATTGGGACTTGAGTACCACTCACGCAACACATCAAACGTGGCTAATAAACGTTCTTTGGGTGTATTACCTCGCTCTGACACCGCAGTTTCAAACCAGCGTAACCACTGAAGGGCGCGATATTTCATCACTTCCTCAATTAACAAGTCTTTGGATGTAAACCAACGATAAAGTGTTCGTTTGGCAACACCCGATGCTGCAATGACTTCATTAATACCTACATGCTGAATCCCCTTCTGGTAAAACAGTTCAGAAGCCGTTTCTAAAATTTGTTGCCGAGCGTGACTCGATTCAGAAGTCATAGTTAGATTAGTAGACAAAGTTGTCTCTTTTGAAATACAATAGCACCAACTTTTGGTAGACAAGCTTGTCTCCCTGCTCATACATTTCGAGGTGACAACCGATGGAATTTACCATTCACACCATTGATAGCGCCCCTGAAGACTCCAAAGCAACGTTAGTTCAAGTGGAACAAACGTTTGGGTTTATTCCAAATTTAGAAGGAATTTTCGCTCAAGCGCCTGCATTGCTCAAAGGTTCGATAGCGCTATGGGATTTGTTTGCTACAACAAGTTTCAGTCCAATTCAACAGCAAATTATTTACTTGACGGCAAATTATGAACATGAGTGTCACTATTGCATGGCAGCTCACTCCGGCTTGGCAAAGATGATTGGCATGTCTGCTGAAGATATTCAAGCTCTACGTAATGGAACGCCAATGAAAGATCCAAAATTGCAAGCATTGCGTCATTTCACGCAACGAATGATTCAAGCACGGGGTTGGATTGAAGATAGTGAAATTGAGGAGTTTTTAGCAATTGGTTATGGTAAACACCAAGTATTGGAAGTGATTCTTGGCCTAGCAATTAAAGTAATGCACAACTACACAAATCACATTGCTAAAACGCCTCTCGACAAACCATTTCAGCCATACATTTGGTCAAAGCCTGTAGTTACAGTGTAGAGAGTATTTGACCGAACTATGGTTTAGCATTCAAAATATTTTTCTGTTTAGCTCTTTACACTTTTTATTTTATCTAACTTTGTGAAATTTATCATTAGTCCTATGAAATGCAAAGTATATTTAAACTTTGCATCTCATAGGTATTTTTTTAGATACAACACTTTATCTACAAACAGTTCACCTGATTCAGCATTTCGGAAGCAAAAATGCGAAACACTATTGTAGAGATTCTTCCACAGTTACAGATGAAAAGCATCGGCTCCTGAGAGTATTGCTATCCCTCAAATAAAGATGTAAAAAGCTACATCAATTTATAGGATGCCCCAAAAATGGAGGAAGCCTTGACCAGAGAAAACCTCAAGTAGAACAGCAGATAAAAAACCAATCATTGCAAAACGACCGTTCCAATTTTCGCTTTGAGGAGTGAATCCCCAACGCAATGCATTAGGATCTTCTGAAACCAAAGGCGTGGTCTTTTTCGTGCCTGTCATAATTAACACTCCAAGCTTTTTTGTTTTAACAGTTTCATCTGTATGTAAACTAATGTAACAGAGTTTGAAGAAATTGCAATATAAACTTTAGGCTTACGTAAATAAACCTGGTTTCTAGCATCTGCTGCGTAAGTTCTGGCTTTTTTAGAAACTGTCAGGACTTACGCAAAAATTGCCTAAAAGCTTAATTTATCGTTCGCGTAGCGTGCCGGAGGCATACCACTAAGACGCCAACGCGTAGCGTCTGTCTGCGACACGCTGCGCGAACGTAGAGAAGAATGCGCCGAGTGTGCGTAAGTCCTAACTATGTGCCAGTTGCGTCAGCCATGTGTAGTTAACAACCTGACAGCGTAAGCCACAACATAAATCCACCCAATAGTGTTAATGCTTACTAGCTTATAATCGCTGCTGTCTTCGCTATGCCTGTGGGCGATGGCTTCGATTAAGAAGATTTTTTACCATCTGTGACAATCTGCGAGAGAAGGTTTGCTGTGAAATCTAGTAACTGATCTAGCAATAAGCCAATGATACCGATGTAAAGTATCATCTCAATGATGTAATCAGTGTTACCAGCTTTATAAGCATCCCAGGCAAGAAAGCCAAGTCCTCTAGTTCCTGTGAGCATTTCTATAGCAATAACTGTAAACCATGCTACCCAAATGCCAACTTTCAAAGCATGAAATATATGAAAGATCGCCACTCGAAAGTTATTGCCCTGTCTGCGAAAATGCTGTATACCTATTGCCGTATTAATAATTACTGTCCAGAGTGTCCCAATAAAAATTACGCTCACGGCTGCCGGTTCTAGGTCTTTAAATGCTATGAGTGCAATGGGTAACAAGGCTATAGGAGGGATACTATGTGGTATTTGAAATAACCGCCTAAATATCTGATAAACTGGGTCATTTATACCTATTAAATATCCAGTAAAACTACCCAAAACGGCGGCTGGGATGTAGCCTATAAATAATCTTTGTAGGCTAGCTAAAAAGTCTAAAAATATATTATTCTCCATGCCTCAGTTCTCATTTATATTATCTGGGGAATACTGCGGCAGTGACACACCATAGCAAATCGAAAAGTGATTTTAATTACACTTTCTATGTTTCTACTACAAGATTACCTGTGCCATCTCCTCCTAGGAGGTTCCTCAAAAAGCTTAGGTATTTTTACGTTGAGAAAGGAGTAACCTGAAGAAGGTTTAACAATACGGTTAACTAAAATTTATCAGATAAATAAACCATGATTAGGAAATTAAATAAAGTTTCAATAATTTACTTAGTTGGTACTTTGAGTAAATGTGAATATGCAAAAGTTTTACTAATAAAAACTAGCAAAATCTGTTCTGAACAATACAGATAATAATTGTGAAGTGTTGACGCGATCGCCTAAAATTTGAAGCTTTTAGATAAAAACCCCAAAATTTAAGCTTTGAACTGGGAATATTGAGTTTTCCACTCAAACATCCAAGTCCAAAGCTCTAAATTTAAACTTCTTTTATATGGCTAACCATATTTGCGGCTGGGCTTTCCAAGACTTATAGGTAAACCTATACTTCATGTCAACAATTGTAGATATTTAGCCCTACCCTAGAATTCTTGTCTTTCTATTTCCCCGTCTCCAGTTGCTCCCGTTGCTTACCATACTCCCGCAGTTGCTTCAATAGGTCTTCTTGGGATGATTTGGAAGTGGACGGACTGGGAAGTTGAGAGTTTGTACCAGCACTCTGAAAAGTAGCAGATGAGGAATTGGTTGTATAGACGCGTAAGGACTTATCATCAGACATTGCCTGTTGGGTTGGTGCTGGACTCATAATCACAGCATTTGTGTCAAAAGTAGCTGTTACCGAGTCCAAAATATCAGCAATTTGCCGTTGCTGCTGCGTTAGCGCCTGTTGGGTTGGTGCTGGATTCTTAATTACAGCATTTGGTTGATTCACAGCAGCTTTTATCGAGTCTAGGGTAGTAGCAACCTGCGCTTGTTGCTGCATTTGCTGGGTAGAAGACACCAAGCCACTTAAACCATTCACCAATTGTCGGAGATTTTGCCGGAAAGCAGGATCGCCCGTCAACTCATCCAAATCAGATGTAATTTTTTGGGTATTTTCAAATGTTACTCGTGCTGAATCTAAGGTTTGTTGCAGTAGTACTACGTTATTTGGATCGTTTAGGGTTTTAGTAGCATCGCGTAAATTAGCTGACGCTTGCGCTGCATTTGTCGAGAGGGTTTCTAAGTTTTGTAGTAATTGTCCTTGAGTCAATCGACTTACAGTAGGTGATAAAGTACTAACTGTAACGCGCAGTTGGTTGCTGGTTTCGGTGATGTTGTTCAAAGCGCCAACCAACGAAGAACGATTTGTTGTTACTAGATTATCTAGGTTACTAAGCAAACGATTCGCTTGATTTGCAGTTGCACTAAATTGACTTGCAGTTACGCCAAATTGATCTACTGTTTTAGCAGTGGATGTGCTGAGTTTATTTGACGCCTGTTGCACAGAATTGGCAGTAGCAGAAAACGTGCTTAGTTGCTGTCTTAAGCTTTTGGTTAAAGCTTGCAAATCCTCACTTAGTTCCGCAAAATTAGACGCCGCGCCTGTAGTGCTTTCCAGAACCCTATTGACGTTGTTATAAAATTTGGGATTAGTGTATGTAGTGGCTAAGTCAGTTGAACTGCGAATTAAGTCATCAACGCTGATGCCAATCTGACCTTTTAAGCGAGAACCATTACAGACAATGAGGCTGGAATCGCAATTTCTTTCTAGTGGCTTAGCCAGGACAACCCCAGTCGGTAGCGTTGCTTTTGGTGTAATGTCGATAATGCTTTCGCTAATCAGTCCGCTTTGATTAGCTTCTACCGATGCATTAAGCGGGATGATTAAGTCAGGTTGGGCAATTTCAATTTCTACTTCGACGGCATTTGGTTTTGGTTGAACTCTAGAAATATTGCCTACTTTGACGCCACGATAGCGAACTGGCGCTCCCCTTTGCATCCCGCCAGCATTGGCAAATTCTACAATAGCTTTGTACGAACTCTGAGCAGCAGTGAATCTATTCAACCACAAAAATATTAATCCAAATACCCCCAGTCCTAGCAGGAGTAACAACCCTACAGAACCTTCTCTAAATGTTCGCATAGACGCGAAGCGGCTTGTCATTAGACCTCGCATTTTTTTCTCCACCCAAAAATTAGTTTTGAGTCCTGAGTATTTAAGTGGTGAGTGAAAATAACTATACTCAGGACTCAGCACTCAGTACTCATCAATCAAAACTGATTAGCCGACTACCTGAATAGGTCCATGCACACTTCCACTGATAAATTGTCTAATCAATGGATGCTCTGTGCTATCTATTTCACTCACTGTACCCTGCCACTGCACTTTACCTTCATAGAGAAACACAAGTCTGTCAGATGTACGACGTATAGTACTATCTTGATGCGTAACAACGGCATAAGTACCACAGACTCCTTGTGTGCTTTGCAAATAACGGATTAAATCTTCAATTACTGTTGAAGCAATTGGATCAAGTCCGGCTGTTGGTTCATCGTATAGTAAAACTTCTGGAGTTTCTGAGGGGTTATCGGGGTTAGACATAATCGCACGGGCAAAACTTACCCGTTTTCGCATACCCCCAGAGAGTTCGGCTGGGTAAAGATTTGTGATTCCCGGCAAACCTACCATCTCCAATTTTTCTTTTACCAGTTCTCGAATGCGCGATCGCGGTAATTTTGAGTTTTGGTAAAGTAAAAATCCGACATTTTCCTCTACCGTTAATGAATCAAATAATGCCGCCTGCTGAAACACCATACCAATACCAACCGGGTCGCCACCATCCTCAATCAAACCGTCTCGCTGTACCCCTTGCACATAAATTTCTCCTTCATCAGGAGCCAGTAACCCCGCGATTATCCGTAAAACCGTGGATTTACCAGTCCCGGAAGGGCCAATAATCCCCAGTGCTTCTCCCCGGTAAATTGTCAAATCTACGTTATCTAAAACTTTATGGCTACCAAAGGACTTAGAAACACCTTTTAGTTCAATCAATGGTTCAGTCATTGGTTATAACTCAGTGGTCAGTGGTCAGTGGTCAGGAGTTAGGAAATAGGAGATAAGAGTCAGTGGTAAAAACAAATGACAAAGGACAAACGACAAAAATACAAGATAGTGATGTCATTGTTATTGGTAGTGGTATCGGCGGGTTATGTGCTGCTGGGTTACTTGCTCGTTATGGGAAACGAGTTGTTGTGTATGAAAGCCACATAATTGCTGGAGGTGCTGCTCATAGCTTTAGACGGCGTGGATTTGAATTTGATTCTGGCCCCTCCTTTTATTGTGGTTTAACTGATCCCCAGAGTTTGAATCCGCTAAAACAAGTTTTGGATGTTCTCGGCGAATCCATTCAAGTTATATCCTATGATCCCTTGGGACACTACCACTTTCCTGAAAGCGCTTTTGCAGTTTATAGTAATGCTGAGCGTTACCGAGAACAAGTAGCTAAGGTTACGCCCCAAGGTGCTAGGGAACTCCAGCGGTTTGAAGAACGCTTGTTAGGTTTATACGAGGCAATGAAAGGCATTCCTACCCTGGCCCTGAGAGCCGATTGGCAGGTAATTCTGGTGTTGCTAAGTCGTTACCTGCCATCTTTAGGGAAAATGCTAACCAGCTTGCCACTTATTCAAGCTTCTGTAGGCAATGTGATGGATGCAACAGTGCAAGATCCTTGGGTGCGGCGGCTCATTGACCTGGAATGCTTTCTGCTTTCTGGTTTAAAGGCACACGGGACAATCGCTCCAGAAGTAGCTTTTATGTTAGGAGAACGCTCCCGTGCTGGAGTTGAGTATCCTATGGGTGGTAGTGGCGCAATTGTCAAGGCTTTAGTGCGAGGATTAGAACGCTGGGGTGGTGAGTTGCGGACGGGATGCCACGTCGAGCAAATTTTGGTGGAATCTGGTAAATCTGTAGGTGTAAAGTTGCAAAACGGTGAAGTTTTAAAAGCGCCTGTGGTGATTTCAAATGCAACGATTTGGGATACCTACAATCACCTGTTGCGTCCTGAAGATTTACCCGCATCTTACCGTCAAGTTGCTTTAGAAACACCAGCAGTTGAAAGTTTTATACATTTGCATTTAGGCATCCAAGCGGCTGGATTGGAAAATTTAACCGGACATCATGTGGTAGTTCACGATTCAAGTCAAGATATTACTACACCGGGTAATACGTGCATGATCTCGATTCCCAGTGTGTGGGATGCAACTTTAGCACCTGAAGGACATCATGTGGTTCATGCTTATACTCTCGAACCATACACCGGATGGGAACGGAATAATGGCTATGAACAGAAGAAGCAGGAAAAAGCACAATCTCTATATCGCGCCCTAGAGCGGATTATCCCAGATATTCGCGATCGCATCGTCTTAGAACTCATCGGTACACCGCTAACTCATGCCCATTATCTCCGACGCTATCAGGGAACCTATGGCCCTGCTATTTCAGCAGGTAAAGGTATGTTTCCTAATACACATACACCAATACAAGGTTTATATCGCGTAGGTGACAGCACTATGCCGGGAATTGGTGTACCAGCAGTAGCGGCGTCTGGTATTTTGTGTGCTAATAGTTTAGTGCAACCACGACAGACAGCAGAGCTATTAGATAATTTGAGAGGTCAATTGTATCCCTCATCAATTCCTTTTTTATAACTGACAAATTGCTTTCAGCACTTGTAGCGATTCAATCGCACGGGGAGATTCCATAAAATTCAAGAATGGCATCAAGTGATAAATTAGAGAATCTTTCTGTTGAATATACACAAACTGATAATATTGCCCGTTTGTTACTAGTCCCCAAACAGAATTGTGTTGCTGTAAGCTTTTATATGCATATGTAAGTAGTTGAGGTAAACCTTCTGATGGGGCAATGCTACTATTTTTAGATTCAATTAAAAGTACCCAAAAATAGGCATTAGCTTTTGTATGTTTAGCTTTGGTTACAGCTAAAATATCCATCCTGCCTTTAATTATTACATCTTCATCTTCAACTTCAATATCAGCTATATTTTCTTCTAGGCGAATTTCGATAGGATATCTATAGAAGCCAGCTAATCTTAGTAGAGGAGCAACTGCAAGAAACTTTACCTGACCTTCGGAAACTTTGCCTGCTGTGAGGTAACGCCGAAAGTCGTCTCTAATTTGCAGAAGTTCTTGTTGTTCTGTATCTATAAGAGGTTCTAATGATAACAGAGGAGCAAATGAGTCACTGTACTGTTCTTGAAAGCCAAACAAACGCTGAACTTCTTCTAAGGATAAATTACGAGCGTTGAGAATTGTCATTGATTTTTGCTTGATATTGACAGTAATTATTTAATTATATTATTTAGCAGCTAAAGCCATTTCCTAAATCACAGTAACATTAGAGTCATGTAGCTAGAAAACGTCAAATGACACTTCGGGGCGTGACTTGGAGATTTGCGTAAACTCTTGTTAGATGTTTATAAAAGTGTTCCTCTCTAATCCTTTTTATTCTAAGGGATGTTTAGAGAGCCAATCTCTTAAAACTTATAGCTAGTACCACTTCCGAAAAAACCTAGATTTGTCGTCCAGAAACCTAATTTTTTAAGTCTTGTTAAGAGAAATTTTCTCGTTGGTATACATGAAATCGACAAGCGATCGCCTGTGGACTATCTTTTTCCTGACCGGAATCGTAGAATTTGGAAGTGTAGCTGAACACTGCGTAGATAACGGGACTTTGGAGGTTAAAATGACAGGCGAACCCACCATTAAATTCACCTTTGCCGTTGACGATCCAGAGTTAGATGATGAGAGACGACAAAAAATAGCGAACAAGCTGCTATGGGAAATTCGGGATTTGGATGAGGTAGAGAAGGCAGATCGCGCGGAAGATTTGAACCCGGAAGCAGGAAGTAAGCCAGGTTTTGCCACTTTAATCGGAGTGCTAACGGCTGAAGTAAGCATAAAGAATGTCAACAGCTTTTTAAGTTTTTTGGGCGATCGCTTGGGTGACAAGCCGATGAAAATTAGTGTCAAAGTTGGAGATAAAGAAGTCAACATTGAAGCGAAAAGCCAACGAGAGCTATTAGAGAGTGAGAGAATAGCAAAAGACCTTTTGGCTGCAATGGGTGACGGCAAAAATGGCTAAGAAGATAGCGCTACTGATTGGAGTCAGTGAATACGGTGAAGGGATACCTGCTCTATCATCTGCTCTCAATGATGTAGAAGCTATGCAGCGAGTTTTGCAAAACCCAAGTCTGGGAGGTTTTGAGCAGGTGGAACGACTGCTTAATCCTGATGCGATCGCCATGCGAAGGGCAATTCAAAGGCTGTTTAGAGAAGCTACAAAAGATGACTTAGTATTATTGTTTTTCTCTGGTCATGGTATTACTAATGATGATGGTCATCTTTATTTAACGACTCGGATTACAGCTAAAAACGATTTTGAAGCTACTGCTGTAGACGCAAATTTTATCCAAGGACAATCAAATAACTGCTACGCCAAACGGCAAGTATTGATTTTGGATGCTTGCTACAGTGGTGCTTACGCTCAAGGTTGGCGGACAAAAAGTGTCGGTGTCGATATCAAAAAGCAGCTTGGTGCTGAGGGACGAGTTGTTCTCACATCTTCGAGTGCAACTCAAACTTCATTTGAGCAAGAAGGTTTACCGCTTTCGCTCTACACTCAGTATTTAGTTGAGGGAATTGAGACAGGTGCAGCAGACACAGACAACGATGGCAATATTCATGTACAAGAACTGCACGCTTACGCTAAGGCAAGAACTACAAATAGAAAACTGGTTTATATGAACTTTTTCAAAATTAGAGCATATCAGGAAAATGCCGACTGAGAAAAACTTGTGGTGTCAAAATCTGAATACCGTTAAATTCGTTTAAGACCAGTAAATCTAAATCACCAGTAATAATAACTTTAGCGTTAGCTGAATTGGCAGTTTCTAGAATCACAATATCATCTGGATCACGTAATTCAGGAACATCTACAACTTCTGTCGAACACGATTCGGAAAATCCTTCGGCGACAGACATTAAAGATTCAACTGTATAACCTCGCATCTCTAAGCGCGATTGAAATTTGGCACGTCTGAGAGTAGTTTCTAGTTCCAAAAACAGTGCTTGGGAGGCAAAAATGGTGATTCTTTCATTTCGTGCTAAATGCAAGAATTTACTAGGAATACCGCCCCAAAGCAAACCCGAAATCCAAACATTGACATCTAATACAATTCTCATGCTTTAGAACGTCTTTCCCGTCGCACTTCCTTGACAATTTCACTAATTTCTTCTAGAGAAGGTTGATTAGGGTCTGGTTCCAATTCATCAAGGCGTTGGAGAAATTCATCTAGGTTTACAGTCGGCTTGTGGATTTTTTTCAGAACAATTTCCGCTTCTGTAATTGATACCATATATTCATCGCCAGGACTCAGTTTTGCTTGAATTTCTGCTGGAAGTTCTAATTGACCTTCTGCGGTCACTTTCACTAAAATATCTGTATTTGTTTCCATGATGTAATTTTTCCTCTAAGTTAGATTGTATTGCTATAACTTGCAAATTGCTTTGAGAATTTGCATTAACACCGATTGAATGCCCTTAACACGATGTTTGCACGCTATTCCTTGCCAGAGTCAAGGAACGAGGTATTGAGGAGTTCATTCCATTTCCATTTTCAGACTCAACTCAAATTAAGCGATCGCACAACCCAATTCAAATTCCTTATTAACCTATCTTAACCCATAGCAAAATCTGTAAACTGTCTTTTATAAGGCGAGTGAAATCCCAACACAATATCTTGTTTTGGAATACCTAAAGCCACTAATTCATCAGCAATATTAGCTTCCGTTCCATTATGCTGAATCCAAATTTTCTCATTTTTAATATCTAAATGTAATACGCAACCATATACACGTCGCTTGTTTTGCCAACCCACGTATACTAACTGATAATGATCGTGTTCAGTATCAAATATAGTCTGTGCTTCTACTGGACTATCAGATTTTTCATACCTACTATATGCTGTTGTTAGCAACTACTTAATATAGTTTCTATATTCCTCTAATTTAGCCATCTGACAATTACCTCATTTTCGATGTCATAAATTAGCGCATCGCAGTTATCGAATGGAGAGACTTAAGTGACTGCAACTAACACCAAGTTTGCACAACACGACCCTTCAACTGTTGTCCTAACCAAGGTGTATTACTAGAAAGTGTATAAAGATTTTTCCTTTCTACTTTCCAGGTTTCTTGAGGATTAAATAGAGTGAGTTCTGCTAGTCGATTAGAAGTAATAGCACTCACTTTCTGACCCAAACACTCTGCTGATCGAATGCTCAAAGCACCCCATAATTCTAAAGCTGTAAATTCCCCAGTTTCTACAAGGTGCTGCCATAACAGCGGCAATGCTAACTCTAAACCAATTGCCCCTGGTGGCGCTTCAGCGAAAGCTTGAACTTTTTCTTCGTAGGTGTAGGGTGCGTGGTCAATAGCGATCGCATCCACAATACCCGCACGTACCCCCGCACGCAATCCTGCTACATCACTGGGATTGCCTAAAGGTGGGTCTAAATGCAAGCTGGTATGATAACTTTTAACCGCTTTTGTATCTAACAAAAGATGCATCCAAGTAGTGCTAGCGGTGATGGGTAATCCAGCAGCCTTTGCTGAGGCGATCAGTTCCACACTACGCGCTGTAGAGACACGCATGATATGTACTGGTGTACTCGTAGCAGCAACCAATTCTAACAAAGCAGCGATCGCAGCAGTTTCAGCGCTGGCGGGTATAGGTGGTAAACCCAGACGAATCGCTTCTGGCCCTTCTCTGATTACACCGTTTGCTGTCAATTGGCGATCGCTAGGCCAAAATGCTACTGGTTTACCCAACGGCTGGAGATATTCCAACACCCGCCGCACCAGCGCCAAATTTTCCCAAGGTAGACCATCGCTAAAACCAACAACTCCAGCATTCGCCAAATCTGCCAATTCTGTCATTTGCTTCCCAGCAATATCTAGGGTAATAGCACCCCAAACTTGAAGCAGGGGGAGAGGAGGAGCAGGGGAAGCAGGGGGAGACAAATTAATTTTCTCTTTCTCTCCCATCTTTCTCATTCTCTTCATCTCCCCACCTTTATTTTGCAACTGCGCCACTAAAGCCGGGTTATCGATGGATGGAGATGTATCGGGTAAAATGCTAACTCTGGTAAAACCGCCAGCCGCAGCAGCTTGCAAGAAAGACAAGAGAGTTTCTCGTTCTTCATACCCCGGTTCGCCGGAGTGGCTATACAAATCCACTAACCCAGGCCCAAGAACTAATCCCCGACAATCTCTGATTTGAGTATCGGCACTAATGTCAGAAATGTGCGTGGCGATCGCTCGGATTTCACCATCAGCAATTAGCACATCAGCTATTTGGTCAGTTCCAAAACCAGGGTCAATCACCCGTACTTGTTGCAGTAGTTCAGTCATAAAATGTTTGAGTTATCAGTTATGAGTTATTTACTCGTCACCTCTAACTTTATTCCTCACTCCTCACCCGTCACTTCTCACTTTTTTACAATGCCCCGGCTGCTGTTTTATCTAGTACGCCTCCACCCAAATGAGTGGTGATATTCATCGCTTGCAATACTGGTAAACCATTTAGACCAGCAGGATAGTCGATGACACTAACTGCACCATTACCTTGGCGGAAATTCCAGAAATTTTCTAGTGGTAAACCGAGAATATGACAAAGCAAAGTTTTATTAGTAGCGTCGTGAGCTACCACCAATACAGTTTTGAATTGTTTAGTTAGTGCTACTTCCACAATTGATTGCCAAGCTGCAACACTGCGCTCCCACACCTGTTGCAAATTTTCTCCTTCTGGCATTTGGACTTCTGCTGGTACTGTCCGCCAGCGCTGCAACTCGCCGGGAAACTCTTGCTCTATTTCTGTTTCTAATCTTCCTTCCCAGAGTCCGTGACCAATTTCTCTTAAACCATCTTGCAATTCCAACTCTACATTAGGATGGTGCTTTAAGATAATCTCTGCTGTTTCTTTGGGACGCAGCATTGGGCTACTCACTGCAAAATCAATCGCGATCTCTTGCAAGAATTCGCCTGTTTTTTGCGACTGTTGTCTACCATTGTCGTTGAGGGGAACGTCAATTTGTCCTTGAAACCTGGTTTGGCGATTCCACTCAGTTTCTCCATGACGCACCAACAACAATCGTACTCCTTCATGATCCGGTCGCAATGAAGGCAGAGTTTCTCCAGTATGTTGTGTTTGATTCAAAGACTCTAGTTGGACTGCTTCCCCTAATCCCCCAGAAAAATTTAGTACGGTAATGCCACAATTCGATTGCTGGATTGAATGATAGCGGCTTGGGGGAATATTCAGCGCCGTGCTAATGAGAGCGCGATTAATGCCGTTATGTCCCACGATGAGAATGGTTTCGCCTTGATGACGGGGCAAAATTTCTTGCCAAAATTGCTGCGCCTGTTTGTATAAAGCCAGGACAGGGAAATGTTCTTTTGTCCCCTCCGCATCTTTCAACAGCATCCGCATTTCGTGGGGACGTTCATGCCAGGTGCGATAGTCTTCGGCAAACTTCTGCTTGACATCAGCACTAAGCATTGCTTCCCACAGAGGCAAGTCAATTTCCAGCAGATGATCACAAGCTTGGGGTATAGCAGACTGTCCAGCATGAATTGCTAACTCACTATGGATAATATCTGCTGTCTGTTTTGCTCGCTGTAAGGGACTGCTGTAAATTGCATTAAATAAAATATTACTGAGGGCTTTGCCTAGTTTAGTGGCATCGTTACGACCTTTTTCTGTTAATTTCGACGCATCAGTGCGCCCTTGAATACGCCGCTCGGTGTTATAGCCGCTTTGACCGTGGCGCATAATGATGACACGAGTCATCTATCTTGCCCTCCTCTATCTAAAGGACTAATTTTACTGCAAAATGTCTGCACAAGTATTAATAGATAGATTTGGCATTTGAAAAAGGGACTGGGAACTGGGAAAACTTGGAAGGGGATTCAGACCCCAACCAAGTTTTGTTCGCGCAGCGTCTCGCTCCAGAAGAAAACCTTCCTAATCCCAAGTCCCCGTGTACACCGTAGCCTAAGGGGAGGCGCCCACCGTAGGATAACCGTTCGCCTCCATTCTCCTAAAGGAGAAGGGCTGTAGGGCGATCGCTAACTCGGCACGCTCGTATGGTCAACCTGTATACCTAATTACTCGTTTTCCAGATCTAACTGCAATCGCATTCCTTGATTTTCGTTCCCCGATTCAACTGGTACTAAAAAAACAGAACTATCTGGCAGTGGTTGTGATTGGTTGAGACGTAATTTAACTGGAGTAGTATTGTTTCTTCGGTTATTGATGGAGTTACTTCCTAGATTATTTGGCTCGAAAAATATAAGGAAGTCATCCTGGGTTGTTTTACTCTCAATTCCATTTAGAGAATTACCAGTTGTTTTATATTGTACTGGGTTTGAGTTCGATGGTGATTGTGCATACACCGAGTTTCCTGAGCTTGCAAAGATCAGTATCATTCCAAAGGAAGCAATAATTTTGGCGTTCATTTGTTGTATCCAAATTCTATTTATATTGCTTGGTTTTATTCTTTAAACGATTTTTTTTGCTAAAGTCTATCATCAGGCTTTATATAAAAACGATTGTATTTCGTATATACATAGGTTGTCAACGATAGCTGTTTTAGGTTAAGTAAATTAACTAGACAAAATACTATTTAAAAAATGTAGCAAATAATGCAAAACTTTGTTAATAAAATATTAAGAAAATTGAATTCGACTTGTAGAGATAATATGACAGTTGCTCAATTTTCAATCAAAGAACTAATAGGATAGTTCTTCTACAATTAAAACGTATAGTCTTTATAATTCTCTTTGTTTGCGCCTTTGACCTGCTAGCGATCGCTTCTTGAAACCATTTGTATCGATCCGAAGCAGTTAGCACGGTTATTCTTGCTCTTACGAACCGTGAATATCTACAGGCGACACCTCCTCAAACAAGTAATTGCCTAATTTATACAGTTAAAAACCGCAAGTCATCTTTGTTACAGTACTTAATAACTATTAACTTACTGAATTACCTGAAGTTAACCTAATCCATACCTGGATGTAACCTATCGTTACTTAAACTATTCGTTAATCTTCTACATACTTGCAATCTCACAAGAACTTGCAGAAATACTTGTCCATAACCCAGATCTAGAATCGGAGGTCAATTTAATGGTTTCAATTCGAGTACAGCAAATCTCATTTGTAATTGCTGCTGTGCTTTTGAACTGGGGAGTGGGAATTTCAGCCGTAGCGGCCTCAAAAACATTGACGATTTATTCAGGGCGAGAAGAGGACATTATGGCTCCCCTGATTGAAAAAGCTCAGAAAGATTTGGGGATAAATATTCAGGTACGCTATGGTGACTCCACTGAGTTAGCGATCGCCCTCCTCGAAGAAGGTAAAAATAGCCGCGCTGATGTATTTTATGCTCAAGATGCTGGTTCCTTGGGAGCTATAGCCAAAGAAGGGCGAACCTTATCTCTTCCTACGCAATTATTGAACAAAGTTGCTCAGCAATTTCGCTCTCCCGCCGGGCAATGGGTTGGCATCTCTGGACGCGCACGCGTAATCGACTACAACACTAAGCTTGTGAAAGCTAGCGAACTTCCCACAAGTGTAATGCAACTGAGTGATCCGAAGTGGCGAGGTAAAGTCGGTTGGGCACCTACTAACGGTTCTTTTTTATCTTTTGTCACTGCAATGCGACTCATAGAAGGGGATCAAAAAACTTTGCAGTGGTTGAAGGCGATGAAAGCCAATGGAGCCAAAGACTATAGCAAAAATTCTGCAATTGTTGAGGCCTTAGGACGGGGAGAAATCGCTTTGGGATTAGTAAATAACTATTACCTATATCGATTTATCACAACAAATCCTAACTTCCCCGTCGCTATTCATCATACACGTGGTGATGCAGGAGCATTGATTAACGTGGCAGGTTTGGCAGTACTGAATACAACCGATCAAAAAAGTGATGCAGAAAAGTTTGTTGCTTACATGCTCAGCCCAGACGTACAAAAGTACCTGACTCAGAAGTTTTATGAATATCCGTTGGTAAAAGGCATCCCTGTATCACACAAACAAGTTCCGCTGAATCAGCTACAGTCTCCGCAGCTTGATCTAAGTGAATTATCTGATTTAAAGGGAACTATCTCAATACTCCAAGAGGCAGGTTTATTGTAACTAGATTGGGGAACTCGGGGCCCCCTCTGGGGATAAGGGGCAATGGGGACTGGGGACTGGGGAATGAGTGCAGGTTATTCCCAATCATCTGTAACCTATCTACCTCTTCCGTAATCTCTCATCTCCTCAAGCCTTGCAATTTTTATTAGAAGCTATGCTTAGAGGCATTAGAGGTATAAAAACTCATCATCCACCTTTGTTTCTTGTAATCATAGCTGGACTGACGGCTATGGCGATCGCACTACCTTTGACTTACTTAGTCATACGCATGGCTGGTGTCGGCCCTGAAAAGTTGTTGGCTTTGATATCGCGTCCCCGCACGCTGACTGTGTTGTTTAACAGCGTTGGACTAGCTGTAGTTAGTACTTTACTTTCAGCTGCGATCGCAATACCACTGGCGTTTCTCACAATGCGGACGGATTTACCTTGGCGGCGATTTTGGCTGATTGTTACCACATTACCCTTAGCTGTACCCGACTATGTGGGTGGTTTTGCTTTAATTGCTGCTTTTGGCCCCAAGGGGAGCTGGTTACAACTTTGGCTAGAACCGCTAGGAGTGCAGGAGTTACCAGAAATCTACGGTTGGACTGGAGCAATTCTGGGACTAACTCTGTTTTCCTATCCATATTTACTGCTGAGTATTCAGGCTGGATGGCAAGGCGTTGACCCAACAATTGAGGAAGCTGCAAGGAGTTTAGGTTATAGTCAGCGGGAAACCTTTTTTCAGATCACCTTACCTACTCTGCGTCCATCAATTGTAGCCGGAGGATTGTTGGTCACGCTGAATGCTTTGCAGGATTTTGGCACAACTTCAGTGATGCGATTTGATACATTTACACGCGCGATTTTTCTGCAGTACAGATATACATTTGATCGCAATCATGCAGCGGCGCTAGCTTTAATGCTGGTGGGTTTAGTTTTGCTGGTGTTGTGGTTAGAATACAAAGCGCGATCGCGAGCTGCCTACTACAGTCGTGCCACCAAATCCTACCGTTTGCCTGCATTGGTTCATCTTGGTGTTTGGCAAGTGCCTGCAATTTTGTTTTGCCTCGTCATCGCTAGCTTGGGTCTGGTGTTACCAATAAGTGTCACTTTGTTTTGGCTAGTCAGAGGATTAACAAGCACAGGCGTAGGTGAAATTATCTCTTTACTGAAACTGATGCAGTTAGCTTGGCACTCGATAGTAGCCGCAGGATTGGCCGCCATAGTAGCCACTCTCTGCGCTTTGCCAATCGCAATCCTTGCAGTCCGGTTTCCCAGTCGCATTACCGTCGCCATTGAACGCTGTAGCTATATTGGCTTTGGTTTACCTGGAATTGTAGTCGCCCTCTCTCTGGTATTTTGGGGAGCAAATTACCTGCCTTGGTTATATCAAACTTTGCCAATGCTGATATTTGCATATTTAGTATTATTTGTTTCCCAGTCCGTTGGCACAGTGCGGAGTTCCCTGCTTCAAGTTAATCCCCAATTAGAAGAATCTGCCCAGAGTTTAGGCAGAACCCGCTGGCAAAGTTTAAAAGAAATTACGTTGCCCCTAGTGAGTCCGGGGGTTCTGGGTGGAGCAGCGTTGGTGTTTCTGACTGCAATTAAGGAGTTACCAGTGACATTACTATTGGCTCCCATTGGCTTTAGTACCTTAGCAACGCATATTTGGAAAGCAACTGAGAGTGTTTCCTATAGTGATGCAGCAGCGGCGGTACTAGTAATGCTAGTGATTTCAATTAGTTCCACGTTGTTGGTGTTGTCTCAAAATCGCTTCAAAGGACTCTCTTTAGAGGCATACCGTAGTTTGCAAAGGGAGGTTGATTAACAGTTTTGCTACCAGCAAAGAGCAATATGGAGCCGCAGAACGAGGAATAGGCTAGTTTAAAGGTATCGGTTCAGGCAAATTAATAGCTGGATTGCGGCTAAAGAATCCTCTAGGAACGAGTTTAAAACCAACTCGGTGAACAGGCATCACAGGCCAATCCTCCGATCGCGGAATATGAGTCACGCCCATTGTGTACCACAACACGATATCTTCACCCATTAAAGACTCATCGTCTGCAATATATTGAGGTAAACCCTGTCCCGGCTGTCCTTGGTTGGGATAATCTCCGCTAGCATAAAGTTCATCTGGCTCATATTTCGTTACCCAGACATGATGAGTTGCAAATTCAGCCTTTTGGCGGATCTTCGAGCCTTCCACAGGGAAAAATATTGAGTTACCTCCAGGCATCAGCATATATCCAGGAGCAGCCCCCAGACTATTCTTCTTATCTGCACTAACAATCATCCATTCCCGACTGTGTTTCATATCTATATCGCGCACAGCAGCCGTTTCTTTTGCTAGTGGGGTTTCTGCAAGTGCGATCGCATTTCCTACAGGATTTTTCTCATCTATTGGCAAGGCTTTCATGTTCATTTCCATCACAGAATTAGCCTGACCATCTACATCCATATCTAGACGGTAGTTGAAAAAGTGCTGATGATTCACTCCGACAATGTTTTTTGCGATTAACCGACCATAGGAATTATCCTCAGACTGTTTTTCGGCAGCCGTTCCCTGTGCTAGTACGATACCCGTTAATTCGTTCTCGACCTCCAGCATCCCATCCTGGTGAAAGATCCAATTAACGTTGTAATCATAGTTATCAACCGCCGCAGTCATCGTCATAACTAGTTCTCGATTACGACGGACATCGTTGCGTTTGGTGTTGTACTCATAGTGCTTCCAGAGCATTCCGCGATCGCGCTCGTAGATACCGAGAACACCTGGTATCACATAAGGTTCTCCCTGCTCATTAGCCAACACAGCGTTTAGCAAAAGACCATTTTCGGGAATTTCCTTTCCCAACTCCATCGTATTTGCTAACAAACCAAAGTTATATTCCCCAACATCAAATGCATTTCTAAACGACCAGGTAGGCTCAGGATCAAAGTAAGGTACTACCATCTCCGATAGACTAGCGCGGTATAACACTGGTCGGACATTTCCCCCGTCGTTGTAATTCACTTGGTAGAGCACCAATCCACTGCGGGGATGCATCATATAGCGAAACTTCCAACCTTGCCAGCTAATTTCATTACCGTTGAGCCGGAAGCTTTTACCATTAGGTTGGAAAATTTTCAATGCTTTAGGTGGTGAAAGTAATTTGCCCAAGGACTTAACATCGTAGTTCCAGTTTTCTTTGGAAAAAGGTACTTTTCCTCTATCAACAAAACTGGCAATTTTACCTGTATTCAAATTGACGGTTGCTAGCACTCCTTCAATGGGACTACCGTAAAAATTCCAGCGATCGCCTTTGTAATAGGATAAAGCTCGACAAAGGCGATCGCCTGCGACAACTTCGAGTTGACTCAGGATTCCTGGCGCCCAACAACTAATTTTAACTTGATTGAAATCTGTAATTCCCCGGCTTTTCATCGCTTTTTGCCACTGGGGATCGGCTTTGACTACCTGAGTTGCTAGTTCATATTCTGGATTAATAATTGCAGGTTGAGCAGAGGGTATTTCTTTCCAAGAACTTAAAGTTTTGCTTGTTAAGTCAACAATTCCCTCGTAAGTTTTGTTTTGCGAACGTTCATACACTACCAAAAAAGCTTTTCGCTGGAAGGCTTTACCAGGTGTAAATTTTATAACTTCATTTTTATCTGGTTCTTGCAAAGTAATCAGTGGAAAAGCTGCCATTTCGCTCAAAGTTTTTGCTCTTTTGATCACCGAAACAGCTGTTCTAATTTCTACCTCAGTTAATTCAGTAAGAGGATGGGAAATCGAGGGCTGCTGAGCAGACAACATTTCCATAAATCCTAGTGAGATAGTAATTAAGACAATGAGGGTAATAGCTATCCAAAAAAAACGGAATCTCTTAATCATCCCTTTACATTTTTCCAATAAACGTATATTTATCTATTTCCGAGCAATAGCCTAGAAACCGATAAATTAAGAGATTAATGTCAAATTAATTTGCTAACAGCTAGGGACTCTTAAGAGGGGAAAGGTTAAAGGGTAAGGGGATAATTCTTTCTTAGCCCCTTACCCCTCTCGCTTTAACTGATACTCAGTTACTTTTATTTACGCAGAAACTAAACGGCGTAAAGATTCTGCACGGCGTTTAGCAGTAGAGTTGTTGGGAGAATATTTTAGTGCTTCTTCGTAAGTTTGTAATGCCTGAGCAGTTAATTTTTTTCGCTCGTAAGCATGACCAAGATTATTCAACCCTGTTACATAATCTGGTTTCTTTTTGAGCGCTTCTTTGTACTGGCGAATCGCTAAGTCGTATTGCTCTTGGGTAAAGTAAGCATAGCCTAGACCATTGTAAATGGGGGCAATATTTTCTTCACCCTCTTCTTCAGCGGCTTTAAGAGCTTTTTGAAATAGCGCGATCGCCTGGGAAAACAATTTTTTTTCTGAATAAATACTGGCTAACTCATAATATTCTTGAGCTGTACCCTTTTCTTTCTCTAATTTCTTTCGCAATCGTGACAGAGAGCTTTCAAGCTTGCGAGTTTTCAAAATCTGGCGAAAAACACCCACAAGTGTAAATGCGAGTAGACCCACCAAAATCGAGAGATAAACAACGGCTAGATTGTTATCCATTATTTGCAAATACAATTATTAAAAGTTACTTCTGTATCTATTATCAGGTTTTTGTCAAGGGTCAAAAGTCAAGGGTCAAGAGTTAGTAGTTATTCTCTTTGTCTCTCGCTTCCTCATCTCCCACTCAGCACGGGCTAAACGCCCCGCTACCGTGCAAATTACGGTAAGCCCCAATATTGAGAGCGTTGCTGAAGCCAACCTTCTGCTAAGTAACGAGTGATCGCTTCATTCACTCCTCGTCTTAACTCATCGTACTGCAATCCCTTGGGCATTACTACGGACAAGGGTTCAGTAGATAGTTTGGTTGGCAGTAGCCGATACTGAGGATATTGTTGCACCCAACCACTTAGAACGCTAGCATCTGCGGCAAAAGCTACGGCGGTATTACTTTCTATTTGCTCTCTTGCTTCTTCGTAAGAATTTACTCCTACTAACTCAGCATTTGGCACATAGTAACGCACTTGGGCGATGGTACTGGAGTTATTAAGTACGGCAATCTTCCGTTTTGCCAAATCGCTCAGCTTTTGCACAGAGGCATCTTTTGTAACCAAGACTGCGCCATCGAAGTAGTAAGGAACACTGAAATTAACTAGGCGAGCGCGTGACTCGGTTGCTGTGACTCTGGCGATCGCAAAATCAACTTTCTGATCTAAGACTACAGTTAGGCGATCGCGATTTGCTACTGGTTGTAACTTGATAGCATCTGGTTTGCCTAGCAAGTCATCTGCTAAACGCTTCGCCAAATCAATTTCTAAGCCTTGCAAATTGCCGCTGGCGTCTCTAAATCCCAAGGGACGCAAGTTATCTTTGACGGCAATAGTTAAATAGCCCCGCTGCTGAATTTCTGGCATTTGGGCAGCAGATGCGATGAATCCCGTCGCCAAAATGGAATAGCAGAGAATACAGACTATGGTAGCGGATAATACCAGATGTAACCGATTAATTGTTAGCCATCTGTTACATCGGTTATTCATCCGTTACCACCTTTATCCTTTAGCTTGACTGGCCAACTCAGCAACTTTGCCGAAGCTTGCTGGATCGAGAACTGCCAATTGTGCCAACATCTTGCGATTTAGTTGGATATCGGCTTTTTTCAGGTTGCCGATTAACTGACTGTAACTCATGCCGTGTAGCCTAGCAGCAGCGTTGATGCGGGTGATCCAGAGGCGGCGAAAATCGCGTTTTTTGTTTTTGCGATCGCGGTAGGCACTCCGTAGTGCCTTCATCACTTGTTGGTTGGCGGTTCTAAACAGAGTTGAGTGAGAACCGCGAAAACCTTTAGCTAGTTTGAGAATTTTATTGCGGCGTTTACGAGCGACATTACCGCGTTTTACCCGTGTCATAACTTAATATTCCTGAAGGACTTACAAATATGGGAGCATCAAGCGTACATTATCTTCATCGCGTTCATGTACAAGTGCAGTCTTGGACAGGTTACGCTTCTTATTGGAACTTTTATGCTCTAGAAGGTGGTTTTTAAAGGCTTTCCGACGGACGATTTTACCTGTGCCGGTGGCACGGAATCGCTTTGCCGCTGCTTTACGAGTCTTTAGTTTAGGCATGGGCTGGCTTTAATTCGACACGATCCATAATTATATACTATTAAAATTACTTGAATAGCAATTAAGTAAAGGATTTAACTACTTTAAGTGCAGATAACATTACCTTCACTTATGGATGAAATAAATATAGTCGAATATGACCCGCGTTAGCAGACCTTGTTTGAACAAGAAGCTGCGCGTATTTAGCAAGTGTTGGGCAATGATTTAGTTGTAGATATAGGTAGTACTGCAATACCAGGAATGGCTGCTAAACCAAAGCGCCGCTTGGCGGCAAGTTTTCGGAGCGATCGCGAGGCTTATACCAATGGTAAAAATGATTGTATCCGTGCTGTGATGGCAAAAGCACAGTGTGAGGATATTAACAAAACTCAGTAATAATTTAACTTTTACTAGTGGCTCTGACTTGCGGATCTAAAACGATTTGTGAGCCAGATTGATTCACATGATAAGTCCAAGATTGCTTCTTAATCCTGACAATCACTTCCCAGCCTTCAACAGGGTCAAACTGCTGGGTGCAGATTTCACCAAAGTTGAATTGACAGGGATTTCCAAAGGTTTTTGGTGTCGCTTGAGTAATTTTTAAATCAGTCGTTGCTACCCCAGAACGCTTTGATGCATCGCCTAAAATTGCATCTGCGATCGCTTTTGGCAATTGAGTGGCACCCGATACATTGGCTTTCGGATCTAAAACGATTTGTGAGCCAGATTGATTCACATGATAAGTCCAAAATTGCTGTTGAACTCGTACAATTACTTGCCAGCCCTTGATCGGGTTATATTCTCTAGTACAAATTTCACCAAAGTTGAAAATACAGGGATTTCCAAAGGTCTGTGATTTGAATTGAGTGATTTTTAAATTAGCAATTGCTTGCCCAGAACGCTTGGAAGCATCGCGTAACACTGCTCTGGCAACGGCTCTTGGTAATCTATTTGATCTATGTGGGCTTTGTGATTGTATCTGTTCTGCATGAGGAATAGCCTCAGCCGCATAATTAGCACTAAGTCCGAATCCACAAGAGAGCAAACTCGTTAACGTGAGAGTCAATACAAAATTTTTAGAAAAATTGCTGGTGTTGTTAGTAAGAGAACATAGCTTGACAATAGATTTCATAAAGATACCTTGAAAATTGAACAGGAAATATAGCTACTGTGGGCAATAGTTCTTTTGACGCCATACTCTAAATGCAGTTTCCGTTCAATTATTTCAAGGGCGTACTAGCAAATTAAATACCTAACAGCTTACTTAGATGCCATTAGATTCATTACACATTCGGGAAACTGGCGTTTTAATGCTCCAAACACAGGACAAGCAGCTTGTTCTTGTAAATTCTCTGGTTTACTCCAAGTAAAGGGCGCTTTCTGGGCTGCTGACATCCATAACAGGCGCTTTGTCCGTGTCATTGCAACGTAGAGCAAACGATACTCCTCAGCAGTTTTCAGGTGTTTTGCTTGTTCCCACGCTTGTACCACATCCGGTATATCAGATTCTCCGTGGAGAGCGGCGCGAATTTGGGCGCGAGCCACTTCTGACAGAGTAAAGTCGCCTAAAAACTGGCTTTGAGGCGGAACCCAAAACCTACCAGGAATCAAGTTTTCGTGCAGAAAGGGAAGAAACACATAGTCCCAGTCCAACCCTTTGGCTTTATGCATGGTAATAATCGTCAGCTGGCCAGTACGGGTGTAACGTGCTTCCGAATCATCAGTTTCCACAGGTTCAAACCGTTCTGAACTAACGATTTCACTTAAGGTTGAGAGCATCGCGCTCATCGAACTATTGCCGGCTATTTGCTGATTTACCCTTTCTGCAAGTTTGTCAGCAGTCGCCAGTTCTGCTTGGTCGTAGTTTAATGTTAAGGCGAGGAAGGAAATTAGTTGGTACAGAGGCAGTTCTAAGCGAGCGCGGAGTAAACTGCGGCACAAGTGTGAGGCTTTTTGTACTGCTTCTGGTTGAGGTGGAGCCAGAGGGCCAGGATATAAAAATTCTTCTGGGAGACTAGCAAGGGCGTTGAGGTCTTGGGTAGGAATTAACTGGCGCTGCACCAAGGCTTCTAAAGCTGCTTTGAGGTAATCAGGAGAGTGGGGGCGATCGCAAAATTGGAGTAATGCCAAAATTTCTTGCGGGACATGAGAGCGGCGATCGCGTTCTCCCACATCATAAAGTGTAATTTTATGCTCCTTACACACAGGTGTTAGAGCCTCTGCTAGCCAACGTCCTTGACGATTTTCTCGCACTAAAACCGCTGCACTGACTTGTGTTGGGTCTTGGGCAAATAACTCGATCACCCTCTGGGACAGCAATTCACTTGTGTGATGAATGTCACGGGGAGTATACAGTTCTAATCCTCTTCCTACTGGTGCTGGGTTGGCATTAAGTTGAGGGTCGCCAAGGTTAACAGGGTGAATTGCTTGAGGACGAAAAGGGAGTGGGGGATGAGGAGCAGGGGAAGCAGGGGGAGAATAATAACTACTGTCTCCTAACTCTTGACCCTTGACTCCATAAAAACTATTCACCCATTTGAGAGCAAAGTTAGCAGCTTCAATGATAATTCTAGTACTGCGACCAGCTTGATCCATTGTTGCTAATCGTTCGGCGCGATCGCACTCTTCGCAAAATTGCCGGAAATAAATCGGATCAGCTGGGGTAAATGTAGAGTTAATCGCTTGGTTGGGATCACCAACTCGCACTAAATTTAGTCCTGAGTGCTGAGTGCTGTTAGCGGTAGCGGGGCGTTTAGCCCGTGCTGAGTTATTATTGTCCGCCTGCTCCCCCTCTTCCAAAGAGTCACTCGCCAAAATTTCTAAAAGCTGCGTCTGTAAGGGACTAGAATCTTGGGCTTCGTCTTCAAAGACGGCGAAAACTTGATTTTGCTCAATGCGACGGGCGCTGTCGTTTTCCAAAACGCGCAGCGCGGCTAAAATCATATCGTCATAGTCGATGAAGTCACGCGATCGCATTAAATTTTGATACTGCTCGTACAAACCAGATGCAACTCGCAAAATTGTATATTCATCTGTGGTTTGTTGACTCCACTCCCGCAGCTTCTCTGGCGATATACCCGAACTTTTTGCTTCATGAATTACCGTAATCGCCAATTCCGGCAATACTTCTGTCCGCAGTACCGACTGGCGACGCAATCTTTCTGTCTCTTCACCATCAAATTGATGACCTTCCAGTAATCGAGAATAACGTCCTGGATTATTAGCAATCCACTGTTCTACAGCAGTTCGGATGAAGCGATGACTTTGGCTTGGGGTGATTAATGTGACATTTTCTAGCTGTAAACCTGATAAGTCAGAATGACGGCTGGCAATATTTAATGCCAAACCATGCAAGGTATAGACAGCAAAACCCGTCTGAGGTAAAGATAATTCATCTCGTAAATATTTACGGATCTTCGCTTTAATATTGGCGGCGGCGGAGCGAGTAAAAGTCACAACCACCAACTGACGACGGGAAAATGAGCGTGAAGTAGCAGAACTTTCGTACTGACGTGCGATCGCGATCGCCGCCGCCGCCGCCATACCCGTGGATTTACCAGCACCAGGAACGGCGGAAATAGCCAGTGGCCCAGATTTCCAGTCAGCCATTTGTTGTTGTCCGGGACGCAGACTGTTGCGGATTGCTAAAGTTTTCTCCCGCAGCAAAGTAATAGGCGATGGCTGAGATAATTGTGAGTGGAGAGATTCTTGAGGCGCAGTGGCGGTAAAATTAGCGTCTGACATATAAAATTTTAGATTTTGAATGTAATTTCCAAACCACAGTTATCAGTTATCAATTGTCATTGTTCACTGATAACTGTTTACTGTTTTTATAGATTCCTAATAACTAAATAATGACAAATCACAGACTTTATCTACATTATCTGGGTTTGGCTGGGGTGATTGTAATTGGTACGATCTTGCGCTTTTGGCATTTAGGTTTAAAACCTTTATGGATGGATGAGATAATTACTGCCATTTTCAGCTTGGGAAAAAATTACAATGACTTACCTTTGGATGTTGTGTTTCCTCTGGAGCGCGTGCAGGAGATTTTTACTTTCCAACCTGGGGTGAGTTGTTCTCAAATTGCCGAAAATGTTACTACCCAGTCTACGCATCCACCGCTATTTTTTTGCAGTATGTATAGCTGGTTAGGGTGGATGACTCCTTTAGGATCAGAGTGGGTGGAAAAATTGCGATCGCTACCAGCTTTATTTGGTGTAGGTGCGAGCGCGGCAATTTATGCTGTCAATCGTATTGCCTTTTCCAAAACATCTGCAATCATGGCAGCAGCAATCATGGCTGTTTCTCCCTTTGCTGTTTACCTTTCCCAAGAAGCACGTCATTATACCATGCCCATGCTGCTTATAACTTTAGCGTTATTAGGGTTAGTCCAAATTCAGCAGGATATGTTTGAGCGAGCTCGTATTAGATTTTGGGTTTGGCTGTTATGGGCAATTATTAATAGCATTGGTCTTTATGTTCACTACTTTTTTGCTCTAGCTTTCATCGCTGAAATTGCAACACTAATTGTGCTGATGTACTGGGGTAAGGCAAAAATAATTAACAAACACCAAGTTTGGCTAGCCCTGATTTTTTCTACTAGTGGTATTGTAATTAGCTTCATTCCCTGGCTGCTAATGATATTGAGCCATGTTCGGCGTTCTGAAACCAGTTGGCTACCGTCTCCTACTCACATTGCACCTTTATATCAAACTCTTATTAGCTGGGTGTTAATGATGATTGCTCTACCTGTAGAAAATCAGCCTTTGCCAATTACAGTTATTTATGGCTTTTTAATGGTGATATTTGCTATTTGGGTAGGAAGACAAGTTTTCAAAGGTTTAAAACTGCTGTGGTTACAAAGTACAACTTATTTAGCAACTTTCACACTTTTAAGTTTTACTATTTTCGTCTTATTACAGTTCTTGATTATTGTTTATTTTTTAGGTAAAGATATTACCGTTGTCCCACGCTACAACTTTGTTTACTATCCTAGCTTTTGCGCCCTCATAGCAGCCAGTTTTGGAATTAAAAATAACCTCAATTCTGTATTTATATTTTTACTTGTTGGTTTAATTAGTTGTATTTTTGTTGTTTCTAATTTAGTTTTTCAAAAGCCCTTCCAGCCTGAGCAAGTTGCCCAAAATATGAACCTGGAACCTTCTGTACCAATCATGCTAGTAGTGGGATATAGCAATTATCAGGATGTGGCGCTGGGATTAAGTTTTGCTACAGCATTAGAACAACTTAGAAGTCAAACTTCAACGGATACCAAAGTTTTGAATTCATATATTGACTCTGATAGTTTTGCATTTTTACAGAAATCCCCTGACTTATCTGCTGTTTGGCAAAACCTTTCCCAACTGCCTATACCAGCAACATCTAAGCTAAATTTATGGGTTGTTGGGCCTGGAATCAGAAAACGGGATTATCCGCAGCGTCTAGAACTTTCTGGACAAACTTGCATCATAGATGCCGCGCAGCACTACCGCATAGGTGTTCCTTATCAGCTTTATCGGTGCAGTAATTTATGAAGGAAAACATTTTCCAAAAGCCTGAAGTAATTGTAGTGACCCCTTAATCCGAATTTTTCTTTGCACTAACGCCCAAACAATATTCTTTTCCTTAGCTAGAAAACGCAACCAAGTTTCGGTATCGGCAGTAACATGAATATTGGCTGTTCCAACATGATTATCTAGCACTTGAATTGTCTTATTTTTAATAATCACTGTTGCCTGGCATTCTTCTGCACCAGTAAATGTAAAATGGTAGGTGACATCCAAACCTTTTGATTGATTACGTTGGAATAAAAGAGGCAACCCGAATAGAAACCCGCGAATAGAATTAGGGTGAATACCATTACTAACTTGCTTAACTTTCTTGTGAGGAAATCGGCGCTCTACAAAAGCTTCTGCGTCAGAACCGGGAACGACATAGATAGTTTCTTCTTTATCCTGCAAAGGTTTAACTACTTCTTGAACAAACTCTTTTTTATTCCTCAAGAATTGACCAATCACATCTTCCCCTGCTGGACAAGCAGCCACACAATAAGCTGCTTTGTAATTAGGCTTAAAACTAAGACTTTGCCACATGGATGCTGATTCTGAATCATTCACTTTTTGGCGGTAGTCACGGGCATTTTTACTCTCAGCAATATCTTCAACCCAGTCTGTGAATCCTCCCATAAACTCTCGATAATTGTGAGTGTAACAAGCTGAGAAATTAAAGTGACCATCCATACCAATGGCTCCCACTGGACAGGCTACTACGCATAATTTGCATTCCAAGCAAGGATTGTAGTCAATTGGTCTGTTATATGCTGTCACTTCAGCATCTATTAAAATTGTCCCCAGTAAAATGAAGTTGCCAAATTTGGGATGAATGACGTTGCGGTGAATTCCCATGTGTCCTAAACCGGCTGCAACCGCTACGGGTTTGTGGGAAACAACCCAAATTTTGCCAGGGAAGCGATCCATTTCCATCGGAAAACCCATTGCTGGGTTTAAGGCTCGAATGCCCTTTTGCTCAAGGGTAGCGACAATCTCACGTCCAATTTGGTTGACTTCATCGCCTGTAGTATGAAATTCCACGTTGGCTACCGATCGCGCTGGACTACGGACATTTTCGCGGTTCATCCGGCACACAAAACTAACTAGTGTTTTTGTCGGCGGGAAAGCAACAAGGATGTCTTGGCGTTGATCGGCAATCTCTTGGCGATCAATCTCAACAAAGCCAACATCATCCGCCCCCATCTCTAAACACAAACGACGAAGCCAATCTGCATCTAAAGGAGAAACTGGCGTGGAATTATCAAGTGGGTTCTGCTCCCGAAACTTTTTCACAGTCTGGTGGTTATCGAATTTAGACATACAACCTCTCCTAATTAATTAAATATGTGTATATACACTTTTTACTCAAAAAAATTTAACTGTCGCGGAATAAGGACACGGTGTCAGATAAACCAGATAACAACGTATTCCACCGCTCTTGACCTAATTGCTCAACAATTCGAGTCTGTGCTAAGTCCCATAGCGGCAATGCTTTCGCTAAAGCTTCCTGTCCTTGAGGTGTTAAACTTACAACCCGCATCCGTTGATCCTGTCCTGATTGAATTTGAATAAACCCCTGTCTTTCTAGTGGCTTCAGGTTGCGTGTCAGCGTGGTTCGATCCAGGACTAATTCTTGGGCTAGGTGCGTGATCGTCATCGAGCCAACTAGGCTAATTGCAACCATAAGGGTAAACTGATTCACTAATAACCCGCTTGGTTGCAATACCTCATCAAATAGGTGTGTGATTACACGAGATGCTTTACGTAGATTAAAGCAGGTACAGGTAGTCCCAACTTTTTTGAGTTGGGCTAATTGAGTAACTTGGTCTTCCATAAAATAAGTGTATATGCACTCAATTGCTGTGTCAAGAAATTTGGCTTCCACATAACGGCAGCTAAAAATACTGTTGAGCGCTATTCGTCAATCTGCCAAGAATCTTTGGTTAGTTCTTCATCGAGGATTCTCTTAGCACGTACAATGATGATGATTTTCCCCAACAGAGGAATTTCTGGCTCAGTTTCAAACCACTGAAAATCTAATTCGCCAGAGTTCTCAACAACAAAGTAGCTGGATTCATCCCATTGGCGTTGGGCGCGATCTATAACTACCAGCACTGGTTTTGGCTCGCTTTGTGTCTGGTTGGGTAAGCGATCGCTATTTGCTAAAATCACTATTGGATCTTCTGCCCTCAATAACACTTGCCAACCCGGTAATGGAACCCAAGCTTGCTCTCCAGAAAACTTGACCATCCGAAATGGTTCAATTTCTGTCACCAAAGGTACAGCTTGCAACTCTTGTTTTGTCAACGGTAACTCGCCCACCACAGGGACGATCCGGGGTAATTCTTCTTCTGATTCCAGACGATAAAACGGCAAAATTGGTGCTGGACGCTTGGGAACAACACTAAAATCAGTCAATAGTTGTTCGATTTGTTGCCTTGCTGTTGGTGTATGAGCGAAACGTAAGCCTTTAGCAATTAGGCGCGATCGCTGTTGTAAATCTGTATTTTGGCGTGCTAGTTTCCAAGCTTGGTAAGCAACGGCATCTCCCGGATGGGTAGAAAACCCTTCTGGCAAAGTGCGGAAATAGGAGAACTCTTTGATTGATTTTGCCACTTCTCGCGCTTCATCGGCGTCAATTTTGTGGATGAAGGCAAGTTCGGCGGCGCCGGCGCGTTCTTCTTGATTAAGCAAACGCAGTTCGTACAAAATATCACTACCGCGTGCAGTGTAGTGCGATCGCGTCGCTTCCGATGCCCCGAACTTTTCTAAAGAATTGTAAACTTGGGAACCAACGACTACCTGATTTTGTTGAATCGGCTCAAATCCCGTGGCCTCAAAGATTTCTTGGGGATTGTAACCGTTTTTTTGCAAGTAGGCGATCGCTACTCCCCATTCCACCCAGCTGCCTTGCTTTTGCCTCAGCTTTCGCAAAAATTCTTGTGCTACATCATTAGTAGCATCATCAGGATTTTGAGTGTTGGGTGGCAGATCAGTCATAATCACAGTGCGAGCTTTAACTTGAGAGGATAATTCATCACCTCATCAGCAAGTCTTATTTTAATCTTTAACTGTCTACACGAAACTACCATACCGTCATTCAATTTTAGATTTTGCGGAAAGTTTGCTCAAGTCGGCAGAGCTGCCCACGCAACTTTCCAAGACGGATTTTAAATTTTGGATTTATCCCACAGATAAATCTGGGGGCTTTTACCATCAAGGAATGTAGATCAAATTTAATTGCAAGTTACAAATGATACTATTACTTAAGTGGGCATGAATAAACGTAACAGCTAGTTATAACTGCCAATTGTCTGTTTTAATCAATACTAAAAGCGGACATTTATTCATTGTCAAATTGCATAATTATGTTTATTTACACCCAGTTATTTGGTTCTATTGGTTATAGTTGCCTAAATTTCTTCTAGCAAAGATAGTTTGAACAGGCAAATTTCATCTGTAGCATTTAAGAACAGAGGATTTAACCAGCCTTGACTTATATCCGCAAATACCCGCAAGGCTTATCAATTTTTCTCAACTACGCTTGGTATGGAATATAACAAAACAGTGAATATTTTAAAGGAATCATTTTATGGATAATCCCAGTCTCGAACTTGATAAAGTCCATCATCAATTGATGACTCTGGAACGACCAAAAAAACTCAAAATCTTGGTAGTTGACGATGAGCCAGATAATCTCGATCTGCTTTATCGTACTTTTCGGCGCGACTTTAATGTCCTCAAAGCCGATAGTGGGATGAACGCTCTCCAAGTATTGGCAGCAGAAGGGGAAGTTGCGGTAATCATCTCCGATCAACGAATGCCAGAAATGAAAGGAACTGAGTTTCTCAGTAAGACTGTACCTCAGTTTCCTGATACGGTAAGGATAATTCTCACCGGATTTACTGATATTGAAGACTTGGTAGAAGCAATTAATGCTGGGCAAGTCTACAAATATATCACCAAGCCTTGGGATCCAGGGGAACTGAAGGCGGTGGTGCAAAGAGCAGCAGAAACCTACGACTTGCTCAAACAACGCACAGAAGAATTGCGCCGTGCTCATGCCCAAATGGCGCTGCTGACTGTTTTGGTGCAAGTAACTCAAGCCGCTTCTAGCTTAGAGGAGACTCTCACACCAATTGCTAGGGCTGTTAATGAGACTTTTGCAGCGGATGGCTGCATTTTGCAACTAACAGAGGGCAATACTCTAGTTGCAACTCAAGGGAGTTACAGCGATACAGGTACAGTAGAAAATTGGCTAGCACAAGACCCACTGACTAGCGAAGCGATCGCCACTGGGCAAATGCAAATATCCTTAAATGTACTTAAAGACACAAAATTAAATAGTATTACCCACTACCAAAACACGGGAGTGCAAGCACATTTAGTTATTCCAATTAGCTATCGAAATGAACTATTGGGAGTATTATCACTACAGTGGAAACAACCCTGCACTTTGCGAGAAGATGAATTAAAGCTAATTGATTTATCAGCGCAACTAGTGGCGATCGCTCTTACTAGTAGTCGCTTTCATAAAACCAAAATTTAGGCAAGAGTCAAAAGTCCGGAGTCCAAAGTCAATAGCATTTGACCCTTGACCCTTGACTCTTGTAAAGACGCGGTTAATCGCGTCTCTACTCTTGACCCTTGACTCTTGACCAATGACTAACGAAATTCGTGCCATTTTTAACCGTATTGCTCCAGTTTATGACCAGTTGAACGATTGGTTGAGTCTGGGACAACACCGAATATGGAAGGAAATGGCAGTTAAATGGAGCGCAGCTAAACCAGGAGATACTTGCCTTGATTTGTGTTGCGGTAGTGGGGATTTAGCCTTGCGCTTGGCGCGGCGTGTGGGAGCAATGGGACATGTGTACGGAGTAGACTTTTCCCCAAACTTGTTGGAAACTGCCAAAGAACGCTCCCAAAGTCATTATCCCCAACCTGCTATCACCTGGGTAGAAGCCGATGTCTTAGATTTACCCTTTGACGATAACCAATTTGACGCTGCGACAATGGGGTATGGTTTAAGAAATGTTACAGATATTTCTCGCAGTCTCAAAGAGTTATATCGTGTCTTGAAACCAGGAGCTAAAGCTGCGATTTTAGATTTTCACCGACCGAGCAACCCTCAGTTACGCACTTTTCAGCAGTGGTATCTGGACGGTTTTGTCGTGCCAGTGGCCAATCATTTAGGTTTAAAGGAAGAATATGCTTACATCAGTCCCAGCTTAGACCGCTTTCCCATTGGAACAGAGCAAGTAGAGTTAGCTCGTCAAGTTGGTTTTGCAGTTGCCACACACTACCCCATTGTGAACGGTATGATGGGAGTGCTGGTAGTAAGCAAATTTTAGATTTTAGATTTGGGATTGGGGTCTAATGGTAAACAACCAAAGACTCTTGAATCCACAAATCAACATTTCATCTAAAATCTGAAGTCCCAAACCCGAAATCCAAAATCCTGTGGATTGGTCTCATCTTTGGCTTTATGTGTCTCCCCCCATACTTGGTGGAGTTATCGGCTATTTCACAAACGATATAGCCATCAAAATGTTATTTCGTCCCTACAGAGCAATTTATATTGGTGGACGAAGAGTACCGTTTACGCCTGGGTTGATTCCCCGCAACCAGGAACGTCTGGCTCTAAACATTTCCAATACAATCATGGGGTCGCTGCTAACGCCAGAGGAATTACAAAATTTGGCGCGGCGTCTGTTACAAACAGAACGCGTACAAGCAGCAATTCTGTGGTTGTTGCGGCTGGCAATTGAACAGATAAAAACGGATAAGAACGAGAAGAGTGCCAAAATTGTGGCAGGTATTTTGCGGGATTTGTTGGGAGAATCCTTGCCACGTTTACTCAAAGTTTTGGCGCGACGCGAAGACTTTTTGGAAGCGCAGATCAATCAAATTTTTGACCAGATATTACTGGAATTTCAACTGAGTGAAGAACAATCCACGCGACTTGCTGATTGGCTTTTGCAGGTTGTTTTGCCACCAGATGTGCTGCGACAGGTAATAGTTGATTTTTTAACAGATCGCACGATTCAAATTATTGATGAAGGCTTTCGGGAAAAAACCAGCGGTACGTATTGGGTTGTGGCAAATCTGTTTGGCTTACGCAATACTCTCACGAGGCTACGAACATTTTGCTTAGATGAGAAAGAAGCTACCAATGATCGTTTGCAGGAGTTGATTCAAGAGTTGCAAATGCGCGATCGCCTTAAGAAGTTGCTGCAAAATTTATCTTTGCAAAACTTGCCAATGGGAACGGTGCGCCAACTGCGAAAGACCACACGCGAAAGTGTCCGTCATTACCTACAAACTAGTGGTAGCGATTTTCTGCAAGGATTAACTGATTCTGTTGACTGGGAAAATATTGCTGTATTGTTGCTGAATCGTCTTAGTAGTTCACCTGTTGTGAGTGCTTCTTTAGAGGTCGTAAGTCAAGAGTTGGCTATCATTTTAGATAGGTATTTAGAAAAAGATTTAGAAGCGATTATGGCGCAGGCAATTCCGATTTTGTCGATAGATCAAGTGATTGTTGACCGTGTGAAATCAACGTCACCCGCTGATTTAGAAGCTGCAATTGAGGGAATTGTGAAAAATGAATTGCAGGCTATTGTGACTTTAGGCGGTGTTTTAGGTTTTGTTATAGGGTCATTTCAAGCAGCATTTCTGTTATTTAGTCAATAGTAATTTTTATGCCAATTATAGTTGCAAATTGCACATATATTTAAATAAGTGAAATTGAGCGATCGCCTAATTCAAAATCTGTGCTAAATCCAGCACAAACCCAGGCAATACATCCTCTCCTAACAAGCAGGTAGGGGATTCTAGAACCTCAACATCCTGTCCTAGGCGGTAAATTTCTACCCTTTGGTTCTGAGGGTCAATTAGCCAGCCTAGACGCACACCATTATCAATGTACTCCTGCATTTTTTGTTGCACAGTCTTTAAGCTGTCTAAAGCAGAGCGCAATTCTACCGCAAAATCGGGAGCCATCGGTAGGAATCTAGTAGGGTCTGGATTTAGGGCTTCTAATCGCTCCCGGCTCACCCAAGATGCATCAGGCGATCGATTTGCATCATTGGGGAGTTTGAAGCCCGTTGAGGAGTCAAAAGCTAGCCCTGTACCATCAGCATCAGCCCAATTGCCTAAACGCTGTGTCAGTCTACTATTCCGATTTCCGCTTCCCCATCCAGTTGGTGGCATGATAATTAATTCTCCCTCTGCTGTGCGCTCAAGTCGCAAATCTCGATTATTCTGACAGAGTTGGAAGAACTGTTCATCTGTTAACTCAATGGCAGGACTTAAGTTGAGGATAAGTGCAGTCATTGTTGCCTGGTGAATATCGCTAAATGTAGCCTAGCACTTACCAATCACGGTAGAGTTTTTCTGCATAAAACATAATCTCTTCATTTGGTAGTCTAATTTTTGGTTTTTGCCGAGAATACAAGCTTTCAACTGCACCTGTATCCTGCTCAATAACTGTAGCTGCTGCTTGTAAAACTGAGTTTTTAAACAGGAATTTCATTAAATAATTGATGTTTTTGGCATACATCAAAATAAACGTTTTAGTTCGTTTTTCTGTTTCAGGGTAGAGAATGTGAATCTGAGCAATATCACCAATAGGTGTCTTAGCAAAGAAGGCTGTAGTTGAAGGAAAAGCGTATTCGAGTGTATTACTGAGTATTTTGGGGAAGATTCCTAAAATAGGATTTTTGACAATTTCTCCTAGCGTATTATCAGATCTCGTAAGCTCTTGTTTTACTTTAGCGTAGTATCCTTTTTCTTCAAAAGAACTGACATTACAAGATGTGATTTTAAATAGTTCTTTATGAGTTCCATTTTGGTGGTTATAGTCATAGTTAACCATTAGGTTACTCAAGAAGTCACCTTGAATACTTTTTTCTCCAGCTACTCCGATGAATTCATATTCATCTACAATTTTCTGATGCAAATCTGGGATGGGTAATCTTGGCTCAAACTCAGCATAAGTCCAGATGCAATCATTGTTAACAATTAGCTCTAATGGCTTAGCAATTGGCTGGGTATCTTTTTTATCACCTTGGTATAATCTGCCTTGTCCGTCAAACTCTAGAGCATGAAAAGGGCAAGTAATTGTATCTTTCTCTTGACAAACCCAGCCGTTCGATAAAGGGGCTTGCATGTGCGGACAGATGTTATCAAGGGCAAACACTTCGCCTTTTTGGTTTTGCCAAATGACATAATCTTGTCCATTTAAAGTGATTTTATTAGGTTTATTAACTCCTAGCATCGACTTGTGAGCAATTAACCAAGGTGCACCAGGTAAAATTGGTTCCATTTTTCCTCCAAGGGGTCTAAATTATTTGATTTATGAGATATCTCAAAGTTGAGGATAGGTTTCATATTTCATATAGATCGAATAAGCAAAGCTACCTAGCTCCGGCTCGGCTGACTTTAGACATTGCATTATTGATTTATGTAAAAGCTATTTAACTAATCTTTTAGTTAGTTATTAATTTAATCAATCTCATGCTTTATGTCAACTACTAACCAATTTTTTAGTTAAGATGTTTTCGTTAGTATGATAGAAAAACGTGGGTCGTTCAACGCAATCAAAAATCTCATCTAAAAAACCGCGTCAGGTGCGCGATGCAGAGGCGACGAAAAAGCAAATTCTCGATGCAGCGGAATCAGAGTTCGCCAGATATGGACTTAGTGGGGCGCGGACAGAAGCGATCGCCAAAAGTGCAGGTGTAACCACAGCGATGATTTATTACTACTTCGAGAGCAAGGAAGGGCTATATAAAGCTGTTTTGCAACGTCCTGCTGTGGAAATGCATGAAGGGTTCCAGCAGCTAAATCTGGATCAGTTACCACCAGAGGAAGCCTTGAAGGTGGTTGTCAAAGAAGCGATCGCTTACGAAGCTGCTCACCCACACAGAGGGATGCTGTGGTTCCAAGAAGCAAACCAAAATCAGGGAAAGTATTTCAAACAGGGTAATTGGCAAGAAAATTTCGGGTATCTCATCAGGATTTTAGAACGGGGGATGACAGAGGGTTGTTTCCGTCAAATCGATCCATTTATTACCACCCTGCATATTGTTGGAGTTTGTAACTTATACTTCAATGCTTACGAAAACATCAAGCATACTAGACCCGATTTACAACTACTGAGTCCAGAAATGATTGAGCAGCATACCCACGAAGCGGTTAATTTTATTTTGGCTGGCGTGCAAGCAATCAAAGTTAAAAGTGAGGAATGAGGATAACTATAATTTTTTGTGCAATGTTCCTATCGGTATATAGACAAAATGTTAATCTTTTTAACTTTCTAGCATAGCGCGAATATCTTTTAGCATCAGAAATAAATGTAATGGATCTGTTGGGCTAGGTTCAAAATCAAATTGTTGATACCAGCCACGCGCTTTCTCATCTTTCGCGTGAACTAATAATGCACGAATACCAATCAGATCAGCTGCTTGGTTTATGCGAATTAAGCAGTTTTTTAGTAAGCCTCTCCCTATACCTTTGTTTTGAAATTCTTTGCTTACCGCTAACCGAGCTAATAAAGCTACAGGGATAGGATATTTTGGTAAACCTTTAGATATACGAGGCGGTGCATTCTCATGAATAACAGACGCTACGATGATAGTGTAATAACCAATTACATCACTTCCTAAGCAAGCGACATAGGTTGTTGAACTATCAGATTGCTGATTTTTTAAAGCATATTTGTTTAAATGATTGTTTAAATCGGAATTCCCACAATCAAAGTTTTTTAGATCGTGGGATTTTGATAATTTAGTGATATATAAATTGTTAGATGCCACAAGACTACTCAAATACGCTAGGCTCAGTTAACAAACGACGTAAACGTGGTTTTTCAACACATGGAGCATCAAGAGCGTCTTGAAAAGCTTGCCATTGCTCATCGTTTAGCGCAAAAAGCTTTCGATTTGTTAAAGTGTCTTGTGCAGCTTGCAAGCCATGTTCAAGCAGAAATTCACTAACATTTTTATGACTTGCTGCTGCTGCTTGCTGTAAAAGCTTTTTAACGCTAGAGCTAGTACGGATATCAATTCGTTCAGTCCTGGATTCGGTTAGGTGACTCATACTTTTAATTAGGCTATTCTCTCTAAACCAAAGTTAGCATACACACATTGTCCTGACAATAAGTAGGTCAACAGGTGTAATAAGCCGTATTTTTACACAATCTTTCTTTAGACATAAATTTTTTTCCTTTGTGCTTTTGTTACAATTATTGATATTTTTCCCTAAAAATAACACTATGGCTTTATATGCTGAATTACATCGACACTTGGGTGGTTCGGTTGTACCCCGTGTTTTATGGCGATATTTCGAGCGACATTCTTCTGAGTTGATTTCTCGCTTTGCTGACTATTCAGAATTTGAAGATTTTTACACACGACCACGCAATACTCTAGATGAATACCTGGAATTGCACACCCTAGTAGAAAGTGTGCAAACTGTGGAAACTTTGCCTTACTTTATCTATCGCTTGGTGCGGGGTGCTTATATTTTTGAGAATTTGGCTTATCTGGAACTACGCTACACCCCATATTTACGGACACCTGAGCATCTGAGTCAATCGGAAAGAATTGACAAAATGGCAGAAATTGTGGAAGTAGTAGGGAAAGCTAGTCATCCGCCAGAATATCCGATTGTCACTAGCCAAATTCTTTGTATGCACTCGCGCCTACCTTATGAAGTGAATAAGGCGATTGTTGATTTAGCAGTGCAAAACAAACAGTATGTTTGTGCGGTAGATGTAGCGGGTGGTGATAGCTACTACGCCGATCGCCTAGAAGAATGGATTAGTCTATATAATTATGCGCGATCGCAGGGCATTAACACCACCGGACACCTCTATGAAACTAGCGCTGGCTGTTACCCACAACTATTACCCTATCTGATGCGGATTGGTCACGGTATCCAAATTCCCTTACTATATCCAGAGTTACTTAAGGATGTAGCTAGACGCGGACAGTGTTTAGAAGTTTGTCCTACAACTTACATTAAAACTGGTACTTTGCAAGATATACGTCAACTCAAATTAGTTTTTGACCGTTGTTTTGATGCTGGGGTAGACATCGCTATTTGTACAGATAACGCCGGTTTGCACAATGTGCGTTTGCCATTTGAGTATGAAAATCTCTTGACTTACGACATTATTAACTTTGAACAGCTGCAAGCTTGTCAAGATGCAGCTTTTCGTCATGCTTTTGCTTGGCCTTACAGTCAACGTCCCGCATCGATGTTAAGTGGGTTGCTAAAACCTGAAATTTCTAAAGTTTTGGTCATGGGCGATATTAATTGACGACTACTTTAAAGACTTTTACTATTTAACGTACTTAGTTTAATAAAAAGTGCTGAGTTCGGTTAAAAAGTAAATGATTTAATGTTAATTAATGTTGCAGTAAGTGGCTTTCTGTGATGCTCAAGAAAAAATTGTACTGCACAGTGTGCAGTACACAAAACCATTAATTATGGAACAAATAGATTTGGATTGATATCTCTGGCTTGAGTTTATGCGCCAACGCCTTCTGTAGCACCACCAGCAGTCTTCCAAGCAGAAAGACCACCTTGAATTTCAGCTACTTCAACAAACCCAGATGCTCTTAATACTTGTGCAGCTTTGGCTGATTGCTCATCATTTTCGCCATAAATGTAGATATGGCGTTTTGTATGCAAAGAAGATTTTGCTCTGGATGCCAAGTCATCTAATGGGATAGGAATTGCCCCAGTGATATGACCGTGATTGTAGGTGTGGCGATCGCGCACATCAACAATTGTAAAACCTGGTTGACCCCATTCCAAACGGGTCTTGAGATCATGAACATCAGCTACTAAATTATTACTCATAAGCTTTTCCCGCTTATAACCTCACAAGCAATTTATCAAACATCCACTTTTAATCGAGTTTTCTTTACAATTAATAAAAATTTCTCAAGGTAAGGGATAAATTTCAGCCTTTCCCTTTTGCCTTAACCGAAACCTATTGGGAGGACAGGGAGATAGAATTCAAAAATACTTCCCCACTGCCTCTGCCCCCAGAAGCTATAAACTATTATTTATGGCATCTACTATTCAGGCTTTACCAACAGAAGTCGTATATCTCATTACAGCTGGAGAGGTAATCGACTCTTTCGCTTCTGTGGTGAGGGAATTGGTAGAAAATTCCCTTGATGCAGGTGCAACGCGAATTGTGGTTTCTCTATGGCCACAACAGTGGCGAATCCACGTCGCAGATAATGGTTGTGGAATGAACCTAGATGACTTGCAACAAGCAGCCACAGCTCACAGCACCAGCAAAATTCGCTCTAGTGCAGATTTGTGGAAAATTAACAGTTTAGGATTTCGAGGTGAGGCGTTGCATAGTTTGACAACGCTAGCAGATTTAGAGATTTTAAGTCGTCCCACAGGTGGTAACTTAGGATGGCGGGTTATCTACAGCGATAGCGGGAAAGTTGTTCAAGTAGAAGCAACTGCGATCGCTCCTGGTACAGTTGTTATAGTTTCTAATCTCTTCGGTAGCTCATCTCGTCGTCAGGGATTGCCATCAGCAGCACAGCAAATGAAAGCTGTGCAAGCAACAATTCACCAAATCGCTCTGTGCCATCCTCACGTTACTTGGCAAGTTTGTCAAAATGACCGTCAATGGTTCACTATTTGTCCCGCGACCACAACAGGAAAACTACTACCGCAGATTTTACCCCAAGTCCGACAGGGTGATTTGCAAGAGGTGAAACTCGAAGTTCCCAACACTCCCAACTCAGCACTCCAGACTCAGAACTCAGAACTCAGCACTCAGCACTCAGCACTCTCATTGGTGGTAGGATTACCAGACCGCTGCCATCGCCATCGTCCAGATTGGGTACGAGTAGCTATCAACGGACGGATGGTAAAATCGCCGGAACTAGAGCAAACGATTTTATCGGCCTTTCACAGAACATTACCACGCGATCGCTATCCCATCTGTTTTCTGCATCTTGCCATTTCTCCTGAGCAAATCAACTGGAACCGCAATCCAGCAAAAACCGAAATTTACCTCAACGAACTGAGTTATTGGCAAGAGCAAATTACTCAAGCAATTAACCAAGCACTCCGCATTAGTTCTGCAAATCTCAGAGAAGCTGTTCACACAACACGAGTTGGTAAATTACTCAAAGCCGCAGAAGCAAAAGGCGGTTACAATTTCAATCCTAAAAACCCAAACGAAGGCAATGATACTCAGCACTCTTTAAAAGCCGTCGCTCAAGTTAGCAACACCTATATTGTGGCGGAACATTCTGGTGGTATGTGGTTAGTGGAACAACACATCGCCCATGAGCGAGTTTTGTATGAGCAATTATGCGATAATTGGCAACTTGTTCCTACAGAACCGCCAATTATTCTTTATCAATTGTCGCCAGCACAAGTCTCACAACTACAACGCATCGGTTTAGATATTGAACCATTTGGCGAACAACTTTGGGCAGTCCGCACCTTACCCACACTTTTGCAGCAGCGAGAAGATTGTGCAGAAGCAATTTTAGAACTCAGTTGGGGAGGCGACTTACAAACCGCCCAAGTAGCTGTTGCTTGTCGCAGTGCGATTCGTAATGGTACACCCATGAACTTGCAAGAAATGCAGACACTTTTAGATGAATGGCAAAGCACTCGCAACCCCCGCACCTGTCCCCACGGACGCCCTATTTATTTATCGCTCGAAGAGTCGGCTTTAGCCCGTTTTTTCCGGCGTAATTGGGTAATTGGTAAAAGTCATGGGGTATGATATTTCAAATCGAGAGATGTTTGCTTAAGCTAATTTGCAACTTGCGATCGCTGATTTTTAGTAAATATAGCTTGTCTATTAAACAGCGATAATCAAGTTCTAGCTGCTTTGCTTCTACCAACACTTGAGAATATTTACCTGTATCTTTGTCAACTTGGATTCGATGTTTAGCGTACTGCATTATTGCTGAAAATTTTTGAGGATTCCTGGGTTACTTTTAGATCGGCATCCTCACTAAAGTAATAGTAGCTATGGGGTTCATTTTTAGGAATCACACCATTTACTACCTGTCCCAGCACATTCTGACCAGATTTTTCCAAAAGTTCTTTAGCAAAAACTGCATTCACCGAATCAACTACCCCTGGCCGAACTACAAATAAAACACCATCAGCCATTTGCCCCAAAGTAGCAGCATCAGCAGCAACGTTTAATGAGGGAGCATCAATAATCACAAAGTCGTATTTGGCAGCAAGAGTTTTCATCAATGTAGCCATTCGTTTGGAGTCGAGCAGGGATGCTGGACTAGGAGGTACTACTCCAGAAGTCAGGACATCCAAGTTATCCATAACTTTTTTAATAGCTATTCTGATTTCAGCCTGCTCAACAATCAAATTGCTTAGACCTTCATTATTAGTCAGTTCCCAGATTTTATGCTGAACTGGACGGTGCAAATCTCCATCTATTAGTAAGACTTTACGCTCACTCTGAGCCATTGCTACAGCTAAATTGGCAGCTACCGTTGATTTACCTTCTGAGGGTACAGAACTGGTGACAACAATAACTTTTAGTTCTTTATCGGCACTTATAAACTTCAGATTCGCCTTGAGCATTCGGTAAGCTTCACTCATTGGGGAGCGAGGAGTATCTCTAACAACAATTCTTTGACTATACGACTCCGGTTCTTCATGCCCACGAATGATTTTTTTCGACTTACTAGTGAAAGGAATTACTCCTAATAAAGTCAATCCCAGTAATGATTTTGCCTCATCAACGGTCTTAATAGATTTATCTCTTACTTCCAAAAAATACACAGCTGCCAAAGTAGCCATACTAGCCAATATGCCTGCACCCAAATACGAAATCATGGGAGAAGAACTAGGTTCTTGGGGAACTTCAGCTTCGGATATAATACTTGCATTACCTACACTTTGATTCTCAGCAATCCGGCTTTCTTGCAGCTTTTGTAGCAGAAGTGAGTAGGTAGATTGAGCACCCTGGACTTTACGTTCTAACTGGCGCTGTTGTTGTTCCAATCTCGGCAGATTGTTCAAGCGTTGCTTATAAGAAATTTGTAACCTAGATAAGGTAGCAGCCTGGTTTTCAAAACCCAAACGGTTTGACTCTAATTCCACAAGTCTTGTAGAGAGCTGCTGTTGCAACTGTCCTAGTTGAAAGTTTTTGTTTAGTTGTGGTTTATTTGTTCCTGCAACCATTGCAATGCGTTGTTGCAACAGCATATTTAAAGAATTTAATTTGTCCTCTAAGTTTCTAATTTGCGGATGGTTGTCCTGCAAAACAGTACGCCTAGCTGCCAATTGCGATTCTATCTGTTGGGTTTCTTTAACAATATCTTGCACTCCTGAAATCTGACTGAGGGAAGTCATCATCAACGCCTGCTGGGAGTTCATACCTAATAACTCACGGATTTCTTTAGACTGTGCATTGACATCAGCAAGTCTAGATTGAGTTTCGCCAAGTTGTTTTTGCAATTCTGCAATGATTTCCACAGCCTTAGTTACTTCTTCTTGTAAAGAAACAACTTGGTACTTTTCTTTAAACCTTGCTAGTTCTGCTTCTGCTTTTCGAACAATTAATTCCGCATCTGGAAGTTGTTTTTCGATAAACTTGCGGGCAGCAGATGCTTCATTTCTGAGAAAAGATACATTTTGTACTAAATAAATTTCTACAAGAGTATTAACAACTTTTGCAGATGTTTCTCGATTGGTATCTTTGTAAGAAATTTGCAGGATATCAGATCCCTTAACATCTTTTATAATTAGATTTTTGAGAAACTCCTTAGTTGTGAGTAAATTACCTTTCTTGTTTTTCAGATTCAGTCGATTTATAGTTGTTCTGACAATTGGCATAGAACGGATCACTTCTGCCTCTGTATAGAGAGGATTAGTTTTCTGATCCTGCACTAATGGTTCCAATTTACTTATTTCTGTTCCTACACCCGTTAGAGTTGAAGTGGTATTTATCCTTTGAAACTTTAGCTTTGCTTCTGCTAAATAAGTAGGTTTTTTCAAAAAAGATAAAGTCAATAACAAAGTCAAAAAAACTGGGGCAAAAACACATATAGCAGGCAGCCAACGACGGTTCATTATTTGCCAATATTTGCCAATCTTTGGAGATGATTCAGGATATTCCATAAATAACTTTTTAAACTTTATATTTTGTAATTAAATGCAGAGAATGATTTTATCAAAGTCACAAACAGACTTTGTTGAGAATATTAAAGATTTATCATTTTAAAACCCGGTTTATCTGAGCTTGTTGAGAATGATCTAAAATATCAGACCTAGCCTATCAAACTGATGATTTAAGTTTTATGTTGCTATCACTCGCAGCAGTGTTCTAACAATAATGAGTATATCGAAGCGTAAGCTGATTTGAGCAATATATTGCATATTTAACTCTAATTTTTGAGGCATTATTTCTCTAACATAAACATTTTCTGGATTTGCAGTCTGTTTTAAAAGCTCACTTTCATTTCGGAATTTGATTGAAGCTAGATCAGTTATGCCCGGAAGTACTTCTAATACTCGACGCTGTTCTGGTGTATAAAGTGCAACATACTTTGGTACTTCAGGACGAGGGCCAACAAAACTCATTTCCCCTTTTACAACATTGAATAATTGGGGTAATTCGTCTAGCTTATACTTCCTCAAGAAGCGACCACTTCGCGTAATCCGTATATCGTTAGCAACTGTAATTTGTCTTCCTATACTCTCGGCTTTAGTCACCATAGTGCGGAACTTGTAGATACTAAATTCACGCCCGTAGCGTCCAATCCGAATTTGCCGAAAAAACACGGGGCCTGGAGAATCCAGCTTAATCCATATTGCAATAATGAAAAATAGAGGCAGTAGGATTGCAATACCAATTAGGGCAAAAAATAAGTCAAACATTCGTTTAGTCATAATCAGGTAATAGTCCGTGAAAAATCCAATTAGGTAATCTCTAAAGCAATTAAATGTTTACTGATGGCAAGAAAAAGAGGATCAAGTTAAAGTTTTTTTCACAACTTGAATAACGCGAGTTTGATCAGCTTCGGTCATTTTTGTGTAAATTGGTAGGCTCACTATGCGTTTGTAAGCATAGGATGCACAGGGAAAATCCTCTGAGCAAAGGTTATAAGTATCGCGCCAGTAGGGATGCAAGTGTAGAGGAATATAGTGGACGCTACAACCAATTCCTTTTGCAGTTAGTTGTTCAATGAAGGTGTTGCGGCTCACTTCTACAGAGTCGTCTAAGCGAATTACATAAAGATGCCAAGAGTGAATATCACCCTCAGCAGGTTTTGCTGGTAGATGTAAAGGTAAGTTTGCTAGCTCTGCATCATATAGATTGGCGATCGCTGCCCGTTTTTTCTGGAATATCCAAGCTTTCTTCAATTGATGAATTCCTAAAGAAGCCGCCAGATCGGTCATGTTGTATTTGAAGCCTGGTGCAACTACCTGATAGTGCCAAGAAGGTTTAGTTGAAGTGTAACGATCAAAAGCATCTTGACTGATACCATGTAACCGCATGATCCGACACCGCTTAGCAACTTCAGGATTGCGGGTAACGAGCATCCCACCTTCGCCAGTTGCAATAGTCTTAGTTGCATAAAAACTATAGACTGTCACATCACTATCCAGACTACCAATCAACTTACTCTGATAGGTTGTTGGGATAGCATGGGCAGCATCTTCTACAACTTTCAAGCCATACTTTTGAGCGATCGCCAGAATTGGTTCCATATCACAGGCCAGTCCTCCAAAATGGACGGGCATGATAGCTTTCGTTCGAGGGGTAATTGCTGCCTCTATTTTTGTCGGGTCGATGTTCAGAGTGAGTGGATCAATATCGACAAAGACTGGATTTGCCCCTAAATAGCGAATCACTTCCGCCGTAGCAGTGAACGTGTGAACTGTAGTAATGACCTCATCGCCAGGGCTAATCCCTAAAGCCTCCAGAGCTAGATGTAACCCTGATGTGGCAGAATTCACTGCGATCGCTTCTACACCATGCCCAATAAATTCGGCAAAATCCTGTTCAAATCGCTTCGTTTTTGCTCCGGTAGTTAGCCAACCAGACCTCAGAGAATGGACTACTTCAGCAATTTCTTCCTCTCCAATATCGGGCAAGGCAAAAGGCAGAAAGTTTTCCATAATGATATACCTATAAACAACTAAGAACTTAAACAGTCAACCTATTTATTAGCTACTTTAATAAGACTCTAGGAGTGTGTAATTTTTTCCTACGTGTTTGATCACTACACAATCAAGTACTACTTTCTATTCACCTAGCCCAAATGATTAGGAGATAATAATCTTTTTTCTGTTAGCAGCCGAACATATTCTTGATATATCGCTTTGCACATTGCTTCTGGAATAAAGTCTTGTAAAATTAGCTCGCGCCCTGCCTGCCCGTGACTGTGACGCAATTTTGAATCCTGCAAATATGTGCGAATTGCATCTGTTAATGCCTGTGCATTATACGGTGACACCAATATGCCTGTGACACCTTCTTGGATTGCGTCTATGCAACCCGGAATGCGCGTAGCTACTACTGGCAATTGCATTGCTGCCGCTTCTAAAATTACAGTACTCAAACCCTCCCGATAAGATGGCAGAGCCAAAATATCCATTGCCGCATATAAGGGGGATATGTGCGATCGCCTTCCTGTCAAATGGATGCGGGCATCATTTCTGAGCGTATATTCCACATCTTCTGATACTGGATCTTGTGGTTCAAAAGGGCCGACAACAAGCAAATGCAAATTGGGAAACTCAGAGGACAAAATTTTCCACGCTGATACCAGTTCTGCTAAACCCTTATCACGAACGATCCGCCCCACAAAGCCTATTACTAAAGCATCGGTAGGAATATTAAATTGTTTGCGCGTTTTTAGGCGGACATTTGCAGCCAAATTTGCTTTATTGAACTGATTGGCAGCATCCACACCCGTAACCCCACCTTTAAGCAGCACTTTGACCTTCGCTTCTGGGCAAAGATTTTCAGAAATTGCTACTTTGCGAATTGAATGGCTGACACACAATACTTGGTTGGCAAGCAAACAGGAAACCTTTTCACTCAAACAAAGCAACAAGCGTTTGTAGCCAACGGCGGTCATTAATGGTAAACCATATATGTGATATACGCGGACAGGAACTCCTGCTAGCCAAGCACTGATCATACCTAAGAGTCCTCCTTTAGGACTATAAGCATGAATAATGTCGGGACGAATTTGGCGTAAATGCCGCCAGAGGTGAAATAAGGCATACAGATCCTTTAATGGAGTAATCTGTCTGGGCATATTGACAGAATGAACGGTAATTTGCTCGCGATCGCCAAATTGAGTCAGCAACTCACTAGGAGAAGCGATCGCGTGAATTTCAAAACCTCGTTCCTTCATGTAACTAGACTGACCGTTGATAAATTCTAATGTTTCAGCCACGGTTGAGATATGCACTAGCGTCATTTTCGGATATTGAGTCATGTCAATACACTTCCTATGTCCAAGCTCCTAATGACATTTGATATCCATCCACACAGGCTATCCATTTATTTTCATCAATCTTGTGAGCATCAATATGATGCATTCCTGTTTTATTCCAGCCGGAGCCACTTGCTTGAAGAATGGGATTTTCTGCAATTGGTTTTTCTTTATAAGCTGTTGTTGTCAGCACAATGATTTCAAATGCCCGAACTTTTGTACCGTATAAGTACTGGTCATCTTGGGCATATCTAAAAACCGTGCCATTATTTACGATAACTCTCCCTCCTGGTCTGGCTATTTTTGCATCGTCCTCAATTACAGGACTTTGAGGATGCTCAACCCAATAACTCATGATTTCATCAGCATAATAGAGTCGCAGAATATTACTTGCTGTTGATGATGTAAATAGCCACCACTTATTATCAAAGTAAAAAATAGAAGTATCTACATAATCTCTACCCTCAATTAGATTTTTCACAAAACACCATTGCCTGGGGAAATCAACTGCTTTATATAAGCGAATAGCATTTGCTTGTGAGCTTTCTGGAATCATGTAATAATCGTTGAGCCAATAAAATACATAAGGGTAAGACAAGTGAAAATCTTCCCGCAAGATGATTTTTTGATAATTCCAATTGAGCACATCTTGGCTAGTTGCTAAACCAATTTCACCTAGCCCATTAGCCTTATTCAGTACTTCAAAAAACATATACCAAGTACCATTCGCCAAAATCATAAAAGGATCGGCAATAAACTCTGCTGACACATCACTGACATCCTTAACAGTCAAAACCGGATTGCAAATATTGTTAAGAGCTTCCCAGTCAACCAAAGAATTTCCTTGATAAATTCCAATTGCCCAATCATTCTTTTTTCCAATAATCTTTTTAATTTGATTCTTAATAACAGGAAATAGATTGATATTTAGCATATTGAATTCGCTTCTGATTTTTTAGTACAGATAATACGCCAATGCTAATTCAAGAGTGAAGTAGCAACTTAAATTGCTACTTGATAAATTAAAATAACTTCGCTGCCTTTAACCACTCTTGGGTGTTTTCTCGCGCATAGCGATAAAAAGCAACCTGCTGCTCTTTGAGAACTTCTCTTTTGTACTCTTTTGCCTTATTTAGATTACGAGCAGACATTAAAGCCATGCGTTCTGGGTTGGTGACAACTTCTCGAATCTTATGTGCTAAAGCAACTGCATCTCCTGCTGTCACCATATCTTCAGCAGGTAGCAATTCGGGGATACCGCCCACTGTTGAGCCAATACAAGGTAGCGATCGCGCCATTGCCTCAACCATCGCTCTGGGCAAGCCTTCCATGCGAGAAGGCAAAAGGAAAAGGTCGCACTGATCTAATTGCTCACGCACAGCTTCGCTGGTTGGTAACTGTCCACGAAACAAGACGCGATCGCCTAAGCCCAGTGCCACAGATTTTGCCTCTAACTCTGCTCGATACCGACCATCTCCGACAAAAATTAACTTCAGATCTAATCCTTCTTTGACGCAGATAGAAACAGCTTCAATCAATACATCTGGCGCTTTGTAGAGTTGAGCCAGTGAACCTACTATGATTAGCTTAAATGTGCGTTTTTCTTGTTGAATCGGGCGGGGTTTGGATACTAACGTACCTTCTAGAAGCTCTACATCAGATACGCCTACAGAGTATTTTGGGCAAGGATAACGTCGTTGTAGTGCTTGTTTTGTGACATAAAGAGCCGCAGAAGCTTGCTGGCACTGCCGTTGTAATTGGCGGGTAAACCACCAACGAAACAAGGGTTGCAAGGGATGCTTGATAGATCCTGGAGCATAATCATCGTAGGGGTCAGCAATCACTTCAACAAAGTATGGTCTTCGTGATGGCATAGAGTTCCAGGCTTCGCCAGCAATTATGCATGGTACGTGCAACTGTATAGCCTCAGCATTTGCTATTGCCTTGCTTATAGCTCTTTTTATACTCACGTAGTTTTTCACATACTCCCATGATGGCCCTACAAAGTCGGGTATTGGAATAGGTTTGACTCCATAACCTGAAGCCTTAACCCATGCTTTAGGAGGTTCGCCACAGAATTTAACACGCACCAACAAATGAACTTCATTGAATACATCTAAATATCTAGTCCAGATACTATAACGAGTTGCAGCATCCGCAGTCCATAGAGTGCCATCGCTAGTGATCACAAAGTGAGCAGAGTTTGTAACTAATACGTTCATTTGTTTGGTTTAACCTAGTTAAGCATTTGTTGAGAAAATCAGATCATCTATATCATTCCTTCGTTGTACTCAGAACTCTTGACTGAGATAATTGATAGATATGAACATCTTCAGGCTTTATAAAACCTCTTAATTTACCATCTTGAAAACGCATCCCTGATGGACGCCCTGAGAATAGTGGTTGCGCTGAACCTTTTGCTGGAGTCGGGATTGTGATCACAACTTGTCTTGTTTCTGTTTGTGATGTATTCAAAACAACTAAATAAACACTGTTGCCGTATATCCACTGTCCGGCAAGCACATCATCAAATTTAGTATCGAGCTTCGTCAAAGTGCCTTCTAACAATACTGGGGTGAGCCTGTTTATTTCGGGCACTATAGACTTTACACGACTCCATACATCCGGTTTTTGTCTTATGCTGTTATCCTTATAGCCTTCATAAGTGTAGAAAAGAATACCTTTAACACCAGCTAAAAGTGCCTGATATGTCATGTTATACACTTCATTAGCAGTTGGCCAGCGTCCTTCTTCCCAACGGAAAGTCTGCAAGTTTGCAATGACTGGACGATTATATTTATTTGCTTCAAAGCGACCAATATTGAAGACATGATGTACTGTACTTAAATCATTTGCTAAACCTTTAGGTTTGTTGTTGAAAGGATAGCTAATAGGGTAAGATTGACCGCCAATTAAATCCGCAATATTAGAATGGCCTAACCATTTTCTCGACCAACCACTGATACTAATGTAGGTAAAATGTTTAGGATCAATAGCTTTAATTTGTTTGTGAAAAGCTAATATTTCATTTCGGGTTTCGTGATCACCAACATCATCGGCAATTCCCCAGCCCAGAACAGCTGGTTTATCCTTGAATTTCTTGACAACTGCAAGAGGGTCATCAACATTAAAGCTTGTGATAACAAAAACACCAACTCGCTCGGCTTCATCAAGAAATACACCATAATTATCAAGGTTGTCACAAGAGGCAAAAATGGTGTTAAATCCCGCAGCAGCAAGATCACGAACTGCTTGTATTAACTGTTGAAAAGTCAAATTATATGATTCATGGTAGAAACCAAACGGGAAGAATGGCTTGCCTTTAATTCTAATCGTGCTGTTACTGTTATTTTTAATAGTGCTATTAGCAATTGTACTAGTCACTTGATTATCAACCAAGTTGTGAAGTTGATAAATTTTGTTACCGTAAGCAGAGAAACAGAGAATAAGTAACATGGGTAATATAAATAATAATATTGTTCGTCTCCATTTAAAAATATATTCTTTAAGCATTTCTCTCCTTAACAAAAATTGATTTACTTGCTTTCTAGCCTTTTAATATCTAAAAGTGAGCAAAATTAGGTGTCTTACTTTTTATTAATAAATGAAATTATGGCATGAGTATAATATTTTTCTATTTCTTTTTTTGGATTTAGTTATGCCACAATAATTCCAATACACAGAAAATAAGCAACAGTCATTGCTGTACCTAAAGCACTAAACATACCCTCACCCATAGATGTAATCCAGAAACATATTGTAATTACTAGAGGTGCAATAGCATAGTGGTCTGTCTTTGAATGAGTTTTGAAATATAAATAAGCATAGAAGATACTAAGAGATGCTAGAAATAACATCAAAAATGCCGCAATAATACCGATTGTTCCAAGGGTATTGATAATCGTATTATGGCCTCCTAAACCAAAATTTAATTCAAAGTAGTCTGCACCATTACCCAATAACTTTACATCTTCAAATGTCTTATTCCAAATATATTCTCTACCACTCAAACCATCTTTATCTTGTAATTGATTAAGGTTATTCAAGAAGAATAAATAAAACTGTTCATCTGCTAATAATAAGATGGCGCTGATGCTTAGGGCAATACTATTAACAAATTTAATCAAAAATCCAGATTTTTGAAATAACCTCCACATAAATATAGATAACATACCAAAAAAGGCAATTAAGGATGTACGTGCATTAGCTAAAATAATAATTACAAAGAGAAAAATTAAACATAAAATAATCGGTAAAATATACCATAATCTCTTTTTAGCAGACAAACTACCAATCAAAATAATAAAAAGTCCAGATGCCATTGTCACACTTGTAAATCCTAAATCATTGGGATTAGGAAAGACGCCTGCATAACTTGCATCTGAATGACCTTGAAATTGATTGATTGGATGTAGCAATAAAGACATAACTATATAAGGAAGAAGACCCAAAAAAAGTGACGTAGCAAGCAGAAAATTTGCATATTGTTTCATCAACTTAGGTAAGCTATAAAAGAAAATCATTGGGCTTATAATCATAAACCAGAGTCCATCTCTAACAGAGACTAAATCATCGTTAACAACTCCAGATATTACTGATATAAAACCTAGTAAAATCCAGACTATAATTAGAGGCAGTTGTTTCTTCGGGAACCCCCATATATCAAAGCGGGATAATAGTAGAAGAGTCATTAATGCTGTAAGAATTAGAACATAGCGCAGTTTTTCGATGGCTGAATCTAGGGGAATTTCAGAACTCCCTAAGTTAGTAATAGATGATGAGCCGAATAAGACGGCTAGAATTATTAATGTAAGAATTTGTTGCTTTTTAAATTCAAGTTTCATGGAATTTTGCATACTAATAACTTAGATTTGATTATTTGAATGAAAATTTACAACGTTTTTATGCTTTGTAATATCTAAGTTCTAAGACAAATTTTACTAAAATCAATAAGGTTTTCAAGTCTATAGTGCAATAGCTTAAGTCTATTAATTATTTACTTTATCAAGTGACTATTAGACTTTTCTGTAGAACAGAAAGGTAATTTAGTTGCTCCATATATAAAAGTTCCAATTCTCTAGCTCCTCTTTGAATATTAAATAGACTATTTTCTACAGTTTTAAACGCTTCTAATTGGTTGATTTTTGCTGTATCTTGCTTAGTTTCCATAACTGCATCGGCCCAAGTAGAAGCTGGTTTCAATAACGATATCCGATGCATCAAAGGTTTTACTACATCTGCTTCTTGAGGAATAACATTAGAAAGAATACAAGATAGTCCCGCGGCTTGTGCTTCAACTAACACTAAGCCCAATCCTTCATAAAGAGATGGGAAAATCAATAAATCCATAGCACCTAGCATCAATCGGGGAACATCAGAACGGACACCTGCGAAAATTACATGGTCGGCCAAGCCTATCTGAACAACTTTTTGCTCGATCTCTGGGCGTAGCTTGCCGTCACCAACCAACAAGAGGCGCATTTTCGGTTCTCGCTTGGCAATTTCTGATGCTATGTCCAGAAGAAACAAATGATTCTTTGCCGCATCAAATCTACCTACATGACCCAGAACAAAGGCATCCGCAGGTATACCCAATTCAGCACGCACAGCGTCAGAGTCAAATGTATTTCGGAATGGAGCTAGGTCAATACCACAATAAAGTAATTGCCACCGGGAATCGTTTTCCCACTTCATCCCAAATAAATCTGCTGCTGCATTTCGACTACATCCCAACCCAACAGTGGCATACTGGGAAATCCATCTTTTCATCAAACCCAGATACAATTTACGCTTCAAACTAGTTTTAGCTTCAACCGAGGAGCTATCAAAATGACTGTGGGCAATACGGACGGGAACACCTATCTGATGGGCCAAACGGAGAACGTAACCACTAAAGTGATGGCCATGACTGTGAATAACGTCATAAGGTTTATGCTTTTTTAGAATCTGTTTAAAGTTGTGGCCATACTTCCAAGGTTGGGAGTGTGGATGAGGACAGACAATAATCTTGCTACCAAGAGTACGAATTTCGTGATCGTAATGGCAGGGTTCAGTTGTATGAACTAGAAAATCTATCTGGAAGCGATCGCGATTAATCTGGCGAAGGATATGCATTAGCCAAGTTTCTGTTCCAGCCCGGTTCATCCCACCAACAACTTGCAGAATGCGGATAGAAGGCTTGTTACATAACGTCATGATTTTACTCCTTCTATATATCTGTGTGGCTTATGCAGTGCATGGAGAATAACTGCCAAACTTAAACCTGCTTGGATAATTGCCGCAATCAATAGCGCGATCGCAGCTCCTAACAATCCCCACTTGGGCAGGAACCATAAACAAGCTATGGCTGAGATACTTGCCACAACGGCGGACAAAGGCATTTGAATGCGGAAGTACCGGGCTGCCGTCATTCCATAGCCGAGGAAGGACGATACGTAGTTAATCCCAGCCGCAACCATTAGCCAGATAAACAAATTTGTGTGCTCGGCATATTCAGGCCGATACAGGATAGTTAGAATCTGCCGCCCAGCCACCACAGCCACTAAAACACCTGCTCCGCCCAATAGAGTAGCAATTCCTACCAGCTTGAGTAGGAGCGTGCGGAAAGCTATGCGATCGCCCTCTGCATAATATTTGGCCAAGCGAGGAATAGCTGACTCCCCTAGGGCATTTACTACCATGCCTCCTGCCACCATTAGATAGGCTATGGCTGCAAAAATACCCAGTTCTCGCTCACCTAAATATCGCTCAATAAAATAGCGAGGAATATTGCTATTAAGTGAAATTAACATCATCACAAGCCCTAAAGGCAAACAGAGCCATATCAGATGCGCTAAAGTTTTCCAACGCCAACGAGGTTGCAATTGTGACCTCTGCTTTAGCATTAAGATTCCACTACGAATGTCGTAGCCAAACAACACCACAGCCCAAGCAAAAATTAACCCAACTACACCCCACAAAATACGGCCGGATATATGTACTCCAATGCCCAGTAATAGCAGTGCTAGAGGCCCTTTAATCATCAATGATGTCGCAATCCGATCCATGCGCTCATGCTGCTGAATTAGCCCATAAAATACATCGCTAATAGACTCAAATGCTTTTGCCAGACCAATCAAAAAGATAACTAAGGATATTTCCCAGCGATATCCTCCTGACAGACTAATGACTGCAATGACCAGAAGTGCCAACATTGTCGAAATCAGCCTCAGCCCCAAGTAATCGCTAAAACGATATTGTTTTTTAGCGTCTGTTGCTTGAACAATTCGTAGTTGGAGATTTGTCAACATAATTACGGGTGCTGTGACTGCCAGTCCCAAAGTAAACTGACCTACTATCTCTGGATTACCGAGTTTAGCTAACATTACCAATATTCCCCACTGGCAAACTGCATAAACAAAATTGCCAGTGAAAGTCCAGGAGAAATTGTGGCGTAGTGTTAGTATCTTTTTTTGTTGCATCTGGTCAAAGTGATATTAACTTTTGCAGATCTACACCAAACACAAAAACTATATGATATCCATCCACACAGGCTATCCATTTATCTTTTGTAATCTGGTGAGGATCGATATTATGCATACCGCTTTTATTCCAACCAAAGCCGCTAGGTTTTAAAATAGGATTTTCTCTAACTTCTTTTTCTTCATAAGTTGTTGTTGTTAGATGGGTTATTTCAAACGCTCGCACTTGATTACCATACAAATGCTCATCATCCTGGGTATATCGGAAAATTTGACCATCATATACTACTACTCTTCCTCCTGGTCTTGCTATGTTTAGATTGTCTTCGATAATAGGGCTTTGAGGATGTTCAATCCAATGCCCCATCAGGTCATCAGCATAATAGAGACGGAGAATATTGCTTTGTGACGACGATGTAAATATCCACCACCTGTCATTGAAATTAAAAATAGAACTATCTACATAATCTCTACCATCTATTAAAGTTTTTACAAATGTCCATTTAGTAGGAAAGTCAACTGCTTTGTATAAGCGAATAGAATTAGCTTCATAACTTTCTGGAATTATGTAATATTCATTTTGGAATTTGAACACATAAGGATAAGACAAGTGGAACGGTTCTTTAATTACTATTTTTTTGTAATCCCAATTGAATCCATCATTGCTAGTTGCTAGTCCTATTTCTCCTCTATCATTAAGACTATTCAGTACTTCAAAAAACATATACCAAATGTCGTTATGACGAACCATAAACGGGTCGGCAACAAAGTCGGCTGTTACATCTGTTACATCTTTTGCAGTCAAAACTGGATTTTTGATATTTTCTGTTGAACTGAAATCAAAAAGTGATTTGCCTGTGTAAATTCCAATTGACCATTCACATCTTCTTCTGACAAAAGTTCTTGCCATTTTTTTCAAAGAAGAAAAGTAGCTTGAATTTACAACAGATCTGCTATCTAAGCCATGTACTAAGCTGTGACGATTATGAATTACTTTCATATTGGAGTTGTTGGATGAACACTACATCAAGACAAAGCTCAAATTCTCTAGTTGATCCAGTACCTCATGGTTCTGCTTTCGTCAGCGTATTTCCATTGGAGTTTTTGAATAGAGCACTATTTCTTGAATTGCCTATTGATAGATTATTTTCCAAGTATTTTGGTTTGTATCCTGATATCAATTGCTCAAGCAAAAACAGGATAGAATTAACATCATTTTTAGCTGCTGCTATACACAATCTTTCCACACCTAAATTTAGATTTTTGGGAATAATCCGACTGGCATTTTTAACAACAAATAGTTTCTTGTGCTGAGTTGGTTCATATTCCTCTCCTTTAATAAATAGTTCTTCAAATAACTTTTCCCCTGGTCGTAATCCTGTAAACACAATGTCAATGTCTTTGTTTACCTCATACCCTGAAAGGCGAATCAGTTCCTTAGCTAAATCAACAATTTTGACAGGTTCACCCATATTCAGCATTAAAACTTCACCACCACGACCAAGTACCCCAGCCTGTAAAACAAGTTGAACTGCTTCTGGAATGGTCATGAAATAACGACAGATATCGGGATGGGTAACGGTTACTGGGCCACCTGTAGCAATTTGTTTTTTAAAAGTGGGAACTACACTACCACGACTACCCAAAACATTGCCAAAACGCACGGTAACATAATGCTTTCCACTTTCCCTTGCAGCTTGCAGTACCAACATTTCAGCAACTCTTTTACTAGCTCCCATAACATTTGTGGGATTAACTGCTTTATCTGTGGAGATCATCACAAAATGTTTCACATCATATTTCAGCGCCACTTCTAGTAAATTTTTTGTCCCGATTACATTGTTAGTAATTGCTTCTGGCGGATTTAATTCCATCAAGGGGACATGCTTGTGAGCCGCAGCGTGGAAAATTACATCAGGTTGGAATCGCTCAAAAGCATGTTCTAATCGATATCGAAATCGAAGATCAGCAATAAAAGTGTAAATATGAGGGGTATTTATTGGCGATTTGCCATCATTTTTAAGTACTTGAATAAGTTGGTCTAATTCTTGTTGGATGTTGAATACAGAATTTTCTCCATGTCCAATAAGTATCATTCTGCTAGGCTGGCATTTGAAAATTTGTCGGCAAAGTTCACTACCAATTGATCCACCTGAGCCTGTGATTAATACTGTCTTACCCTTGATAAATTTAGACACTCGCTCAATATCTGTCTGTACGGGTTCTCGTCTGAGTAAATCCTCAATCCTGACATCCCGAATACTATCTACTCGCACACGCTCATTGAGGATTTCATGTATTCCAGGTAAGGTACTAGTCTGGATTCCAGTAGCTTTGCAAATATCTACAATTTCCCGAATGACTTTTCCAGCAACAGTAGGCATGGCAATGATAACTTTATGGATTTGGAGAGATTTCAAAGTATCAGAAATTTGATGGCGATCGCCAACTACTGGAATGCCGCTAATATGTGCATTTAACTTTCGAGGATCATCGTCAATGAAGGCAATAGCCTGAAAACCCAGTTGGGGATTGCGTTGCATATCTTGTACAAGGGAAACTCCGGCACTACCAGCACCAATAATCAGTACCCGCTCTCGTGGGTTAAATACTGTTTGTCGTTGACTAAATCTTTCCACAATCCGAACACTAAAACGCAATGCTCCAATGAAAATACACGACAATAACCCATCAATAAATGGCAGCGATCGCGGCAGATTATTTATAATAAAAGGCTGTGTGTCATGAAGAATATCAAATGACATTGTTTGGACAATTACTGCACCCACCATCAACATGGTTATATATGTCAGTTCCTCAATACTGGCATAGCGCCAGTAACGTCTATAAAAACCAAAACTCCAAAATACAGTTAATTTGACTGCTAAAAACAGTATTGTTGCAATTCCCAGTTCTGATATATGTGCTTTATCTAAATAGCCGTCTAAACGCAAAAGCAGAGCTAACAAGGGAGTAATTGAAAAAACAATGATATCGAAAATTAATAAGTGCGTATTTCTCAGCTTCAGCAAATTGTTTAATGAACTGTTAATTAACTGGTGGAAGATTCTGAATAATAAATTCATACTTGCAAAAACCTCCAGAGCAATTTACAAAATCATCTTCTTTGTGTATAAATATCTAACTCAGAAGATGTTCAATAGACATCTTGCATAAATGCTTAAGTTGTCATGTTGAGCGGAGCGAAACATAGGAGTGAGATTCTTTTCTGCGGAACCAAGGCGTAGGTACTCTTCACTGCGTTCCGTACCATGCGGGAACCAAGGCGAACAGGATGACATTCCTGATTTTTGGATTTTTCCAAGAAGTCTAATATCATCAATTAACCTAAATAATGATGTTGGGATGCCTGGATTCTATTGAGTGCTCACTTTCTAGAGGATTTATGTAGATATTTTGTTTAAGTAACTCTAGAAACCGCTGTAAATTACCTAAATACTACAGTTGCCTAGTCTATTAATAGGCATAGTTGATAATAAAGAATCAAAAGTTACCCATGCCTAAAATTATTTGGCGCTCAGCCAATAATTTGGTTAAAGCTATACGCAACCGCTATGTAAAAGAAATATCAGTTTGTCGTTGCATATGTCACGCCAAATTGGCATTATTTTTCTCTGAGCTGAGAAAAACTTCTGTAGCAACAGTTTCATTAAGCTATGTTTATTCTTACTGATCTGAGCAAAAGCTGGTCAGCAGAACATAAATAGGTGAGCAAGGTGTGGAAAAACAATAGTAAATTTAAAGGTTTTAGCAATCAAGTGAATAACTCACAACAGTAGACCTGACTTATAAAAAAAATAGACCTCTTGTATAAATGCTTAAATTGTCATGTTGAGCGGAGCGAAAATTATGAGTGAGATTCCTTCCTCCACTACATTCTGGTCAGAATGACACTAATAATTTTCGGGCTTTTGCAAGAGGTCTAATAAATCAGAAGATCTAAATCTCCCAGAAAAGCCTAGGCGGTCTTTGTTTCTTTAGCTGCGATTCCAGTCACCAGGCATAATTTACAAACTAACGTTTTGGAAGCAACAAGCGATCGCCAACTTTGCATGTTGAATTAATATATCTTTATCCAGAGTATGAACAACATATTGCGGTGTTACCGCCAGTAGTTTGTCAATTCTTTCCTTAGCTGCCTCTACTATTGATTGATCAAGGCTACCATTACTGAGGGAGTTGGCAAAATCTTCAGCTATTTTATAAGTACGTTCAATAGATGATGAATTTATATTACGGGAAACAATAAATAAGTCGCAGCCAGCACTAAATGCTTGCGCTACAGTACCACTCTTGGCAAACATATCTGAAACAGCTTTCATATCCAAGTCATCAGATACTATAACTCCCTGAAAACCAAGTTCTTCTCGGAGTATGCTCTTGAGGATCGGTTGAGAGAGTGTTGCTGGCACATCAGCATCTATCTTAGGGAATAAAATATGAGCTGTCATAATCAAAGGAACCTGCGCTTCGATGAGTGCTTTGAAGGGTATAAGTTCTCGAATTCGTAGGTCTTCTCTAGTCAAATTGAGTATCGGTAGCTCAATGTGAGAATCTTTGCTAGTGTCTCCATGTCCAGGAAAGTGCTTGGCGCATCCCAAAACTCCTGATTCTTGAAGTCCGAGGAAGTAGTCACAAGCACCTTGAGCCGCAGTTTCAGGAGTATTCCCAAAGGCGCGAGGGCCAATAATAGGATTTTGGGGATGGGAAAAAATATCTGCTACAGGCGCAAAGGATAAATTGATTCCCAGTGACTTTAACTCAACTGCTGTTGCTTTTGCTACTTCACGCGAATGCGATAGCGCAAGCGCTGACTTGTAAGTTCGCAACATAAAGGCATGAGGAAATCGTGTGATTGGTAGTGGTGTACGCACAACTCGACCCCCTTCATGATCAAGGGTCATCAACATAGAGTCGCGTTCAGTATATTGTCGTATTTGATTATTCAGTTCCTTGAAACTTTCTAGCCAAACCTCGTAGGGAGTAGCATCCAAAAAGTTCTTACCAAAAAAAATCACCCCAACTGGTTTCAATTCACTGAGTGCGCGTTTATCCTCATCACTTAATGTAGTACCAGAAATACCAACAATTAGATGATGTCCAAAGCGCTGGAACGTCTGCGATACTGCCATAATTCTTTACCTGTTGTGTCACAAACAACTGGGATTTTTAACCTAGAAAAGCTTAGCCCTTATCCTACACCCTTATGGGGAATGGGGAATCTGTATGAGAAGAAGCACACTGCGCTGCAAACCTATTGCCAACAATAGTATTGGCAATTTGCTTTGGCAGGTGCATGTAGGTAAAATTCCCTTTAGCGAAAGTTTTTTGGGGAAGAGATCGCACAAAACCTACTAGATGTAACGGATTGCAACGTATAATGAGAACGGCAAAACGATGTAGAAATTAGGTTTAAATGCGAGTAGCGATCGCGGGAGCGGGACTAGCAGGACTTTCCTGCGCGAAATATCTCACGGACGCAGGTCACACCCCCATTGTCTTGGAAAGCCGGGACGTATTGGGCGGCCTTGTTGCGGCGTGGAAAGACTCTGACGGCGACTGGTACGAAACTGGGTTACACGCCTTTTTTGGGGCATATCCCAATATGCTCCAGTTGCTCAAGGAGTTGAACATTGAAGATCGACTCCAGTGGAAAGAGCATACACTGATTTTCAATCAACCGGAGAAGCCAGGGACACTCTCACGTTTTGATGTTCCAGATATTCCATCTCCTTTCAACGTGATTGCATCGATTCTTCGCAACAAAGACATGTTGAGTTGGGAGCAGAAGATTCGGTTTGCCATTGGCCTACTTCCAGCAGTGGTTCGAGGTCAGAAGTATGTCGAGGATATGGACAAGTACAGCTTCTTGGAGTGGTTGGAAAGGCAAGGTGTTGGCGAACGGGTAACTAGTGACGTTTTTATCGCGGCATGTAAGGCGCTTACCTTTATCAATCCTGATGAAGTTTCTGCAACAATTCTATTAACTGCACTAAATCGCTTTTTGCAAGAACGATATGGTTCCAAAATTGCATTTTTGGATGGTTCTCCTACCGAACGGCTATGCAGCCCTATCGTAGATTACATCACAGAACGTGGTGGCGAAGTTCGCCTGAATGCGCCTCTCAAAGAAATCGTACTGAATGACGATGGGAGAGTGAAGCACTTTGTAATCCGGGGATTAAACGGCGGCCAAGACTACATTGAGACTGCCGACTTGTACGTTTCGGCAATGTCAGTAGATATCCTGAAAACGTTGTTACCAAAGCCTTGGAAACAGATGGAGTATTTCCAAAAGCTGGATGGCTTAGAAGGGGTGCCAGTGATCAACTTGCATCTGTGGTTTGACCGTAAACTTACAGAGATTGACCAATTGCTGTTTTCGCGATCGCCCCTCCTCAGCGTTTATGCTGATATGAGCAATACTTGCCGCGAGTACGCTAACCCCCATCGCTCAATGTTGGAACTAGTTTTAGCTCCAGCCAAAGATTGGATTAGCAAATCTGATGAAGAAATTATTGCCGCAACAATTGCCGAACTGGAAAAACTTTTCCCAGACCATTTTGGGGGAGATCATCCAGCAAAATTGCTGAAATATCATGTGGTGAAGACACCGCGTTCAGTTTACAAAGCTACCCCCGGTCGTCAACAATACCGTCCTGTACAAATTACGCCCATTGCCAACTTCTATCTGGCAGGGAGTTACACCATGCAACGCTACTTAGGAAGTATGGAAGGTGCCGTACTTTCTGGTAAGCTGACAGCGCAGGCGATCGCTGAAGCTGAAGCCAACCCAGCGGCAAATTCTTCCAGCCTGCAAACGCTAACCCGACCGCCTGCAACGAATGCTGCAACTGCCTGATTCCAAAGCGCGCATGAAAACGCTGGTCTCTGTAGACGAGTCCTACAAACTTTGTCGTCACCTCATAGCCAAGTATTCGACGACTTTTTACCTCAGTACTTTGCTGCTGAGCGAAGAAAAGCGTCCCGCTATTTGGGCAATTTACGCTTGGTGTCGCCGTTTAGATGAACTGGTGGATGGACCTGCATCTGCTATTACTACACCAGAAACCCTAGACTTATGGGAGCAGCAGCTAGAATCAATTTTTGCTGGATGCCCATTGGATAATTTTGACGTAGCCTTGGTAGATACCACCCAGCGCTTTCCGATGGATATCCAGCCTTTTCGGGATATGATTGCTGGTCAGCGTATGGACTTATATCGCAGTCGATATGAGACGTTTGAGGAGTTATACCTTTACTGTTACCGTGTCGCTGGCACTGTAGGCTTGATGTCAACAGCAGTCATGGGGTTGGATAACAGCAAAAATTCAGTTCCGTGGAACTTTCAACAGCAGTCATATATTCCCACTGAAGAAGAAATTGCCTTGGGAATTGCCAAGCAACTAACCAACATCCTCAGAGATGTAGGAGAAGATGCACGGCGTGGACGAATTTATATTCCTCTAGAAGATTTGGCACGATTCAACTACACCGAACAAGATTTGTTCAAAGGAGTAGTGGATGAGCGCTGGCGCTCTCTAATGCGTTTTCAAATCGCACGGGCCAGACAGTTTTATACTAAAGCAGAAAGGGGTATTACTTATCTCTCTGCTGATGCCCGTTGGCCAGTATGGGCTGCTCTAATGCATTACAGTGGAATTTTAAACGTAATTGAACGTAACGATTATAATGTTTTTACTCGACGTGCTTATGTACCCCAGTGGCAAAAGTTACGTTCCTTGCCCGTAGCGTGGCTGCGATCGCAAGTGCTTTAAAAAATTAGTCATTTGTCCTTTGTAGGTCAACCAGTAATTCCAGTCCTATTCGCATAGCGCTGTATCAGGAGGCGCGTGTCCTGCCATTATGAACTAGCGTTAACAACACTCTGGAGCGTCACCCGCTACTAATGACATGCAGACGACAAATGACTATTGACTCACGAATAAAAATCTGATAACATCTTTATTCGTGACCGTGGAGAGGTGGCTGAGTGGTCGAAAGCGGCAGATTGCTAATCTGTTGTACGGCAGGCAACTCCGTACCGAGGGTTCGAATCCCTCCCTCTCCGTTTTCCAAACTCAATACACCCATAACATTACAAATTAAAAACCATGCCCTTATGGGTGTGGTTTTTGAGTATGGAGAACAGGGAAGATTTACCAATGACGCCAGTTGCTACCCACGAGAAGCTGGCGCAACAGGTAGGGTCGAATCCCCATCTGAATTATCTCCCTTGCTCCCTGCTCCCCTGCCTCTTGTTCAATAAATCCTAATCTAGGGATAAATATATCTACTCCCTGAAGGGGATGATATTATTTATCCTTTGGAGTCTGTTAAGATCAAGCTAACCTAAAAATCTAGCTTGAGTCTTACTTTCAGGCTCCTGACTATTCAGAGGAGTGAAAGTAATTTATGCAAAGAATTAGTACTGCTTTAGCCTTAAGCTTAACTACCATAGCAACTGGGTTTTTCCTAGGAGCTTGTGATAATCCTAGTAACACCAATAACACAGCCAATAATGGGGGGAATGCCACCCCAGCTGCAAACTCAACCACCACAAGCAGTGGTGCTCAAGGACTAAAAATTGGTTCCTTACTGCCAACAACGGGTGATTTGGCATCAATCGGACAGCAGATGTCACTTTCTGTTCCCTTGTTAGTTGAAACCGTTAACACTTGCGGTGGTGTAAATGGCCAACCTGTTAGCCTTGTTGCTGTAGACGACCAAACAGACCCTAAAGCTGGTGCTGCTGGCATGACTAAACTGTCAACTGTAGATAAAGTTGCAGGTGTTGTTGGCTCTTTTGCTAGTAGTGTTTCCACCGCTGCTGTCTCAATTGCTGCTCAAAATAAAGTCATGCTGATTTCACCTGGTAGCACCAGCCCTGTATTTACCGAAAAGGCGCAAAAAGGTGACTTCAAAGGCTTTTGGGCACGCACGGTTCCCCCTGATAGCTACCAAGGGCCAGCTTTAGCCGAACTCGCCAATAAAAGAGGTTACAAGCGAGTATCTACTGTTGTCATTAACAACGACTATGGCGTGGGGTTTGAAAAAGCATTTGTCCAAGCTTTTGAAAAATTGGGGGGAACCGTAGTTAATAAAAATAATCCTGTCCGTTACGACCCCAAAGCCACTACTTTTGAAACTGAAGCTACAGCTGCTTTTGCTGGTAAACCAGATGCAGTCCTTGGCGTTTTTTATGTAGAAACGGGTAGCCTGTTGCTAAAGTCGGCATATCAGCAAGGTCTGAGTAAAGGAGTGCAAGTCATGCTGACAGACGGCATGAAGTCAGACGAATTTCCTGGTCAAGTTGGCAAAGGCAATGATGGCAGATATATTGCTACTGGAGTAATCGGCACAGTACCCGGTTCTGATGGTAAAGCTTTAGAAGCTTTTAGAAAACTCTGGCAATCTAAGAGAGGTGGTTCACCAGGTGAATTTGCTCCCCAAGCCTGGGACGCCTCGGCTTTGTTGGTACTGGCAGCCCAAGCGGCTAAGCAAAATACAGGTGTTGGCATCTCTAACAAAATACGTGAAGTAGCCAACGCCCCTGGTACAGAAGTGACTGATGTCTGCGAGGGACTGAAGTTGCTTAGAGAGGGTAAAGATATCAATTACCAGGGAGCCAGCGGTAATGTAGATGTTGATGCTAACGGAGATGTCATCGGTGTTTACGATGTCTGGACGGTAGGAGATGATGGCAAAATCAAGGCAATTGATAAAGTTACACCCAAGAAGTAGGGGTTAAGAAAGTTAAAAGTAGATAGTAAAAAAGCAAAAGAATTGTTTTCTTTTGCTTTTTTTAGAAGTCATCAAGGGGTAAGCTTTTGGACGACGTAAAAGGACTCGTCCTTCACTTCTGCCCGGACGTTCTGGAATAGCCTTATGAACAATAAATTTTAGGGTAGTAGTAAATCTCCGTATTACATATTTACTACTACCCATCACTGAAAAACACGGTGGTAAGCTAGAGTGCAACTTAATACCAAAAGAGGGAATAGATTTTGTTATTGAAATTTCTATCTACCCCGAAAAAAATCGCTCTCCTTTTTTAGGTAGAGGAATCACAAGTGGTTCTGTCTTTAACATTTAAAGCAGTTTAGTCGCCACTAAAAATTGATAGGAAATATTCATGATTACTCGTCAGGATCTTAAGCAGTTGCAATCTTTGAGCAATGTTCCGGCGCTTTCCATCCTGTTGCCAACTCATCGGATATCACCCGACAACAAACAAGATCCGATTCGGGTGAAAAATCTGGTAGATGAGGCAACAAAGCGGCTTGCCACAGAATTTACTAGCCGCGAGTTAGAACCATTATTGAAGCGGCTCGAAACCCTCGTGAGCGAAATTGACTACCCCCACACGCTGGATGGGTTAGCGCTATACATCAGCCATAACTTTGCCAAGCTTTATTACCTGCCTTTTCCTGTACCCGCGCGGGTTGTGATTGATCAAACCTTCGCAACACGAGATTTAGTCTATGGAATGCATCGGGCGCAGCGTTATTGGGTCTTGCTGTTAAGTCAGGCATCCACGCGCTTATTAGCTGGAACAGGAGAAACCCTTGAGGAAGTTCATGATGAAAACTTCCCAATGCAAATGACAGGGCCCGGAGCCACGGCTCCGCTTCCATCTGATGCTGATTCTAGCTATCGAGACGACAGGCATCGCAGATTTTTTCAGCAGGTAGACAGTGCATTGACGCTCTACCAGAATCAAAATGAGTCACTACCATTGGTTGTGGGAGGGGTTGATCGGCAAGTATCTTTCTTCCAGGAGGTTTCGCAAGATACTCAAGCGATTGCAGGCAGCCTGAGCGGCAATTTTGACAAAGCTACGATTCATGAATTGACCCCTCATGTGTGGTCAATCGTGCAGTCCGTTCGGGAGGCACAACAAGCTGATGCACTCCAGGCATTGGATGACGCGATGGGTACTTAAAGTGTCGTTTCTACGATTGGAGAAACGTGGCGATTAACACATGAAGGTCGAGGTAAATTGCTTTTGGTTGAAAAAAACTACCATGTCCCAGCAATCTTGACTGAAGACGGCAGGTTTGAATTAGTGGATCAACCGGGTGGTACAGAGGTGATGGATGATGCCGTTGATGAAATTATAGAAGTTGTCTTGGCTAAGGGAGGAAAAATTGCCATTGTGGACGATGAAGCACTATTCATTCATCAGCGAATTGCATTGGTTTTGCGGTATTGAAGACAAAAAATTACTAGTTATTAACACCTTTGAATTTTCTTTATTGATAGTTCTGCATCGCTCAATGTGTGCGATGCCTTATCTTTCAGAGACGCTACCGCGAACGGCAAGCCGCTTTGCATTTATGCAACAACCAGGCTTAAACCACAAGTGTTTTGCCTTTTATTAGTGCCATTGAAAGATTAAAGGTTTTTTCTTTCCCTTTTTACCCTTAACCGACAAGTATTGAGTCATAAGGTTTCCATCTAAATTAGCCATAAAAAACCTCTCCCTGGTTTGAATACGTAAAACCTTCCCTTTCCGAACCGGACAGGGACAAACTTGAACTTTAGTTCAAGATAGGGAGAGGCTTATCGAACTTACGTTAATTTAATTAGAAGCCAGTGAAGTTGTAACCAACTCCTAACAACAAGCCAATATCAGTTTCATCGAAAAATCCGGCATTCACAGCAGCCGTAGCCGTAAATTGAGAGTTTAAAGGCACATCAATACCACCAGATACTAAGACGGCAACTTGGGAGTTATCGCCAGTTTGAATGGCTGCACCTACTCCTACATAAGGCGCGATCGCTAGCGGTTCGCTAAATGGATCTGCTTGCTGCAAGGAAAAGTCGTAGGTGACGGGAATTAGAACTGTAGTATTATCCCCAAAAATCGCCGATGGTCGCACTGATATGGCATTTGCCAGACCAACTTTGCTGATGACCGCGAAGTTGCCATCTCCCAAAGATGATGTACCACCGCTGATACCAATGTTGCCAGCAACACCTATATAGCTTCTACCGCCACGGGTAGGTCTGCCTATATCAATATCTGATTGCGCCATTCTGGAATCAGATGGTTGAGAAGTAGGCTCAGAGATAGGTTCTACATACTCAGAAGTCAGCGCCACAGATGTAGCTGTTACTGTCCCTGGAACGGGTGTAAGTATTCTACTAGCAGTTTGGTGTGTGGCAGCATTGGGAAACTGCTGCACTTCGGTAAAATTAGTTACTGAGGATTTTTTGGTTGTGTCTGTAGAGAGGTTTTGGTTGCTAGTCTCTAGTTCAGCATCTAACTGGTTGGGAGACATGACAGCGGAAGACTCGGTTATGTCCACTGTTTGAGCAACTGCTGATAAGCCATTACCTAAGACTGCGATCGCAGCTAAACTTGGCAACCAAAAAACACCTTTGCGAAGAATAGTATTCACATTCACTCCTAAAAGAATATTGCCACAATAAATAAAGGGTTTTGTTGATTTTAGTCAACAAATTTAGGCAATATTCAAAATTTAACACCAAAAAATTGATTTTTACATCCTAAATTTAACTTATCTACTTAAGATTTATTCGCAAAAAATTAAATACTATATCCTGCATTTGATAGATGACAAAGCTATCTTTATTCTGTATTAACCCATGTTTTTTATACTTGAGAGCAAAGCCTCTATTTGTTGAGAAGGTAATCAAGAGATTCTGTAACCATTTATTATGGTAGCCGTAGATATTCTCACTCTTCAACAATTACAAAATCTCTAGACTTGTTTTTAATACCTAATTAAGAATTGGAGTACATAAGAGGAGAGTAGAGGCACAAAAATAACTATGTTGTTACTTTCCCCGCAGCGCCCAACCCCAGAGGGGGCCCCTAGCCCCCACTCCTATTTCAAAAAGGATCATAAAGTAGCTATTGCTTCGGTAACTAGCTGAGAAACTAAGGGCAAAATAGCGCGGCTCTTAGCGTGTGCTTTGCCTTCAGTAAATACCACTAAGAGGTAAGGGCGTTGATCTAGTAACTCAATATACGCTGCATCATGGCGAACTTGACTTGTCCAACCTGCCTTTGACCAAATTTGGGCACTTTGGGGAAGACCACCACCCAAAAAGCCTGTCACCTGATCTTCTTCTACGTCAGTGGGCAAATTATCAGGTTTGAGACTACGTTTGAGCAAAGCCATCATCGCTTGCGATCGCCCGCTAGACACTGCCACTCCACCAACAATACTATGTAGCAACCTGGCGATCGCGTTTGTTGTCACCATATTGCGATTTTCTAGCATCTCCCCATAAAATGCCCTCTCCCGACCATAAGGCCCATCACACCAAGTTTTTTGGCAGACGTTAATTGTCTGCATTTCTTCCCATCCCAAAGACTGGTAATAGCGGTTAACAATATTACGTTGATATTTCCAAGTTTCAAATGGGCCTGTTGGTAATTCTGGCCCAGAAGTGGTACCACTTAAAATATCTATAACCAAGCTGGTAGCATCATTACTAGAGTCTACAATCATATCTTGCATGGCTCGTTCCAACTCCTTAGAAGTTTGCTGGATCATGCCTTTCTCTAGCCATTCGTTTACCGCCACTAGGTAAAACAGCTTGACTACACTCGCAGGGTAAATCCGCTCAACACCACGATAAGTGAAACCACGGACTGAGTGATTCCAAAAAGCGTTAGGAGTTAGAGCGCCACCAGTATTTACTGATACTGGTGGATCGTAAACAATCCAAGTCAGAGCAATTTGATTACGGGCTAACGCCGGAAAAGCTGCCCAAGTTGCCTCTAAAATGCCATTACCAAGATTTTCGAGTTGTTCGTCTTTACTAAAAAAAATCATTCTCGAATGATGTCCTTTAATCTAAAATCCCAAATCCCAAATCCCAAATCAGCAGAATATCAGTGTCTAGCTGACCTGAACTTATATGATTCTCCTGAATGTACGCGCTTGGCGACTCAAGCCGCATCTGGGCGACATTTACGGGTAACATCAAATCAACAGGATTCAGCAGTTGAAGTGAATTTAAGTGAGGATGACTATCCGGGATGGGTATCCTTTTCAGATTTGGGTTTATTACAACCTGTTACTGTACCTTATCGGGCTGCAACATTTTCGGAATCTGAGATTAAAAAACTGCTAACAGAAGTCATCGATTTTACTCAAAAAGCGATGCAACAATCAAATTATTACCTCTGGGGTGGTACAGTCGGGCCAAATTACGACTGTTCTGGATTAATGCAGGCGGCGTTTGCTTCAGTAGGTATTTGGTTGCCTAGAGATGCCTATCAACAAGAAGATTTTACCCAGACAATTACTGTTGCCCAATTAGAGCCAGGTGATCTGGTGTTTTTTGGAACTCCCCAAAAAGCAACTCATGTAGGACTTTATTTGGTGGATGGATACTATATCCATAGTTCTGGCAAAGATCAAGGAAGAAATGGAATTGGGATTGATATTCTTTCGGAACAGGGAGATATGGTGAGTCAGTCATACTATCGTCAGCTGCGAGGTGCTGGTAGAGTTATTGAGAGTTACGAACCACACAAAGAAGTCTGATCTATGGTTTCCGAGAACTCTGTAGCTTGCTTTTCGCAGGGTGCGCCGACTTCCGGCGCTCAGAAGTTCGATGTCCGATCAGAACTTCGGTCAAGACGCTGAGGATGCTGAGAATATGAAAAGTGGGTTGATTTCTGAAGAGATTAATCAGGACAATAGGGCGATTCCAGCAATTGCTCTAGATGTGTCGGTGGTAGTGCCGGTTCATGACGAAGTGGAAAGTTTGCCGCTTTTGTTAGAGGCGATCGCATCTACCTTATCTGCTAGTCAGTTAAGTTATGAAATCATTTGTGTGGATGATGGTTCTACAGATGGTTCCGGGGAATTTCTCAAAAAGGAAGCGCAAACACGCAATGATTTAAAAGCGGTAATTTTGCGTCGCAACTACGGTCAAACTGCGGCTATGTCGGCGGGGTTTAACTATGCACTAGGCAAAGCGATCGTCACTTTGGATGCTGACCTCCAAAATGACCCTGCTGATATCCCCATGCTATTAGCAAAGCTAGACGAGGGTTACGATTTGGTGAGTGGTTGGCGACAAAAAAGACAAGATGGTGCTGTGAATCGGTTACTTCCTTCCAAAATTGCCAACTGGTTAATTCGGCGTACCACTAGCGTCAATATTCATGACTATGGCTGTTCGCTGAAAGCCTATCGTGCAGAACTCGTGGCAGATATGCACCTCTATGGGGAATTGCACAGATTTTTACCTGCTTTAGCATACATTGAAGGGGCAAGAATTACAGAAATGCCCGTGCGTCACCACGCCCGTCGCTTTGGTCGCAGTAAGTATGGACTGTCGCGGACGTTCAGGGTGTTAATGGATTTGTTAACCATTTTGTTTATGAAAAAGTTCCTTACACGCCCGATGCACGTTTTTGGGCTGTTGGGCTTGATTTCAATGCTTTCAGGGGGACTGATCGGAATTTACCTGACTTTCATTAAATTGGTTTTAGGCCAGATGATTGGCAATCGCCCTTTGCTGATTTTGGCAGTTCTCCTACTAGTAACTGGAGTGCAGTTGTTTTGCTTCGGTCTTTTGGCAGAATTGCTCATGCGTACTTATCATGAGTCTCAAGGACGCCCCATCTATCGTGTGCGGGAGGTGGTAGCAAAAAATGTTAACTAACGTAACAATAGGAATGATTGGGCATGGGGCATTGGGCATTAAAAAAGGACAAATGACTCTTGACTCTTGACCCTTGACAAAAAACTCATTAAATTGCATCTACCTTGAAAGCATTTAATACCTTTGACGCCGAACTGCGGCGCAACCTGCTGATTTTATTTACAGCAGGTTTATTATTCTGGTCTAGCTTGGCTTCGCTTTTACCAACTCTACCGCTCTATATTCAAGATGTAGGCGCAAGTAAGCAGCAAATTGGCATTGTCATGGGCAGTTTTGCCATTGGTTTATTGCTATTTCGCTCAATGCTGGGAAGATTAGCGGATGAACGCAGTCGAAAAATTGTCTTGTTGATTGGCACGATAGTAGTTGCGATCGCACCTTTTGGTTACTTGGCATTCACATCGATTCCGTTGTTAATACTAGTGCGAATTTTTCATGGTATTAGCCTCGCTGCTTTTACCACTGGGTACAGTGCTTTGGTTGCAGATTTAGCACCCCCTGAGAGTCGTGGTGAAATTATTAGTTATATGAGTTTGACATCTCCCATTGGTTTAGCAATTGGGCCTGCCTTGGGAGGGTATTTAGAGGCTACATCTGGTTATGCAGCCTTATTTCTAGTTTCCGCTGAATTAGGTTTTGCCGCTTTTTTGTGTACTTTACAAATTCCCAATCCACCAATACACAAAGGGCAAGTTGAGAGCAATAACAGTAAATTTTGGCAAATTTTGGGCAGTCCACGAGTGAGAGTTCCAGCTGTAGTGATGTTGCTGGTTGGTTTAGTGATTGGTGCTGTGCATACCTTTGTGTCGTTGTTTATCAAATCAACTGGTGTGGATTTGAATGCTGGGTTGTTTTTTACAGCTGCGGCGCTTTCTAGTTTTATTCTCAGGCTGTTTACCGGTCGAGCAAGCGATCGCTTAGGACGTGGTTTATTTATTACTTTTGGTATATTTTGTTATGGTTTATCATCACTAATACTGTGGCAAGCCAACAGTGCGATCGCTTTCTTATTCGCTGCGATCATTGAGGGCTGTGGTGGTGGAACAATGTTCTCTATGATTACCACGATGATGGCAGACCGCTCACTACCACAAGAACGGGGACGAATTTTTGCTATATGTATAGCTGGATTTGATCTTGGCATTGCGATCGCAGCGCCTCTTCTAGGTTCTATCGCCGAGCAAGTCGGCTACCGCAATATGTTTGGCTACTGTGCTGTTTTAACTTTTCTGGCACTTATCATCTTCCTTACCCAGTCCAGCAAAGACTTACGAAACTCTTTACGCTTTGCTCTAGGTCGCGCTCCAGATGTTTACGCCTTGAAAAAAATTTAGATTGTAAAAACGCGCTTACACGGATCTCTACAATCTTTATAATAAACGGGCGAGGAGGGATTCGAACCCCCGACACCGTGGTCCGTAGCCACGTGCTCTAGTCCACTGAGCTACACGCCCTTACCAAGAGATTATATTAACATGTTTGAACCAAATGACGCAAGAAAGTTTTCTGTTTAATTCTGCTGGCTTAACCCATCTAGATCGCCAAGGACAAGCACAGATGGTTGATGTATCTGCCAAAACACCTACTATCCGCCAAGCAGTAGCAGTGGCCAAGGTACGAATGCTAGCAGCAACCTTCGCCGCTATTCAAGCCGGAAATATTCCTAAGGGAGACGTGTTAGCAACTGCAAGGATAGCTGGGATTATGGCAGCTAAGCAGACAGCTACCTTGATTCCTCTGTGTCATCCTTTGCCTTTGCAAAAAATTGCAGTCGATATTAAACCCGATCCACAACTACCTGGTTATCAAATTTACGCCACAGTCAAAACCAAAGCCGAAACTGGTGTGGAGATGGAAGCCTTAACCGCTGTTTCTATTGCAGCTCTGACTCTATACGATATGGCAAAAGCTTTAGAAAAGTCGATTCAAATTGAATCAATTCACTTGGTTAGTAAAAGTGGCGGGAAATCAGGGGATTATTCCCCGCCAGAACAATAACTTACTCGATCTCACCTATTGCTTTGTTAAGATCAGTTGGGCTTTCGTATTCTTCTTCTGGCAATTGCTCTAATAGAGAGAGAATTGCCTGATCAGCGCCTTGCTTTTTAGCGTGTTTAATCAATGTTTGCTTATTAGCTGGATAGTCAACACCTTTCAAGTGTTTTTGTATTGCAACTGGGTTTGCTTTAGCCATGTTCATCTACCTATAAAGGTCTTTTCCATATTCACTAGCAGATGTATTTGCTCCCTCTATCAAAAAGATGAATCATTTTTAACTAATAAAGAATTAAAGGTCATCCACTCGATTGATGAACCGATTGTTTGCCTTTGATAGTTTTTCTATTGCCAAGAGTAACCTGGATAGTTAATAGTTTTCAGGAAAAACTAAGGCATGAATTAATTGACAATTTTTCATAAAATAAGCATCTATCATGACAGATAATCTGTCAGTTAAATGAGCTAACTGTAGTTGAGCTATGACTTAATAAAAGGTATATAACTATTGTTAACCTCTGTTTTTATGACAAACCCGGCTTTTTTTCATAAAACAACCTGAGTCTCCAACGGAGGCGCACGTTCAAATAGCTGGGTTAAATTCGCTTATGGGAGATTGTCGGGGTCAATGCCAATACCACGTAAGTATGCTGCTAACTGGTCTGCGTGTTGGCGTTCTTGTGCTAGCAATAACTCAGCCCGTTCTGCCCGTTGATTGAGTTCTAACGAGTTCAAAAATCTTTGTCCATCTGGACGGTAAATTACTAACTTTCCCTGTCCAGTTTCAAATCTAAGCCTCAGGCGAGAGCTGACCCAACTATCCATTAGACATGTCCTTAAAACAAAGTCTGTGGGAAAAATTTATTGGGGATAAAGCTTATATAGGAGATTTAACAATTACCACACCTTATAAGAAACCGAGGAAGAAAGAAATTTCGGAATTACAAAAAAAACTAGAGCGGCAAAGCTTGCTAGAGAAGATCAGATATTCAAGTAAACTAGCGAACACAAAGAATATATGGTGAATGATCTTGAACAGGTGTTTGGTGTTTTACGACATCATCAACCTCGTTGTATTGGTCGTAAAGCCGCTCCTTCATCACTTGTAATTCGAGGAACAGTCCAGTTAGCTTCAGCCATAGAAGAATATGCAAATAGTTATATCTATTTGCACATTTCTGTAAAAGCCAGTTAGTAATTGGCAAATAATTAGACCATCCAGAGTATCAAATTGATAGTCAATCTGGAAAAGTCAAGAGTGAACATATTGTTGTCATATATACCAAAAGGCCCATTAGATGTAGATGATGTGTTGTTTATTCCATCATGAACAGTGGTTAACTCAAGTTCTGAATTACCACCCCACACATACGGAAAACAACTATCTAATGTGGCATTTATTGGTACTGAAATTTTGTTATGCAAAAATGGCTTTGCATCAACATGATGTAAGTCGGAAATTACTATTTTAGCCATTGTCTTAATTTCTAGGTCAGGTTATGAACAGTTGTGCTACTTGAGTGGAGTGCAATTGCCAACAAGTGGTCTGAAAAAATTATCTGCTTCGCCCTCAATTATTAAAGCGATGTCTGACGGTAATCTGTTTTTGAGGTTCTAAGCACCGAAAGCTGACACTCAGAGTTTTCTCACGTTAACTAATTTTAGATTTAGGATTTGGGATTTAGTATTAACCCTTACACCAAGAAATTCAGTTGCTCTGTATCCGATTAAGTCGAGAGTATTTCATCCTTCATCCTTTCTTCGGCTACCAATAAGGATAAGCCCAAATGTAAACTTGGTCGGAATTGTCTATCGAGTTATAGTTATTATCGTGGGTACTGTATGAACCAAAAGTCTGAGTTTCTACACGATTTATGCCGTCATGAATGGTCATGATCTTAGCAGAAAAATAACCACCTAATACAGTCTCAGCTTGCGCTGGAGCCAGCTCATGCAGAAATATTTCTACATCACTAAAATGAAAGTCAAAAACTAGTATTTTTGCCATGATTATGCCTTAATGAAAACTTGATCTGAATTGTCTATCGAGCCATAGTTATTGTCGTGGTTGCCGCCTACACCAAAATACTGAGATTCTTTACGATTTATACCGTCATGAATTGACATGATCTCAGCAAAAAAGGAACCACCCCATATATTCTCAGCTTGCGCTGAAGCCAGCTCATGCAGAAATATTTCTACATCACTAAAATGAAAGTCAAAAACTAGTATTTTTGCCATGATTATGCCCAAATTGAAACCTTATCTGAATTGTCTACCGAGCTATAGTTGTTATCGTGCTCACTGTTGAAACCAAAAATCTGATCCTCTACACGATTTATGCCGTCATGAATAGTCAATACACGAGCATCAAAGGAACCACCCAATACAGTCTTAGATTGCGCTGGAGCCAGGTCATGCAGAAATGTCTCTACATTACTAAGATTAAAATCAAAAACTGATATGTTAGTCATTACCTTACTCTCGGAGTCATTAGCCAATTTGACTCTTAAATTCTACTTTATTAGTCAAAATATCAGGAACTTGTATATTAAGTTTTCATATGAAATTCCATATTTTATAGACATAATTAAATGATTTTTGTCTTTGATAAAAAATATTTTTTCTAGTAATTATTACCTTAGCTTTTGTCTAAAAAATACACTTTAATAAATTTTTTACAAAAGTACCCGACGACTGAAGTCGCACGCCAGTTACTAAGAAAGCGGGAACACTAAGGGACTTCCAAGTAATAAAATATCCCAATATTTCTTGTAGGATGGGCGTTTCGCCCGTCCTGTAAACTGGGCAGGTAAGACTTCGGCGTGAGCGCTCAGTCGAACGCTCCCTATCCCACAAGATTAGATAATTGATTTGTTGGAGTTCCCTAGGAGCAAACAAGTCGAACCAGCATACTGACTCGGCTATAAAAATGAAGTTTCCCAAAACAGACTTCATGACTAAAAACCTGCTTTGGCAAGCTTTGTTAAAGTAGCCCAAGGCTTGAGTCTTTGCCATTAGCCACATTTTTGTAACACGACAGCTCGCCAGTGATTCAAATCGCAGGCTAATAGCCCAACTCTATGCAAGCGTGAACTCAAACCCTCTCTCAGTCTTAGTCTTATAAAGAAGACTTTAGCTATTAGCTTTGGAGAAATTGGTATTAGAGAGCGGCTACTGACTGAGGGCAATAATCAGGAATCTTTCGGATGAGGGTTGATCAACAGAAAGTAGTATACTTTTCTCGGCTCTCGTATTGCCTATATGAAGATTTCGTCTAAAAACCAAGAATTTTAGGATTGCTCAAATGTTAAGCCCTGTAGTAACAGTCAGTATCTTTCAAAAACAACCTAACCCTAAAGTATTTTCAGCAGGTCAAATCATCTTTGAAGAAGGACAGCCTGGTGATTTCATGTACGGCATCCTGGAAGGAGAAGTTGATATATTAGTTAATGATAAGGTTGTAGAGACAATTGAGACAGGCGAAGTTTTTGGTGTTGGGGTACTTGTTGGAGTAAAAAATAGAACTTATACAGCTATTGCCAAAACAGACTGCAAACTTGCTTTCTTAGATGAGCAAGGGTTTCTCTTTGCCGTTCAAGAAACACCTGTGTTTTCTATAAAGGTGATGAAAAGCTACTCAGAACGCTTGAGTCGCGTAGAGCATATGCTTTAGAGTACTTCAGTCAGCAGAACCAAGATTAATCAGAACAATGAAGACCAGAACAACGCTGGTCTTCATTGTTTTCTAGCTCATACTTTTTCAATAGACAGAACTCTTTAAAGTTAGGCATCGCCCGCTTCATCCATTGCTAGAACCTGCCTGTAAAATTGAATATGAAAACTCAAGGCTTTCGGGTGCTGTGAAATTTTTTATTGGTTGTGCTGTTTGGGCATATAAAGGTTGGGTGGGTGAACTCTATCCCCAAGGAACTCGTACTACTGAATTTCTGCATCTCTACAGCCGTCGCTTCACCACTGTGGAGGGTAACACTACCTTTTATGCTGTTCCTAACCAAGAAACTGTTACTCGTTGGGCTGCTCAAACACCACCAGGCTTTGAATTTTGCTTGAAATTGCCACGAGATATTACCCATCAAGGGTTACTGCAAGCGTATATCCCTGCTGCTTTAAAATTTTTAGAGGGGATGCGTCCTTTAGGAAAGCATCTTGGGCCGATATTTGCCCAATTACCACCTAGTTATGCACCTGGATTGCTCAACGATTTGACTACCTTTCTAGAAGCTTGGCCGCGTACAGACACACCTCTAGCGCTAGAAGTTCGACATCCTGACTGGTTCAATGAACCCCATGCTAGTAATTTGACGGCGCTTTTGGAAAAGCTTGGGGTAGGGCGAGTGCTGTTAGACTCGCGCCCTATCTACACTGGAGATGATGACCCCCAGCTACAATCAGAAAGACGCAAACCCAAATTACCATTACAATTCAGTGTGACAGCACCTTTCAGCCTAATTCGGTTTATTTCTCATCCGAATTTGTCAGTGAATCAACCTTTTATGGAAGAATGGGTCACGCAGATTCGACAGTGGTTGCAAACGGGAGTGCGAATTTATTTCTTTGTTCATTGTCCCATAGAGGAGCGATCGCCCAGCACAGCGCGTTACTTCCAACAGCTGTTAGAACAGACCGATGTAGCAGTTCCACCTCTGCCTTGGAATCGCCTTGAGCATCCCCCCAATCAGCTAAGTTTATGGTGATAATACTTAGCTGCTAAGCAATCAAAATTACCGCAACTCCCTATAAGTCATAAAAAAAGCTCTTGCTTTGACACAAGAGCATCTAAACTATTTAATTGTCAGTGATGAAGCAAAGTTTACAACCTAGTCGAGGTCGTTCATAAACATTACTGGCTCAGTTTCACGGTTAATACCTCTCTCGAAACCACCGGCTGCTGCTCTAGCCCGACCAGCGTGCCACAAGTGACCAACTAAGAAGAAGAATCCCAGTACAAAGTGTGAACACGATAACCAAGCGCGAGGAGATACGTAGTTGAAGGAGTTAATTTCGGTAGCCACGCCACCTACAGAGTTCAAGGAACCCAGAGGAGCATGGGTCATGTATTCAGCTGCACGACGAGCCTGCCAAGGCTGAATATCGTTCTTGATTTTTTCTAGGTCAAGACCGTTAGGGCCACGCAGAGGCTCCAACCAAGGGCCACGGAAGTCCCAGAAGCGCATGGTTTCACCACCGAAGATAATTTCACCAGTGGGAGAGCGCATCAGATATTTACCCAAACCTGTGGGGCCTTGTGCAGAACCAACGTTAGCACCTAAGCGTTGGTCACGAATCAAGAAGGTGAGAGCTTGAGCTTGAGAAGCTTCAGGGCCCGTAGGGCCAAAGAATTCGCTGGGGTAAACAGTGTTGTTGTACCAAACCATGATGGAGGCAATAAAGCCCATCAAGGAAAGAGCGCCTAAGCTGTAGGACAAGTAAGCCTCACCAGACCAGATGAAAGCACGACGCGCCCAAGCAAAAGGCTTGGTAAGAATGTGGTAAATACCGCCAGCAATACAGATAAAGGCAACCCAGATGTGACCGCCGATGACATCTTCTAAGTTATCGACGCTAACAATCCAGCCTTCGCCACCGAAGGGAGATTTGATCAGATAACCAAAGATAACTGCTGGGTTCAGTGTGGGGTTAGTAATTACACGAACATCACCACCACCTGGGGCCCAGGTGTCATAGACACCACCAAAGAACATTGCTTTCAGCACCAACAGCAGCGCACCGCATCCTAGGATGATCAGGTGGAATCCGATGATGTTGGTCATCTTGTTCTTGTCTTTCCAGTCATAACCAAAGAAGGAAGAATATTCTTCTAAGGTTTCTGGGCCACGGACGGCATGATAGATACCGCCGAAACCCAGCACAGCTGAGGAAATCAAGTGAAGTACACCGACAACAAAGTAGGGAAAGGTATCGATGACTTCACCACCAGGGCCAACACCCCAACCTAAGGTAGCAAGGTGAGGTAGCAAAATCAAGCCCTGCTCATACATAGGCTTTTCAGGGATGAAGTGAGCGACTTCAAACAAAGTCATTGCTCCAGCCCAGAACACAATCAAACCAGCATGAGCAACGTGAGCACCTAGCAATTTGCCAGATAGGTTGATCAAACGCGCGTTACCAGACCACCAGGCAAACCCAGTTGATTCTTGGTCGCGTCCAGCACCGCCTAAGACATTTGGTCTATTAGAGAGCGTTACCACGTGGTAATACCTCCTCAGGGAATACAAATTGTTCGTGAGGTTGATCTTGAGGAGCCATCCAAGCACGGATGCCCTCATTCAGCAAAATGTTTTTGGTATAGAAAGTTTCAAACTCTGGGTCTTCTGCTGCCCGTAATTCTTGGGAAACGAAGTCATAAGCCCGGAGGTTGAGTGCCAAACCGACGATGCCGACGGCGCTCATCCACAAGCCTGTAACTGGTACAAACAGCATGAAGAAGTGTAACCAGCGCTTGTTAGAGAAGGCAATCCCGAATATCTGTGACCAGAAACGGTTTGCCGTCACCATTGAGTAGGTTTCTTCTGATTGGGTGGGGTTGAAGGCGCGGAAGGTGTTTGCTCCTTCGCCAT
>NZ_JACXXN010000223.1 GCF_014904695.1 Nostoc sp. MG11 | reverse complement strand
TGTGCAAGCGGGAAATCACTCGGTGTATATCCTCTATTGTCTTCTAATTGACAATGTTCTATTATCGACCTGATTGCCTGAATATAACTCTGTGCCAAATTCTCGACTGTGGCTTGAGCATGAACATTACTACTGTAAGCCCAATTAATTTGTAATTCGCCTTCTATCACCAGAGCATTAATATCTAATAGATGCTCGCGAGTCAGTTTTGAACTTTGATTGGCTCCTGTGGATTCAGATGCAAATTTCCAACCCGTTTGTAATTGTACTTGGTCAAATTGTCCGAGGTAGTTAAAACTGATTTCTGGAGTGGTGAGTGTTTGTAGTTTGTCAGTAACAGCAGTATCTTTACACAAGTAACGCAAGATACCATGACCAATACCACGATTGGGAATGGCTCGTAATTGTTCTTTTATTGACTTAATAACGGATGTGAGTTGGTAATCAGTCGGTAGTTGTAATAAGACGGGGAATAAACTGGTAAACCAACCTACTGTCCTTGATAAGTCCACATCTGAAAATAGTTCTTCTCTACCATGTCCCTCTAAATCAATGACTACTGTTGAATTTCCTGTCCATTGT
>NZ_JACXXN010000222.1 GCF_014904695.1 Nostoc sp. MG11 | reverse complement strand
AATAAAGGGTTTAATAGATGAGCGTAATGGTGGAGTTGCCGTACCTGCACAAGAAGCTGTTTCTGTTGAGCAGCAAGTCTTACCAGATTATTCAGCAATCCGCGAAAACGTCCTTTCCCAATTGAAAACAGGTAAGCAGTCAGCAGCCAAGGCAATCGACGCTTTTATTGAGGAATTGGGTGCTGTAAAGGAGCAACAACAGCCAGCAGATGAGGAATTAGGTGTAGCTTCTTAGTATTTTTTTGCTGACAACTCACCTAAATGCGTCCTAGTAGAATGCATACTGACTGGGGAGCTTGATCAGGGCAAAGGCATCATGTCAACAAGACCTTTAAATGATCAAGAAGCTCAAAAACAGTTGCATTAATTGCTGCTTATTGACACAGATGTAGGCGTAGATGCTTTGCAGCTTGCTGCGGACATCGCTTTGAAGCTCAGAAGGTAGATCAAATCAGAAATGCTGATTTTCGCTTGGTTCTTAACCTTAGTTGTGATTTTGAGTAATTTCAGATGCCTTTGCCCTGTGTAATAAGAAGCAACACAAATTCAGAGCAAAAACTATTAACCAATCTTATTCTGAATCT
>NZ_JACXXN010000221.1 GCF_014904695.1 Nostoc sp. MG11 | reverse complement strand
TGGAAAAAGGGAGAGTAAGCTAAAGAACGTTGTGGTTGTAGTGCTTCAACTACTTTATCAAAAGGCACATCTTGATTTTCATAAGCTTTGAGTGTGGTTTCTCTGACTTGTGCAAGTAAACTCTCAAAACTAGGATTATCTTCAAAACGGCTTCTCAACACCAAGGTATTCACAAAAAAGCCAATCAAAGACTCGATTTCACTATGGTTGCGATTGGCGATCCCAGAACCGATTAAAATATCTGACTGACCACTGTAACGATATAGTAAAGTGGCAAATGCTGCGTACAGAGTCATAAATAAGGTAGTACCGTGATTCTGAGACAGAGTTTGCAACTTCTGTGTCAAATCAGCATTTAAACTAAAACTTTGAGTAGTACCCCGGTAACTTTGGACAGTTGGACGAGGGCGATCGCTGGGTAATTGTAAAAGTTCTGGTGCATCACCTAATTGCTGTTTCCAGTAATTGAGTTGGTTTTGAAATACTTCCTCACTCAACCATTGTCTTTGCCAAACTGCAAAGTCTGCGTACTGGATAGGTAATTCTGGTAAGGGTGATGTTTCTCCTACACAAAAAGCTTGATATAGAGTCGATAACTCTTG
>NZ_JACXXN010000220.1 GCF_014904695.1 Nostoc sp. MG11 | reverse complement strand
TAATTTTCTCTAGCTGGCACTATCAGAAAAACGCTTGTTTGGGAGGTATGTTGGTTAGTTTTTCCACCTTCTTAGGCAGTTCTTTACTGGGGGCAAGTCTTAGTATTAGCAGGGATAATTTTTATAAATAATCAGGACAAAGCCATGTTGAACAAGTACTTAAATATTTGTGCTGGAGCAATGGGAGTAACAGCAGCGCTAATTGGAAGCACAATTCTAATCAAAGGGACTAATGAGGCGAGTGTCAAAAGCGTACTTGCTGGTTCATGGTTGTTATCCGGTGGAAGTCTTTTAGCTGCTACCCGTTTGTATCAAGTCAAAGTCGAGTCAGATATCGAAAAGATCTTATCAGAAAGACGCAAAGGAATCCCCAAAGCTTGTAGGGGTTGCAAAAACTTTCACGGGATTAAATACCAAGGAGTAATGCTGATTTGCGGAATACATCCGGGTGGTGTAGAGAGTGATACTTGCCCAGATTTTGAGAAGTTTAGCTAAAAAGTAGGGCAGAGATGGAAATCATACTAACCACAGCAGAGATACGACAGATTCTCCAAGGCTGTCAGCAGACTTTGCGGCTCGTTCAAAGTACTACAGAGTATCGACTGA
>NZ_JACXXN010000219.1 GCF_014904695.1 Nostoc sp. MG11 | reverse complement strand
GTGCAGTCAGGTCAACCAGCCAATCAGCTTTTTTTGATTGCTCATGGCAAGGTGAACAAGATTGGTGTTGGCAAGTATGATGAGCAGACCGTGTTGGGTGTGTTGGCCGACGGCGACTATTTTGGTGGTCAGGTGTTGGTAGAGTCTCAGAGCAATTGGCAGTTCACAATTCAGGCTCTTACCCGATGCACAATATTGACACTACCACAACAGGCATTTCGGGAGTTGCTCAACCAATCTGAGGCGTTGCAGACTCATGTTGATCGCTTCAGAACCCGCCCGTCAGCTCCACAGAACAAGTATGGTGAAGCTTCAATTGAGGTGACTTCAGGATATGTCGGAGAACTTGAGTTACCGGGGACTTTCGTAGATTACGAACTCTCACCCCGCGAATATGAGTTGAGCGTGGCTCAAACCGTGTTGCGGGTGCATTCTCGCGTTGCGGATCTGTACAACGAACCGATGAACCAGACCGAACAACAACTACGGCTGACTATCGAAGCATTGCGGGAACGTCAAGAACACGAGTTAATCAACAACCGCGAATTCGGGTTGCTGCACAACGCCGACCTCAAACAGCGCATCTACACACGCAACGGCCCACCAAC
>NZ_JACXXN010000218.1 GCF_014904695.1 Nostoc sp. MG11 | reverse complement strand
TTTTGTTCTTACTCCCTTTTGGTCGTCCACGTTTACGTTTATCTTGGGGTTGTACTTCTGGAGTTGGTGATGGGCTATTTTTTTCTAGCTCATTCTTGATCACCTGTTCTATCAAAATCGGAAATGAGTGCCTTTCTTCAACACTTACTAGCGATAATGCAAAAAAAGATAGTCCTGATATCGGTTTATTTACTAGGCTAGAAAAAAATCTATCCAACCCATAAGTTTTTTTACCTGCCTTACTGACTACAACTTCATCTCCTGCAAGTAAATAGACCTCATTTGCACCAAACAAATGCTTGCGGAAAAACAGCCAAAACAACCTAGCCCAAGGTATTACTGTATGAAAGAACCTCAACATTGTCCGATAGCTACCACCAATCCCTGCCCAACGTGATATTCCTAACATAGTGACCCGGCCGCTCATTGCTAACATAGCCAAAATTATTTGGTTCAACTGCCGCATTGTTGTAGCGTTTATCTGCGGTAGCAGGCATTGTAAGAGTGATAAAATGTCGAACATGGGCGAATTGTAGTTTTTGAGTTGTCGTTTGGGAAGACAACAACTCTACTACAGAGCGCCCTCTCTCTTCATACTCTTGTTTTGGCGAAGGTATTG
>NZ_JACXXN010000217.1 GCF_014904695.1 Nostoc sp. MG11 | reverse complement strand
GTAAGGATTCAGGTGGCAGAGTATTGACAAGAGGACACTTCAGGGGGAGTATCACAAATATGAACCAAAACCTGCCTCAAGATATAGACCGAGAAAGCTTGAACCAGTTATCGAAACAAGAACTGGTGGAGATAATTATTGAGCAGAGCAAGGTAATAGGTGAGTTACAGAAAATAATCTACGAACTACAGCAAGAAGTAGAACGGTTAAAAGTCAGCAGAGATTTGGACAGCAAGACTTCATCGAAACCACCATCTGGGGACATTCTGAAAAAGAGTGAAAACAAAAAAGCACCCTTAAAAGAAGAACTGAACCATTCTAAAAGAAAACCAGGTGGGCAACCAGGACATACTGGAAAAACCCGTAAGGGCTTTGGCAGAGTAGATCGTTATGAAATCTTACGACCGACTGGTTGTGCCTGTTGTGGTCAAAAAGCATTCGCTCACACGGCAGTAAAAATAGAGAAACAGTCTGTAGCGCAATTAGTAGAACGTCCAATTGAAATAGTGGAATATCAACGCCATACCTGTGTGTGTGAGTGTTGTGGAAATATACAAACAGCCTTATGGTCGCCAGATATTATCCCAGGACAAGATTTAGGAATCAGATTACAGTCCTTTTTAGGATGGGTCAATA
>NZ_JACXXN010000216.1 GCF_014904695.1 Nostoc sp. MG11 | reverse complement strand
GTTGTGATTTTGAGTAATTTCAGATGCCTTTGCCCTGTGTAATAAGAAGCAACACAAATTCAGAGCAAAAACTATTAACCAATCTTATTCTGAATCTGCAATTAAATTTTGAAGGTAGTCCCGCGTTTCTAACAACGTTAAATACAAAAAATTACCGTTTTTATCAAGTATTTCGTATTCATCAATAACGATATGATTGGCATCTTCACCCCACCCAAGACCCAAAATTAGCCCTAAAGCACAAGCCTTATTTTCAAACTCGTCAATTTCTAATAGTGTCTCTTTATATTCCGCTTTTAACTTCCCTGTTCTAATCATCTCATCATGTTTAGCTTGATATTCAGCATTAGTTTCACTCATAGAATCAACAGTAAAGGAAACTCTAGCCCTCAAGCGCAGGTTGCTTATCTTGATGGCACATCATGATTGCGATCACTCAATATAGAGATACAGTAGCTTTAATCTCGTCGTTTCATCGCCAGATACAGTATGCCCAAGACTTGGAATCTAAAAATAGATAATTATTCTCAAGCGAACTCCCGCTGCATTATCGACACTGCCCATGTAGACACATTCCCAACAGACCTGCCACTAGAACCCAACATCCGAGAACCTAACCGCAAAAGCGCGACATACAAGCAAATCTTCGAC
>NZ_JACXXN010000215.1 GCF_014904695.1 Nostoc sp. MG11 | reverse complement strand
ACTTTCACCCAAATGTTGGTATTTGATAGCGTAAAAAACGGATTTATTAGTAATTGTGTACTAAATTTAGTCTTCCTGTATTTGTTTAAAACTAGAGGGAATGAATAAGCTGAAAGCTATACATAGCAGGAGTTTTCAGCCTCTATTTCCGAATTAGCAGGGATCTCGGCTCTATGCCGATACTATCTCTTATCGTTAGGCGAAGAAGACCTGGGCGTATGGTCAGAGCTAGGAGTGTTAGGGGTGCTATCTGGACTTACCCAACCGTATAAAAGCGACTGCTTGATTGTGAACTCAAACAACCAATAAGGAAAAACATCGCTGTAACCAAGATTAAAGCTGTCACAGATTCTTTCCAATTCTGTTACGCAATCAAACAAGGGTACTAACATTGAGAGTATCCTTATTCCACTAGTATCATTTACCACCAAGTACTTAACATTCTTGAGCTACGAGCGCGGGATCAAAAGTTGCAACGATCTGACTGCTGCGTAGGAGAATACGGAGGCGAGAAGTGAAGCTTAAGCCTCTCCTTTGGAGACGCTAGCGCGAACGGCTATGGCAGATGTGGTGATCGCAACTCCAGTACAAATGTACAACCTCGCCTCCTAACGGTGGCAACCGGGAGTTGTCGCGGACAATTGAAAATTAGGGGAGT
>NZ_JACXXN010000214.1 GCF_014904695.1 Nostoc sp. MG11 | reverse complement strand
CAATTGGCAATAGTTGTCTTTTTTTATCTAGGACATAAACTTGCAAATCTGGGATGGGACAACCAATTACACTACCAGCATTGTTGCTCAAATCCGCGGTGGTGATGGGGCGATAGGTGACGTGGACGGTGGTTTCTGTGATGCCATACATATTCACCAACTTGGGAATCTCGTCGCCGTGACGACTGAACCAAGGTTTTAAGCTGTGAATTTCTAAGGCTTCGCCGCCAAAGATTACCCAACGCAAGGAAAGGGGTAATGGGTTGTCTTGATTCCTTTGCTCTGCTTGTTCTGCCCAAATCAGTTGCCGGAAGGCTGAGGGTGTCTGGTTGAGAACTGTGACTTGTTCTTGGCAGAGTAAGTGATAAAAGTCTGTGGGGGAACGGCTCACCCAGTAGGGTACTATAACTAACCGTCCACCTTTGATTAAGGCACCCCAAATTTCCCAAACTGAGAAGTCAAAGGCAAAGGAGTGAAATAAAGTCCAAACATCTTGGTTGTTGAACTGAAACCATTCTTCGGTGGCAGCAAACAGGCGGACGATGTTGGCATGATTAATTAATACTCCTTTGGGTTTACCTGTTGAGCCGGATGTATAAATTATATAAGCTAGGTTCTCGCCTGTGGTCAGATTTGTGGGGTTCTGTAAATTGTGTTGGGTGA
>NZ_JACXXN010000022.1 GCF_014904695.1 Nostoc sp. MG11 | reverse complement strand
GTGATGCACGAGCGCAATGCTCACAACTTCCCTCTCGATTTGGCTGCGCTTGATTCTGCTCCTGTGGCTATCAGTGCTCCTGCAATCAACGGTTAATTTTTGAATAAGACGCGATGCATCGCGTCTCTACAACTAAAGGCGCTCTCCAGAAATGGGGGGCGCTTTCTCTTAATTTCTTATTTTAAGTAAGCGCGATCGCCTATAAAATATTCAAGCATGCTTGCTCAGAATTGATCAGTAGACAAGGCATACGTAGTATTTCTCTGAAATTTACAGGAGAATTGTTTATTTGAGAGATCTTTATGCTCGCTGGACTTGAGATATAAAATTTATCTCATCCGAATTTATCTGCCATCAGTTATTATTGCTCATTATTGACCATAGATTTTGATGGCATTTTTGGTGATTCATGGCGGCTCAAATGTCTTTTTTGTCTTCAGATGTCTGTTTTTATTCTTGCTTGCCTTTTTTTTTCTCAGTAATTTCCGTTTGTGACACTTGGGGGTGCGGAAGGTGGGTTCAAAATAAAAATCACTCTGATTATAAAACAAAGACGCAAAAGCCCTTTCTGCGTCTCTGTCTTGGAAAGTGACGCTCCTGCGGACACTCGTTCCTCTCTACGAGACGCTGTGCTATCGCTATCGCTTCGCTTTTCTGCGAGACGCTGCGCGTAGCTTGCTTCCCTGTAGGCAGGGGTACGCTAACTGTTAGGAAGAAACCTCCGCACCGTGCGGTATCTTGCTACAGACTTTCCGCTGCGTTTGTGGGTGAAATCTTCTTCCTTACACCATCTCAGACGAAGCCTGCACCATTGGCTGAGGCTGCGGCTGGAACATGAACAACGAATACACCACATCTCGGCGAATGTTGACCATCATATCCAAGAACAATTCATACCCTTCACTCTTATACTCAATCAGCGGGTCTTTTTGACCATAGCCACGTAATCCCACCGATTCACGTAAGGCATCCATTTGTTGCAAGTGTTCTCGCCACAGAGTATCAATGCGTTGCAAAATAAAGAAACGTTCAGCTTGGCGCATGAGTCCTGGCTGAATTTGGTCAATTTGCGCTTCTTTGAGGTCGTAAGCAATTCGCACTTGTTCGTGGAGAAAGAATTTAATCTCACTAACAGACATATCCTCTAATTGACTAGCTTGCAAGTCCGCTAGCAAATAGACGAATTCTTTGACTTTCTCAACCAACTTTTCTAACTCCCACTCTTCCGAGGGTAAGTCTGGGTTGATGTAGTAGTCAACGATGTCATCCATCGTTTTTTCGGCGTACTTGATTACCTGTTCTTTCAAGTCTTGACCTTCTAACACCCGGCGGCGTTCGGCGTAGATGGCGCGACGTTGGTTGTTCATTACCTCGTCGTACTCAAATACTTGCTTACGGATATCGTAGTAGTAGGTTTCGACTTTTTTCTGAGCGCCTTCCAAACTGCGGGTGAGCATCCCAGACTCGATGGGCATATCTTCTTCAACTTGGAAAGCATTCATTAATCCAGCAACGCGATCGCCACCAAAAATCCGCAGCAAGTTATCCTCTAAACTGAGGAAGAATCTCGTTGTTCCAGGGTCGCCTTGTCGTCCTGCACGCCCACGCAACTGATTGTCAATGCGTCGTGATTCGTGGCGTTCTGTACCAATGACGTGCAAACCGCCTATTTCCACTACTTCGTTATGTTCGCGGGTAGTAAATTGTTCGTATTCCTGCTTAACGCGGTTATAAGCTTCCCGCAATTTTTTGATTACAGGGTCGTCGATGGGAGCTTTTTCTGCTGCCACAGCTACCTTGTCTTCTGCTTCTAGTTCGGGTAAGCTGCGTTCACCATACTCACGCACCGCAATTTCTACTGCTTCTTTTAATAACTGTTCTGTCTCTTTTGTCAACTGGGTGGGGAAAATCTCTGGAGAAGCTCGCCAAGTTTTGACTTTTTTACCAGGGACAAAGCCTTGACCACCACTACTTGCACTTGGCAGACCACCAGCTTTTTGAACACTAAACACATCTTCATCTTCTGGCTGGACAATCCGTGGCATAAAGTATTCCCGCAGCTTCAGACGTGCCATGTATTCGGAGTTACCACCCAGAATAATGTCTGTACCTCTACCAGCCATATTAGTAGCAATAGTCACAGCACCTTTGCGTCCTGCCTGTGCTACAATCTCCGCTTCACGTTCAACGTTTTCTGGTCTAGCGTTGAGTAGTTCGTGGGGAATTTCCAGTTGTTTGAGGAGTCGGCTGAGATACTCAGATTTTTCTACACTAGTGGTTCCTACTAATACGGGTCTACCGATTTCGTGCATTTCGGCACATTCTTTTGCGATCGCTCCCCACTTACCTGGTTCGGTCTTAAAGACCATATCAGACAAATCTTCGCGTCGTCTATCACGGTTGGTAGGAATTACTGCAACTTCTAGTTTGTAAATTTTTTCAAACTCAGGTTCTTCCGTCTTTGCTGTTCCCGTCATTCCACCCAGTTTTGGATACAGCAAAAACAGATTTTGATAGGTAATTGTCGCCAGAGTTTGAGTTTCTGGCTGAATTTCTACATGTTCTTGGGCTTCAATCGCTTGGTGCAATCCATCACTCCAACGGCGTCCGGGAAGCACCCGACCAGTAAATTCATCTACAATTACCACTTCCCCGTTGCGGACGATATAGTTTACGTCCTTCAAGAACAGTTCTTTGGCTTTAATCGCATTAAAAACGAAGTGTGCCCAAGGATCTTCCGGGTCAAATAAATCTGTGACTCCCAAAAGATTTTCGGCTTCTGCAAAGCCTTCATCTGTCAATAGCACGTTACGAGCTTTTTCATCTACCTCGTAATGCTCGTCTTTTTTGAGAGTCAATGCTATTTCAGCAGCTTGCAGGTATTTTTCTGTAGGTCTTTCTACTTGTCCAGAAATAATCAGCGGTGTCCGCGCCTCATCAATTAAAATCGAGTCTACCTCGTCAATTACGCAGTAATTGAATGGGCGCTGTACCACATCTGCCATTGATGTCGCCATGTTATCCCGCAAGTAGTCAAAGCCTACCTCGCTGTTGGTAACATAAGTGATGTCACACTCATAGTTTCTTTGGCGTTCACTGGGAGTCATGCTTGCTTGGATTAGCCCCACACTCAACCCCAAGAACCGATGCACCTGTCCCATCCATTCCGCGTCTCGACGAGCTAGGTAATCGTTGACGGTAACGACATGTACACCTTTACCAGTAAGGGCATTCAAATAACTTGGTAAGGTAGCAACCAGCGTTTTACCTTCGCCGGTTTTCATTTCGGCAATTTGCCCTATATGCAGAATTACACCACCTAAGAGTTGGACATCAAAGTGTCGCAAGCCTAAGACTCGGCGTCCTGCTTCCCGGACGACAGCATAAGCTTCTGGCAAAATGTCATCCAGAGCTTCACCTTTAGCAAGCCGACCTTTAAACTCTGTGGTTTTACCTTTTAATTCATCATCAGAAAGAGTTTTAATTTCTTCCTCTAAAAGGTTAATTTCAGTAATGTAAGGTTGGTATTTTTTAAGCTTACGAGCGTTGGGATCGCCCAACAATATTTTTAGCATGGCAGATTATGGAACTGAATCAAGGGGGATAGGGATTAAATGAGTGGTATTGATTATAAACGTTTAACCCAGCTTAGCCGTCTTATTCGTGAATGGGTGTCAAATGAGAATTAACTCCAAAATAGGAGAAAAACTTGCTAATCAGTTTACTAAATGATGGGTTTTAACTCTTATCTTATATTTAGACTTCCTTCATAGTATCATTTTGCCCCCATCTCAGGACACGGAAGGCTACCCATGAAAGGTAGCGATCGCCGGAGTGGAGAAGTAGGGGATCATGGAAGGTAGAGTATGCTTCCCCTGTTTCTATCCCCCCTCTTCAATGCGGCGGAAATTGAACTCACTAGCGCTGGGATGACAGCTAACACAGCTGCCAATTTGGACAGGACGTGGTAAGTTGACTTTTGGATGCAAAGCTTTGAAATAACGTGAGTTGTTGACGCGGTAGGGTGTTTCTTCGTCTTTTAGCTGGGGACGAGAAAAAGTCGAAAGATATTTCCACACCAAAATACGTGGCGGATCGACTAAAGGCTGTAGTTGTGCGCCGTAGTGCTGCGAGTCTTGCAGGAGATTTTTCCAAGTTTGGGTGGGTAAGACTGCTGGCGGTAAGGGGATATGACAAGTAGAGCAGTTTTCCACATACAATTGTTGCCCTAATTGGTACTGTGTAGGCACTATGTCAACAGTGCCAACTTCGGAGGTAGGAGTAGCGCTGTAGGCGCTAGTTACCGAAGACAGGAGCCAACCCATAGCGAGACTCCAAGCCAAAACGACTAAAATTAAACCGAAAGGCTGGCGTTTGAGCTTGCGATCGCGGATTTTGCGCTTAACAAAAATTGACATTCCTCACATTCCCAGATATTTAGAAGTGGCGCTTGTGCTAATCATAGGGCTTACGCAGTATTGGCAGCGTTTCAAATTTTGCGTAAGTAGTTTTGGCAAGCAATGCATCTGTGACATGCATAACAGTAATATAAATATCTATTCAGCGCACCACCGAACTATGCAAGAAAAAATTTTATAGCAGTTTTAATCTGAATCACTAGAAAAATCAGCTAGAATATCTCGGATTTCATTTGTACCAATATTTTATCAGTCAGATTTTAAATAAATCGTTAATAGTAAAATCCTGTAGGTGACCGACATTCCTTGATGGTACAGAGCAAGCAGATTTATCTGTGGGAGCAATCCAAAATCCGTCTTGAAAAGTTTGCTACGGAGGGAAACCCTCCTTACAACTTTTCGCAAAATCTAAAATCTAAAATTGAATGACTTAACTGATCCTTTTTTGTCATTCCCCGTATTAAGTAAGTAGTAAATAAGTTAAACTACTCAGAAGGATAAAAGGGTTTAAATTGATTGATTGCACTAATTAAACAAAGAGGGATACCTACAGCAACCCTTTAAGATGTACGCGCAAAATCTCCTGAATCATCTGGTGTACAGTTTCTCTACTTAAACTGCCATCTACGCGCACAATCCGCGAAGGGTTGGATGCTGCTAAGTCTGCATATCCTTGCTGGACACGTCGATGAAAAGCGATTGTCTCCTGTTCGATGCGGTCTAGTTTTGTTTCGCCTTTGCGTTTACGAGACAGTCCCACTTCTACATCAATATCTAGCCAGATAGTTAGGTCACTTTCTAAGCCAGCAGTGGCAATATCATTCAATTGATGAATTAACTTGAAGCTAAGACCTCGACCATAACCTTGATAGGCAATGGTAGAGTCGGTGTAGCGATCGCACAAAATATATTTCCCTGCTGCTAAACTTGGCTTAAGCTCTTGTTCTATGTGTTGCGCTCTGTCAGCAGCATACAACAAAAGTTCTGTCACTTCGGCTACTGGCTTGTTCTCAGACTTTTCTAGCAACAGATTGCGGAGATATAAACCTAACTCTGTTCCCCCTGGTTCACGAGTGAGAATCACAGAAATACCCAGACTTTCCAACCACTTACTACAAAGTTGCATTTGGCTAGTTTTGCCGCAACCTTCCACCCCTTCAAATACAATTAATTTGCCACCCATGCTGTTTTTAGTTCTTTGCAATTGACTTATTCACTGACGTTTTATTACGCTACCAGTTAAAAAGCACTCTTCGATGATGTAGGCGATCGCACTTGCTCGCATTCTTCAGGTAAACTGTAGGCGATCGCATAAGTCCATGGTGTCAACTTCAGCTCAAACACTCAATTTCCAGTAGTTTCAGATCCCCCAACCCCCTTCAAAAGGGGGCATTCGATTCTAATTCCCCCCTTAAAAAGGGGAGCCAGCGCGGTCTTCTCCCAACGCGAAGTAGCGTCTCGTAGAGAAGGGGAGACGCAATCATGCGATGGGGTCTCCCCAAGTGGAGCGACTGGCGTGGGTTAGGGGGGATCTCAAGTCTAGGTGGTACATCGAAAAACTTTGAAATGCTTATCAGACTGGGCTTTCACGTTAAGTTGACACCAATGGCATAAGTCAGCCACCTACCTAATCAGGTAGCATCATATTTTTAATTCTTTGAGTTGGAAATTTTCATCTAAAGAGGAATAAGAGTTAACTAGTATAAGCTGGCGTCAACTTCGCAAGGAAGTTGAGTATAACTGAAGCCACAGCATCCGGCGACTCAACCAACAAGCCATGACCTCCACGGTTGAGCACTACAATTTCAGCATTAGGGATACCTTGAGCAAGTTGCTCAGAAAACTTCATCGGAGTGAGAATATCCTGTTTACCAACCATAACTAAGGTAGGACAATGAATATGTTTGAGGCGCTCTGTTGTGTCATTGCCAAGGATAGCTCGGCTGTGATGATAAAGTGTACGAGTAGAAGGTGGGAAGGGATATTTGATTGCAAATTCGATTAGACCTTCTATCATTCCAGGAATCGAGTAAAATTCATCTGTAAATATCCAAGGGAACACGACTTTCTCATAAAGTTTCAGGTCTATATTGCTAGGAAGGTCGCCCCAAGTCTCAATAATGCTATTGAACCGTTCATCACCCTCTGCCCAAGATGATATTAGCATCAAACTTTTTATCTTTTGAGGGTGTGTCAACACTAGCTCTTGGGCAATCTGACCACCCATTGAATGAGCTACTAAATGCACCTTGTCAATACCGATGCGATCAAGTAATGCTGCAACATCACTTGCCATCTGCTTAATACTATAGGGATTGTCAGGTGCAGAACTTCGCCCCATACCTCGATTGTCTAGACGAATCACTTGATAGTGTGAAACCAGCGACGGCATTAGCAGCGACCAATAGGTATGATCGCAAAGGAAGCCAGCGATTAATAATAAAGGCTCACCCGCTCCCTTAATGTCGTAGAACAAATCAATCCCGTTAATTTGAACCTTTGGCATAATCAATAATTTTGCAAAAATTCGTGAACAACAAGATTCCCGACTTCTTTGAGAAGTCGGGAATCTTGAAAACATGTGCTAGATATAGTTGCATAAATTTTCAACGCACCTGCGATAAGTCTACAAAAGAAGATTAATGTGGAATAAACTTATGGTCAAGCCCAATCAAGAACAAAAATACAGCTTTATTTACCCACGCAGTCGGTATTATGGTGAATTTAAGCCGGAGAACTTAATATTTAATGCCAACCTTCAGGAATTTGCTCAAAAAGTTGGTTATGTTGCGAACTTAGAAACCGGCGGTAAACTTTCTCCTGAAGATGCTTACAAATATATCCAGACGCTCTGGAAAGAGTTAAAACACAGTAAACAGGAACTAAGAATTGGCCTAAAACAGGATAATTCATAATTCATAATTCGTAATTCGTAATTCGTAATTCGTAATTCGTAATGGGCTACGCCCCGCTGCGCTAACGTAATTCGTAATGGGCTAACGCTCCGGTTCTTTATAAAAGGCTGCGCGTAGCTTGCTTCTGTTTGACAAGCCAGAAGGAGAGCAAGGCAAGTGAGACACCAGCCACAATAAAACAGGGAACGTAGCCGAAATTATCCACAATCCTGCCAAAAGCTGCTGCACCGATTCCCTGTCCGATAAACAGGTTAAAGACGAATAGCGAGACAGCAGTGCCTCTGGATTCAGGTGTTAATTCAGTGGCTTGGGTCTGGAGAGTGCTATGCATCATATAAAAGCCTAATCCTGTTAACATACTCAAGGGGATAAACAGCACCCAGTTTTGAAAAAGTGCGATCGCTAAGAAGCCAATGCACATTAAGCTGCCGCCAACCCCAATTAGCCCAATCTCACCCAGTCGCAGCACCAACCACTTCACGGAGCGACTGTAAATTAATCCACCCAATCCAAAACCACTGAGCATAAACCCGATCACTACATAGGATAGATTATATTGCTCTCTCAAAAATGCACCAACGTAAGCAAATCCCCCAAACACACAAAAGCCTTCAATAAATACTCCCAAAATCACGGTACGCGCAACAGGTTGAGTCATGAGTTGGTAATAAGGCCGGAATGTTATCACTATCCGACCTTGGGAACGATTTCCATCACTGAGGTGGCGCGTTCCGCGCCACAGAAATCCAGCGATACCAAGAGAGACGATGCCAAATAACAGAAAGATGTCACGCCAGCCGATATATTCCCCAAAAATGCCTCCCAAACTACCGCCCAGAATTTGACCAAGCACCAGCGCACTCAAATATCGTCCGATAGCCGTTTGGCGTTCTTCGTAAGGGAAATTGTCGCCAATATAAGCAAGTGTGATGGGGATGATCCCAGCAGCAGCCATCCCCGTCAAAAACCGCAGCAAGGTAAGTAAAACGATATTTGAGACAAAGGCACAAATAGCTGTGCCAATAGCAAACGCTATGAGTGCTGCTGTAATTACCTTAAGTTTGCCGATGCGATCGCCAAGTGGGCCATAGACTAATTGAAATAGTCCATAGGGAATCGTATAGGCCGAGATAATCACCGCAGCACTACCAACACCAACGTTAAACTCGTCAGCAATGATGTGCAACAGGGGGTCAATCACACGCGCATCAGCAATTACTATAAAGGCAGCAGCGCCCAACAGTCCTAATGAGACAGGTGTTTTGCCTACTTTATCTGTAACTGACCTACCCACTTAGTTCTCCTATTTTTTTCGTGAAATAGTCAAGAGGTGGGAAGAGGGGAGCAGCAGGGAGCAGAGGAGTGGAGTTTTTATACTTGTCCACGAAGCTCAGAGATTCATTAATGGAGTTCCAAGGTTCATTCACAAAGCTCAGAGGTTCATTCACAAAGCTCAAAGGTTCATTCACGAAGTTCCAAGGTTCATTCACAAAGCTCAGAGGTTCATTCACAAAGCTCAAAGGTTCATTCACGAAGTTCCAAGGTTCATTAATGAAGCTCAGAGGTTCATTCACGAAGTTCAAAGGTTCATTCACAAAGCTCAAAGGTTCATTCACAAAGCTCAAAGGTTCATTCACCAGTATCAAAGACTTATTGTTGCATTTCAAAATATATTTCCCCTGCCCCTCCGCCTCCTTTTCTGCCCAGAATGCTCAACGCTGAACTGTATTTACTGACTGGTTAAATAACAAATCCCGTGATTTTTCAATATCCAACGCCTGATTTTTGAAAGCTTCTGCCTTTTCATAAGCGCGAATTGTTGCTGGACGCGCCTTAATTGTCTCAAACCAGCGCTTCAGGTTGGAAAAATCTTCTAGCTTCTGGCTTTGGGTTTCATAAGGCACAATCCAGGGGTAAGCGGCAATATCGGCGATGGAATAATCACCAGCCACAAACTCTCTATCTGCTAGGCGTTTATTTAGGACTGCATATAAGCGTCCCGTCTCCTTCACATAGCGGTTAATAGCATAGTCAATCTTTTCGGGAGCATACTTACTAAAGTGATGGTTTTGTCCCGCCATTGGCCCTAAACCCCCCATTTGCCAGAATAACCACTCTAGGGTTGCAACGCGATCGCGCAAATCTTGAGAAATCAATTTCCCGGTTTTTTCTGCCAAATACAGCAAGATTGCACCAGACTCAAAAACAGAAATCGGCGCACCTCCGGTTGCTGGTTCATGGTCAACAATAGCCGGGATGCGATTGTTGGGAGAAATCTCAAGAAATTCCGGTTTAAATTGATCCCCAGCGCCAATATTCACAGGAATAATGGTGTAGGGTAAGCCAACTTCTTCCAGGAACATCGTGATTTTATGACCGTTTGGAGTTGTCCAATAGTAAAGCTCAATCATGGGTTATTTCCTATTATGTTTGATTCAGTATTAGCACGGATAGTCGAGTTGAATTATAACGTCTCTGCTTGTGATGTTTCTTTGCTCAGCAGCGAACATGAATGAAAAAACTACGGTAAATTGTGACTTAAAGAGCAATCTAATTTAGATGTAAGTCAAAACATCAACCTGCATGAGTAGTAATTATGACTTTGGTAATTTTGTGATCGCCACCTAAACTCGATGAAGAACCTGAAGAATCAGCGTTGGATATTTTACATAGTTCTACATCTAGAATTTCTCGACCCACGGACGTAGTTCAATTTCCCATGTCCAAGCACTACGAGGTTGACGTAGAATGCTGAGATAAGTTTGAGCGATGTCTGTCTTGAAAAGTTCAGAGACGCTCGCGGACTCGCTACCGCTGCGCTAACGGCGGAAACCGCCGCTCCGAAGCCAGTTGCTTCTCTTACAAAGCTTAGATGCCTGCGGCAAGCCGCAAAGCGTCTACGGCGGGAACCGCCGCTCTAACTTTGCGCTTCCGACGCAAGGCGACACGCCACTCCCCTCAACGGGGGGAACCCCCGCACAGGGGTGGCTCAGGAACGCACTGGCTCGACTTTTCGCTACGACGGGCTACGCCTACGCATCGGGATCAAGGATGCTATCAAGATTGTCTACTGAGTCTTGAGGTTCGGCTGAACGGATTGCGCCACATGAATATTCTGAGGATTGGGGACTACAGAAAGAGGGAAAAGGTTAAAAGGATGATTTTTACCTTTCCCCAATGCTCCATGCCCTATGCCCTATGCCCCATAAGGATTACCTATTCTGTCTACAGAGACGTTGTAGGAAAATGGTAAACGACCGGGATTCAAGCGTGGTTCTGCTGCATAACCTACAGGAACTAAAACAGCGATCGCTAAATCTGGATTCTCAGTTGCACCAATGACTTCTTTAACTTTGTCTTCAATCCAGCCATTCATAAAGCAGGTTGACAATCCCAAACTTTCTGCTGCTAATACCAAATGGGTGGCTGCAATCATGGCATCTTTGATGGCATATTCCCGCCGCTTATCTCCCAGCGCTGCTTGGAATTGCGGAACGGCGGTTTGAAAATAGTTCACTGTACCTTCATTCCATGCTCCTGTTTGGAGTCCTCGCTCTAGGATTGGGGTCAAGTTTTTTTCGCCTGCTGTTGAATCAGCAGCAAAGACGAATGTAACAGGTGCTTGGATAATTTGCTGTTGATTCCAAGATGCTGCTGCTAGTGCTGCCTTTTGGGCTTCATCTTGGACGAGGATGATTTGCCAGTCTTGGATGTTATAACTGCTGGGTGCAGCTACGGTCAACTCTACTAGTTGCTTAAGCAGTTCTGGGGCAATGGGGTCTGTTTTAAAAGTTTTGATTGAACGACGCTTGAGTATAGCACTGGGTACATCCAGAGCTTGAGTTTGGGTGATAGGACTCATGATCTTCCCTTACGTAATTTATGACATTGCTGTAGCGCTTTTTATTATCGGACTTAATGCCCTGTAGGTGTAAAAAGTCGCCGAAAAGCAGATTACAGAGATTAATGATTGGCTACCTTGCTAGCAACCGACCAAAATGGATAATCTGTATATCCCTTCTCAGTACCACCATAAAAGGTTGTCGGATCTGCTTGATTCAATGGTGCATTCAAAGCTAAGCGTCGGGGTAAATCTGGATTTGATATAAATAAAGTGCCAAAGGCAACTAAATCTGCTTCGCCTTTTGCCAATACAGCATTACCTCTTTCGCGGGTATAACCGCCATTGACGATGAGTGTACCTGTAAAGCGATCGCGTAGATGACTAGTTGGTACAATCGTCCCACCATGTCTAATGTCTGCGTCTGTAGCTTCAAAGATATGCAAATATGCCAAATCAAACCTGTTCAGCGCTTGAGCTGCATAACCAAAAGTTTCTAGGGGATTGGAGTCATGCATATCATTAAAGGTTCCACTAGGAGAAAGGCGCACCCCTACCCGGTTAGAATCCCACACACTAGTTACCGCTTCTGTTACCTCCAACAGGAATCGAGCGCGATTCTCAATAGAGCCGCCATATTTATCTGTGCGCTGATTAGTACCATCCCGAAGAAACTGGTCAATTAAATAACCATTAGCTGCATGAATTTCTACCCCATCAAACCCAGCTGCTAGTGCATTTGCAGCGCCCTGACGGTACTGTTCCACGATTCCCGGTATTTCCGAAGTTTCCAAAGCACGGGGAGTAACAAAGGGTTTGGGCCCTTCATAGGTTGATGCCTCACCTTTGGGAGCAATGGCAGATGGGGCCACTGGTAATGCTCCATCTGGTTGCAAGTCAGGGTGAGAAATCCTGCCTACATGCCATAGTTGCAGAAAAATTTTCCCTCCCTCCTGATGTACAGCATCAGTTACCAACCTCCAACCCGCGACTTGCTCAGGTGAATGAATTCCTGGTGTAAAAGGATACCCTTGCCCTTGAGGAGCAACCTGAGTTGCTTCCGCAATAATTAGTCCAGCTGAAGCGCGTTGGACATAGTAAGTGGCGTTAAGTTGGTGTGGAACATTTCCCTCACTTGCTCTGTTTCGCGTCAAGGGAGCCATAACTATCCGGTTGGATAGTTCCAAATTACCCAACTGATAAGGAGAAAATAAATTGATCTCAGTATTCATTAGTTGTATCTCCAAATGTGTCTAGAAAACTGGTAGGAGACAAGAGTCAAGAGTCAAGGGTCAATTGTAATTTTTCTTCCCCTGCTCCTCTGCCCCCTGCTCCCACTCAGCCCTATTATGAAATATGCTGTGCTAAGGTCTTATTTAAGGTGGTCTTTGGCACTGCCCCCACGACAGTATCGACTTGCCGACCACCCTTAAATACCATCAGTGTCGGTATGCTGCGAATCCCGTAGTGGCTAGCGACAGTAGGATTTTGATCTGTGTTCAGCTTCACAAATTTCACCTGTCCTTCGTATTCCGCAGCAACTTCATCGACTACTGGGCCCACCATCCGACAAGGGCCACACCAAGGTGCCCAAAAGTCCACTAAGACTGGAATCTCACTTTCTAGAACTTCTTGCTTGAACGTGGCTTCTGTGACATTTGTGATGGATGACATAAATCGTCCTTCTGCTTTAATTCTATAATTCGATAATATCGAATAAGAAAAATATATGCCACTGTAAGAGATAATGCAACTATGAAATTCTTATATCACCCAGATAGAAAAAACATATCTTTACCAGGAGTGCTGTACGCATTGGGCGATCCAGTGCGGCTAGAGATTGTGCGGCTGCTGGCCACTGAGGGGGAACAGTGCTGTGCTGGATTCGATTTTGCGATCGCTAAATCAACTATGTCCAATCACTTTAAGATTTTGCGGGAGTCGGGGATAGTCTTGACACGCAAAGAAGGAACGCAGCACATCAACAGGCTGCGGCATGAAGATTTAGAAGCGCTGTTTCCAGGGTTATTAAATGCGGTGTTGCAATCGGCTCAACCGTTACCTATTTGCTCAGCAGCTAAACAAAGAGCATCACAGATCTAAGCGCATCTCATTGCTTTGTGAGAAACCAAGGGTTTTGTAAACAGGTTTGCCCGATGGTGAGGTGTGCAAGATAGCCCGTGTATAGCCAAGTGCTTTTAGATAAACAATAGTCATGTTCGTGAATTGCTTGGCGATACCTTGGTAGATGAGTGTCGTAAAATACAAAAAAAATGTATTTTCTACCTTAGGGTAGATGAAAAAATTATTTTCTTTAAAAGAGTAAATTATGGATGATTTTCAGCAATGCAATTTTCAGAGAAAATCAGGTAAGCATTAGTTAGCCAAAACCTGTTGCTTGATGAATTTACGACAAATCTAGTTTCGCTACTTGAGGTACAATCAGCTACTTGCCCGAAAGGAGAATGAGATGTTAAGACGCACAAATTGCTATCAGCAAAGATGAATCAAGTGTCTCCCGTATCAATTGCTCAGTTAACAGATACGCATCTGTTTGCTTTGGAAAAAGGCCAACTGCTAGGAATACCCACTACAGAGTCTTTGCAAGCAGTTATAGAGCGGTTAAAGAATCTACAACCTGAACTTGATTTACTACTGCTAACAGGAGATTTGTCTAGTGATGGTACACCTGAATCCTATGAAAATCTCCAAAACCTGCTGAGTCCACTACAAATACCAAGTTACTGGTTGCCAGGAAATCATGACTGTGCGATCGCAATGGATGATATTTTAAATCTGGGGATGGTTTCCCGGCGTAAGTCTTTTAAACGCGGCAGTTGGAATTTTATCTTACTCAACTCTTGTGTACCTGGGTGCGTGCATGGTCATCTTTCAGCTAAAATTCTGGATTGGCTGGATTCCGAGTTAAAAATGTTGGGTGAAAACCCGACTGTGGTAGCACTACACCATTCGCCTTTGCTGATAAATTCTCAATGGTTAGATGCAAGTACCCTAAAAAATTCAGAGGAACTTTTTGCTATCTTAGATAGCCACCCACAAGTCAAATTAGTTTTGTTCGGGCACATTCACCAAGAATTTCATCACCAGCGTTACGGCGTCCACTATCTGGGTACTCCCTCAACTTGCATTCAGTTTCAACCAGAAAGCTCAGCTTTTGCGATCGACCAAACACCACCTGGGTTTCGTTTATTGAAACTATATCCTAATGGTGATTGGAAAAGCTGGATTGAGCGAGTTCCTTATTCGTAATACTTCGGCTTCTTTCGGCTTCGCTCAAGACAAGTCGCTCAGTACAAGTTGGTAATTCGTAATTCGCTCTGGGGCTACGCCTCGGTGCTAAGACAGTAATTCTTTAGGAGTCAGGAGATAGGAGTTTTGAATAAACAACTTTCTTTAACTCATCACTCCTAACTCAGCACGAGCTAAACGCCCCGCTACCGCGCTTCAGCACTCATCACTCCTAATTCACTTTCACTTCATCAGCAAAATTGCCCCAACGGACAAAGTGAAATGGGCCGGCGATAGAACCCCAGAGATGCTCATCGCTTTCTATATCCCGTCCCCGATCAAGGCTGGAAAATTTCTCAGCGTCAATCTCAAATTCATTGTCGAGATAGGTGTTTTTGCCGTCGCGAACCACAATGCAGCCTTTACCAGGTTCAACTCTGCCTTTGAAGCTTGTGCCTGTCCACTCTACAATCATGTTACAGCCTGGCATTTTCTCCAGTTGGTCAACAGATAAGTCTTGAAGGCGTTCGGGGTTCCGAGACGCGCCGTAAAACTTTTGTTCTTCTTTAATTGTGTAGTGTTCGATGAGAATATGGTTTTCTGCCTTAATCAAATTCATTACCCGCATTCGGTAAGGTTGAGTGAGCATAAAATCATACGCTTGTTCGAGAAACAAGCTCACCCCTGAGAACAATTCTAAGGGTAGGGGACGAATACACACACGAATATGGGCATATAAAGGCGGATTTTCAAAAGCTTGTTCTTGATTGCTAAAATCAGCAGCCATCCAACGAGCTAAAGTAACAATATCCGTAGAATGAGTCATTAGAGATGATCAACCAGTTGCTTAAAAATTATCTGGGAGTATTGTAGAGCTGAGGAATGGGAACTGGGAACTAGGGGCTGGGAAATGGGGACTGGAGACTGGGGAGCAGGGGAGCAGAGGGGACAATAAGAAAACTATTAACTCTTGACTCTTGACAAATGACAAATAAAAATGACTCAAAGCAAGGTAAAGTATTCATGCTAAAGCGCTTAATTGTGATCGTTACTGCCGCTACATTCTTTAGCAGCTCCTTGACGCTGGCACAGAGTAAAAAGCCCAAGGAGCCTGATAAATTTCCTCCGAGTCCGCTAGAAATTACAACACCCGATCCACTGTTACCACCTTCGCGTGATAAACAGCCGTTAACTCAGGCCGAGATGCAAAAGTTGAAGGTGGCGCTGGATCAGTTAAATCAAGAAGCTGCGGCAAAACTGCAAGCAGGGGATAAGGTAGGAGCGTTTGAAATTTGGAATCGGGAATTGCGCTTGCGGCGGTTTTTAGGTGCATTAGCAGAAGTCCAAGCACTATCACGAGTAGGTGCGATCGCCTGGAATCAAAACGATCGCCAAGAATTACAATATATTACTCAGCGGTTACAAGCAATTCAAAAGCAGGCACAACCCAAAAAAACAGATTCTCAAAAAAATGTTGATGTAGAACTTTTGCGATCTCTAGGTGAAGCTTACCAAAATGTGCGCTTGCCTAAACTAGCCGTAGAAGTTTATGAGCAAGTTTTGGCAGTAGTGCGACAACAAAATCCAGCTGCATTAGTAGAAACTCTGAAGACGATTGGGGAAGTGAATTTGAGTTGGTTTGATTATCCCAAAGCTGCGACTACCTACGAGGAATTGTTAGGTTTGGCTACTTCTAAAGGCGATCGCCTGAATGAGTTAGCATACTTGAAACAACTAGCTTATATTTACGAGCAAGCAAAACAACCCCAGCAGGCAATCAATGTACAGAATAAGCTAGCTGAAATTTACGTAAATGAAAATAATCTGACTGAAATCCCAGAATTGAAGTTAGCGATCGCCTCAGAATATGAATCCTTAGCAAAGGAAAATCCCAGTTTATTGCAACAAGCTTTTCAAAACTATCAAGAAGCTTACACTACAGCTTGGCAATTGCAGCAGTACGTTCGTGCTGGTGAAGCTTTGCAAAAGTTAATCACACTGTACCGCTTTCAAGGGCAAACAGACGAGGCTTTGCAAGCTAGCCAAATTCTCGTGCAAATAGAGGAACGGGCTGTTAACTTTTACGGAATGATGCAAGCGTATGACCAAATTGGTCAATTGCATTTAGAACGCAAAGAATATCCTCAAGCACTAACAGCTTTTCAAAAAGGGTTAGAACTAGCGCAACAGATCAAACATCAAGAAACATACTTTACCGGGCAAATTGAAAAGCTGTCGAAAACAAATTTTTAATTGATACCATCTAGTATAAAGTTTGAGTAGCTCTAACTTTCAAATATGTTAGAAAAGAAAGATTCCAGTCGCCAATATTTGAAAATAAATACAACGTGGTATTTGATGATTTTAATACCAGAACAATACTTCAACTTGAATGAAAGTATAAAGTGGCTGATCAGGTTAAGTCTTGGGTAGAGCGAATCAAAGAGTTAGGGACTTATTTCTTAGAGTAGATATGAGCAAGAGACTTAGCAAATCTTGTAGTTTTTACAGTTAAGTCAAAGATTTATCACAGTCCAAAGTAATGCTGACAAAGAAGACTTGAGGCAAAATAAATAAAGTCCGCTTTCGCGGACTTCGGACATTGGATAAGGTTAAGTTGTCACCAAGAGCGTCTATCAAGATGGTAGACCTAATGTTTATTATTCATGACTAAACTTTAAAAATCAAGCTTTGACAATCAAGTATTAGGACTTAACTCCTTAATTTATGTCTTTTAAGAATGTTAGTTTAAAATAAAATTTACTGAGTTTATTTTACGTATATAGTTAAGCTAAAAGCCTTTGATAATATGAGTATGTGCAAAATGTTCAGTACTATGAATTATCTAAAAATTAGTAATTTATGTTACTAAATTGTCAGACATAACTAAAAGCTTTATGTCGTTTTTTTCAAATAAAAATATTTTTATTCTCTCTACTGCACCAAAACTTGCAGCACAAAAATTTAAGCGATCGCCAACTAAAAATAAAGTAATGTAATTTTGTATGTAGTGAGCGATTTATCGCTCTGTTTCAGTCCACTAAGCATGGAATTTAGCTCCTAGCCCGGATTATTTCCGGGCAGGATATGAAGCTAATTGAGAATGGTGCAAAATCTTAGTTGAATAAGACTCTCATACCGCCTCAACCTTCTTTGATGTTTCAACGATCTGGTAAAGTTTGTCTTCAAACTTTTGCATACATGCCGACCAATCAAATTCGAGTATAGAAGGACGAGCTTGCCGAGTCAAATCAGCTTTCAGGTCGGGATTTTCCAGAATTGCAATCACCTTTTGGGCGAAATCTGCCGGGTTGTTGGGTTCAGCCAAGAAGCCGTTGTGTCCAGGGAACACCTGCTCTGAAGTTGAGGGAGCAAGCGCAGCAACTACAGGGGTTCCAGACGCCAGCGCTTCGTTGTTTGTAGTGCAGAAGTTCTCGGTGACGGATGGATTAACAAATACATCCGCTCTAGCGAACCAACCTAAAAGTTCTGCGCCGTGGGATTCACCCCACATAGTAATTCCAGATTTAAACTTTTGAACACGCTCACGAATTTCGTCATCTTGGGGGCCGCTACCAACAATAACTAGATGGACATCAGGAATTTTAGCAGCGATGAGCGGATATGCATCTAGAAGTTGGCTGACATTCTTTTCCGCTGTGATGCGTCCAACAAACAACAGAGTTGGTCGATGGTCATTGGGAATCGGGTTGTAACAGATATTTCGCGGGTGAAATTTTTCGCAATCGATGCCTTGATAAGGAAGATATTCGGCACGTTGACATTTCATTTCCCTGTACTTAATCAACTGTTCTTGAGAAGAAAAGTAATTGAAATCGTAAGACTCAGTAAATTGCTTGATTAAAGCCGGAATAATTGGACGCACCAAGCTAAAAAACTGATCTCCCAAATAATATTTGATATATGCAACGATATCAGTATGGAAAAGCGATATTATTGGCGTGCCTGTTCGCCTTGCGTATTCAGTACCAACAGGGCGACCATAACCTTGCAACAAAAGTGAGTACAATCCTCTCATTTGTGCCGCTTCTTCAACCACTACAACATCAGGCTGAAAGTTCTCAAGTAACTTGGTATCACTCCAATGTCGATAATTCAACGGTTGGGGAAGAGATTTATAGAAAATTAGCGGCTTGGTGGGGAATGCATAAGCAGAAAAGTTGGGGAAGGGCTGTAGTTCATCCAGTCCTTGCATCGGACGTTTGCCAACTTTTTCGGGGTACTGGTCGTTGATTTGAGGGTGGACAAGTAAGACTTCATGTCCTTGTTGTAATAACCAGCGAACTCGTTGGTGTACTGCGACCGAAACCCCTGTTAAGAACGGCGCATATAATCCTGTAAACAGCGCAATCCGAAGAGGTGGTGTTTTCATGGTGCAAGATAATGTTTTTTAATTTGTCATTTGTCACTTGTCATTTGTCTTTATACCAATTCTTTAAATTAAGGCTAGAAATGATTTCCTTAAGAAACTACGAATTACAAATTGGTATTAGTTGGTTGTAGCGATAAACTAATCACCAATAACTAATGACTAATGACTAATGACCAATAACGTTAAAGAGAAACCTTACTATCAACAGGTTGATCCAACCATTGATAAGGGCGGTATTCAACTAGCCGGATATTCCAAGGCCCTTTGACTCGATAGCTGACACCGCGCCAGGTGACTGTTGATATCCACAGTGATGATACTAAGGCTAACCCATAAACCCACTGTGTGAGGGGAATCCCAATCAACATTTTGATGATTGTGACAGCTGATAATTCTGTCATCGGCTGATCATTTAAGCGAATTACTTGCTGTATACCACGCTCTACAATGAGCATTAGCAACAGTAATCCGATGGTATAGATGCTATAGCTTTGAAATAAAAGAGCCGCTGTTTCCCATTGTGTCTCTAACAACGACTCTAAAAATAACACTATGACTGTAGTAGGAAACAGGATGCTAGAAACCGCTTCACTAACTAAAGCTAACCATTGTGGGTGATAAAGTCGAGAACAAACCATCAGGCGCTTGAGATGATCTAGTAAGCTCGGTAAATCACTCTCTTCACGATTAACTATTAATAGAGAAGGCACAAATTTGACTTGTAAACCTTGTTTTTTCAAGGCTTTGTGAATCATGAGGTCTTCGCCTAAAGCTTGCGCCCATTTATCTAGTAGTCCTGTTTGGTGAAGCACTTCTGTTTTGACAGCCAAAGTCCCACCCCAAGGAATTTGGAAGAGGAACATTTGCACTACTGTAGATACGTTACCTATGTACCGTACTAAAGATCCCCAATGCTTACCTGTTGGCACATACCAACGATTGCCAGTTGTTGCTCCAACTTTGGCATCAGCTAGAGGACTAACTAATTCTCGCAGCCAATTGGGATGGACTATTGTATCGGCGTCTACTAAAGCAACCACTTTGTAAGAATCGTCTAACTCACGGACAGCTTGCACTAGAGAACTGCATTTGAGGCTACAATTGTTGCGTACAATTCTCAGAGGGCTAATTTGAACGTTAGTCGCTCCTTGCTCTGTGATGGTATTGCTGGCGATTTTCCAAGCAGGATCTTCGTGACTATCAACAATCAGCTTTAAATCATAGTTTGGGTAGTTTTGCTTGAGGAGCGATCGCAAACAGTTTGGTAAAAAAGGATCGGCTCCACGTAAGCAAAGAATCACTGCTGTTTTAGGTAACTGGTCATCTGGTAATAAGTTTTTTTGAGACAAGCGCAGATACCATATAAAGACAAGTGTTAAAAACACCTGAATAGCCAGCCAACCCAGCAAAGACTTAGACAGAAATATCGTCAAATCTTTCATTAAATTTTAGTCTCCGGCAGAATATCGGCTTATTTGTAGCGGCGGTTAATTGCCTGGGGAGTAGAGGGGAACTTGCAGTGAGTCTTTACCCCTCTACTTCTTCGCTGGCTGCTTAATTAGTAATAGGTTTTCTCCAACTACCAATTACTTTTCTACTTATGGATCAAGTGAATATTTCATGACAATGTTGAGTGTTGTATTTTTGCTCACTGCAACACTAGCATCACGAAACTTTGGTGTTCCTGTTTGAATTGAAACAGTGGGATTTTTGGAAATGCCAAAGCCTTCTTGGGGAATACCGAAAAAGTCTGTATTGAGTTTGCGATCGCCATTTTGATCGTCAACTACGGCGACAGCATAAGCCCCAGGTTTCAAGCCAGAGAACACTTTTTTGACAGAATTTCCGGTAATTTTAGCGCAGCCGCTTTGAACTTCGCTGGTATCACTCAGAGGAAAACCTCGCTCATTTGCGAAAACTCTAAAACAAATCTCACCTTTTTGGTGACGGATGCCATTTACCGCAATAGTCAGTGTTGCAGTCTGCTCAGCATTTACGGTTTCAGCCAGGCTGAGGCTCATTAAAGTAGCAAGCAAAAAATGATGGAAGCAAGATATTTTCAGCATAATATGGTGATGGAAAAAAGTTATTTTTGGTTTTAGATTGGCATTTAGCAAAAGCTGCGTATGCAAGCTTTTATTCTTAGCGCTATTAGTTCAAAGCGTGATTTGCGGTTTTTGAATTGCTACTCGTTGCCAATTTTTCCAAAGTCCTTGCAGCACTTTCAGAAAATCTTTCAGCAGAAGATACTCTGTACCTCTTAACTGCTGATATATACTTATATGACAACATAGCCGCTCATACAAACTCAATTTGAATAGCCATACAGAGAGCGCGTACTCCCATAAAATTCTCCAATGAGGAAACAAAACTTGCCCATTTTTAGCTGAATCAAACCAGACTGTGTATGAGTAGAAATCTGGCAACATCTTCAATGAATATTTTGGATTATTGTTAGTAAATGACAAATAATCAGGAAAGAACATACTCATTGATTGTTGGGGATGGCTTCTTGCAAAGAACAGGTATTCAGGGATTTCATAAAATCGACCAAGAAGACCTAGCCTTGACAATAAAATTCCATCTGCAAGACCATAACTCCCCATAGGTGGTATCGCCTTGATAGCACTAGCTCGAATTACTCCGTAACATTGATAACATAAATGTTTAGTAAGCAATTCGTGAAAACGCTTGTGTGGTTGTACTAAATCTGTCTTGAGCTTAATGTTGTAGTTTTGGAGAAATTTACCCTGTTCATCAATGAAAGATACCTGGGAGTGGCATAAAATTACGGTAGGGTTTTTATCAAGTACCTCCACACATTTCATGAGAAAATCAGGCGCATGTAGGTCATCATAAGCTGCCCACTTAAAGTATTCACCTGAAGATAATTCAAAAGTGCGATTGAAGTTACAGGCACAACCTATATTTTTTTGATTGCGGTAGTAACGTATACGTTGGTCTTGAGCAGCATAGGCTCTACAAATTTCCTCAGTTTTGTCTGTAGATGCATTATCTGAAATAATTAGCTCAAAATCTTCAAAGGTCTGAGCCAAGAGTGAATCTATGGCTTCTTTGAGAAATTTTTCGCCATTGTATACAGGTAATCCAATACTCAATCGTGGCTGACTACTGCTCATAGTAAACAAGATTTTGGAAAATCCATAGTTTATTTTATCAATTTGTGAATATCCGGTTTTTCAGTCATTCATATATTCACTAAAATCTCGGTTTTCGATAAATTATTGCTCTCTAGTTAAATAAATTTTGTGCTTTTTTGATGTAATAAATATATGCAAAAGACATAAAATCTATCACTAGAAAGATGGCATTAATCAAATACTTATTTTTGGTCTAGTAAAATAAATTCTGGTAAAGTTATTTTGATGCTAGACCATAGCTAGTAATTGGCGCTTCAGCGCTAAAGCGCTAACTACTAACTCATTCCATTACTGAAGCAACTTTTGAATATCTGTTTTATGCAGCCATTCATGTGTTCGCTGCATTCCTTCTTCTAAATCAATTGTTGGTTTGAAATTTAACAGGCTTTGTGCTTTAGCAATAGAACAGGCATAGGGACGAGTCATAAAATCTATAGACTCCGGTAAGATATCCACTTTTTTCCGAAAAAGCTTTTGTCCTTGGACGCGCAACCGTAGAAACAGTTTGATTTCATCTTTTGGTAATGAAAGTGGTGCAGGTAAACTTTCCATTGCGGCTAAGCGCATAAAATACTCTTTCCAAGAAGTATCTTGTCCGTCGGTGATATTAAATATTTCACCATAAGTTTCTTTTTCTATTGCTAGAAAGATGCCATCAATTAGGTTGTCTATATACACATGATTTATAACTCCTTTACCATCGTTAGCATAGGCAAATAATTTTTGGCGCATCATGTGAATTGGTCGGACTATCCAGGGAATACTTCCAGGGCCGTAAATATCTCCGGCTCGAATAATAATAATGCCAAAATCTGGTGAAGCATTTAGTTCTAAAAGTGCTGTTTCGGCTTCTATTTTTGTTTGACAATAAGGATTATTTTCGCCAGAGATTGGGCCGGATTCTGTGACACCATCAGGATAATCAAAACCGTAGACCATCACACTGGAGAGATGCACAAATGTTTTGACACCAGCATCTTTAGCAGCTTTAGCCATGTTGACACTACCGCCAACATTGATTTCTCGGAAATGATTGATTGAGCCTGCTTCTTGGGCAATTTGGGCTGTATGTAAAACAATATCTACTCCCTGACAAGCCTTTTTTGCAGTGGTGGGATCTGTAATGTTGCCAACAATTACATCAATACCTAAACTCTGCGCTTGTTTGTTCTGTTCTGTAGAACTTTGTAAACCACGAACTTTCATTCCCTGCGCTATGGCTAACTCGGCTGTACGTAAACCGATAAATTCGTCAATATCGGTAATCAGGAGAGTTTTATTTTTGAGGTTCATATTGCAGGCTTTATTGGTAGATTGATTTGTGTTTAATTTGTCAGTTATAAGATTGTGATAGCCGTAGGAGTTAGTACAGCGATCGCTTGCTTATTTGCATATATAATTGGATGACTTTTATTGCTATGAATTGTCTAGAAAATATCTCCCGGATCTGCGGAACGGAGTTTATTAATTGCCAGCGCTCCAGAAGTTATACACATGAGAATTGTTGATGTGAGGACAATTACTGCATTATTAACAGTCATGATTATTGGCAATTTAGTGGCTTTCATGGCAAAGTCATATAAAGCTACAGAAGCAAGAAAGCCTGGAATATAACTCAAAATTGCCAAAATTAAAGCTTGTTGAAAAACTACATTCAATAAATAATTATTTGCATAACCTATCGCTTTTAAAGTTGCGTAAGCAATGAACTGCGTAGTAATGTTGCTGTAAAGAATTTGATAGACAATGACTACACCAACTACAGCAGCCATTGTCAGCATCAAGTTAAGAATAAAACCAATAGGTGTTCTGACAGACCAATATTTTTTCTCAAAATCAATGAAGCCTTGACGAGTAAAAACTTGGATATCATTAGGTAAACTGGCTTGCAAATTTTTCAGCACTTGTTCTGGATCAGCACCAGGTTTCAGGGCGATCACACCAACATCGATCATTTCTGCTGGGCGGCTATTTGGATTTATTCTCTGGAAAGTAGAGTCACTGACAATCAAATTGCCATCTACTCCAAAGGAAGGGCCTAAGCTAAATAAGCCACCAACTCTCACCCTATAGCCAATTAATGAATTAAAGGGGAATATTTCAATTGTCTGCTCAGTATCTCCCACATTAAATTGTTCAGCAATTGGCCCAAACTCTGTACGCGAATCCCGGTCAAAAAGCATGACATCGGGAATTTTTAGTTTATCTAAATTTCTATCAACCTCTGGAATATTCATCACAGGGTTTCCTGGATCGAAACCAATCACATATATTGAATATTTCTCTCCAGTTGCAGGATTTTTTAATTTTGCAAACTGTAAATACATGGGGCTAACTGACTCTACACCATCAAACCCCAGAGCTTGGTACAAACGAGTTCGTGAAAAACTTTGATTTGAGGTCAAAGATTTATATTGCGAACTGACTAAAAATAAATCTCCTCGCAGATTTTGATGCACTGCGGTAGCGCTAGAATAAAGAGCATCTTGGAAACCAAGTTGCACAAACATTAGCAGCACAATAAAAGCAATACCCGCTACAGCTACTACAAAACGCACTTTTTGTTGAGCTAGCTGTAGCCATGCCAAAGGAATCTTAAAATTCATGGATTTACTTGTTATTTGTTATTTGTCAGTTGTCATTAGTTGTAACCGCTAACTACTAACCTATGACCCTTGACTATATTTGAATCGCAACATCTACCTGCAAGTTGGTTAAACGAGCTACTCGTTCACTATCTGTGGGATTATCGATGGAGATTTTTACCTCAACTATTCTGCGGTCTGTGTCTGAGCCGGGGTTGAGGCTGAAGATGCTTTGTTTGTCAACTTGCCAACCGATTTCTTTTACAGTTCCTCGTAATACTCCAGTAAATGCAGTGCTGGTAATGGTGGCTTTTTGTCCTGCACGCACCTTTTGAACATCGGTTTGGTACACCTCTGCAATCACGTACATTTGAGAGGTTTTACCGATCTCAGCAAATCCTGTATTAGTGATGACTTCTCCGGTTTTGGCATGAATTTTCAAAACTTTGCCATTTATGGGAGATTTGATGTAGGTTAACTCTTGGTCTGCTTTTGCTTGTCTAATACTTGTCACAGCACTGTTGACATCGGCTTGTGCTGCTTCAACATCTACAGTACGTACTTCGCTAATACTGTTGAGTTGGGCTTGTGCTTGCTTTTGCTGTTGTTGGAAAGTGTCTTGAGTCCGTTTGAGAGTTGCTTGAGCTTCTGTCAATTGCTGTTGTGTAGTCTTCAATTGCAAAGCTTTAGTATCTGCTACGGAAGCCGCGATCGCACCTTGTTTGTATAACTGCTGATATCGATCATTCTCGGCTTGAGCGTTGTCTACCTGAGCCTGGATACGCGCAATTGTCGCTTCTTGCGTTGCAATGTCTCCTTTGAATTGAGATCCTAAAGTAGCGATCGCAGCCTCTTGAGCATTGATGTCTCCGGTTTTCGCTCCAGATTTGACTTGCGCTAGTTTAGCTTTAGCAACTTGCAGTTTATCTAAAGCTTGTTGTAGAGCTGCTGTCGAACGAGTATAGTCTTCTAAATAAGCTAATACTTGCCCTGCTCTAACTTCGTCTCCTTCCTTAACCAAAAGTCTGTCTACTCGTACACCACTATTAGAACTAGGAGCAGACAAAGAGGTAATTTCACCTTCTGGTTGCAAACGCCCTAGTGCAGTCACAGCAACTTTTACCGGAGTCACAGCCTTTGGTGAATTCGCTGGAGGTGTCTGAACTTTAGGTTTAGACCAAAATGGTGAAAAACTGTAAAAAGATACTAGTCCGGTAGCTAAAATGATAGAAGTTGCCAATATTACTCGCCACCGACCTACGTGTTTTGTGAATAATCGGCTTTCTTTATTTACTGCCATATTTTTATTCCAATTCTGCTTTACCAAGGGATAGCCTAAATAGCTACATCAGTCGATTAGAACAGACTCATTCGATTAACTAAGAGGGCCTTTCCTCTACGGTTTTACCTGAAGACATCAAAGAAGTCTAATTGGTTTTATATGAATTGTTGTACACCTTTACAGCCGCCATAAAGCACTAGGTTGGCGTCAAAATTAATAGTGGCGTTACTCCAAAGCTTCCTAAGTTTTATCCTAATTTGACCTTGAACCCAGTAGCGTAAAATACAATAGCGCTAGCTAAAAAAATTAAATCTCAAAAAGAATGAAGCGCTGGTAAAACTCGGATAAACTTGTGTTCAAGTATGGCAAGAAACTTGTGATTTGTCAATCGTCTAACTCTATCTAATTTCTACTGAAATTACTATAATATTCGTCATGGTAATAATTAAAGACTGAGAAAAATTACTCATCTACTAATTACAATCACAACAGATTATTAATTACCAATCGGATTTAATATTATTACCATATTGTTGTTAGCACAGTTGTGTAGTATGAGACATTATCATGAGTTTTGCTAACAGTAATAAAAGATATAAGGACGGGGCAGAGTGTACTTGTTTGTTGAGATGAGAGTCCAGAGTTAGTCAGTTATGGTATTCTGCTGTGGCAAAACTGAACTGGAGAACAGCCGCTAAAGACATGCTCGTCAAGTTATTAGCATTACTAAAAAGAATTTCTTAGATTATCTTTGCAAATCTCGTTTCTAGATTTTACTGCGTCTCTGCTGCAAGTAATATAGGCGGAGCCTTTCTATAGACATTACCAGCCGAAGACTAGGAACGAGGGAACTTGAAAATGAAATCATTATTATGTTTATCATGCAACATATTAAAAATTAATGTTTGCTTTATAAACAACCGCTTTAGTTCTTAAATTGATTTAAATTAAAAATTCATCAAAAATCTTAGCTCAATTATGATGTTCCTCTGAGAAAAAGACACTTATGGCTATTCAATTTATCTATGTATTCATTGAATTGTTACTTGTTAGACAACATGTTTGCGTTATTAACTCAATCAAGAGAAAATTTATGAATTACCCGCAAAACACGAAATTATTTACTAGTGTTAAGGTCATAAATTATACTTTTCTCTTGAAACTTATTCAACAATTACATCGGCGAGAAGTTATTTTATTTATAAAATAAATTTAAAGTAATGATTTAGTTTCTATAAAGTATGCTAGGGTTTTTATTAATTCAATGCTTCAAAGCGGTCAGATAAATTAGTTATTTAATTGAGATTTTAAAAGCATAAATAACTAAATCTAACTACTTTGTCATTACCTTTAAACAATTTATGTAGTTGTTCATATTGCACAAATTCTGATTATAGGTAATGTCTTTTCTGTAACGAACTTGTCTTCTTTTTGTGGTCAAATTCCATAAGATAATTATCCTGGATGTCGAAACTGGCTATGACATTTTTCAAGATACAGAACGTTGTCATTAATACCAGCTATATTGCTGCAATTAGGCTAGACAATCAAACTAGTTCAGGAGAAAAAAGCGTTTCTGTTCTAATAGCTGCTCCTAAGTTTCCATTCCTCCAGTGGGATACCATTTATCAAAATATGTGTGATTACAAATGGATTGAATTCACTGGTCAAGCAGCTAACGTACTCCCAGACTATTTTACCAGTTTCAACAACATCGTTGACCTATTACCACAATACCAAGAGTCAAGCTCTGTATAACATTCTGACGCGATCGCTGTATGCCATGCCTATAAATCTGTGGCTTTATGAGGGCAGTATGTATCGTGTGGTGTTGATTTGGAGAAAAGCATTTAGTCTTAACTGCGCCACGCTACGTAAACGTAGATAAGATAGCTAGCTGCTTGCAAAAAAAAGTAGCTCCTCATTGTTCGTAGGCAACAGAAATTACTGTAGCTGAACAATCCACAGTACTCAAGATTAGTCTATGTCCTATGCCTGCTTATTCAATTGATACTGCCTTAGCGGAGTTAGAAGCTCAGATCAACAATTGTGAAAAGGATTTGATTAGGTCTATAGAAGGAAAGAAAATGAAATCAGAAAAATCAGTGTCAATCAACAAAATTAACAGACAACTGCAACATAATCCTATAGCGATCATTGGGATGGCATCTCTATTACCCAAAGCCAGAAACTTGCGGGAATACTGGCAAAATATAGTCAACAAAATTGACTGTATTACTGATGTTCCATCCACTCACTGGAGCGTAGAAGATTACTACGATCCAAATCCTAGAACTACCGAAGATAAAACCTATTGTAAAAGAGGCGGGTTTATCCCAGAGGTGGATTTTAACCCAATGGAATTTGGTATACCACCAAGCATTTTAGAAGTCACAGACGTATCGCAACTATTGAGCTTAGTAGTTGCGAAAGAAGCGATGGAAGATGCAGGTTACGGCGAACAACGTGACTTTAATCGTGAGATGGTTGGTGTCATCTTAGGTGTGGCAATGGCCAAGCAATTGGGAATGCCACTTTCCGCCAGATTAGAGTATCCAATTTGGGAAAAAGCTCTTAAAAGTAGCGGCTTATCTGATGAAGATACGCAAAAAATCGTCGAGAAAATCAAAAGCGCCTATGTCAAGTGGGATGAGAATGCTTTCCCCGGAATGTTGGCTAACGTAGTCGCCGGCAGAATTGCTAATCGTCTGAATTTTGGCGGGATGAACTGCGTAGTTGATGCTGCTTGTGCGAGTTCCTTCGGTGCTTTAAAGATGGCAATTAGCGAGCTAGTTGAACATCGCTCTGACATGATGCTAACTGGTGGTGTTGACACCGACAACACAATAATGGCTTATATATCGTTCAGCAAAACACCGGCTGTCTCTCCTAGTGAGAATGTCAAACCTTTCGATGCGAAGTCGGATGGGATGATGCTAGGTGAAGGTATCGGCATGATTGTACTCAAACGCCTAGAAGATGCGGAACGCGACAATGACAAAATCTATGCAGTCATCAAGGGTGTCGGTACTTCTAGCGATGGGCGTTACAAGAGTATTTATGCCCCTCGCAAAGAAGGCCAAGTTAAAGCTTTAGAACGTGCTTATGAGGATGCCGGCTTTTCTCCCGCCACAGTTGGTTTGATGGAAGCGCATGGTACAGGCACAATGGCTGGAGATCCCACAGAATTCGGCTCTTTGAGTGACTTCTTTGCTGGACATGACTCCAAAAAACAACACATTGCTTTGGGTAGTGTGAAATCCCAAATCGGACATACAAAAGCAGCTGCGGGTGCAGCAAGTTTGATTAAAACTGCTTTGGCACTACATCACAAAGTATTACCACCCACAATTAACATCACCGAGCCGAACCCCAAACTTAATATCAAAAATTCGGCATTTTATTTGAATACAGAAACCAGACCTTGGATTCGTGCAGAAGGGGAAGCACCAAGACGCGCGGGTGTCAGTTCTTTCGGTTTTGGCGGCACTAACTATCACGTCGTCCTCGAAGAATATGGGGAAGAACAGAACGACGCCTATCGCTTAAACAATGCTGCTAGTGAAGTGCTGTTGTTTGCTGCAACTCCAGCCCAATTGTTGGCTAAATCTGAAGAGATTTTAGCTAAGTTGCAGTCGGATGGGGGTGATAGACACTATGCAGAATTAGTCAAAGAGTGTAAATCACAAGAGATTCCTCTCTCTAATGCCAGAGTTGGGTTTGTTGCCGAAAATCTGCAAGAAGCCTGCAAATTCCTACAAACTAGTATTGATTGGCTAAAACACAAAGGATCAGTAGCATCTTGGGAGCATCCCCAAGGAATTTACTATCGTTCCTCTGGGATGAATCTGGGCGGAAAAGTAGTCGCGCTATTTTCTGGACAAGGTTCGCAATACTTGGAAATGGGCCGGGAAGCGGTGATGAATTTTCCTGCTCTGCGGCGTCTTTACGGGCAGATGGATAGCCTGTTACTCAAAGACAATTTGCAGCCAATTTCAGAGATAGTGTTTCCTCATCCTGTGTTTGAAGAAGCAGAAAAGAATGCCCAAATTGCTGCTCTACAACGCACAGAATATGCTCAACCTGCCATCGGGGTGTTTAGCGCTGGGCTTTATTCCATACTGCAACAAGCTGGATTCAAATCAGATTTTGTCGCGGGACACAGCTTTGGTGAACTTACAGCTTTGTGGGCTGCGGGCGTTTTGAGTGAGGAAGATTACTTGTTCCTAGTGAAGGCTAGGGGTCAAGCAATGGCGGCTCCAGAAGACCCCGATCATGATGCGGGAAGTATGTTGGCTGTCAAAGAAGATATCAGCAAAGTTGAAGCAGTGCTGAGACATTTTCCGCAAGTAACGATCGCAAACCAAAACTCCCCAACTCAATTTGTCTTAGCAGGCCCTACCGCAGAAATCGCCAAAGTGCGTCAGGCTTTACACGACAAAGGATATACGGCTGTTTTATTACCTGTATCAGCAGCTTTCCATACACCGTTAATCGCCTTTGCTCAAAAATCCTTTGCGATCGCTACTAAAGCCGTCACCTTCCAAAATCCCCAAATTCCTGTTTACAGCAACGTCACCAGTAAGCAGTATCCCAAAGAACCGCAAACTATTCAAAAAATCCTGGAAACCCACCTCTCAAACTCGGTGCTGTTTAAGCATGAAATTGAAAATATCTATGCGGCGGGTGGTTATTGCTTTGTGGAATTTGGCCCTAGGAAAATTCTCACCAACTTGGTGAAAGAAACCCTCGGCGATCGCCCACATTTTACCGTATCTTTAAACCCCAGCACCCAAAAGAATAGCGATCGCTCCCTGCGAGAAGCAGTAGTGCAGTTGCGCGTAATGGGTTTGGCTTTGAATAACCTCGATCCCTACCACCTCCCCCAAACACTACCCCCAGTTGAGAACAAGAAGGCGTTAAATGTACGTTTAAACGGTATCAATCATAGATCCGAAAAAACGAAAAATGCCTTTGCTCTAGCTTTGCAGAATGGACACAAAGTAACGTTACCTGCTGAAACTTCGGTTTCAACAAATCAACCCACTCCTGAGTTCTCTGAGACTGCGACTCCATTATTTATTAGCCCAGATGCAACTCCAGCGATGTCTACGACGGGCTACGCCTACGCAGTCAGAGAGAGTAATGGACATAAAAAAACACCCCCGATCACAACCCCATCAGTGAGCAGTGTGATTAACCCCCCCACTATCGCTACTCAACCAGAGCAACAGATGAATCCTGCAACCCTTGCACATCAAACAGCCCAGGAGTCTTACGCCCAGCATCCCGGAGGGAAGATGCAACCAACACCAGAAAAGCTTGCAAATTATCAACAACTTTTAGAAAGTTTAGAATACCTGCTGACACAGTTTCAGCAAAATCAAGCCGAGAATTTACAAGTTCACGGAACTTATCTCAACCATCAAATGGAATACGCCAAAACGTTTTTCCAACTGATGCAACAGCAAAATTCTTTGTTGAGTAACAGTAAATCTTCAATGGAAACTGCGAAACTGAAGCAAGTTGTCATGGAAAGCTTAGAGCGTAGCATGATGCAATTTCACTCTCAACAAGGTGAAACCCTACGCATCCATGAACAATATCTTCAAGAGCAGGTAGAACATACCAAAAACTTTTTCCAACTCATTCAACAAGAATATTCTCAGCTAATTGCTGGTGATGGAGCGACTCAACCGCAAGAGACACTCAGCAACGGAGTAAGCGAACGCCATCATTTCGTACCTTTCACCACCGAAGCAACCGTTACAGAAGCACCTGTATCCCCTACTACCGAGATTGTAGAAAGCCAGCCTTTACCTGCGATCGCGCCTATAGCTAAAAATGGCTTAACTTTTACTCAAACACCTCTCCCCGCCATTTCCAAGGTAGTTGAGCCAATAGTTGAGACGCCTATCCCCGCAGTAGAGCCTGTAGTTGAAGCACCTGTTCCCGTAGCAGAACCCCATACCGAGTTAGTAGTCAAAATTAGCTCACCACCAGTCAACGAAGTTGTTGCATTTAGCCCAGAACCAGCACTAGGCGCAACCATTGATATTGTTGACTTGGATAAAAACCTGTTAGCTATCACCAGCGACAAAACTGGCTACCCAGTAGAGATGCTGGAAATGGATATGGATATGGAAGCAGACTTAGGGATTGACTCCATCAAACGGGTGGAAATCCTAGGGGCGCTACAGGAGATGTATCCCGACTTACCCAAACCAAACATGGAAGATTTGGGAGAACTACGCACCATCGGTCAGGTTGTAGAGTATCTGCAATCCCATGCTTCTAGAAGTGTTTCTGTCGAAATCGCCATTCACGAAGTACAACACGCAACCGAGACTCCAGAGGTAACGACTGCGCCCGTGGCTGAGGTCATCACTTCACCTGAGCCAAGCGTAGTTGTTGAATTGAGCACAGCACCGGAACCTACAGTAAGTAATGAATTTGCAGACTTAGGTCAAACCCTGTTAGCCATAACCAGTGATAAAACTGGTTATCCAGTAGAAATGCTCGAACTGGAAATGGACATGGAAGCGGACTTGGGGATTGACTCCATCAAACGTGTGGAAATCTTGGGGGCGATGCAAGAAATGTACCCCAATTTACCCAAGCCAGATATGGAAGATTTGGGAGAACTACGCACCATAGGTCAAATAGTCGATTATCTCCAGCAGTTGGTTGGAGGTGAAAAAAAAAAGTCTGAGTATGAGTTTGAGCAGCCACCTCAAATAATTCACAGTATCCCCCGCCGTCCAGCCAAACTCAAACCCCTAGCACAACCAGATTACTTGGATTTCAGTTTACCAGAGGGACACATCGGCTTAATCACCGATGATGGTTCCCTCACCACTTCTAAATTAGCTGAGTCGCTAATCGAGCAAGGCTGGAAGGTAGTAGTTGTTAATTTCCCCCAATCGCTGATTCCCCAACAATCACCTTTACCCGCAGGCGTGACTCGCGTGACACTAGCAAACTTGAGTGAAGAACATCTTCAACAACAATTGCAAGCGATCGCATCTCACTGCGGGACGATTGGGGCCTTTATCCACCTACATCCTGTATTTACAGCAGACAGCGGAAGCATTTCTTATCTCGAACAGGAAAAAGCGATCGTCAAACACGTCTTTTTGATGGCGAAACATCTCAAACCATCCCTAAATCAAGCAGCGCATCAAGGACGTAGTTGCTTCTGCACAGTAGCACATCTCGACGGGGCCTTTGGCTTAGAACATCAAGTCAACTTTGGTGCGATCGGCGCTGGTTTATTCGGATTAACCAAAACTCTCAGATGGGAATGGCCAAAAGTATTTGCACGGGCGATCGACCTAAATCCAGCTATAGATGCTCAACAATCAGCACAACACATCATTGCTGAACTTCACGATCCCAATCTTTATATCAGCGAAGTTGCCTACAGTTCCCAAGGACGCGTCACCCTCATCGCAAGTTAATCACCTCATCTCTTCTCTCTGCGCCTCTGCGCGACGCCAGGTGCTTTAAGTCGGGAAACCCGCCCAACGCACTGGCTCCTCTGCGTGAGCTTTTCACCTAAACGTAGAGGATGCAGAGAACACAGAGGAAATAAATAATTTGATTTACGCAGATATTCCAGAGGATTTATGACACAAACAGCCCAGCTTAACCCATCATCAGTCTTTGTTGTAAGCGGCGGTGCAAAAGGGATTACGGCTGAGTGTACTATCAAATTAGCACAACACCAACCCTGCAAATTCATCCTCCTTGGTCGCTCCGAACTATTAGAAACTGAACCAGATTTTGCTCAAAATTGTTTTGAAGATTCCGCATTGAAAAAACGCATCATGGAGAATCTTCTTGCTCAAGGCGAAAAACCCACACCCATGAGTGTGCAAAAAGTCTATAACCAGATTACCTCCAGCCGTGAAATCAAAAAAACCCTCTCTTCAATTCAACAAACAGGAGCGCAAGCAGAATATATTAGTGTCGATGTTACAGATACAGCAGCTTTACAAGGAAAATTGGCTGCTGCTGTGCAACGTTTAGGTACGATTACAGGAATTATTCACGGTGCGGGAAATTTAGCTGATAAGTTAATTGAAAAGAAAACAGAACAGGATTTTGAAAAGGTTTACACAGCCAAAGTTCAGGGTTTAGAAAATCTGTTAGCTTGCATTAATCCTAATCAACTTCAGCACTTAGTTTTGTTTTCTTCCGTAACCGGATTTTACGGGAATGTTGGTCAAACTGATTATGCGATCGCTAATGAAATTCTCAACAAATCAGCCCATTTAATCAAGCAAAACTATCCTGCTTGTCATGTAGTGGCGATCAATTGGGGAGCTTGGGACAGTGGGATGGTATCGGCGGAACTTAAAAAAGCTTTTGCTGAACGAGGAATTGAGGTGATTCCTGTAGAAGTTGGCACACAAATGCTAGTCAACGAACTACATCCCGCTCATCATGATAATACACAAGTTGTAATTGGTAGTCCACTAACTCCGCCTGCAATAGAGTTAGATACTGAACTGCGAACCTATCGTATCCGTCGCCAAATGACATTGGAAGCAAATCCCTTTTTGCGGGATCATGTCATTGCTGGTTATCCAGTTTTACCAGCCACTTGTGCAATGACATGGATTATTAATGCTTGTGAGCAACTTTATCCAGGTTATAGGTTGTTTAGTTACAAAGATTTCAAAGTTTTGAAGGGAATTACTTTCAATGAAAAACTGGCAAAAGAACATATTTTAGAAATTCAAGAAATTTCTAAAGTTAATTATCATAACATCGAAATCAAAGCTCAAATATTGAGCAAAAATCCTGAAGGTAAAGTTCATTATAACTTTAGCGCTCAACTCAATCTCCAGCGAGAAATCCCCATTGTTCCCACTTATGAATCAATAAATCTTGAGTCGGATAATATTATTACCGCCACAGGAAAAGATTTTTATCAGAATGGGGGAGCCACATTATTTCATGGCCCGGCTTTTCAAGAAGTTAAACGAGTCCTAAACATTAGTCCTGAAAAGATAACTACAGAATGCCTTTGGCAAGGAATCAGCGAACAGGAACAAGGACAATTTCCAGTTCAATGGGTGAATCCATATACAACTGATTTGAGTATGCACGCTTTATGGATTTGGACACAGCATTTCCATCAAGAAGGTTGTTTACCTGGAAAGGTAGAGAAATTTGAACAATTTGCTGCTTTACCATGCAACGAAATTTTTTATGTTTCTTGTGAAGTGAAAGCCAAAACAGCAACTAGCGCGATCGCAAACTTTATCATACACGATGCTCAAGGGCAAATCTACTCACAAATGCTCGGAGCCAATGCCATAATTTGGTCTATGAAATTACTCAAAAGTTAGTAATTTTCCTTTAACACTCAGTTAGCAAGCTTTCATCGCATCTTGACTTGCATTTATTAAGTTTGGGGAACAGCGTAAATCCTAGCGTCTCTTAGTTACTTCTTGCCTAATACCCAAACAGGTAAGTTAAATGCCTAGCGGCTGATGAGGATATAAACAGTGGAAAAAATAGCTATCATCGGATTATCTTGTCTATTCCCCGATGCTCAAAATCCTGAAGAATTTTGGCAGAATCTTATTGCTCAAAAAGATTCGACATCATCCGCAACTTCTGCGGAAATGGGGGTAGACCCGACAATGTTTTACCACCCAGTTAAAGGTACACCAGATAAAACATATTCCCTCAAAGGCGGATACATCCGCAATTTTCAGTTTGATCCATCCGAATACAATTTACCAGCAGAACTTGCAGAAAGCTTGGATGATACCTTTAAATGGTCACTGTATGCTGCTAAACAAGCAATTGTCCAAAGTGGCTATTGGGGTAATCAAAATGTTCTCTCCAAGTGTGGCGTAATTCTGGGAAATCTATCATTCCCGACAAAATTTTCTAATCAATTATTCTCTCCGATTTACCAGCAAACTATTGCGCCTGCTGTTAGAGAACTTTTGCAGTTTGAAGACTTCGATTTGGCTGGAGCTACTACAGGTAAAGCATCTTTATACAATGCCATGATATCTGGCTTACCAGCCGCCGTAGTTGCCAGAGCTTTTGAACTATCGCAGATTCATCTATGTCTAGATGCTGCTTGTTCTTCATCATTTTATGCTATCAAGCTGGCGTCTCATTATTTGCGATCGCACAAAGCTGATGTAATGTTAGCTGGAGCAATCAGTTGTGCAGATTCTCTATTTGTGCGGATGTTATTTTCTGGTGTTCAAGGATATCCAGAAAATGGTATTAGTTCGCCATTTGATAAGTCATCTAGAGGGCTAACTCCCGCAGATGGTATTGGCATGGTCATGCTGAAAAGACATTCTGATGCTGTGAGAGATGGCGATAATATTCTCGCCACAATCTGCGGTAATGGACTATCGAATGATGGCAAAGGTAAGCATTTACTCAGCCCTAATTCTAAAGGGCAAACTTTGGCTTTTGAGAGAGCCTATACTGAAGCACAAATCAGTCCCCAAAGTATAGATTATCTAGAGTGTCATGCCACTGGTACATTACTAGGAGATACCACCGAAGTCAAATCCATAGAAACCTTTTTTGGTCAACATCATGCTACCCCGCAACTAGGTTCTGTGAAAGCTAATGTTGGTCACTTGTTAACCGCCGCTGGCATGGTTGGCTTGACTAAAGTGGTTTTGAGTATGGCTCATGGCGTAATTCCACCAACTATTAATGTTTCAGATCCTTTAACATCTGAAAGTGGGATAATTTCTGCCGATAAAATTGTCAGAAAGGCTACAGCGTGGCCACACAAGAATACATCAATTAAACGGGCTGCTGTAAGTGCTTTTGGTTTTGGCGGTACAAATTCCCATCTAATTGTTGAGCAAGGAACTACAACACCAGTTGACTCAATTGCACCGCTTCCACCAGCCAAAATCGCCATTGTTGGTATGGATGCCTTTTTTGGTGGTTGCAATGGATTAGATGCTTTTGAACGCAGTATTTATGACGGAAAACAGCATTTTATTCCCCTACCGCCAAACAGATGGCACGGAATTGAACAGCAAGAAAACTTACTCAAAGAATACGGATTAGCTGAGGGGAAAGCACCAGTAGGGGCATATATCAAAGATTTTGATATTGATACTTTAGCTTACAAAATCCCCCCGAATGAAGTTGAAAAGCTAAATCCGCAACAACTGTTACTATTAAAAGTTGCAGATCGCGCCCTCAAAGATGCAAAAATTCAAGAAGGTAGCAATGTCGCGGTTATCATTGCCGCAGAAGCAGAATTTTCAGTACATCAGTTACAGCAGAGATGGAATTCATCCTGGCAAATTCAAGATGGCTTGAACGATGCACAAATTACTTTGCCAGAGGAAAAAATTGCTCAACTAGAAAGCATTGTCAAAGACAGTGTTCACAATCCAGTAGAACTTGGTGAATATCTCAGTTACATCGCCAACATTATGGCGAGTCGGATTTCTGCACTGTGGAATTTCACCGGGCCGGCGTTCACAGTTGCGGCGGTGGAAACTTCTGTCCTCAAGGCGTTGGAAGTGGCGCAAATGCTACTAACTACTGGGGAAGTTGATGCTGTGGTTGTTGGTGCTGTTGATTTAGCAGGCGGTGTGGAAAATGTCTTGCTGCGAAACCAATACTCACAAATTAACACTGGTGTAAATACCTTGAGTTACGACCAGAAAGCCGATGGCTGGATGGTTGGCGAAGGTGCGGGTGCAGTGGTGCTAAAGCGTCACGAAACTGCTCAAGAAAATAATGAACGCATCTATGCAGTCATTGATGCCATTAGCTTTGGACAAGCCGATTCAACTTCTATAGATGCGGGAACGGTTAACCAAGTCTGTAACCAAGCTTTCCAGATGGCGGGTATTGACCCCACAGAGGTGAACTATGTGGAAGTCTGTGGTAGTGGTATTCCTCAAGAAGATGCAGCCGAAATTACAGGTTTACTGCAAGCTTATCCGCCTGTGGGAGATGGTCTACACTGTGCGTTAGGTAGCGTCAAAGCCAATATCGGCCATACTTATGTGGCTTCGGGAATTGCTAGCCTCATCAAAACCGCTTTGTGTCTGCATTACAGATACATTCCTGCGACTCCCAATTGGTCAGGCGTCAAAACACCCCAAATTTGGGAGGGTAGCCCTTTTTATGTCGCCACGGAATCAAGACCCTGGTTTCTGGATAAAGATGGCACACGCAGAGTAGCAGCAATTAACGGTATGGGTATAGATGGGACTTACGCCCATTTAATCTTGTCAGAAGAACCCGTTCAAGAGGAGCGCAGCAGCAAGTATTTGCAGCAAATGCCTTTCCATCTCTTCCCCATAGCAGCACAAGATAAATCAGATTTACCTGAACTGCTGAACAGTCTTCAACACACTATCGAGGATAGTTCTTCTTTAGCAGCGATCGCTAGTCAAACATTTGCGACTTTTGGACAACATCGAGAAGCAAAATATGCGCTAGCAATCACAGGACGCAACAAAAAAGAATTACTCAAAGAAATTGAATCGGCTCGCAAAGGTGTAAATAATGCTTTTGAAAGTGGGACAGATTGGCAAACACCTCTAGGTAGTTATTTTACAGCCAAACCATTGGGTAAAACTGGAGCTTTAGCTTACGTTTATCCAGCGGCGGTCAATTCTTATATCGGCATTGGTCGCACCGTCTTCCGCTTATTTCCCAAAGTCTTTGAGGACTTGAAAAGCAATAATCTCTACAACCGTGCTGCTGATGTTGAGAAACTGGTTTACCCCAGAAGTTTGAATAAATTGTCAACTAGACAATTAGAAACTCTCGAAAAGCAATTGTTAGATGATTCTCTAGCAATGTTTGAAAGTGAAATAGCTTTCGCCAGATACATGACTGCAATTTTTCGAGATGATTTTCAAGTTAAGCCACAATGCGTTTTTGGCTACAGCTTGGGTGAAACTAGTATGATGGTTGCCCAAGGAGTTTGGAGTGATTTTGAGGGTGGAAGTAACACTTTAAATTCGTCTCCGTTGTTTGGAGATAAGTTATCTGGCCCGAAAAATGCTGTACGTGAATATTGGGGATTGACGCCAAATTCACAAAACAATGATTTTTGGAGTACTTATGTTCTCATGGCTACTCCATCACAAATCAGGGAATGTATTAAACATGAGAAGCATGTTTATTTAACTCAGATTAATACACCAGAAGAAGTATTAATTGCTGGGGAAACAGCAGCTTGTAAGCGAGTGATTGAAACTCTGGGTTGCAATTCTTTTCCGGCTCCTTTCGACCATGTGATTCATTGTGAGGCAATGCGATCGCAATACGAGGAAATTAAGAAGGTAAACACTTTACCATCACAAAATCTTCCGGGTATTGTATTCTATTCGGCGGCTGATTATCAACCTATCGCACTGGATAGTGAGGTTATTGCTCACAACATTGCTACAGGATTATGCCAAGAACTAGATTTCCCGCGATTAGTTAACCGTGTCTACGATGATGGTGTCCGAATATTTCTCGAAGCGGGTGCTGGTAGTGTTTGTTCTCGATGGATTGATAAAATCCTCGGCAATCAAGAACACATCACAATATCCCTAAATCGTAGAGGTATGGATGATCATACTTCGATGGTCAAAGCTTTAGCAAAACTACTCAGCCATCAGGTGAATGTGGATTTATCACCACTGTACAGTCTCACACCAGAAACTAGTCAACATAAAACAACCTTGAGAACAATTACCCTAGGTGGGAACCCAATTACTCACGCAATATTGAGTGAAGAAAACCGAAAACTTTTTCAAGATATAGGTGAACAAATTAGACGCGATCGCCTCCAGCGGGGCGTAGCCCATCGTACCCAAAAACAGCAGCTAGATATACCTAATTTCCAAGATTTGGAAATAAATTCTGTGAATGCTGTGGGGGCGATTGCTCAAGAGAAAAGTAATTCCCATCACATTTTACCACCCAATACTCAACCAGAAGAAGTCAAAACGAAAAATATCATTGATAACGGTTTTGAACTTAAAGAACAATTACAATCTTCTGAGTTAAGCGCAATTGAGCAGCAAATTTCTCAACCTATTTCTTCTCCACCTGCTATAACCCGAAAATTTGGTAAAACCATCAGTATGTTCGATTTAAATAAGTCCCAGTATCAAAAGCTCAACTCTAATAATTCAAAGTTAACTAAAGCACATACCGTTTTTTTACAGGCAAGACAAGACTTTAGTCAGCAAATGAGCGAAATCATTCAATTGCAATTAGCTTGCGCTGAAAATTTGCTTAACGAAGAGTCCTGATAATGAAGTGTGTAGACTCATTTAGGGAGTCTATATCCTCCAGCTTTTATTAGGTATTGGGGACTGGAAAAAAAGCAGAGGAGCAGGAAAAGAATAGCAATGTCCCATGCCCAATCTCCAATTCCTAATACCCAATACCCAACCATGCTTATAATTTGAGGGATAACTGCCGTGACAACCGTAGATGCGGTACTCAGTAAACACAATAATGGTCTTGGATTTTCTGCTTGTTCTCATAACCAAAACCAAGTTTGGAAAGGTTCTTTAGAATCTATATCTTTTGAGCAATCAGCCATCAAAGAGAAATTGATGGTATTAGATAAACCTTGCTACATCGTGAAAGTTGCCGGAAAAATTGGTGTTACCAACGAAGGATATTTATCTCCAGTTGATAACGGCACAACATTACAAGTAGAACTGCTGACATTTGTCCCACCAATTCGTATTCAACAGCTAGGTGATCCTAATTTTCTCTCATTTCATGGCGTCAAATATGCCTACGTCACTGGCGCAATGGCTGGCGGTATTGCTTCTGAAGAAATGGTTATTGCACTTGGTAAAGAGCAAGTTCTCAGTTCCTTTGGCGCAGGTGGCTTAACTCCAGACCGTTTAGAAGCAGCTATTAATCGCATTCAACAAGCTTTACCTCAAGGCCCTTATGCTTTTAATTTAATTCATAGTCCCAACGAACCTGCAATTGAACGGCGTGCGGTAGGTTTATACCTCAAATATCAAGTCAGAACTGTAGAAGCTTCAGCATTTCTCGACTTAACTCCTAACATCGTCTACTACCGTGCTGCTGGACTTGGCTTAAATGACGCCAATCAAATTGAAATCAAAAATAAAGTCATTGCTAAAATTTCTCGCCGAGAAGTAGCGACTAAATTTCTCCAACCAGCACCAGCTAGAATTCTTAAGGAACTTGTTGAGCAAAGACTAATTACTGAGTTACAAGCAACTCTTGCAGCCAAAGTTCCGATGGCTGATGATATTACTGTCGAAGCTGATTCTGGCGGTCATACAGACAATCGTCCCTTGGTTTGTTTGTTACCTTCTATCATTTCTTTGCGTGATGAAATTCAGGAACAATATCATTACGAAACACCCGTGAGAGTTGGCGTAGCAGGAGGGATTGCTACACCACAATCAGCCTTAGCAGCTTTTATGATGGGTGCTGCTTATATTATGACTGGCTCAATTAATCAGTCATGTGTTGAATCTGGAGCTTGTGAACATACTAAGAAACTACTAGCTCAAGCAGAAATGGCTGATGTGATGATGGCTCCAGCCGCAGATATGTTTGAAATGGGAGTGAAACTGCAAGTCCTCAAACGGGGTACGATGTTCCCCATGCGAGCGCAGAAATTATTTGAATTATATCGAAGTTATGACTCGATTGAAGACATTCCTTTACCAGAAAGAGAGAAATTAGAAAAGCAAGTTTTTCGCAAAAGTATTGCTGAGGTATGGGAAGGAACTGCGACTTATTTGTCTCAAAAAAATCCTGAGAAGCTAGGTAAAGCGGTGAATAATTCTAAGCTCAAAATGGCTTTAATTTTCCGCTGGTATTTAGGATTATCTTCTCGTTGGTCTAGTTCTGGTGAAAAAGGTCGAGAAGTCGATTATCAAATTTGGTGTGGCCCGGCAATGGGTAGTTTCAATGACTGGGTGCGTGGTTCTTATCTATCTGAACCCAAAAATCGCCATGTAGTTGATGTTGCTGACCAAATTATGACTGGTGCAGTCTTTTTATACCGCATCCAAAGTTTAAAAATTCAAGGACTGCAAATACCTAATTATTACAGTCAGTATCACCCTAGTCCTACAATATTGGAGAGCTAAAAAATGAGTATAAAACAGACTTGTACCGCAGGAGATATTCAAGTTTTTTTAGCGTCTAACTTAGCTACTTTACTAGAGTTAGAAACTGATGAGATAGATGTCAAAGAGCATTTAGAAAGCTATGGTTTGGATTCAGCCCAGGCGATGATTCTAGTTGGTAAACTAGAGAAATTACTAGGATTTCAACCGTCTCCACTTCTGTTGTGGCATTACCCAAACATTGAAGCTCTTTCACAGCGTTTAGCTGAAGAATTGCAAGAAAAGTCAGAGGTTCAAGACACAGGAAATGTCAACACTGCTGCCCCTGTTCTAAATTTAAAAGCCGAAGCTGTTCTTGACTCTACCATTCATCCTGGTGCTTTACCTAAAGTGCCTTTCAGTGAACCTAAGAAAATCTTTCTCACTGGAGGAACAGGTTTTTTAGGAGCTTTTTTAATCCAGGAACTATTACAAGAAACTCATGCAGATATATATTGCTTAGTGCGTGCTGCTGATGCAGAAGAAGGCAAGAGCAAACTCCAAAAAAATCTGCAACAGTATGCAGTTTGGCAGGAAAAGTTTAATTCCAGAATTATTCCTGTTGTCGGCGATTTATCTCAGCCACTTTTAGGAATTGGCTCTGAACAGTTTCAAATCTTAGCTGCAAACGTTGATACTATTTATCATAGTGCGGCTTTGCTAAATTATGTTTATCCATATTCAGCACTGAAAACAGCTAACGTTCTAGGAACTCAAGAAGTTTTACGATTGGCATGTCAAATTAAAGTCAAGCCTGTACATTACGTTTCTAGTGTTGCTGTTTTTGAATCACCTGCTTATGCAGGCAAGATAGTTAAAGAAGACGATGAATTCAGTCATTGGGAAGGAATTTATCTTGGTTACTCTCAGACTAAATGGGTGGCTGAAAAGTTAGTCAAGATTGCTGGGGAACGAGGACTTCCTGTTACTATTTATAGACCGCCATTGATTTCAGGAGATAGCAAAACAGGTATTTGCAACACCCATGACTTTATCAATCTGATGACCAAAGGCTGTCTACAGATGGGAAGTTTTCCCGATGTAGACTATATGTTGGATATGTCTCCTGTGGACTATGTTAGCAAAGCTGTTGTTTATCTATCAAGACAGAAAACATCGATAGGCAAGGCTTTTCATTTGCAACATCCTCAACCCATTTCTTTGAAGAACTTAGTTGAGTGGATACGCTCTTTTGGTTATCCAGTTGAGATGATTCCTTATGACCAATGGCAAGCAGAGTTAATTAATAATGTGTCTTCTGTAGACAATCCTTTATATACTTTGCGGCCCTTTTTACTAGAACGTTGGTCTGATGAACAACTGACCATTCCTGATTTGTACTTGCAAGCCAGAAGACCTCACATTAGCTGCCAAGATACTCTTCATGCATTAGCTGGTAGCTCTATTGTTTGTCCGACTATTGACTCTAAATTGTTGATGACTTATACCGCCTATTTGATTCAAAGCGGCTTCTTAAATGTCGCATAAGTAAGTCGGCAAGAGACTCCGTTATCTCGTGGGCAAGGAATAGCTGACCCCTGACTTGGGCATTGGTAACTTTTCCCCATGCCCCATCGCCAAAAGCTCCACGCCACAAGTGGCGTGGAGTTTTTCATTCAACGACGACTTTCAACGTGAGTTTTTTCCTGAGAAGTAGTCTTTGGCTTCTTAGAGTTATTAGATTGATTGGATTTGCGGTTTTTCTTGAAGATGCGATCGCTCTGTGTTTGAATTACGATATATAAAACTGGCACCACAAACAGAGTTAAGAAAGTAGCAACAAACATCCCGCCAAATACTGCTGTACCAAGTGATTGTCGGCTACCTGCTCCTGCTCCCGTGGCAATTGCCAGCGGAAAAATCCCTAACAACGTAGAAATAGCAGTCATGAGAATTGGGCGCAAACGCTGTTTTGAGGCTTCAAGAGCAGCCTTGGTGATTGAATAACCGCGATCGCGCAACTGATTAGCAAATTCTACAATCAAAATCGCGTTTTTACTCGCTAATCCAATCAACATTACCAGACCAATTTGACAGTAAACATCATTGGGCAAACCACGCAACGATTGAGCCGCAAGCGCACCCATGATGGCTAAGGGTACAGCTAGAAGAATAATAAAAGGATCGACGTAGTTCTCGTATTGAGCAGCCAAAACCAAGAAGACGAAAACAAGCCCAAGACTGAAAATAATCGGTGCTTGACCGCCAGACTCCTGTTCTTCGGCAGAAATACCAGACCATTCATAGCCCAAAGTCGGTGGCAAAATCTCTTGAGCTAGCCCCTCCATCGCCTGAATTGCTTCTCCAGAACTAGAACCCGAAGCTGCTGAGCCAGTGATTTCAATCGAACGAAACAGATTATAGCGATTTATTGTTTGCGCTCCAGTAGTGGGAGTAATCTTCACTAAGTTGCTCAGAGGAATCATCCTATCTTGTTCGTTCCGAACATATAGTTGACTGATATCATCAGGGTTAGCTCGGTATTGTGCATCTGCTTGCACATATACGCGGTAATTTCGCTGCTGTAATGTAAAGTCATTCACATATTGAGATCCCAACAGAGTTTGCAGTGTATTAAAGACATCTGCTATGGGAACTTGTAACGCCTTAGCTTGGTTGCGATTCACTTCTACAAGCACTTGTGGCGTATCTGCGGAAAAAGTGGTGTACACACTTTGCAATCCTGGTGTTTGATTGGCTTTTGCAATCAACTGGTTTGCTACTTGAACTAAAGTATCAAGACCGACGTTTCCCTGGTCTTGTAGCTGAAATTGGAAACCACCAGTGGAGCCTAAACCCGGAATTGCTGGGGGATTATTTGGGAGAACTCTAGCTTCGGATATTGCTGACAGCTCTCCTCTTAACTTATTGATAATTGCCTGTACTGACTGCTCTGCTCCAGTTCGGTCTTGCCAAGGGTTGAGAGAAGTAAAAACCACGCCATTGTTAGCAGTATTACCAGAGAAACCAAAACCACCAATTGCAAAAGTACTTCTGACTTCGGGCAATTTTAAGATTTCTTGTTCTACCCTAGCCATCACCTCATCGGTATATTCCAGCGATACTCCTGGTGGCCCTTGCACCAAGGTAACGAAGTAGCCTTGGTCTTCTTCAGGTAAAAATGCTGTTGGAACGCTGAAGAACAGCCAAGCCGTCAATCCTAAGCTGGCGACAAACACCGCCAGAATGATGTATTTAATCTTAACTATTTGATTAAGGACTCGCTCATAACCTCGACCCAACCAGTCAAGAAATCCATTAATGCGGTCAAAAATCCACCCCAACCAACCGCCAGGTTTTTGCCCCTGACGCAGCAACAAACCTGAGAGTGATGGAGTAATTGTCAACGCTAAAAAGGTAGAAATCGCAATAGAAAAGGCTATAGTCAAGGCAAACTGTTGATAAAGCGCTCCCGTCGTTCCTGGAAAGAAAGCAACCGGGACAAACACTGCCATTAGCACAAGGGAAGTTGCAATGACTGCGCCAAATAACTCGTGCATTGCTGTGGAAGCAGCTTCACGCGGCTCCATACCTTTTTCTTGGATGAGGCGCGAGATATCCTCAACCACAACGATCGCATCATCAACGACCATCCCACTTGCTAGGGTCAAACCGAACAAGGTCAAGCTATTAATCGTGAACCCAAAAACCTTGATAAAAGCAAAAGTCCCAATCAAAGCAACTGGAATTGTCAGGGACGGGATGATTGTGGTGCGCCAGTCTTGCAAGAAGACAAAGATGATTAGTACAACTAGGGCGATCGCGATCGCTAGAGTCACGATCACTTCTGTAAGTGAAGCTTGCACAAACAAAGTTGTGTCAAACCCGATATCATATTTGATTCCTGGGGGAAAATTAAGAGCTAGCCTTTGCATTTCGGCTTTAGCTGCATTAGCAACATCCAAAGCATTACTACCAGGAAGTTGATAAATCCCCAATCCAACAGCATCTTTGCCCCGAAATCGCAGGAAGGAATCGTAGTTTTCTGCTCCTAATTCCACCCTACCAACATCTTTTAGCCTAACCAGCGTGCCATTTTCCCCTGTTTTGATGATAATATTCTCAAACTCTGTAGCGTCTTGTAGTTGGCTCTGGGCCTGCACGTCAAGTTGAAACCTTTGCCCGTCCGGTGCTGGCTGCTGTCCGAGTCGCCCCGCACCTACTTGTAAATTCTGTTCTTGGAGTGCTGCGGTTACATCCTCAGCAGTGAGACTGCGACTAGCAAGCTGGTTTGGATCTAGCCACACACGCATTGAATACTTACGTTCACCAAAGATAGTGACATCACCAACGCCTTCTACACGTTTGAGGGCATCTACTAGATAGATGTCAGCGTAGTTACTTAAAAAGATGGTGTCATACTCATTGTTGTCTGTATACAGACCAAAACCTAAGAGAATTGAGCTAGATCTTTTAGTAACGGTAACTCCCGTCTGCTGTACCACTTCTGGTAACTGAGCTTCGGCCGCAGACACGCGGTTTTGGACATCAACAGCTGCAATATCTTGGTTACGGTTGGCGTCAAACGTGACTGATATTGAACTACTACCAGAGTTACTACTGCTCGAACTGATATACCTTTGACCGGGGATACCATTAATTTCTCTTTCTAAGACAGTCGTAACTGTATTTTCGACAACCTCAGCATTAGCTCCAGTGTAGTTGGCACTAACGTTAACTTGGGGAGGACTAATTTCAGGATATTGAGCAATTGATAGCGTGGGAATACTAATTGCTCCAACTAGCAAGATAAGTATAGTGCAGACGCTAGCAAAGACAGGTCGCTTAATAAAAAAGTCAACAAACATAAGTAGATTGGCAGTAGGACTATTGAATTAAAAAGGCAGCAGTCAGAAGTCAGAAAATTCTGTTCCCTGACTGCTGAATTCTGGCTTTTTCTTCACGAAAAATTGATTTTTGCAGGAAGTCTAATACTGTTTATCCTACGATTCTGGGGTAATAGGAGCATTATTTCTCAGGTTAAGCAAACCTGTGACGATGATTCTTTCTCCTGCCTTTAATCCTTCCAGCACTTGATAACTATTACCTTGGATGTTGCCTAACTTAACTGGCTTTTGTCTAGCTACAAGTTGAGCTTGTTCTTGTTGGTTTTCTGCTTGTTCAGCCACATAAACAAAAGTTTGTCCTCCTACGCGAGAGACTGCCTCAGTTGGGATGAGAACCCCAGGACGCTCTTGCCAAATGACTCTTGCTTGCAGATATGAATTAGCCCGCAGTTGACCTTTAGAATTATCAAATAGGGCTTTAATTAGTACAGATTGGGTGTCATTTGCAGTTTGAGGAGAGATGAAGAATACTTTACTAGTACCAACTACCTGATCTTGTGAGTTAATTAGCTCTACTGGAGTACCTTCGCGCACTCTCGTAGCCTGCTGTAAGGGCAGAGAAATATTGACCTCTAAGGGTTGATTTTGAGTAACGGTTGTTAGTTGAGTAGAAGTATTAACAAAGTCTCCTAGCTTAACTGGAATATTACCAACAGTACCCGCAAAAGGTGCTTTCAATTGGAAGTACTGAAGTTGAACTTGTGCTTGCTTAGTATTCGCTTGTGCTTGCTGCACAGCTTTTTCAGCCTGAGCTACAACAGCTCTCTGAGCTTCAATCCGCTGATTGATCGCACCAAGGCTGGAGTTAGCTGCTTGGAGTTGATTGAAATATTGATCTCTAGTATCTCGTGATACTGCTCCTTCTGTAGCTAGACGAGAGTATCTTTCGTATTGCTGCTGGCTTAATCTTGACTGAGATTGGTTGGAAAGCCGCTCGGCTTCTAAAGAACTGAGTGTTGCTCTAGCATTTTTGACTTCAGCTTGTGCAGCGGCAATACTGGCACTAGCACTACTAACTGCTGCTTGTTGTTCATCAGGATTGATTTGGAGAATCGGCGTCCCAGTTTTCACCTCATCTCCTGGTCTGACAAAAATTTGGGATACTCGTCCCTGAATTTGAGGCACAAGAGTAACTGCTCGGCGTGACTCTAAGTTGGCGACAAACTCCGAACTTTCTCTAATTGTTCCTGTTTCCACTGGAGATATTTTCACAGCTACAGCTTGGGTTTGGCCTTGACCTGGTGGTGTTTGCGTTTGAGCATTACTGGTTTCCCACCAACGCCAACCAATACCTCCGCCAACTACTAGCGCGATCGCTCCTAAAATCAGCAGCCACTTCCGCTTTCTTGATGAGTGTTTTTGTTCAGATTTTTGCGAAGCATCAGTATTAACTTCATCCACTGTGTCAGTATCTTCCGATATAACTGCCACGTTAGAGCGCTGATCATCGCTATCATCCTTATTCGCTCTTATCTGCTTTGTTTCCTCGAAAGATTCTGAGTTCTTCATATACGTAAATACCTAATTGGATAATTTCCTGCAAGTAGGAAAAATTAGCAATCAACACACACTTTTAATGAAATTTTAATTTCACTTGATTTGCCCTCTTTATACAAATATAAGAATCTAATAGTTTTTAGATTTATTTATAGGTGTTTTAGGTTTATATTCAATTATTTTTATATTTTATTAAAGTATTTTTACTTGTGATTTGTAACTTCTCCTATAGGTAGATATTTTAAGTTTTAATAACCTTTTCAATCTTTACAAAGACATATTTGAGAAGTTCTGAAATCTAGACAATTTTTTACTAAGGCATAACTCTATAAAGGAGTGTTTGGTCAGGTAAATCAAGCAATACCTTTCAATACTCCTCAAATCAATTTTTTAACTTTTCTTGGTCTAGCTAGTGTTTGTACATTAAATATCTTGCACCTAGTTTTTAGTCTATTAAGAAATAAATTCTTGGCTTATAGCTCTAAGTCAGCTTTAACTGACTTAATATGTATTTCAGTGCGTTTTGGCGAACTTTGGCTATGAGGCCCCTGAACTAAAGTTCAAGGTGTACTCATGGTTAGGCGCAAAATGTGACTACAGATTAACATGATACTATATAGATACATCAATTTGATATAAATGCTTGAGTTAGCAACTTTAGGTCTACTGCTACGTGAACCCCTACATGGATATCGCCTGAAGCAGCAAATAGAACAGTTTATGAGCGGTTGCATCAGCGTCAACTATGGTGCGATTTACCCTCTGTTGAAGCGACTGGAAGAACAAGGAGCAATTTCTGTGCTAGTCGAGGGTGTAGATGGGGGTCAAACTCGTAAGGTTTACAGAATTACCGAGCTAGGGCGAGAGCGTTGGAAAAAAGAGATGCTGGAACATCCCCATGAAAGCTGGGTACACGCTCGTTCTCGCTTTATGATCAAGTTTTTCTTTTTTAGTTCCCTAGAACCCAAAGAACGGCTGAAGTTACTGGAACATCGTTTAATGGTTTGTCGGCTGCGCTTGGAAAGCCAAGAAATGGAACCACTCCCATCCGACCCCTATCAGACTGCGGCGTGGCAAAGGTATACAGCGTTTATTGAAAGTGAAATACAGTGGCTAACCGAACAACTTGCTAGGGGGCAAACATCGATTACGCAAACGGTAAGTGGATAGTAAGCTGTCGCGCACCTAACTTGCACATCTTTTAGTTTAGGTAGTCAAAAGTCCAGAGTCCAGATTAACCTTGACTTTTGAACGCCAGTCGCCTCTCCTAAAGGAGACGCTGCGCGAACAAGTCGGGAAACCCGCCCACGGTGCTGGCTCCTCTTGACAATCCTGATGAGTAACTATGCAATTTAAAAGCGTAACGCTTACAAGAGTGTCAATTAGTATTTTAGTTATACTATTTAGGTATAAGTGCTGAATACTGAAGTAATCAAAAAATGTATCCAACATTTCTTAATTCTTTACTCAGAAATCAGCAACTCAGAAATCAGCTAAAAACATCAAAACCCGCAGCAGCAATATAATTGCCCTAATTGGCTGTGGTTTTAAAAATAAATTTTTAGAACTTACAGATTGAGATAAAAAATCGAGTATACAATGGTAGTTGTTAGACACAAAAGTTTGACTTTTCTATGCTTTTGTGGATAATATACTACATGTATTCTAGGGTAGTTAATTAGCAGTTTGAAAGGAACTAAGTGCATTGATGCTTAATTTTTACAATGCGTAAGTCCTAGATCTAGCTTTTCACTGCTACACTTATCAAGCTCTCTACCAATGCACTACACAAGCATTTAAAAAGCTAAAGACTCAAGATGTTTCTTGTAGCTTTAGTCATTAAATTTACTTGATTTTAGGCAAGCGATCGCCACTGTAAATGTCAATGCAACACAGCTTAATCAAGTTGAATTCACCAACTTTATGACATGAATACAATACACCAAAGTCAGTGTAAACCAATTGCTCTTATTACTGGGGCAGCTAGTGGCATTGGCTACCAATTAGCACGCATTTTTGCCGCTCATGATTACGATCTTGTAGTAGTAGATAGAAACGAACTAAAACTCGTAGAGATGGTGTCTAAATTCCAAGAAGAATTTGGCATTTTCATCAAACCTATGATCAAGGATTTATCTATATCAACATCTCCCGAAGAAATTTTCACTGAGTTACAAAAAGCAACCATCAAAATTGATGTGCTAGTGAATAATGCTGGATTTGGGACTTATGGATTATTTAATGAAACAAATCTGACCACTGAATTGGAAATGCTCCAGGTAAATTTGGTGTGTCTGACTCATTTAACTAAATTATTTCTCAAGGATATGGTAAAGCAAGGCGATGGCAAAATCTTAAATGTTGCCTCTGCTGCTGCTTTCCAACCAGGGCCTTTAATGGCAGTTTATTTTGCGACTAAAGCCTATATTTTATCGTTTTCAGAAGCGATCGCTAATGAATTAGAAGGTACAGGTGTCACCGTCACAGTTCTTTGTCCAGGCTCAACCGAATCTGCCTTTCATGAAAGAACAGGAATGGCAGGCTCTAAGTTGCTCAAGGGTAAGAAGATGATGGATGCAGAAACAGTAGCGAAGATTGGTTATCATGCCTTAATGCGGGGTAAAACTGTTGTAATTCCTGGTTTCTTAAATAAAATCCTGGCAAAAAGTGTCAGGTTTATACCCAGAAAACAGGTGACAAAAATTGTGAGAAGTATGCAGGAAAATAAATAGCGTATTGTTATTTGTCATTCGTTATTTGTCATTTGTCATTTGTCAAGGGTCAAGAGGCGGAGGGGCAAAGGGGAAAAACTCTCTGCAACTTCCCCCCTGCTCCCCATTCCCTATTTTCAAGACAAGTCTAATCAATACTGCCAGCATTTTAAATGCCAACCTAAACCTGCAACAGCTACCGCTGCAACATAATCTTTAGCGGGTACTAGCTCAACAAGACCCCAGTCTTCAGATGTCTGTAATGTGGCTGGTTCAGTGGGAGTTAGTGATACTTCAATGCGCTCTAGCCCAACTAATCCATCTCCAGTTGCCTTTAAATAAGCTTCCTTGCAAGTCCAGTAACGGAAAAATACCTCTTGCTGTTGGTTGGGAGATAGCGATCGCAATACAGCATATTCTCTAGCTAAAAAGAACCGTTTGGCAAGAGATTCTAAGTCAGAAACCGGACGAATATACTCTAAATCCACACCAATCTGGCGAGTGCAATTCACCCCAAACAAACCTAAGTTCTGGGAGTGAGACAAATTAAACACTAGTCCACTGTCAGCAAATGTATCTGCTAATACTGGTTTCCCTCGCGATTGATAATCAAATCGGATATTTTGCGGCTCGATGCCCAAGTAGCGACCTAATATAGTTCGGAGGATACCGCGACCAGCGATGAAACGTTGCCGATGCTTTTGAAAATAAAACCGCTCAGCTCTAGCAATTTCGTCACTAGACAGGGTTGCAGCCAAATATTGCAGCTGTTGTTCTGGTTGGTCAAGGTCTATTTGCCAGACATGGACATCATTTGGTAACAAAGTTAAATCTGTCGGTGCAGGTAGCCAGAGATGATTAAGTGCAGTCATTAAGTCAGAAAGTCAAGAGAGAGGTAAATGGAAGCAGCTGTTATCAGCTAACGCGCCTACATCTTGCATTTTCTCTTAAAGACCGTCATTAGTCATTTGTGTTTACAAATGACTAATGTTAAGTTTAGGTGTAAATATCACTACTTAATACTGGCTTGTAATTAGCCGCGATCGCTTCAGTGGGTCTAATGATTACTCTAAATATACTTACTTCCTTTATTACTCTAGATGTACGATCCCTGATTCGATGTTGAACCTCTGAAAGAGAGTACGTTAAAACTCTTGACAGAGAATAGCAAATTTTCTTTTAGCTACAACATTAGTTATGACTGTATTACTCAGAGGAATTACCAGGAATGTCTGCAAGTTTTTTGGCAGCACCTAAGTTTCGTGAAGGTCAAATAGTAAGCTTTATCGGTGGGGAAGGCATTATCAAAAACTACCGATTTGAGGCAGATAGCTGGGACTATTTAGTGAAAATGCCTATGGGGCCAGAGCCAGAAATGGGCCGGGTTGGCTATGAGACTATGATTTGGTTATCTGAGGTGGATATTTGTTCACCGCTCAAGAGTTTTTCTGCGAAAGTGCTAAATCTGCAACAAAAAACCCTTGTCAAAGCTTGCTAAAAACCTATTAGGACTAACTACTTGTAAAGATAGTGAGGATAAATAATGATTAATTTGGGCTATCTTGCCTTTTTTGTGTTGCTACTTGCAGCGCTGCTATTAGCAATTAAGCAAATGAGTATTGCTCTAGATGAAGTAGATATTGAGGGCTTTACTCTCTGGACAAGTATTGCTTCTGTGATTGCTGGTTTACCAATAATGTTGTGGTAATGTCTCAATCAATGCCATCCTCATCTTTGCAACGATAGCTGCATATAGTTCGATGATTGAATTGAACTTTACTTCTGTTCCAGCCATTGTAAAACTCGATTCCATGCCCACCAAGGGTCAGGGTCTTTTGCTTGACGCTGGCACTTTTTACTGCTCAAATAGCCAACATGACCCCCGTAACGAGTTAGCAACAAATCTATTACAGGATTGCTGGCACAGGCAGCTTCTAAATCAGGTATGATAGCCGGGTGAAAAAGTGGGTCATCAGCAGCGTATACAATCAAGGTCGGTTTTGCAAGCTGCGGCAGTATTTGCAGCGCACTGCTAGCTTCATAATATGCTTCTACAGAATCAAAACCTAGTTGATTGATTACCAGTTCCTTGTCAAAATCCCAAATGCTGTTTGCTCGTTCAATTGCGGCTGGGTCAATGGTTCCAGGATGAGCATCATGTATTCGCCATGCTAGTTTTTTCAAATTCCGTGCAATCCCAGCTTCTAAATATTTGCCAAAAGGCCTCTTGACTAAATAAGATAGCGATCGCAAAGAATCCAAACTTGGGCAAATCACCGCACCACCAGCAATATCGCTGTTTTTTAGCCCTAAATACTCATCGTTCCTAGCTAGTAAATCCTCAGCAGTTTTCACCCCCCATAATGCTAATTGTCCCCCCAAAGAAAACCCTGTGAACCAAAACTTTTTCGGACATCCCATTTCTGCTGCTGCTGCTGCAATGCGAACAAAATCTTCTCCCTCGTACAACCCATCAGAAGTCAAAGTCGGGGATAATTCAGCAGTTTTGCCGTGAGCACGCCAATCAAATAACACCACAGCATAGCCTTGAGCGTATGCCTTTTGTCCTAAAAGCTTCAAAGACCATTCTGTCTCTAGCTCACCTGTGATGCCATAAGTACCCACAATTGTGCTATGAGCATTTTCAGGGATGGCAACCCAACCAAAAATTGGTACATCTTGCCCACCCATAAAGATTTTTTTATGGTATAACGGCTCAGGATATTGATTAATGTCCCAGGATCTTTTTCCCCACAAAGCCGTGTAAACAGTCATTGCCACCCCGTTTTGCAAAAACTTAGGCGGTTTGTAGGGAGGGTGACACATCATAGCTAGATTTTCCTGTAATTTAGTCTTGATTTCACAATTCTTTCATCTTAAGATTTATGTTAGATTTTAAAACTTTTTTATAATCTGTGCAGAAATCTTTGTATCTACCAAAGGTTCTTCTTTATCCTTAATAAGTAGTAATAATTTTTTAAGATGCCGAGGATTCTAGTCATAGACGATGACCCAGCAATTTCAGAACTCGTTGCCGTCAACTTAGAAATGGCCGGCTACGATGTTAGTCAAGCTGAAGACGGCATCAAAGGTCAGGCCCTTGCTCTCCAGCTACAACCAGACTTGATCATGCTCGATCTGATGTTGCCAAGAGTAGATGGATTTACCGTTTGTCAACGCCTGCGTCGGGACGATCGCACCGCTGAAATTCCCGTGTTAATGTTGACGGCTCTAAGTCAAACTCAAGATAAGGTAGAAGGCTTCAATGCTGGCGCGGATGACTACCTTACCAAACCCTTTGAAGTTGAAGAAATGCTGGCGCGGGTGCGGGCATTATTGCGGCGTACTGACCGCATTCCCCAAGCAGCGAAGCATAGCGAAATTCTTAACTATGGATCACTCACCCTCGTTCCCGAAAGATTTGAGGCGATATGGTTCAATGAGACGGTGAAACTAACTCACTTGGAATTTGAGCTACTTCACTGCTTGCTTCAACGCCACGGTCAAACAGTTTCCCCCAGTGAAATCCTCAGAGAAGTCTGGGGCTACGATCCAGATGATGACATTGAAACAATTCGAGTGCATATTCGCCACTTGAGAACCAAGCTAGAACCAGACCCTCGCCATCCTCGTTATATTAAGACTGTATATGGCGCGGGATATTGTCTAGAGTTACCCGGTGTACCTCCATCAGTTGAGGGAGCTTCCACATCAGTGGTTGAATAAAATATCGTTAAATCCCCTTAACTAAACGATTTGGCACTCTGTTCTGGAAAAATTCCGGGAGTGCCAATCAATCGGTAACAGGTATTAAAATTACCAGTTAGTTAATGCTTGAGCGAAAGACTGTTCACGAGCACAGCATCACCCGCATTGAGGTTTTCCAGATGAATAAAAGAAACGTCTGTAATGCCGATGACTCCTGCCGAGTTGACTTTAAACTATGTATAGCTAATATGAAAAGTAGGCACTGAAAAGTAAGATACTTACTAAAAAGTAACTATGAAAGCTGAAGCAGAAAACCATAGCAGGCTGAATTGTGAAGTGGAAACCACGCTAAAGGTGATTGGCGGACGCTGGAAGGTTTTAATTATTAGAGAATTAATGGATGGTGTAAAACGGTTTGGCGAATTGCAGCGAGCCTTACCCGGAATTACCCAAAAAATGCTGACCCAGCAACTTAGAGAAATGGAGGAAGACGGTATTATTCATCGAGAAGTTTATCCTCAAATCCCTCCCAAAGTGGAATATTCATTAACTTCTTTAGGAGAAAGTTTACAACCAATTCTCTATGCAATGCATGAATGGGCTATTAAACATTACAGCTCAAATAAATCACTTTTAAGTTGAGAGCGTTGCTTTTCAAGGTGTAATGTATTGCTCTTGGTGTCTTAGTACGGGCAGTCCGTTCAAGTCAAGCCACTGCCTTGCGGGGGTTCCCCCCGTTGTGGCAAGTGGCGCGGGAAACCCACCCACACGGCTGCCCTCGCCTTTGTGGTTAAACAATTGATTTTTGAACCACTAAGACACAAAGACACGAAGGTAAAAAGCCTAGTTGTTTTGCAAATATTCAATCGCTGCCTCTAATTTTGAGGAATATCTTTCAGCGAACCTTTCAAACCAAAGTCCTTCGGATGAGAAAGGATCTAACTTAGCTAACCATTCTTTGGCTTGCACTTTCAAAGCTTCTATTTGTTTGGCTTTGAGTTGTTCTTGTTGAATTCGTTCTTGTTCTAGTTCTTGTTGCCTTTTTAACTCCTCAGTAGCATCCTGCTCTGCAAAATTGGCCTTGACTTCTGCTAAAAGATTATCTATTAAAGATGCCGATTTTTTTGACGGTTGGATAAATGATTTGGCTGCGTTTGATTTTGGTTGCTGCTGTTTGGGTTGTACTTCTTCGTACTCAGCTTTAAGTTGAGCTAACAGTTCATCAATAGAATCCATTGTTGCAAGTCCTATAAACAGTATAGCTAGTACTGCACAGCGGAAATAAACATACTGACTGACAAGATATTAGAAGCCTAGAAAACAAGGATTTTTCCGTAAAGCGTTGCTAGTCATTAATAGCATTCAGCAGCACTTCTGATAAACTTAAATCTTCCATATCTTCCATAGTAATGGTGTCACAGATATCAAACTTAGCACCAGCACTTTGGAGATCATCGTCCAAGACTTTGAGAAAGCGAGTAGCTTGCTGATCTGTACCAACTTGAATGAAGGAAATGGCTAATTCTTCATCTCGATCCATACGGCGAGAAGCTTCGATAATTACCCTCATTACTGCTTTGCGATCGTCCGGTTCACCATCAGTAACTACTAAAATTGTTTCACCACTTGGTTTACTTTGACCAGATGCTTTGCGTTGAAAGTAATCATCAGTTGCATGTTTCAATACTGCTGCCAAATCAGTAGTACCGGAGGGGTCATTTTCTTGAAAAATTTGTGCTACTTTAGCTGATGTAACATTTTCATAGCGCTTGAATTTACCAGAAAATACATAAATAGTGATGCCATCTGGATCAAATTGCTCACACTTACTCGCTAAAGCTAAGGTAGATTCTTGTGCTGCTACCCATCGGCTTCTACCACCCTTTTGATCTGGTGTGGCCATACTGCCACTTTTGTCAATAATTAAGGTATAATCACGATTTTCTAGCATTATTTAATTCTCCAGCTATTGGTTGATGGTCAAAAAGCTTTTAACTTTTGACTAATTAGTCAGTTATTGCGTTCATTAATACATCTGCGAGACTCATGTCTTCTAAATCATCTAAAGTCACTGTGTCGCAAATATCAAATTTAGCGCCAACACTTTGCAACTGGTCATCTAAAGCTTTGAGAAACTTGGTCGCTTGTGAATCTGAACCGACTTGAATCATAGAAATTGCCAATTCTTCATCACGCTCCATTTGGCGAGTAGCTTGAATTATGACTTCAAATACTGCTTTGCGATCGTCTGGTTCGCCATCGGTAATTACTAAAATTGTCTCGCCATTGGGTTTGGTTTGACCGGCTGCTTTGCGTTTAAAGTAATTATTGAGGGCATCTTGAAGTACACCTGCTAAATTTGTTGTGCCAGCAGGGTCATTTTCCAGAAATATCTGCGCGACTTTGGCTGAGGTAACATCGTCATAGCGTTTAAATCTACCGGAAAATACGTAAACAGTAATGCCATCTGGGTCAAACTGTTCGCATTTTCTTGCTAAAGCCAGAGTAGACTCTTGGGCTATCTCCCATCTACTTCTACCACCTGCTTGGTCGGGGGTGGACATACTACCACTTTTGTCAAGGATTAATGTATAGTCGCGATCGCTCATCATATTATTCCTTTGATTGTTGCCTGTGGTACTAGTCTAACCTCGGTCTTTCACGACTTACCAAGGGTTTTAAGCTTTCGTATTAATCTTGCTACTCAAAAGACTGCCTAAGCTAAACATTTTGAGCGTGATTAGGCTACTCAAAGCTTACTCATTGTTTCTTAACTCTGATTCAAAGGATGGGTAATCTCTACTCGTTATTAGCTATATGTTATACAAAAATTGAATAAGTAATATTCCGTTTATATTTTGGATACACCAATGAATATTGATTTGCGGGGATATCGTCAAAAAGTAGGCATGGGTCAAGTGCAGGTGGCTAATATGCTAGGCATCTCAGACGGAGAAGTTTCCCTTTATGAGCAGGCACCCGAAACAGTTCCAATGGGGCTTTTAGTGAAATGGCTGCAAATATTTAGAGTTGACATTGCTACTGCCATGTCAGCACCGATACAATCACTTAAAGCAATTGATCCAGGGAATCCATACGCTGAACTTTATCACAGACTGAATCTGCTGAATCAATACGTTGATGAGGCTCCTCCTGTAGATGCATTAAACCTGCCAACACAACCAGCCACCCCGAATGACTTTAAAAGGCGACTAAAGCTTTATAAACAAAAGCCTAATGTGGTATTTACTGGAGGCTTTGATGCTGGCAAGTCACACATGGCAAACGCTCTTTTGGGTAGCAAAAACTTGCCAGTTGGCTATCAACCAGCAACACGAGTGATTACATTTATTCGTCACATCGAAGACCGTCCTGAATGGTTCAAGGGAGATGTATTGATTTTTGATGAAGACTTTTGGCTAAAAGACGAAAAAGGTAAGCTAATAATTGACTTGCTACTCCTAGATGACCAGGAACGTTGTGAGAAGTATTCCATACAAGCGGGAAGCTTCAATATTTTGCAGAAATATGGGGTGCATGGAGAATATGAAGAGATAACAGCCCATGCTGCCGTAGTATATATGAATGCCCCTTTGCTAAAAGCTTGCAACCTGATAGACCTCCCTGGATACTCAGATCAACCTGATGAAGTATCAAAGGATGTTGAGAAGGCTAATAGCGCTGCACAAATAGCCGATGTCTTGCTGTATGCTTCCCCTGCTAAGGGTCATATTAACGGTCAAGATATGATCCGCTTGGGTAGCTTACTACGTTCACTTCCTGCCCCAGAAAATGAAAGCAGTAATTTTCCCACACTAGGCAACTTTTTCATTGTGGCGACTCATGCTGACCCCAGTATCTCTGACGAACAGTTGAAACCAATCTCAGATAAAGCTGCAAAAAGACTATATAACAACCTAAGTGAAACGGTTATAGAGCGTCGTAGAGAACAAACAAATCGTACTATTACTGAAGCAGATTTGCGACAAAGATTTTTCACTTTTTGGTCAGAAAGACCCGATAGATGTCAGCGTCTATTTAATGAATTGACTAAAATACTAGGTGAATTTCTCCCTCAAGTATGTATATGCCGTATTGACCGAGAAATGAAAGCAATAAAGGAAGATAACACAAAAAAGTACCTTAGCTTAATTGAGGTATATAAAACAATTTTTACTGATACTGATATAGAAGCAAAAAATGCACAGCAAGTACAATTAGAAGCACTTGAAACAAATGAAGTTGCTCGTCAACCAGAAACTCAGCAAAAACGTGACAAGGTACTTAAACGTATCGATGAGTTAAAACAAGACACTAAAAGTTCCTTTCAACTGTATGTACAGCAACTGCTCACTGTTGATGTTGTAGAACAAATTATACGCAAGAAGTACAAAGACAAAAAAGAGGCAAAAGAATGTCTTGCTGGTTATCTAGTGGAGCAATTTCAAAATCAGCTAGAAAACTTAATTATAGCTAATTCTGAAAAGTTAAAGACAGAGATTGATTCTTTTCTTGAAGCATATAAAGAAGCAGAATTTCGTGGATACAAAGCAGCCGGAGATCAAAATTATAAAAATAAAGATTTTTATTTCAAATTTGATACTAATGGGTCTTTTCTAGCAGGAATTGCAGCAGGTGCAAGTGCCTTCGGAGCTTTGAGTTTTTGGGCAGCATCTTTGGGAAATCTAGGTGGTTACATATTAATTGCTAAATTTGTAAGTCTTTTGTCATATTTAGGTATTGGTTTTGGTTTAACTGGCGGCACTGCTGGGGTAATGTCTTTGGTAGCAGCTATAGGTGGCCCTATTGTGCTTGGGATAGGTGTATCTGTTGCAATAGGTTTAGCAGTTTGGGGCTTATTTGGAGAATCTTGGCAAAAGCGTTTAGCTAAAAAGGTTGTTACAGATTTCGAGAAACAGGGTGCGTGTATTCAATTCCTAAAAGTGATTGATGAATTCTGGCAAGACACTGCTAATGCTTTTGGAAAAGGCGCTGATGCAGTAGAAACTGACTGGAACAAATATCTTGAACATCTGCGTGAGATATCTTACCCTGAAACAGAATCAAAGGAACACATTGAGCAAATTCTCAACAAACTTGAGATACTCAGAGATTTTTTCGCTGCAATTCCTTGGTTGAATTTTAATTTTTGCTCTTAATTTGAAAGTCCAAGCTGATTCCCAGAGAACATATCGCACTGTCGTTTCCTCCAAACTGGAAGATGTGCATCTTAATAATTAAGAGGAAGGCAAAAAAATGTACGCGCTTGCCTAAAAAGTTTACAGGGTAAATCATTCAGCCAAGCGCGTTTTTTGAGTAGCAAATCAGTAGCGGTGCTACTCAAAAACCAGTCAAACTATTGTAAATACTGGCTCTAGCTTGTTCCCTGTGGTACTAGTCTAGTCTAAGGTTCCCTAGAGGTAGTTAGCTATTCAAGCTTCTTAACGGCTTTTGTTACTTTAAACAGGTAGCTTGGTAGTATTTTGAGCATAATTGCACTTTTTGCACCCACAGTAATGCTTCATGTTATAAAAAAACCCTCTCAGGAGTTCTGAGCAGGGTTGAGAAGAATATTTTTTAATTAGACAACTATGCAGGGTTAGGTTGAGTTCTGCTTTGGAGTAGCTGGATAACCGCTGCTTTTTCTAAAATTCCGACTAGCACGCCGTTGTTACGAATCACAGGAAGTGCAGATAGCTTTTGTTGTTCGAGTAGTTGTACTACTTCCAAAAGTGGTTGATCAGATTGGACTGTGGTAGATTGGGCAATTGGTTGCATTACTTCTCTAACTTGAGTTTCTGACCACATTGCTGTCGGGATGGAACGCATATTATTAACAGCGATCGCACCTACTAATTGTCCCCCATCATCAGTCACTAAGAACCGCCGCCAATTTTGTCCACTTATAACCCGTTCATCGGCAAACTCTCTCAGGGTAAGATTAGCTGATACAACTGGGCTATTAACTGTTACAGCATCCTCAGCTGTTAAGCCTGTAAGTTTTTCTTGCACTCTGGCAAATTGCGCCGCATTACCAGCATTTTGCAACAAGAAGAAACCAATTAATAAGTTCCAGAAGTTACCGAAGTTGCCAAATAAGAGTAGTGGAAGTACACCGGAAAGAACGGCTACCCAACCAAAGATTTGTCCAACTCGACTGGCGAAAACTACACCTTTATAAGGATTACCTGTAATTTTCCAAACAGCTGCCTTGAGGATATTCCCGCCATCTAATGGCAAGCCAGGAATCAGGTTAAATAGTGCTAATGCCAGGTTAACAGAAGCCAAAACGCCGAGAATTGCAGCCAATGGCCCGGATACAGGAGTAGCAAAACCAATTGCTGTAATACTACCAAATAGCAGTAGGCTCACTAAAGGCCCGGCGATCGCTACCCAGAAAGCTTCTGCTGGAGTTTTCGATTCTTTTTCTAAGCTGGCCAAACCGCCAAATATGAAGAGTGTAATTGATTTGACATCAATCCCCTGACGAATGGCGACGAAGCTGTGTCCTAATTCATGGGCGACGACAGAGGCAAATAACAATAGCGCTGTCATCAATCCTAGTAGTACAGCTAATCCCCCGGATATTAAGGGAAATTGCGCCGCCAGTCCACTGCTATAGCTCCAAGTTACCAAACCCAGAACTAAAAACCACGATGGATGGATATAGAAGGGAATACCGAAGAGATTACCAACGCGAATTGTGCCATTCATGTCGTTCACCTTTGTTTTCATCTGCGAGATGTTGACTTTTGTCTGTCTCGATGTCTTTAGTGTAACGAAATGTTAAGAGCTTTTAATCTTCGTAACTGTAGTGGTGTCCGTCCGTAAAGGTGCGGTTATTGGTAATTGGGGAGATTCTCAGATTTCCGACTTTAAAGAAGTCGGGAATCTGAACGTTCGTTTATCGAGAAGACCGTACTATTTATTATTGAGCTTAGCTGCGATCGCTTCCTCCCGAACAAAAACTTTGGGACAAGTGGTTTACGCTAAAAACACTCGATGAGATGGAAATAGCTTTTTCCACCTGCTGCTAATCTGGAAACACACACCCACAAGTAACAAGACAGATGATGCAGAGAGAAGTTTTTAACTATCCTCCCACTGTAGAAGTCTTAAAATTGTTAACACCAGGCTCTCTGAAACAAAACTTAGCAAAAGCAGTAAGACTATGGGTTATTTTACGTTCCATCTATGGAGATGATATTGATGAAGTCAAATTACGATTAGGAGAAGAGTTTACTTTTCTGCAATGGCGCGATTTATTTTTTAGAGACGCAGCAAAATATCATCTACGCGATAAAACTCCAATTTTACATAACGAAGAATGTCGCTGTAATACAAAATTAACTGAGTGGTTATTTGCATCAAATTTGAGTGTTCAAAAAAGCCATTGGTGTTGGTCATTCAAGAAATATTATTCTATTCAAGATAATGAATTAAAAAATTTACTATTGACTGGAATGATTAATAATGCTTCCAAAGATGGTAAACAATATCACAACTTAGCTGATACTAGCAATAGCCAAAAATCTCATCGATTTTCTAAATCCTTATCTGATGGACGCTTATTTTCTGTCACAAGTCGTAACTTAAAAGACCATGACTTTCAATCATTAGTAAATCTCGGCTGGTTAAAAGTAAAGAAAAGTAATAGTCAAGTTACATACTTAAAAGCGGATAAATTTCCAGAATTTTTTCTAGACCGTCTGAAAGATGTCAAAAGCCAAGTAAAACAGTTTACGAATGAAGAATTATCTGCTTTCAATAATTCATTATCACAACCAATTAACGGTGTTCAAAGATTTTTTATCCATACAGAATATATAGTTCATCCCAAACTATACAATCGCGTGGAGTTATTGCATAAACAGTTAAAGGGTATTTGGACACAAGATAAAGTACCATTAGTGCAATTAAATTATCAGAGTGCCAAACTATATCAAGATACTGTTGATTGTATTGTTTATCCAGTCTGTATTTACTACTACCAACGCGCACCTTATCTATTTGCTTACGGTCAAACACCCCAGCAAGATAGTAACAATAGTTGGAGTAAAATTGATTGGTATGATTATCGACTCGACCGAATTCTCAAATTAGATGAGTTACCAAAATATTTAGATAATGTCAATATTCCTAAACATTTTGTAGATAAATGCCAGGGTAAATATCCACCAAGTCCTGATGATATTAGAGATAAAATGTCAGTAGCTTGGGGATTTGATATTTACAAACCGCAGGAATTACTTGTGTTGAGGTTTGAACAATATTTTTACGGTAATTATATTCTGGGAACTGAACGGGATGAAATGTTTAGAAAAATATCCCGTCAACAAGTTGAAAAATTCATCAAGTTTTACACACCCGCAGCATCAACAGAGCAGAAAAATCTGCTTTTAACAGTACAATCTCGTTCACCTAGCGATATTTACTGCAAAGTTAATTACCGCGTTGATGATAATAACATCATCATGCGTTTACGGGCTTGGAGTCCAAATGTTGAGGTAATTTTACCTTGGGATTTACGACAGCGCATGAAAAAAGATATGGAAGCTACTTCCAAGCTTTATAGATAACGATATAAATAATGTGAATTATTATGATTGATATTGCTAGTAGATTTCTCGATATCAATAATTTTCAACGTGCTTGGGAAAAAGTCGCTGAAAATCGTGGTTGTGCAGGAACAGATGGAGAAACAATTGATAGTTTTGCTCACAATCAAACTGTTAATATTTATCAGTTATTAAATGCTGTTGTTAATAGTAGTTATCAACCTCTCCCTTATAAACAGGTGGTTATTCCTAAAAAAAATGGCAAACAAAGAGAATTAAAAATACCTTGTGTTAGAGACAGAATTGTGCAACAAGCTTTATTGAATGTGCTTTATCCGTTAATGGAGGAGAAATTTTTACCTGTCAGTTTTGCTTATCGTCCCAATTTATCTTACATCAATGCAGTGGAAAAAATCGCTGATTGGCGAGATCTGGGTTATTCTTGGGTATTAGATGCAGATATTGTCAAATTTTTTGATAATATCGACCATCACAGGTTATTAAAAGAAGTGAGATTATATATAGATAATCCAGGAATTTTATGTTTAATAAAATCTTGGATTTCCGTTGGAGTGTTAACACAAGAAGGATTAATTTTGCCCCAAAAAGGTATACCTCAGGGTGCAGTGATTTCTCCCATTTTAGCGAATATTTATTTACATGAATTTGATGAAATAGTAATTGCTACTGATTTAAAACTCGTGCGTTACGCAGATGATTTTTTGGTTTTGTCGCGCAGTCAAGAACGAATTTTGACAGCTAAGTTAGAAATTATCAATCTGTTGGATGCAATGGGTTTGACGATAAATACCGAGAAAACCCAAATTACCAATTTTGAGCGTGGTTTTCGGTTTTTAGGTCATGGTTTTTTAGAAAATGCGATTTTCCCCGTAGACGCAAATCAAACTAAATTAAAGTCGGGGATAGAGCAGAAACAAGCTAAAAAATCTAGTAAAAAAAAACTTCTGAAGAACTTTTCTTATCTAATCAAATAAGCTTAGGAAATACTCGTTACTATGCAGAGCATGGTGATGCAATCAGAGAGATTATACCTCTAAATAGTGACGAGAGGCAGAGCTTCTCTGAATTACTTCCCAGTCTCAAGCTTGAGAATGAGCAGGAGAGAGATCCAAAAAATATTGCCTATTTACACCAACCATTTCTTGCAGAATTAGAGACGAAATTAACTTCAAAAAGTGAGGATAATAGCCCTTTTCAAAAAAACATTTGGAATCGAGAAATGGCAGCTATTTATTTAATTGAACAAGGAACATCAATCTATAAAGATTATCAACGTTTTATTATTCATGTTTCAGAGAAGCCTAAGCTAGAAGTTCCAATTCGAGAAGTTGAGCAAATTCTGGTATTTGGTAATATTCAACTATCAACTCCTGTAATTAATGCTTGTTTGCAAGAGAAAATTGCTGTATTATTTCTCAGTCAATCTGGACAATATCACGGTCATTTGTGGAGTGAAGAGTCTACTAATCTAAATAATCAGCTAATTCAGATTGAGAGACATAAGAATAATAATTTTCAATTTGGTGTATCCAAAGCTGTTGTTTTAGGTAAATTAATGAATTCTAAGCAATTATTAATGCGATTTAATCGGAAGCGCAAATTAGAAGATGTGGAAAAGGCTATTTATGGGATTAATCAAGATATCGATGCCTTAGAATATGTAGATAATTTGGATTCATTGCGCGGTTATGAAGGAATTGCCGCTGCGAGATATTTTCCAGCTTTTGGCAAGTTAATTACTAATTCTGCTTTTAGTTTTTCTCAGAGATTTCGTCAACCTCCAATTGATGAAATTAATTCGTTATTGAGTTTTGGTTACACGCTATTATTTAATAATGTCTTGAGTTTTATTGTTGCAGAAGGACTTTCTCCATATATAGGTAACTTTCATTATGGTGAAAAGCAGAAGCCATATTTAGCTTTCGATTTGATGGAAGAATTTCGTTCTCCTGTGGTTGATAGTTTGGTTTTAAATATTATCAACCATTCTTTATTTAAACCAAAGGATTTTGATGTAGTTGCGAGTACGGGAGGGGTGTATTTAAGTCAATCAGCGCGGAAAGTTTTTCTCAAACAATTTGAAGCTCGGATGAATGAAGAAGTTTCCCATCCAGATTTAATATCTCAAGTAACATACAGACATGCCATTCAGTTGCAAGTGAGAAGATATAAACGTTGTTTGTTATCTGGAGTTCCTTATGAATCTTTTTTAAGGGCAGGTTAGAGGATTAGACAGTTGTCATTTGTTATTGGTCATTTGTCACTGGTTCCCTATGAATATTTTTTAAGGGCAGATTAGAGGATATTTTAAAGGCCAGGTAATGGTATATTTGTCATTCTGACTGGAGCAAAGCGGAAGGATGTCTATTTTCCACAGTCAAACATGTCATTCTGACTGGAGCAAAGCGGAAGGAAGAATCTCTATTTTTAATTAATTTTTGAGTCGTCAGTCAAACAGCTTAGATTTTCGTAAATTTTTAGTGATTACTGCTAAAAATGTTAGTGCTTGTTGTGTATGATATTCCTGATGATAAAAGGCGCACTAAGTTATCCAACTTTCTAGAAGGTTACGGGCGAAGAGTACAGTTTTCTGTGTTTGAATGTTTTTTAAGTTTAGAGGAAATGCGGCAGCTTTTTGAGAAATCGAAAAAACTTGTGAAACCATCTGAGGATAATGTGCGATTTTATTGGATTTCGGAGGAAGCTGTTTCCAGAGTGCTAACTATTGGTAGTGAAGAACCAGCAGCACCACCAAAGTATTATGTTATCTAGCTTTAAGGCAATTAAAGAGGTTTTGTAACATGGTCATCGACACCACTCAGAGAATCGCCAAAAGCCTACATTTTAGGTTGAGTGGTGTCGATTGCTTACAGGGCAAGGGTTTGAGGGATGTATTTTCTTCGATTTTGCTTTTCGTATACAATGTTTTTCAGAGTGGTGTTGATTTGGCGGCTGAAACCCTTGCTGGGTAAAAGCTCATAGACGAACTCCCCACCGATTGGGTTAAATCGGATTAGTTGGAAACGAAACGTAATTCACTTTGATTTACCACGTAATCTGGAACCCCACCGATTGGGTTAAATCGGATTAGTTGGAAACGTTATAAGGCGGTTCATTCCTAGTGCTTTGTTAACACCCCCACCGATTGGGTTAAATCGGATTAGTTGGAAACTTCGACTACCATCTTGAAAGGTCTTCCGGTCCCCACCGATTGGGTTAAATCGGATTAGTTGGAAACATTTTCCAAAACACTTGGATCATTTGCAACGGAATATGTACCCCACCGATTGGGTTAAATCGGATTAGTTGGAAACATTTTATAATAGTCTTTGATTGCGTTGCCATCACTGTCCCCACCGATTGGGTTAAATCGGATTAGTTGGAAACAATGTATGTCGAGTAAGTGGAGCAAAACTCCTGTCCCCCCACCGATTGGGTTAAATCGGATTAGTTGGAAACGTCTGTTACATCAATAGTCAATATTTCCTCGGCCCCACCGATTGGGTTAAATCGGATTAGTTGGAAACCTGTGTAGCACTTAAATCAGCATCAAGCAATCTAAGCCCCACCGATTGGGTTAAATCGGATTAGTTGGAAACTTTACGAAGAAACTTCATTTCAGGTATCTGGTTTTGACCCCACCGATTGGGTTAAATCGGATTAGTTGGAAACTTCAAATGTGTTTAACGAGAAAATTTCAGGAAAAACACCCCACCGATTGGGTTAAATCGGATTAGTTGGAAACCACTGAGGTGTAATCTGATCTTCAGAAACACCAAGTTGCCCCACCGATTGGGTTAAATCGGATTAGTTGGAAACGATCTTCAGAAACACCAAGTTGGGCAGCGAGAGTTTGGCCCCACCGATTGGGTTAAATCGGATTAGTTGGAAACATTGCAGACAACTCATTAAGGTCTTCATCTTTAAGCCCCACCGATTGGGTTAAATCGGATTAGTTGGAAACATTGTATAGAGTTAGCATTACGTAGTTTTCAGAACGTCCCCACCGATTGGGTTAAATCGGATTAGTTGGAAACTAAAAGATACTGCTGATAATCAACTAATTCTCTGCCCCACCGATTGGGTTAAATCGGATTAGTTGGAAACCAAAATAATTTGAAGTTAACAGAGGTTTCCTTACCCCACCGATTGGGTTAAATCGGATTAGTTGGAAACATTTTTAATGTTAGATTTACCTAAATCTAATTGCGCCCCACCGATTGGGTTAAATCGGATTAGTTGGAAACAGTGGAACCAAAGAAAACGGAGAAAGCCAAAACAACCCCACCGATTGGGTTAAATCGGATTAGTTGGAAACTTTTACCGTCGAGATTGACGAATAAACGAATTACAGCTGCCCCACCGATTGGGTTAAATCGGATTAGTTGGAAACAGTGGAACCAAAGAAAACGGAGAAAGCCAAAACAACCCCACCGATTGGGTTAAATCGGATTAGTTGGAAACTTGTAGAGGAGAAAGTAATATCATTCCCATTACAACCCCACCGATTGGGTTAAATCGGATTAGTTGGAAACGCAACATAATAGCCTCATCTTGAAGGCGTAAACCCCACCGATTGGGTTAAATCGGATTAGTTGGAAACGTGTGTAAGATCTTAGCGCAGCAGACGAAAAAAACTGCTACCCCACCGATTGGGTTAAATCGGATTAGTTGGAAACCATTTCCTGCACTGATTGCCCCGCATGTGCAACCCCACCGATTGGGTTAAATCGGATTAGTTGGAAACTTAGCTGCATCACCAGGAGTTTGATTTACCATCTTTTTCCCCACCGATTGGGTTAAATCGGATTAGTTGGAAACACCGTTGGCTTCCAGCTTTCGGAAAGCCATTTCCCCCACCGATTGGGTTAAATCGGATTAGTTGGAAACCGTAACAGTTTTGTGTTCTGTGTCCTTTATGTACCCCACCGATTGGGTTAAATCGGATTAGTTGGAAACAAGTATTGGGTTGATTATGTTCGATTGTACACATGCCCCACCGATTGGGTTAAATCGGATTAGTTGGAAACACTGAATATAAAGACAGCATTATAGCTGTTTAGCCCCACCGATTGGGTTAAATCGGATTAGTTGGAAACATTAGCTCCAGTTGTTTGTGCAAAAACCGCAGAAACCCCCACCGATTGGGTTAAATCGGATTAGTTGGAAACCACTGATCCTATAATATCGCCGTTAATGTTTTTTACCCCCCACCGATTGGGTTAAATCGGATTAGTTGGAAACAGTAAAGTATGAACACCCTCTAATGCTACGTATTGACCCCCACCGATTGGGTTAAATCGGATTAGTTGGAAACCATTAGAAATACCGGTATTACCTCCTGTTGAACCCCACCGATTGGGTTAAATCGGATTAGTTGGAAACCATAATATAAGCAACTACACCAGCAACACCGACAACCCCACCGATTGGGTTAAATCGGATTAGTTGGAAACGTTAGGAAAACTTCACAACCAACTTGAACATCAACCCCACCGATTGGGTTAAATCGGATTAGTTGGAAACTCCAGCTCTATAGCATGAGGACTTTGTTGACCCCACCGATTGGGTTAAATCGGATTAGTTGGAAACCACAGGCAGCACCAGCAGCAGCAGCAGCAGGATCACCCCACCGATTGGGTTAAATCGGATTAGTTGGAAACTGTTGTTCCCACACTTCCTTTTGATAGTTATTAACAAAACCCCACCGATTGGGTTAAATCGGATTAGTTGGAAACCAGTGGCAATCACCAATTTATCGGCAAAAAATGACCCCACCGATTGGGTTAAATCGGATTAGTTGGAAACCCGAACATTAATACCATGATCATGAAGCTTATTGACCCCACCGATTGGGTTAAATCGGATTAGTTGGAAACCTGAAAAGAGTACATCATTTTCTTCGGTCATGACAAACCCCACCGATTGGGTTAAATCGGATTAGTTGGAAACCAAAAGATGCCCAAGAAGCAAGCAACGCGGCTGTCCCCACCGATTGGGTTAAATCGGATTAGTTGGAAACTTTAGAACGTAAGTCAATAGATCAACAGGATTTGACCCCACCGATTGGGTTAAATCGGATTAGTTGGAATTAGTTAGAAACTCAAATATCTCTTGCATAAAATAAGATCCCCGACTTCTTGAAAAAGTCGGGGATCTGAATCTTTGAGAAAGTTGATAAACTTTAGCTATCACCAGTATGGTCAGAATCTTCTTGTTCTTCCTTGAAATCAGATTTTGCTGAATTGTAAATGTCCCTGATAAAATCCTTATCTTTTGTAACTTGCTTTGTTGCCACTTTTAAATTCTCTTCATTAATGGGTGCATTTGAGGAAACAAGAAACGTAATTGCTTTCAAGTAAGTCCAACCCATTACAGTCGAAATAGCATAGAAAGTAGCACCTGTGACTACCATTCCTCCAGCTGTTCCCAAAACTGGAAACATTTTTAAAATAGAACCTCCAACTGATCCCAATATCATTCCTGGAATAACTGATAACACATTTGTTCCTATTGCCGATGCAACTGATTTTAAAATATTCTTGCTGAGTGAAATACCAAGTGCGCTATTTATTCGGGCATACATTGTCCAAGTATTAGCTAAAAAAGCTAATATATCGGCTCCTGGAGTTATCACAAGAAGTCCACAGGTAGCAGAAATGTATGAGTGTTGTCTAATAGTTTCTACAGCTTTCTTCGCATCTTCACCTACCAAAGATGCTAGTTCCTCATATATTGCCGCCTCAGCTGCAATTAGTCCTGAAAAGATTTGGCTTGCTTTCGTGGGTTCTTTTTTCATAGGTTTCTAACTGTTGAATATTCATTAAATCTGACGTTGATGTATTTAATTTAATGAGTTACTGGAAAATGCTATTTCCAGTTATGACCATGATTTATCTAAGATTATGTTTGGAAAGTCGTTAAGTATACTAGAAACCTCTCTCCAAACCTCTCCCTTTCAGGGAGAGAAGCTTTGAATTCCCACTTCCCTCGTAGAGAAGGGGGCTAGGGGGTTAGGTTTCTGAGGATTTTGGTATTTCCCGTAATACTTTTCAAATATCCTCTATAGAAGTTCTAAAGGAAAAAGCATATTCCATCCATAGGTTTTAATGAAAAAGAAGAAAACACAAACCCAAAACAAACGGTCAAAGGATATGGGAAATCTTCATCGAGTGATGGTGATTGCGGATGGTGATAATGCTTTTATGGCAGCACAAAGTTTTAATCGCAAAATTAATTGGCATAAAGTGCGGGATTATTTAGCTGACCCAAAAGAAGGGAGAGAGTTAATTGAAATGGTAATTTATATTGGTCTACCTCCCGCAAAAGAAAGATTTGAAGAACAGCGTAAAAACAAAGAAAAATTTGTCTACTGGGCAAAAAGTAATGGTTTTTTAGTTGTTGTAAGGGAAGGCAAGGCTAAAGGTGATGATTATGAGAATAATGTTGATGTCGTAATGGCGATAGATGCAATTGAACTAGCCTTAGAAATTAAACCAGATATTGTAGTTTTGGTGACAGGAGATTCAGATTTCGCTTATTTGGCAGAAAAATTGAGAAGACGAGGCATCCGAGTTGAAGTAGCTTCAGTGGAACAATCTTTAGGAAGTGAATTAAAAAATTCCGCTAACAGTGTGGTGGATTTAACTGAGGTATTTGATAAATTTGACCAACATGATACTAGCCAAAACTATTATCGTATTGGTAGTTCTAATGTCTTTGATTCATGAATACAAAATTCTACAATCAACAAAAACCGGAAGGAGTTATTCATGATGACAGTAAATGGCAAATTAATTAATCAGGAACTAAACAAGTTTGATGAACTTACACAAATAACTGAGATAATCAATCAACGTTGCGAATATTTAGAATCTCAGGTAACTGCTATTAGCAGACAAAATTACACACAGTATTTACAAAATATAAGTCATGAGGTAAATATTAGCCAAGCTCATCTGCAAAAGCTGGAGCAAAGAATTGGCTTTTTGGAGGAATTGACATCAAAACAAGCTAAACAATTGTTTTTTCTCAAAATAACTAGTGTTCTTGCTTTCATAGGGTTGTGGCTGATAGTTGGTATGAAGAATAAACCTGAAGATAATAGCATTAAGCCTCTGAAAAAAGCGGAATCTTTAGAATTAATTCAACCAAAATCTAGAAATGAATTGTTACTAAATATTTAACTCGCCACCAAGTCAATAATTAGAACGAAGTGAGGAAATAAAATGAGAGCAATTGTTAATGGTAAACTGATTGATTTACCACAAGGTGCAACTGTTGAAGAATTAAGAAAAAGATTACCAGAAATTGGTCAAGATGATGTGATGGAAGAAGTTTTTGGTGGTACTCGTCCTTTGAAAAATAACGAAGCGCTGAAAGAAGGTTCAAAGGTCTGGACTGTACCCAAAATTGTCAAAGGGTAATGTGATTTTAGATTATCCTACGGTAAGCCGCAGAAGCGTCTATAAATTTTGGATTATCCAATTTTCTAGTTTTATATTTAAAATTGAGAAGGTGAGACATGGCAGTTACAATTAGTCAAGAAAACTCAGGATTTAAACCAAGTCTGCGAATTGTAGAAGAACTCAAGCTGTTAGAAAAAGTTGCTAAGAATGTAATTGTTGGTAGCAAGAAACTAGGTGATATCAAATATATAGCTATTCTGATTAAGAGAATGCCTTTATCTTCTAAAAAGTTCACGGTTTATAACACGGATATTTTGTTTTTGTTGCCACCAGATTATCCGCGACTTCCTCCCATTGGTTGCTATCTAAATTACCCGTGGAATACTGTAGGAGAAGGAGACCATCACTTTACCCGACAAAGTTACTATGGTGCGCCATTTCTGAGTGAAGCAGGATGGTATTGGTACTGCGTTGGATTGGGAGGAGGATTTAACCATGATGTCTGGTTAAATTCTTGGCGACCTAATAATAATCCTGGTAATGGACATAATCTGGCGACTTTATTTGTAACAGCACGTCACGCAATTAATAGTGATGAATAGAGAATAGAATGGTTTTTTTCAGTCATCAGATCAGATTTATATAGTTCATTAAAAATTAAGTAAGCATGAAAAATTCTGCTGCAATTTCTCTGCATATACCACCAAGAATGTGGTCTGAATTTCAGAAAAATATGCTCAATTCTCGCATGTTTAATGAGGAAGTAATTGGTTTTTTGTTTTGTCAGCGCCATCAAGTTTCAAAATATCAAGTCCGGTATTTTCCTAAAACTTGGGTTGTTCCTTCTCCTGATTGTTACGAACATCAATCTGCCAGTGGATTGGTATTAAAACAGCATTTTCATTCCTATCTGCTAGAATATCATCTTCAACCAGGTTTAGATATAGTTCACATTCATACTCATGCAGGTCGAGGTATACCTGATTTTTCCTATGTCGATGACCGTTATGAATCTGAATATGCGCGGTTTATCGCCGCTAGTTTTTCCAAAAAACCGCGCTTGATTTCGGGGGTATTTGATGAGGGTTTACAATCTGGTAAATTTCGGGTTTGGGATAGAAAAGGACAGAAATTTGAGCATGTTAACTTCTGTAATTCATTATTTGAACTCTCTAATTATCAAAATGCGATGAATAATACAGATTTAATGTTTGCTCGGCAAAAAATATTTGGCTCAGCTAATCAAAAAATACTTCATCAACTAAAAGTAGGATTAATTGGTTGTGGTGGTATTGGTTCAATTTTTGCTGAATTATTGGGGCGTTTGGGTGTTAAAAATTGGGTATTAATTGACCCCGATAAATTAGAGACAGTTAACCTCAATCGGATGCCTGGTGCTACACAAGAAATGGTAGAACAACAATGGTATAAAGTACATTATGTCAAGCATCTAATTAAAAAAATTTACCATGAGGGTTCTTGTGTCAAAACAATAGCAACCGCAGTTGAAACTGAATTAAGTAAGCAAGAAATAGCAACTTGCGATTTAATTGTGGTGGCGACTGACAATCATCTTTCTCGAAAAACTGCTCAAGAATTAGCGTTGCAATATATGCGTCCTTTGGTGTGTTTGGGAACTTATATAGATGTAAAACTAGACAACACACCGCGAATGTATTGCAGAGTTACCGTTCCTCCTCTGGGTGGTGGTTGGTGTTTGATGTGCGGTAATATCATCAACCTGCAACGCGCAGCTTTAGAGTCTGCACCATTGGAGATTAACAATATGGCTGCGGGTGCAGGTTATTTAGAAGGGGTAAACAATCCGGCAGTATTTTGGTTGAATAGCATCTGTGCGAGTACAGGTGTTGGTGTAATTCACGGGATGGTGAGCGGTTTTTTGAATGTAGATTCTGGGATTGATTGGATTTATGAGTTTCCTGGTAATGATTGGCGTAAGACTAATACTGAGTATTTGCAAACTGATGATTGCTATTTTTGTGGTGTAAAGGGTTTGGATGAAGTGGTTGCAAATTCCGATTTTGAGAATTCAAATTTTATTTAGTAAAATTTTCAGCCCCAAATATTGGAGTTGAGTTGTGACAAATATCGTCATAAAAATTGTTGCAAATCATCGATCGCACTTGTTGTAATTATGGTGCGTAAAACATCCTTCAATTGCTCTAAATCATTTATTTGCTTAATCCTTGGCATCAATTCTAAACCCCGATTGCCAAATTTTGCTTCTAAATTTATTTCGATACTGGTAATTATTCCCCGTGCTTCCCCGCGTGCTTCTCCGCGTGCTTCTCCCTCACGTAATATTTCTTGATACCAAGGTGATTCGCGTAAAATTCCCATGTCCCACCTCATAATGTCTTGAACTACGGCACTCTCTAATACAAAGGTAGCAAAAAACGCTAGAACCGTCTCCAGTTGATTTAAGTCTTCATTCCGGCGCAAAATTTGCAGTGCTTCCTTAATTGTAGACTCATTATCTCCTCCTTTAAGAATTGGTACAAATGGAAGTAATGATGGCAAAGGTTGTTGGAAAGCAACTTTAACATCAACTTCCCACAAATTAATTACGCGGTAATCTTGAATAGCCCTTAATCCGGCTAGATTGGATGTAAAGTTTGTGGGTATTTCTATATCGCTTGTTGGCAGGATATTAATTAACACCGGGTAAGTCGGTAATTCGTATTTTTCTTCTGCGAGTGCGGCATAGGAACGCATTCGACGAGGCATTTTGGAACTATAGCGTAATTGCAGTTCGTTTAATACGATAAATTCTCCATATTCGGAACTTGTGACTCGAATTAATACATCGCTTTCTCTACTTATCCATTGAAATTCCCCCGATAAAATTTCACTTGCTTTGATATTAGGAATATCTGTCACCCATAGCACCCAATTATCGGGGGCTAGGCTAATTAGTTTTTTTGTGCTTGTATCTGCGGGTTTTGGCATTGTTATAGATGCACTTTTAGCCGGAGACTCATATTAACTTGAGATGATGGATACATTTAAATATTTATTGTAAATAAACAATAATTAAATTATTCATAGAAAAAGCGATCGCGTGATTTTTATCTCAAATCCAAAATTAAACTGGGAATGGAATAAGCGTATTCCACCAAGTCTGTAATATTAAATTTATCGTGAGAAGATATATTGAAAAACCAAGTATGCACAGCTACCAAATCAGGTTACAAGGTGAGGTATTGCACGTTGGGTTTAATCGTAACCTTCCTGCACAGGGCGATCGCATAGTCCGAGACACTCTAGAATTATTAAATCAAATGATTGATTCGGGGGAAATTCCGGGAGGAAAGCGTATTTTAATCGACGGGCCGCAATCTGTTCCTGTTGCTTATGTCCTTTCTCACAAACTTGTGCATTTATATGAAGTAGTCGCCGTCCTCGACCCTAAACTAGGTAGTAAAATCAGTACGCCAGATGGTGCTATCAGACATAAAACCTATATAGTCACCTCTGCACACGGTTCCGCAAAATATCAAGTAGGAGATTTGATTGAAACAAAAGAATCTCAAAAAGAGCGTTCTATCATCAAAGTAGTCTTATGCGGGCCACCACAATCGGGGAAATCCTGTTTGCGAGATGGTTTAAAAAGAGCAATTTTGGGTAATTTAGGCGCACCTTATCCCTATGTAATCACCGCTTGTCCTGATGGAGAAGGGTCTTGGCATCAAGAAGCTTATGAAAATAATAAGTCAGTAGCCAAGGACTGCAAGCGTAATAATAAAGCAGATGTAACCCCAGAGTTTGCACAAGAAGCAGTGAAATGGGTGAGAAGTGCAAACCAGTTAATCAATATTATTGATGTTGGCGGCAAAACTTCACCAGAAAATAAGACAATTATGCAGCCAGCAACCCATGCAGTTATTCTTTCAGGAAATGTAAGTAAATTTGCAGAGTGGGAAGAATTTTGTCAAGCCTTGGGACTGAAAATTATTGTGAAAATTCACAGTCAGTTAGATGCTGTGTCAGACGAAGTTTGGTTTGCTGATGGTTGGCAAGAAAATACAAGCGAATTACTAGAAAAAGCTCCTTTACTTACAGGTAGGGTGCATGGTTTGAAGCGGGGAGAAGACTTATCAACTCGTCCGATGGTGCAAGCATTAGCTGAGGTTTTAATCCATTTGACGAAGTGTTAAGAAAAGCTTCAATAAATATGAAATTTTAAATTAATCATAAGCAGGTATTGTTCTGTCAAAAATAAGACTAAAGTAATACGTAATACTTCTAGATTTATCTAAGTTCTTTAGCTGTAAATTTGTCATATAAATCTAAAAATCAGCATTTTTTGCAATAATTAAGGAATTATAGAAATTACAAAGTTTTACAAAGTTTAGTAAAAATTCAGCATGGTAAGGGAGCCAAAAGATATATCTTCACCTTATATGACAAATACAATTTACACTGTAATTACCTTTGCTCCGGTGCAGGGGTTTATTGAGAAATCGCGGAAGTTGCGAGATTTATATGGGAGTTCGTATCTACTTTCTTACTTATCATGGGTAATCTGTAACACGGCAAAACAACATGATTGTGAAGTTGTTTCGCCAGCTTCCATAAATATCACTCAAGGAATGCCCAATCAAATTATTATTAAGGGTGATTTCCCAGAAAACAAAGCTAAATCAGCATTCTTAACAGCTTGGGAATGTGTTACAGAAACTTGTCGTCAATGGGTTGAAGATAATGTTCCAGGTGATTACAAACCCTGGAAAAGAAGTTGGGGTTTGTGGACAAAATATGCATGGGAATTTTTTTGGGTTCAAGGAGAAGATGGTAAGTCTATAAGTGAAGTCAGGGAAAAATTAAATGAGAAAAAACGTTGGCGCGATTGGACTGGGATAAACTGGCAAGGTGAGAGTTCTACTCTTTCTGGTACAGATGCGATCGCCTATCCAAAACTCGGTAAAATTTCCGACCCTCGCAATTATAATTACCAGCAAGAAAAGCAAGATGTCACAGCTTTTTATGAAGCACTCAGCGAGAAATTAGGGGAATCATTTATCGATCCAAAGGAACAACTTAGTATTCCTGAGTTAATTAAGCGGATGATTACCTATGAGAGTGTTTCTAATCAGTTAATTGCAAGTTTTCAAGATAAATTCGGTAAAGATCAGGCAAATATTGAACCATTAATTAAGGAAATACAACAGATATCAACAGACTTACAACCATCATCTTTCAAAGATTTAAATCGACACAAAGAGAATGGAGGTTTTCAAGGATGGTTTCAAGGGGATGGCGATCAAGCTGGTGAATATTTGAAACAATACCCAGAAAAGACTCATGATTTTAGTCAATAAATGCGAAATTGGGGTAAATGGTTCAAAAATAGACCGTTGAAAATGGGTCGAGTTATTTATGCTGGAGGCGATGATTTTTTAGGTGTATTTTATGATAATGAAGATTCAAAAGAGGAATTAAAACCAAGGTATTGTGTTGATTGGTTTAAAGATTTTAAACCGAAAATTTGGCATGGAAATGAAGCCAATAAAAAGAAAATAACTGTCAGCGTTGGTTTTGTTTGGGCTTTCCCCGGTATTCCTCAACGGGATGTACTGCAACACTGTCGGGATGCGGAAAAATCTGCCAAAAATAATGGACGCGATCGCATTGCTTTCCGCATCTTATTTAATAACGGTAATTGCTTAGAGTGGGTGTGTCCCTGGTGGCTTTTAGAAACTGGTTTACTGTCGAGTTACCAGGATAGAGAAAAGAAACAAAATTGGACGCATATATACAATGATGTCGCTGTCTTAGAATCCCGTCATGCTTTCGATGGCAATGGTTTAGATGTTGCATTAGGTTTACTGGAAATATATTTTCCCAACTATGTAAATGTATTTACAGACAGACACAAGCAATTGCATCCACCTAAAGCAGATTTGACACAGACTCAAGCCGGGGTTTTAGGCGCAAAGCATCTGTACTACAAAGAAAATTCCGAAGAAATCGACCAAACTAAAGTCAACAAAGCTTTAACTAACTGGATTATTAACCTTGCCAAAGTTGGATTTCACCTATGTCAGCAGTAGAAACCGCAGATAACACATCTAAAGAAAAATACCTTCCTCCCCGTTCCCCCTTTGAATATCTCATCATTATCGAACCCTTGGGTCTACTCTACGGTAGTTCGGGAAGATTTCTCTCACAGAAAACTTGGTAGGACGTTCTGGTAGTAGTTTTCCCCCTAGTGCTGCGACTCTATCGGGTTTGTTTGCAGCTTCTCAAGGTAAAAACGCAGACATCCGCGATTTGATGTTAGCAGGGCCATTTTGGGGGAATGTAGATGAAGTAATTTCAGATGAACAGAACTTTTACATACCGACTCCACGCAACTATCTAGTTAAAGATGGAAAAATCGTTGATAAACTGAGTTGGAACAACGAAAAGGAGGCATGGCTAAATCAACAAGATAAAACTCCAACTGATAAATATGAGAGTAATACTTGGTTAGCCATTAATGACTGGGAGAAGCCAAAGGAAATCAAGAAAAATCCTTGGCGGTTTTTAGCACACTTGCATCCACGTTTGGAACAGGATGAACGACACGTCATCAGAAATCATCAAGAACAGGGGAGTTTATTTCTCGAAAACTCCGTGCAGATGGAAACTGGTACTTGTTTAGTTTACTTGTCCAACACCAAACTTGAACCTGGTTGGTATCGCTTTGGTGGTGAGGGGCATCTGGTTGATGTGCGATGCGAACCGATTGGCAATGCGATCGCTAGCTTTTTCCAGCAACCTATAGAAAACAATTTTGCCCTAATTACACCTGCGGTTTGGGGTTCTAATCGGTTATCGCAGCGAGAACCTGTTTACCTAGAAAAACGTGATCAGGCTTTCTATGAACAACCAGAACCAGAAAGCCAAGAAAAAAATGTTTGGAAACTAAAAGCACTGTTCACAGAACGTCCCATACCCTTCCGTTACCGTTTGGGGGGTAAAGGTGAAACTAAGTTACTTTCAAGGGGACGCTATGCCGTTCCTGCGGGTACTGTTTACGTTTTAGAAAAACCAATAAATCAACCCTGGCAAGATTGGGATGTTAATTGGTTTCCTCAAGAAGGCCCTTCTTTGAAGCGTTGGGGATTTGGATTGGCACTACCTTTAGCGAGTACAGGTAATTAATCAAGAGTAATATCAATGTATCAAAAAGCATACGGCATTATTGAAACTTTAGCACCTCTGCACATTGGAGCAAGTGCGGGGGAAGAAACTGGAAATCTTAACCTAATTTTCCGCGACCAATTCACCCAAACAGGGATTATTCCTGGTAGTTCGATTCGGGGTAGATTTCGGGCAGATATGCGATCGCGTTCCCAGGGAAGTGAAAGCCAATGGTACGGTCATGAAGCCATATCGAGAGAGGAAAACACCACAACAGAAGCATTAGTAAAGTTTGAATATGCTTCTTTGGTATGGCTTCCCGTATTTTGTCCTGGTCAACCGATTGTTTGGGTGACATGTCGTAGATTGCTGAAGCGCTATCAGCAGATTACAGGAAAACCAACGGTTACAGAAAACGGTAAAACAAAACTTGCACAGCTACCCGAAGCTGGAAATGCGAAACTCAAACGCGATCGCAAATTTCTCTTCTTCAATTTAGGCTTTTTGGACGACTTAACCCCAAATCCACAGCTATCTGATTGGGTTCCTGAAGGGGTTGAACTAGATAACTTAGTCGTGGTTGATGATACCGAAATCGGCATTATTCATGACATGGCGCTTTACCGTCAAACTCGTACTAAGTTAGAGAACGATGTCAAAAAAGTAGAAAATTTCTTTGGAGTAGAAGCTTTACCAGAAAGTAGCATTTTGATATTTCCTATTGCTATTAAAGATGCAGGTTGGCATCCATTTGTTAATCAAACATCCCAAGACCTTTATTTTGGCGGTTTGGAATCGATTGGGTTCGGTCGTTGTCATGTCAAATTAGCATCAAAGGAGTACAAATTATGTCCTGGAAGCCATACGCTTTAGATGAAAAAGCTAGGCAATTAGTCAAAAATGCTCTGGAAAAAGATCAAGGAATTAGAGAAGCTAGCAAACAAGCTTTTAAAGAATCCTATAAAATGCGCGAAACAGTAGTTTATGGATTAGAAAGATTTTGGGGTGAAGCCAAACGTCATGAAAAAGACTCGCCTGCTTTAGCTATATATTGGAAAGAAACTTGGAATATCTTAGCCGAAACTTTAGAAAAAGCAGAAGTCAAGTTACCTAAACATGATGATGTTGCTAAAATGGCAGATAAATTATGGCAATTAAAACGTGAAGACCAACAAATTGCACTAGCAGTTTTAACGCAACTTTGCGATTGCATGGTGTGGTGGACACAACGATATAAAAACGACGCAAAACAATAATTATTATGCCTGACAAAAACGACGTACCCTTAATGTATCGAGCGCAACTTGAAAAACGTTGCCAGTTACATCGCATTTATGGGCCAAAAGATTTGCAGGAGATTGCCCAAGAAGAAGAGTTAGAAACAGAAGAACAATATTCTGAACGTTGGGTAAAGCAATGGTTAGAATCTCAATCGGAGAGCAAAAATTCTCGTAATTCTTTATTGGATGATGACTTAGCTAAAGAGACTACCCAATTTCAAACTAAGCAATACAAAATTTCTTGGCGATTTGTGACTAATGGTGGTAAAGATGACCGGATTATCCGGCCGTTAATTGCTGCATCTGGTTTACCATATTATCCCGGTAGCAGTATGAAAGGAGCTTTTAGAGAAGCTTGCAGACGAGAAGAAGAAGCCGGGAGACTTTCTTTGGGAACTTGCGATCGCTATTGTGGTGCAAAATTAAAAGAGGGTGATTCTCAACCCGGTATCCTCCGTTTTCATGGTGGTTATCCAGTTAATAAATGGCAGGAAAATCTATTAGATATTGTGCATCCGCAGCAACAATGGCAAGTTCAAACATTAGATACTACTAATAAACCAAAAAATGAAAGTGCTTTTGCGTTAATTTCTTTGTACAAACCCACCATTAAATTTGGTATTTCTTGTCAGCTAAAAGAAATTAACTGGGATGAGATTTGGAATATTTGGGAAAAGGCCTTAGGTTTCGGTATCGGGTGCAGAGTTAGTTGTGGATATGGATTAGCAGATAAAATTACAGGAGATGTTCTTTACCAAGTAAAACTGCATGGAAAAGGTGCATCATCTAAACTTATTGATAAAAAATTTGAATTTAGACCAAATATTTTTCGAGCTGCATTACGAGGTCATGCACTACGAATATTTGGCGGTTTAAATCCAAATCAAGCTGAAGATATTGTTGATGAATTATTTGGAGGTATTCGCCCAGGAAAAGAAAAAATAGGATTGTTGGGAATGGCATTTTATCAAGAAAACCCAGATTTTGTTAATGATAGTGATGTTTATGATGTCAGCGGTAAATTAATTTGGTTACTATTAGGAAAGCTAGAAAATTTTAAACATCGTCCTTACTTACAAAATTTTGTAGAAAAGTTAACTCAGTTTGCAATGCTACTCGGTGGATTTGGTAAATCTTGGCGACGCGCTGACCATCGAATATTCTACCCAAAATACACTGAACATATAATTGGTTGCCATTGGAATTGGGTAGATGATAATAATCCAATTAAAAGTTTAGATAATCAAAGTTTAGATGATGCGACAACGTTAATTAAAGAAATACTCAAAGCAGCAAAAGAATGGATGGTAAAAAGAGGTTATGAGGTGATACAATCTATAACTACCCAGCCACTCAATAACAACTCGACAGCAACATCAAATATCCCTAAACAGCCACAACTCAACAAACCAATACCTAGACCTAATAAAAAGCAAAATCAAGCAACACAGGTAACAGAATGGCGCGAAGCATGGCATCAAGAAAATGTACAAGTATGGGGAATAATTGCTAAAAATGCAGTAGATTCTAAGGTTATTCACTGGTTGCATTCTTCTAAACAAGGAGGAAATCAGCAACCCCAAAAGGGTAGTTATCACAATCCACCAAACAAACCACAAAACCAAAGTAAACCTTCAGCATTCCAAAGACCTGCAAAGCCAATAAATCCAGTTTCTACTAGACCTAATATTTATCGGACATCCTTAACTGGTAGACTCCAAGATAAACAAAAATCACCTGATCCAACCCAGATTGGTAGACTTTGGCATCGAATGTATCCTTTAAAAAATGACCAATACATAGAATTAATTACTATTTTCCCCAAAGGATGTGCTGAAGCAAAATCGCTGATTGAATGGCTTGCTTTTCAGGCAGAATGGAAGCGAGTTGGGTAAGGATGAAGAATACAGTAAAAAAATTCTTCCTTAAATAAAATGATTTTTAAGGCAATAGTTAACAAGTATAAATAATCAATTAAAAACATCATGCGTCGCGTAATTTTATCTACCATTGGTACTAGTTTACTCACCAATCAAATTAATCGCGCAAACCCGGCAGAAAAAGATTGGTATTCGCATCTGCGCGATACAGCTAATCTTAATGAGCAGGAAACACCAGAAAGTATCAAAGATATTATTACTACTCTTAAACAAAGAGCAGATACAGAATTATCTAGTGCAAAAATTCCTCAAATTCGTCGTGCAAGTGCGGAATTAAATGGTATTTATGGTATTTATCAAGAGGATTTGACCAAGGGTAAAGAAGATTGCCATTATCTCATTGCTACCGATACAGTCCAAGGCAAAACTTCGGCTCAAATTGTCGAAACTTTTCTCAGAAAACAAGGTTTAACTAATACTAATATCTATTCTCCCAGCGGTCTTTCTACTGCTAGCACCGAAGCCTTTTCTATGGGAATTGATGCCTTGATTGTTTGGCTGCAAGAAAATATTCCACCCTTGAAGGAAAGTAAATATAAAATTTGTTTTAATTTGGTAGGTGGTTTCAAGAGTTTACAAGGTTATCTCAACACTATTGGAATGTTTTATGCAGATGAGATAATTTACATTTTTGAAGGAGAAAAATCTGATTTAATTACAATTCCCCGTTTACCAATTTCTGTGGATACTTCTTTAATTAAACCCTACACCATGCAACTAGCCTTATTAAATGCTGGTGTGGGACTTTCTACCGATGAAACCGCAGGAATTCCCGAAACGATGCTAGGGGAAGTTGATGGAAAGATGACACTTTCAACCTGGGGACAACTGATTTGGAACCAGTGTAAAGGTGACTTGCTTTCTGGTGATTTAATCCACTTCTCTAGATTAGAATATCAAGATACTTTTAAGGCTGACCATAACAGAGTTAGAGAAAAATTTAAACGAGTCAAATTACAAGAAACTCTAGCGGCAGTGACACGTTTATTGGATGAGTCAAATGGTGACACTGCAATTCTTCGGCAACATGGAGGAATACAGTATGACCGCTATGTTAACAAGGGAAATATCGACCATTTTCGAGTAACTCAAGATACACGGGTTAGTAATACTATTTCTCAGGGAAAATTGATATTACGTCGCTATGGTTTAGAACCAGAAGTCAACAATAATCCTTAGTTAATTGATATTTTGACCGACAATTCCTTGATGGTATAGAGCAAGCAGATTTATCTGTGGAATCAATCCGTCTTGGAAAGTCTGCTCAAGTCGGCACAGCCGCCCACGCAACTTTCCGCAAAATCTAAAATTTGATGACCATTGCCATCTGAATACTAATTCTCATTTAGCAGCGATGAAACAGAGTTTCTAAATAAACTTGAGCAACACGGCGATCGCCATCTCCATGTTGCAGCAGAAAAAGAGATATCGCCGCCGTCACTACTCGGTTTTCATCCCAATCAGGATGCTGTTCTAGATAAACTTTTAGGGATTCATGCAATGATTCCGGGATGGCTGTCAAAATGTTAACTGTTGCTTTCATAAGATTTTGCTTCTAGAGAGCAAATTAATCAGGACAAATAGCACAATTGAGTAATTTGAAGCTGTTTCACACCGTCCTTCGGTTCCTGAACAACCTGTAATAATACTTGAGTAAATTTATACGGTTGATGCTGCCAGTTCGACGGATTATAAAAGCTAGTCGAATTATTGTGCAGCCAGAGGGGGTAGGTTTGTCAATGCTACAAAATATTAAACATAACTATAGAAAAAATAAATATTTACAGCAGAATCAGGATTGCAGCTATATATTTGTTACGTTACTAAATAGTAACTCAGTAACTCAGAATGCTTGACCCTGTGAGACAAAATCCCCAGTAGTGTAAAGAAAGCTTATTAGCTTGTAAAGCGGTTGTGGAAAACAGATGAAATAGCTGTGGAAAGTCTGTGGAATAAGTTAAGAAAAGTTCAGCTAATGATAAGAATTACAAAAAGTCCAAATCTATGATCTTCGGCGTTACAATTCCCTAAGAAACTCAACTTCGTCAACCGCTTTTGTTACTACAGGGAGAGTATAATCAGGAAAGAAAACCGCAAACAGTAAGTAATAGAGATAGTTACACCTCGTAAATAGGTACTAAACACAGTTGCCTTCATAGATAACTATATAATTATTCCTATTAGCGATCGCTACATTAATAATGTTGTACCAAAACCCAATAAACAAGCTGCAAAAATTAATCCAAAAACAAAATTTTTTGTCTGTGGGGATTTTTCTGGCCATTCTGTTTGGTATCATATTGTTCAATTGGGTAGCACTCTCGCAGCGACCAGTTACCCTCAGTATGTTAATTACTGCCCCTGATGCCCAACCTTGGAAGCAGGGTTTGATTAGAGACTTTGAGGCTGAAAATCCAGGCATTCGCATTAACTTGGTAGAGGGGCCGAATGCCACAAATTTGCTTGAAGACCTGTATACCTCATCTTTTATCTTAGGTGAATCCCCTTACGATCTAGTGAATATGGATGTCATCTGGACGCCCAAGTTTGCTGCTGCTGGATGGTTGCTACCCCTAGATGATCGCATCTCCAAGCAGGAGTTGGCAGTATTTTCACCCAAGGATGTAGAAGGCGGACGTTACCAGAACAAGCTGTACCGCATTCCCGTGCGTTCCGACGTAGGAATGCTCTACTACCGGGAAGATTTAATCAAAGAAGCAGGATTGAAACCGCCAGAAACCTTCGAGGATTTGATGCAAATTTCCCAAACCTTGCAGAAAAAAGACAAGGTAAATTGGGGCTATGTTTGGCAGGGACGCCAATATGAAGGACTCGTAGCAATGTTTGTGGAAGTCCTTGATGGCTTTGGTGGCTTCTGGGTTAATCCTGACACACTTGAAGTCGGACTAGATCGACCAGAAACATTACGAGCAATTGAGTTTTTGCGTAGTACTATCAGGGAGGGCGTTTCTCCTCCTGGAGTGACGACTTATCAAGAAGAAGACACTCGACGTTTGTTCCAAAGTGGTCAAGTGGCGTTTTTACGCAGCTGGCCCTATGCATGGCCTTTAGCCCAAGCAAAAGGTTCGCCAATTCAAGGCAAAATTGCAATTAAACCAATGGTTCATGCTCCTGGTAAGACTGGAGCGGCTTGCCTAGGAGGCTGGGGTATAGGGATTGCTAAATCTTCTAAACATCCCGAAGAAGCTTGGAAAGCAATTCAATACTTCACCAGTGAAAAAGCACAGCGCCGATTCATTTTGAGTGCAGGCTATGTGCCAAGTCGCCGAGATTTGTTTACAAATCCAGAAATTGTTGCTAAATATCCCCACTATCCGCAGTTATTGGAGGTCGTGGACAATGCAGTTTTACGCTCGCCGATCGCACAATATGCCCAGACATCTGATATTTTGCAGCGTTATCTCAGCGCCGCCCTATCTGGTCGAATAAGTCCAGAACGGGCAATGCAAGCTGCTGCTAATGAAACGCGCCGACTGCTAGGTGCTAGGGATTAGGGAGATAAGAGGGGGAAAGGGAAAAGGGAAAACGGCAAGAAAGTAATACTAATGTAATTTCTCATCCCTTTACCCTTTACCATTTCATTCCTGACAAATGACAAATGACTAATAACAAATGACTAATCTGCATACACTCCGAAGTCGGGAACAAAGAACGGCCTGGATCTTACTAACACCAGCATTGCTGCTGTTGTTGTTTGTATTTGCCTACCCGATTTTACGAGCATTCTGGTTAAGTGTATTTACCAGGAATTTGGGAACTGAACTACAATCCGTATTCTCTGGTTTTGACAATTATGTGCGGATGGCGGGGGATGGTCGTTTTTGGCAGAGTTTATGGGCGACGACTGTGTTCACAACAGTATCCGTACTCTCAGAATTATTGCTAGGATTGGGGATTGCCCTAGTTCTTAATCAGGCGTTTTTTGGACGGGGCATAGTGCGGACGATCGCCATTTTACCTTGGGCTTTGCCTACCGCTCTGATTGGTCTGGCATGGGCTTGGATTTTTAACGACCAGTTTGGGATTGTCAACGATCTTCTCCTACGATTGGGGTTAATTCAAACTGGAATTAATTGGTTAGGAGATCCAACTCTGGCAATGAGTGCAGCGATATTTGCTGATGTTTGGAAAACTACACCCTTTATCAGTATTCTGCTGCTAGCTGGCTTACAGTCGATATCAAAAGACCTCTATGAAGCTTACTCAGTCGATGGGGCAAATACTTGGCAAAGCTTCCGCAATATTACCCTGCCACTGCTGCTGCCGCAAATCTTAATTGCAGTCCTATTTCGATTTGCTCAAGCTTTCGGAATTTTTGACTTGATTGCTGTGATGACTGGAGGTGGCCCCGGTGGTGCTACTGAGGTGGTGTCGTTGTACATCTACTCCACGGTGATGCGCTACTTAGATTTTGGTTATGGAGCAGCTCTTGTAGTAGTAACATTTCTAATATTAATTTCTGCGGTGGCGATCGCTAGTTTCTTGCTTAACAAGTACCGTGCCAGAACACCAGGAGCCACTTAAGGAGCAGGGGGAGAAAGAGTTTTTACATTTTTGCATACATAGACCATTAGATAATCAATCGGACATGATATAACTCATGAGTTCTCCACAAGTAGTTTCAACAACTCCAAAACGAACAGGGAAAACTAAGTTTTCTCTGAAAAGAATCTTGCTGCTAATCGCAATTGCCTCAGTAGTTTTATTCAGCCTAGCGCCAGCCTTATGGCAATTGCTGACCTCATTTAAAGTTAACGAAGATATTGCAGCTGTTCCTACTGTTTATTTCCCCACACGATTCACTTTCAATCACTACATTGAGTTATTCACCCGTCGTCCATTCTGGCGCTACATCTTCAACAGTGCCTTTGTGTCGATTACTTCTACAGCTTTAGCTTTAGCGATCGGCGCACCCGCTGCTTATGCCCTGGCACGGTTACGCCCTTGGGGTGAAAAAGTTATCCTCGCAAGCATTTTAATTGTGACTTTATTTCCTGGAATTCTATTGTTCTTGGGACTGTTAGAAATTATCCAAGCGCTCAGACTGGGAAACAACTATTTAGCGTTGATTATACCCTACACTGCCATCAATTTGCCGCTGACAATTCTAGTACTCAGAAGCTTTTTCCAACAATTGCCCAAAGACTTAGAAGATTCTGCTAGGGTCGATGGCTACAACACCTTTCAACTACTGTGGCAAATCGTGCTACCGATGACACTTCCCGCCTTAGTGACTACTGGGATTCTCACCTTTATTTTTGCCTGGAACGAGTTTATCTTTGCTTTGACGTTTATGACTCGTGAAGAGTTAAAGACGATTCCTGTTGCTGCTGCTCAGTTAGGTGGTGCGACAGTATTTGAAATTCCCTATGGTGCGATCGCTGCTGCTACTGTTGTGGGGACGTTACCTCTGGTTTTACTAGTTTTGTTTTTCCAGCGCCGGATTGTCCAAGGTCTTACCGCTGGTGCAGTCAAAGGATAAAAATAAAAATGGCTAAACTTGAACTCAAAAACTTGAATAAAACCTATACTTCTAAAATCGTCCCTGTCAAAGACGTTAGTTTAACAGTAGATAACGATGAGTTTCTTACGTTACTTGGCCCTTCTGGCTGTGGCAAATCCACCGTCCTACGCATGATTGCGGGTCTTGAGGAACCTACTCGTGGTCAGATTAAGATTGGGGATTTGGATGTCACCTATAAGCCAGCAGGCGATCGCAACATTGCGATGGTGTTTCAAAGCTATGCACTCTATCCCCACATGACAGTGTACGAAAACCTCGCTTCTGGACTCAAGCTAAGAAAAGTACCACCTGTAGAAATTAAACAGCGAGTAGCAGAAGTAGCAGAAGTTTTAGGATTAGAAGAGTTAATGAACCGCAAGCCTGGTCAAATGTCAGGAGGTCAACGCCAGCGTGTTGCGGTCGGTCGCGCCTTAGTGCGTAATGCCAATGTGTACCTACTAGATGAACCATTAAGTAACTTGGATGCGCTGTTGCGGGAGCGAGTCCGAGCCGACCTCAAGCAAATTTTTGCAGCACAAAAAGTCCCTGTGGTCTATGTCACTCATGACCAAACAGAAGCGATGACACTATCCACGAAAGTAGCTTTGCTCAACGATGGCTATGTTCAGCAACTTGACCCGCCCGAACTCATCTATAACCATCCAGCTAATTTATTTGTAGCTGGATTTGTTGGTAGTCCTCAGATGAATTTGCTGACTCTACCTTGTAAAGGACGATACGCAATACTAGGTAACTTCCAAGTGCCTCTGCCAGATATACCAACTGTACCACCTCAGATTGTGCTAGGTATCCGCCCAGAAAACGTTCGCATTGCCCAACCAGGTGATACCCAAACTATCCAAGGGCAAGTGTATCTAGTAGAAAACTTGGGTATGCACTATTTAGTCAGTGTCAGAGTTGAGAGTTCACAAACTGAAGCGATTATAGTACGTGCTTTGTTGCCAACAGACCAAAATTGGAGTAGCAAAGATATTACACTGACATTGCCCTCTGAGGATATTCACTGGTTTGATGTTCAATCTGGCCATGCTCTTGTCAGGAGGCAAATGTTAGATGCGAGGAGCTAGTGCTACAGTTATAGCTTTGATAGAAAAATTTTTGCTTACACCGATGACAGTTATGATATTGAACATCGTGCTTAAAAACTTTACAAGGATATATAAATTGTGTTGGCGTCCAGCACCCACCCTTGCCCCTGAGTTCAGGATTGTCCTTATTAATGGAGAATATTGAAAATCTTGCTTACCCATCTAAATTGCAGCGATAAAATTCATACCTTAATAATCATTGTCAGCCACACAAATCCCTTTACATTTAATACCGTTCGTAGCGGTGCGCTGACAATGAGAACATAAAACTTTTTCGTTTTCTGTTTCTTGATTTATCTTTATGCTAGTGCTTGCCGGAATAAAGTCGTTTTCGGTCTGGAGTTTTACAGTCATAAGAATGGAGGATTTCTTGTGGTTTACATTAGAGGATGTCTGAAAAGTTTTGGCAAGGTATATTTTGTCATTCTGAACGCTACGCGAACACCCCGCTGGCGCTACGTTCAGCATGACATTTTTGACTTCTCAGACATCCTCTTAGACTACTCATAAAGATAGCGATTATCTATAAGGCACGATCTCATAACTTCATTGCACACTAAATGCATTGAGTCTTTGCGTTATATCTATATATTAAGCAATATTACACTATATGACTTACGCATTGACAAAAAACATCACTTATAAACTTTAATAAACGCCTGCACTAGTGATGTTGTTCAAAATATACTCGCGCACGACTTCTGTAAATAAGTTCCTTTGCACTTCATACCAGTTGGTAATTGTTTTTTCAGAACGCATTAGCTCCAATCTAACAAATGCTTGAAGTGAGCAAAATATATAAGTCTTAATTGCTTGGCTATCTCTAACCATAAATCGACAGATTCCACAGACCTGTTTGATTGCTCGATGAAATGTTTCAATTCCCCAATGGGTATCATGAATTGTGATCAATTCACTCCTCGCTATTTGTTGGAGCTTGTCCTCATCAGGTAGATATAAAATATAGTGTTTAGAGTCTTCTTTTTTAAAGACTTTCCTAAACAACTTAATAAATTCAAATTCTTTTAGATGAGTTCTTAAACCTTCATCTGGAATCTCTAGAGTGCTTACCTGGCTGTATTTACCTGCTTCATTCGAGACAGTTCTATTTTTCTCAACACCGAATAGAAAACCCAATTCCTGGTTTCTTAGAAATTTCAAGTTCTCCACTCCTGAGATTTACACTATCATGTGAAACATTTTCCAATATCTCTGCTAATCGGCTGCATCCCCCATGCTTTGGCTCTGATAGCAGAAATAGAGTGTAATGTTCCAGATTACATTGTGCTGTCGAGGGTTTGCTGATTTCTCTAATACCTGTGAGTAGACGACACCAATTTCAAGTCTGCATTATATTAGCACTCTGTCAATGCGTAAGTTTTACACTATATACAAACTATAGCTAATTATCGCGTAGATGAATTGGCTTCAATGAGATTGAGTATGGACTTAACATCGAAAATTCCAAGTTTTTTAATCACACCAAATCTATCAACAGAGCTTTTCAAGGAGAATTATCAGCCAAGAAAGTAACATAATGAAAGATGATAAATTATGGTGCACTCAGTATTGCCATCTCATGGGGTGCAAAGAGGCTATTGAATTCTGAATCTTGTTATACACTGGAGGATTTACCAAGATAGAGAGTGCAAATTTAGATAAAATTTTGATATAATAAGTTATTAAATGTCTGGCGGCATAGCCAAGTGGTAAGGCAGAGGTCTGCAAAACCTCCATCCCCGGTTCAAATCCGGGTGCCGCCTTTCTGTACATTAACTAATTATTTGTCACTGTTAACAGATTAATGTCATGTTTAACAAAATGATGTCACTGTTAACAGATTTTTTGTCACAACTACAAACGGATACCCATCACAAAGGCAGACCTCTGCCTTACCTTTCAACCCACCATAAATCTAGCAAAGTTTTAGTATAACTACTAAAACCTTAATATGTAGAAGCTTTCTCAACTCAAACTTGATAGAGGCTTATTGAAAAAAGCGATGCCTACCGCGGGCTACGCCTACGCGTATCTGAAAATGTGTCAGTACTCAACCTTCAATAAGCCTTATAGATGGAAAGGCTTTTAACTCGCTCCCTGTCGGTTTTTTCAACCCATCCGCTTGAAAGGGTTTTTAAAGCACCCAAGGATGCGCTAACCTTTTCCTCTAAGAATCTTTCAACCCTCCTAATTTAAGAACGGGAGTTGAAACTGCTTGAATCTTTAACCCCTATCAAAAATAATTAAGGTGGGTTCCTCCTTGGTCGGAGGTGATTCGGTAGCCACTACTGCGGTAAACCCGCACCTCTATTACTGGGGGCGCACTTGATTCCTGTCTACAACAGACAGCAGCTTCAAGGTGGGCAGCTACTAGGGTCAGAAAGCACGACTGTGTTCCCACAGTCAAACTAACCCAAACTTTTCACAGTTCAGCGGTTGATTACAACATGAACTGCGGCGCTATTACTTATTTTATTTTCAAGGTTCAAATTTTTGTCAATCTGCCATTTGGCGTGATTTGTAGGCGGCGATCGCTAACTCTTTTGCTTTCTAGTGTGGACTGCCTCGGATAGGCTGTTTCCCTTCTTCTGTAACAATTCCAGCTTTAGCCGCTTGAGTTTGAACACACTCAATCAATCTGCCATAACTCCACTGATGGACACTATGCCGATACTGTTTGGCATAATTTTTCTGTGCTTCCAGGCAATCTGGACATTTTTGTTCAGCTATTGCTTGAATTTCACTGTTTACCTGCTCTCGTATATCGCCTAGTTTGGGCAGGACTATGCTACCAACAGAGTATGTTTGAGCAAGGGTGACAATTTTTTTAGCGAGTAATCTATCTATGTACTCCCCCAACTCGGATTCTTCAAATGGTTTTGGTGAAGCGAATATTTGGGCTATTTGGCGTTTGTGAGATAAAGTTTGTTTTTCTCTTTGCTGTCTGTTTAACAGTTTGTAATTATTCCCAAGTAGCTGTTTAATGCTTTGATAGGTGATAACTTTGTCTGTAATGCCGTCCACTACTGCTACTGTTGCAGGTTTCTTTAGACCAAGGCTAACACCTACTAAAATATGAGATTTACCTTTGTACAAAGGTTGACTCGGACGAGGAAAGGAGTTGTTGATTCTAGATAGTGTCGAGTTTTTCCGCTTGATAAATAGTTCTTGTTTGGAGTTGAGATTGCCTTTCGCTTCGGTTCTGGTGATGATTTTGGCGATTTCTTCTGCTTTTTCTTGCTTTACTTGTTCTGTACCTTCATCTGTCCAGAGGCGAGTATCCACACAACAGTAGAGAGTTAGACTGTGAACACATTCCAGGGTTCGCCTTTACCTTCCTGTTCCTGCCAAGCAATACGACCACTGCGAAGAGTGAACAAACTACTGGAGTGCTGATGTTTACTGTTGCGTTTGATTTGTTGGTCTTCTAAAAAGCGTTTAAACCAATGTAGCTGCCTACTATCGCAATATACTTCAAAGGTATGCTCGCTGATACCTTTAAATTTTACACAAATGCGTCCCTTTTGGTTTTGAAACCAAGTCATCTCTTCGCTGCCTTCGTAAGCTACTGGGAACGGTACAGAACTAGATTGTCTTAAAAGGCTGTTTTGCCAAGATTTCGCCTCGGTTTCACTTTGAGGGACGTTGTGTATAGCGGTGAAGAGTGTTTGCAACCACTTAGTATTAGTTAAATCTCGACCTTTGGGAATTCGTGCTTCTAATTGTTCTTTGAGGCGTTCAATCTGAATCTCAAGTTTACGGCGGCGTTGAGTAAATTTTTCGTAGTCTTCTTCTTTATCAGTGACTTTGCAGCTATTTTTGAGTAAATAGCTAATGGCGCAACGAGTCAGGATGTCTTCGGTATTGCGGTAAATTTCAAATAAGGTATTAAATACATGGCGATCGCTTGTTTGAAGTGCGTGCTTTACACCATCAGTCTGTGAAAGCGCAGACTTTTTGCTCTTTTTGACTTTGCTGGTCTTTGGCTGTTGAGTGTCAATTATATCGACTGGAGCAATTTGAGCCAAAATTTTAGTTGCTTTAGTGCGAATTCCATCCAAGGATGCACCGCAGGTTTCAACTAATTCAGCATCACTTCTGAGCATTTCCAGCCAGTAGATTTTGCTATCGAGTTGTGACTGCAACCGCTTCATTAACGCCAGCCATGATTTATAGGTGTAATTCACCAATGCGATGCCTTCGGCAAGCCGCTTCTCTTCGAGACGCTCCGCGAACGCGTCTACGCACTGGCATAAAACCGAGAAGGCTGACCACTGTAGCGAGGGTCAGTTTTAAGTGTCAGACATAGTTGCTTAACTATATCAGCAGGGATTTTAGCTTTTTGTCGCCAATTTTCAAGGTCTGGGTGATGTCCCAATTGTTCCAGTAACTCGTTAATCAGAGGCGTGTTTTGCTCTGCCATTAACTTCCATAAGTATTGGCGGGTAGATGCACTGGACACCAAACGGCACTGAATTGTGATTTGGCTCATGGCATTTTAAAACATATATGTTTAATAATAACATTTTTGTCTTATAAACAGCTATGTGTAAAATTATTTCATGCAGGACACATTTTTTACGAGCAAACAAGCGGCTGAAATAACAGGCTGTACCCTGCGTCAGCTCCAGTACTGGCGAGAGAAGGGGGTGATTGTTCCTGTTATCAGTGAAACGGGAACTGGGCGTAGTATTTATTACTCAAAAGCCAATTTGGTGGAATTGGCTGTGATGGTATATTTTCTGTCTGCTGGGTTGAGTTTTGATTTGGCTGGTGAAACGGTCAAAACCCTGAAAGACAAGGAGCCGGAGTTGTTTAAATCTGGTCAGGGAAAGCGTTTTATGTTGTTAGGAACAGTGGGAGAAAAAGCTGCCAAGGGAGGAACAGGGCTGATGCTTTCCCTTGTGGAGTTTGACCGAGAAAAAGCGATCGCTTCTGTAGTGGAAGGTAAAGCAGTGATTCCCGTATGGTTAGATGTAATTTATTTGTCGGTAGTAAATAGTCTACGGGATAAAGCCATCAACCGTGAAGACAATATAGAATAACGAATCTCCACATAACTGCATAATATAGGGCTTCAAAAGCCTAACAAACTCTTGCTCAAACACTACAAAGCAGTAAAAAATTTAGCTTACTCTTGACGTAGTATTTACTTTGTTTATATACTTACAAAGTACATAAATTTTATCTGGAAAAGCTTCTATGACAGCAGAAGTAGCAGTAATGAATAGAATGGCTGTTGCCCTAGCCGCAGATAGTGCAGTTACAGTTGTTGGTCAAGGAGGAAGAAAAGTATATAACACAGTTAATAAACTATTCATGCTATCTAAGTATCATCCTGTTGGCATTATGGTTTATGGCAATGCAGATTTGATGAGTATTCCTTGGGAAACAATCATAAAAATGTATTCCAAAAAACTTGGAGATCAAAAATTTGAGACACTCCAAGAATATGCAGAGTAATTTGTAACTTATCTTGATAATGGAAACCCTCTTTTTCCTGAAACAGAACAATCAGACTATGTATATGCTGCTATTAGCAATTTATTTGAAACTCTTAAAGAAGAAATTGGTAATAAAATAAAACAAATTATATATGAAGAAGAAGAATTAACTAAACAAAAATATAAAAAAATACTATCTGAAAGAATTACATATACTCATAAGCTTTTACGCCAGGCAAAGAATATTCCTTCTGTTTCAGAAAATCATTTTCAAGAAATTCTTGATAAGTATGACGAAGAAATAGAATCAGCTAAAAAAGATGTGTTTGGAAAATTAGTTAACACAAAAAACCTTAATATTAAGTTGACTGAAATCTGTGGTTATCTATTTTCAAAAGATATATTTCCTTCAGAGCTAAGTTCTGGAATTGTAATTGCAGGCTTTGGCGAGTCAGATATATATCCATCAGTGATGGCATACTTAATTGAAGGTGTAGCTAACAATAGATTAAAATATAAACAAACAGGAGAGACTCAAATTAGTTCTGATATGACAGCAGCTATTGTTCCTTTTGCACAACATAAAATGGTTTATACATTCATGGAGGGTATACATCCTGACTACCGTTTATGTCTTGAAGGGTACTTAGATGCAATTTTTGAAGAGTATCATGTTCAGATAGTAAATCACATAACTGAATTAAACAATACCCGTAGAACTGAACTTATTAAAAAACTTAAGAAATTAAGTACTAATGTACTAAATGATTTCAACTCAAATATGTCAAAATATAGAAGAGAAAAACATGTTAATCCTATTATCAACGCTTGTGCAGTTCTTCCAAAAGAAGAACTAGCGGTAATGGCAGAGTCGCTGGTAAATTTGACAGCACTAAGGCAAAAAATATCAATGGAAGATGAAACTGTAGGAGGGTTGATCGATGTAGCAGTAATTTCCAAAGGAGATGGTTTCATATGGATTAAGCAGAAGCAATATTTTGAACAACACTTAAATCCTCTCTTCTTTGCTAATTACTATCATCAAGTTAAAAAGCCTAAAGTACAAGGAGAATCATATGAAGAATAGAAAAAATAAGCAACAACAGTATAAATCTGTTGACGAATATGAAAAGGAATTTTGTTTGAATTTAATGTCCAAAAACTTACATCGAGAAAATAGTGATTATGAAGCTGCAAAAGAACTAGCAAAACTTTCACTGAATAAGCATCTACACATTTTAGCGTCAAATTAAGATAATAAGTTGTGATCGACTGTTAGTTTTAAATAAATAACGCTCAAGTTAAGTAAAGTTATATTTTTCATTAAATCTAGGCATATTTAATATGCCTTTTTTAATTAAATCAAATTTGCTAAATATTCTGATTCATTTCTGAAGCTATATAAGCGATCTGTTTTTTAAGTTTTAAGTTTTCAATTTTCAAAGAGTGTATTTGCTCATCAAGTTCTGCGATTTGTGTGCTTATTTGCTTTATACATCTAGTGCATTCATCCCAATCCATGTTTTTTGTTTCTATTTTGTTTACTGCTTTATCTATTACCACAATTATATCAGCACATATTTCATCATTAAAAGTCTGACATTTCAAAGAATATTGCTTCTTTTTTTTAGTATTTTGATCCCTTAAAATTTGAATACGTTCTTTAATCACTGGTTCCTTATAAAGCCAAGCTGTGGAAACTTCAGCAGCTTCAGCAACAGCTTTAAAGTTTATACTTTTACCTTCTTGTAGAAGTTTTTGAATTCCTTTTTCTGTCTTTTCAATAGCTTCTAGTCGCTTTCTATAAGCATTCTGACGTAAGCCTTCAACATTTCTATCATGATTCACCTTAACTTTCTCCTAAAAAAACAATACTAAGTTTGATTATTACTGCTATTGTTCATTGTTTGAAAATTTTTGATTTCAGATAATTTATTATTAAATTTGTTTAATATTTTTATTAATTATGGTATACATCATATACAATTTTTATAGAAAATTCTATAAAGTAAAACATAAACAGTCAATACTCAAAAATAAAGTCTATAAACACTTCTGATCACTTGTCATATTGGCAAACATCAAATTGGCTCCATCTTCATTCCCTCCCCAGCAGGTGGTAACATCTGCTCTAACCTATCGGCCTCAACTCCCACCACAATAGCCAACGCTTCCAACTGCTGCCGAGAAGGAGGCGGATTAAACCAAAACTTTTCCCATCGGGCGATCGCACCCCCGCTTAAATTGGTCAGCTTCATCAATAATCAACATCTCTACCCCGCAACCTTTAAGAACCCGCAGTGTTCTATCTCGAATTTCTGCCACTGTTCCTTTAGTTACTTGATATATTCCTAAGCCTATAGGCATCACAACCCATTGTTTTACCTGTTCTGGACTCACCTACCACACGCCCAGATTGTCTTGATTGACGCTTTCCTTCCAACCAATCATGAAGAATTTGCACTTGTTCAAGTGGGACAAAACCTTTACGATTTAATCGTTGAATCTCCGCCTGTAATTTTTCACTATTAACGGGAATATCACCTAATTGTTGGGCGACTGCTTGGGCTTCTTTTGAAGTCATTTTTTAAAATCCGTAATCTTCACGCATTTGTTCATAATCAAAAACTTCCGGCATCTCTGGCTCAGGTTCGCTATCAATAGATACCATCTCTACTGATTCTTCTGGCTCAACAGGTATAAGTTGTTTAGATTTTTTGACCTCAGCCTGTTCTACTTTCTGACGCTCTTTTTTAGTTTTCTTTTGAGTTTGGAATGTTTCGCGTTCCCTAACTTCAGCCAAAATTGAGCGATTGCTCACAGCCTTACCCGCTTCTCTGACCTTACGGCTACTAGCTTTTGCTTCATCTAAAGATAGTTCTTCTGCCTCCAAATCTTGAGCATAAGCACGAGCAATAAATACCTCTTTATCCCCTTCTATGCGATAAACCAAAATCGTTGTGATGTCTCTGGGGTCATATCGCAACACAACACTTTCCCCCGCATAACCCGCTAAGAGTTCACCTCGATACATCAAGTTTTCAAATTGCAGATATCCCCCGCGTTGAATTTGTCGCCGTGTTTGCTTCATTAAGCAAATATCCAAATCCCTCTCGGAAAGTAAATCGGGTGCTGCAATTAAACCAGATTCCCAGCGTTGAAATCTTGTCTGGTCGCCCATTCGAGCATCAAGTCGCTGGTTATAGTTATCAACGATGTAACGCACCAACATTTGCTCTAATTGCCGCAACGTTAAGCAAGCTTCTTTCTCCGCTTCCTCTGGTCGCTCTTGAACGTTTGAACCTGTATATCCTTGTAAAGTTGAGAATAATTCTGTATTTAAAGTTTTAAATGGACGTTCGACAGTACCACCTTCAGATGGGCGAAGCTCTTTCAGAGCCGCTTCGCTAACGCGCAAATGACAAACAAATCCTAACTGCACCCCTATTTGCTGTAAATGGTTGGAACGAAAATCTTTACCCCCATCGGTATAAAAGTGTTGCGGCAAACCAGAAGTACCCCATTCTTCGTGAAGTCCATATTCTGACCCATATTGCTTGGGCAAAATTGCATGACGTAGCGCCAAAGCTACAACAGTCGAACTTGGTGCATCGTAGCCCAAGTTAATCCCCATAATGCAGCGTGAATAACTATCAATAACTGTTGTTAACCAAGGACGACTAAGAATTTTGCCATGCTGATCTACTAATAAAACGTCAACAAGGGTGTGGTCGCACTGCCAAACTTGGTTACTGTGTTCTATTTGTAAATCTTTTCCATCACGGGTTTTGACTGATAGCCGCGAACCACGCCAACCCGGACTGCGAATACTTTTAGCTTGCTCAATTTTATCTATTAACGGTTGCAAAATTCGGTAAACCGTCATGTGGGAAGGAGGCTTAACTCCCAGTTCATCAGCTCTGGCCTTAGCTTTAATAAATACCTGCTGGCGAGTCATTCTTTTACTACCTTCATTACCGTCCTTATAAGTCTTCAACACAAACTTTTGCCAGTCTTCATCAACTCGATGCTTCCCTTTATCCACCCGTTGATTTTGCACCAGTCCAGCCAAACCTTCGTGTTCCCATTTGTCTACTAGCCGTCGCACTGTACGTACTGACTTCCCAAGCTTTTCTGCTGCTTCCTTGAGCTTTTGAGTATATGTAGTGCGATCGCGATTTTTTAAAAGATTTTGAATCACCTCCATTTTCAGCAAAGCTTCATCTGAAAGTTTAGAAACTATAACGTTTGCTTCAGCAAGATCATTATTAACATCTGCGGAGCTTGCCCAAGTCGTAGAGGTTGTAGAAAATTCTGCATTTTCCATACAGTGTTTTATCAAAACATAGTTGTATTATACTATTAAATTGACAAATAATTTGTTAATTTATGAAAACTCATGATTTTTCCAGGTTTTTGGAAGTGACAATTAAATTGTGAAATATCTGGTATTTGACATCTAATTAGTGAATATCGGCTTAGATGGGTATAACTGTCTTAAATAGGAAAAAACCTGGCATAATCTCTGCTATGTTCGGGTTTTAGGTATTTAGAATATTTTGACAATATTTTGTTAAATGGACAAATAATTAGTGAATGTACAAGGCTTTTAGCCTTTTAGAACTTTCAAAATTAGTTCAAAAGAGATACTTGATAGTCAAAAGCTAAACCGAGAGTTAACTGAGCTATCTGAATACCCTAAACCCCTGCGATCGCTAGGGGTATTTTTATGAGTATCCTAAGAGGTTTAGCTTATACCCTGGTTGCGGATAGAAACTCATATAGATAACCAGTTATGTAATTTGTTTTATGCGATTCTTGATCTAACCGTAGACGTGCAGAGTAATTAGACGAGGAGAGAGGGCGATTAGAAGAATGGAGAAATATATTATTTTCTTCCATTTCTCACTCCCTACTCCCTATTCCCTACTTATCCTTAAATATGAATTCCACATTCAGTTTTATTACTTCCCCGCCAGCGTCCGGCGCGTTCGTCTTCGCCTTGACCTACTTTGGTAGTGATAGGTTCATCCCCAATGCTGGGATAACCTTGGTCGTGCAGAGGGTTGTAGATCACTTTGTGTTCAGCCACATAAACCCAGCTATCTTGGCGTGTCCAGGTGGCAATAGGATTTATTTTCAGCCGACCTTGGTTATCCAATTCAAATATGGGCATGTTAGCACGGGTTACTGCTTGGTCACGGCGGCGTCCGGTTATCCAAGCAACTGTATTTAGTTCGTCTAAACTACGTTGCAGAGGTTCAATTTTCGTAATGTGGTGGAATTGGGCAATATCTCTGTCCCAAAGTGCTTCGCCATATTTAGCATTAAAGGCTTCGCGGGTGTCTACATCTGGAGTTTTGTATGTTTTTAGATCTAGGTTATAAACCTGTTTGGCTTTGGCAACTAATTCTAGGCTTTCACGGAAGTGGTGCAAGGTGTCGAGAAATATCACAGGAACCGGATGCTTAAGTTCACTGTAAAGAATATGTGTAATTACCATGTCATCCACATTAAAAGCGCTAGTTTGCACCAGCCCTGTTGGGATATTCTCTATAGACCATGCCAAAATTTCTTTTGGAGTGGCTGTTTCAAATTGCTGATTTAATTGCTCTAGGTCAAAAGCGCTCGTTTGGTTTTGAGATGCCGTGAAAGCTGTCATAATAATTTTTTGTTCAAATGTCTACCTTGATTAATGTAAATTTTACACTACAAAAGGCGCATAATCCGCTCGGAGATTAGGTAATTCAGATATTCGGCGATCGCTACATTATGGAGCATAGAGCATAGAGCATCGACCATTGTCTGATTTTTTTTACTCAGTACAATTGACTAGGAAGTACAAATCATAGTATTTACTAAGAAACTTTACAGGATTTTAAGTTTTGCTGTGCTTTTATGGATATTTATACTGGCATTGATATGGTTAAGAGAACCTTAATAAAAAGGATTTTACTTAAATGAACAATTCAAAATCTTCCAATACATTAAGCCAATCCTTAACTATGGGCGTTTTGATTATGTTAACTAGCGTTAGCATTATTACGATCATGAACGTGTTCTAAAAATAAAACTGAGAATTTTAGCAAAAAACTTTACATAGCCCTGCTCAGAACTGAGTAGGGTTTTTACATTTTGTGTATAAGGCAATACGGTTCAGTTAAGAATAATTGTAGGTTGGGTTGAACGCAGTGAAACCCAACCTACATAATTTAATTTTTTGGGCTTAACTGAACTGTATTGGTGTATAAGGGTGGCCGCCGGGATACCTGCAAATTGGAACACGTTGTAAATAAATATTGCAGAGAATGCCTTGTTGATTTACTAACTTGCCCAAAAATGATGATGGAGTAATCCAAATCTTCCATGCTAAAACCAAGCTTTTACGGCTTTTCGTCCCTTACACTTGCCCATTAATGACCTTTTTTGGTGATGTTTTCACAAGAGAGAAGACGCTCAAATCGGTATTGAAACAAGGCAAAATCTAGGGTTTTCAGCCATCTGCGTAACATAACTTTACAACGTGTCCCATTTTGCACGTATCTGATACCGTTGGCGAAATATTACTTAATATAAAAACGCTGATTTTACCGCGTATTACATGGAGAGGCTGGTTTTACCTTTCCGTGTATTACACGGAGAGAAAAAATTAACTTAGCTGCCTCAATTATCAATAAACTAGAAGAAATACCTTTGGAGGCAGTATATGTGCTTACATCCCGAAGAAATTCTTCCTATTCCCGATGAAACGGTACGTGTAGCCAAAGCTGCGTTTCCCAAAGGTAATTTATATATGCGACTGCGTGATGAACTTGGGGTGTTTTATCAGGATGAAGATTTCGCATCACTTTATCCACAACGGGGTCAGCCAGCGCAAGCACCTTGGCGATTGGCGATGATACTGGTGATGCAATATTTAGAAAATTTATCTGATAGACAAGCAGCGCAGGCAGTGCAAGGGCGGATTGACTGGAAATATGCTTTGTCGTTGGAGTTAACAGATCCTGGTTTTGATTTTAGTGTTTTGAGCGAATTCCGCGACAGATTAATAACAGGTGGTGTCGAGCAGCAAATACTAGACAAGATGTTGTTGAGATTTCAGGAACGGAAACTGCTCTGGGCAAAGGGAAAACAGCGCACTGACTCAACCCATGTGTTAACAGTAGTTAGAGACCTAACAAGACTAGAGCATTTGGGAGAAACCCTGCGGTACGCTTTGAATGCTGTGGCTGAAGTTGCACCGACTTGGCTGAAGTCATTAGCTCCCGCCGAATGGTATGACCGCTATAGCAGACGCTTTGAAGATACCCGATTGCCCAGAACGGCTTGGGAGCGAGAATTTTTAGCTCAGACAATTGGGGCTGATGGCTTTTATTTACTCGATAACATCTATTCCCAAACTTCCCCCATCCAACTGCGGCAACTGCCAGCCGTAGAAATTTTGCGTCAGGTTTGGTTACAGCAATACTATGCACCAACAGACAAAATTGAATTACGCAATGACAAAGATGGGCCACCCGGAGCTGTGCGAATTCGCTCTCCCTATGACTTAGATGCCCGTAACAGCACCAAACGCACTACCAACTGGACAGGCTACAAAGTGCATTTGACAGAAAGTTGTGATGAAGATTCGCCTCATATTATCACTCATGTAGAGACGACTGCTGCCACAACTCAAGACCTAACTGTTGTTCCCTCAATTCACCAAGCTTTGGGAGAAAAAAACCTCCTGCCTCAACAGCACTTGGTTGACCAAGCATACACATCAGCACAATTACTTTCTACCTCACAGCGAGACTATAACATTGACCTGTTGGGGCCAGTAGCTCTCAATGTTGGGTGGCAAGCAAAGGCCGGACTAGGATTTG
>NZ_JACXXN010000213.1 GCF_014904695.1 Nostoc sp. MG11 | reverse complement strand
TACTGTTTACCGGATTTGCAGGAGTAGGAGCGATAGGATGCTGGGGAATGGAAATAATTGAGACTAATACCAACCCCAAAATAATTTTTTCTAGCTGGCACTATCAGAAAAACGCTTGTTTGGGAGGTATGCTGGTTAGTTTTTCCACCTTCTTAGGCAGTTCAATACTTAGGGCAAATCTTAGTATTAGCAGGGATAATTTTCATAAATAATTAGGGCAAAGCCATGTTGAACAAGTACTTAAATATTTGTGCTGGAGCAATGGGAGTAACAGCAGCGCTAATTGGAGGCACAATTCTAATCAAAGGGACTAACGAGGCGAGTGTCAAAAGTGTACTTGCTGGTTCATGGTTGTTATCCGGTGGAAGTCTTTTAGCTGCTACCCGTTTGTATCAAGTCAAAGTCGAGTCAGACATCGACAAGATATTATCAGAAAGACGCAAAGCAATGCCAAAAGCTTGTAGGGGTTGCAAAAACTTTCACGGGGTCAAATACCAAACAGTAATGCTGGTTTGTGCAATACATCCGGGTGGTGTAGAGGGTGATACTTGCGCGGATTTTGAGAAGTTTAACTAACAAAATAGTTATGGAAATCATACTAACTACATCTGAAATACGGGCGATTCTCCAGGGATGTCAGCAGAGTTTACGGCTTGTTCAAAGCACAA
>NZ_JACXXN010000212.1 GCF_014904695.1 Nostoc sp. MG11 | reverse complement strand
TCAAGTCAATTTGATTGCACATATCTTCGGACTTGTTGCATAAACAATCTTAATTCTAGAGGATTTTCTCACTTTAAATATTTTTTGCAACACAACCCTAACGGTTAGCTAGGCAGTTGAAACTGTTGCTCGTCTTGGTGGCTACTTAGAACATCGAAGTAAAACACCTATTGGTATCCAGGTACTGTGGCGCGGTTGGTTAAAATTACACGACCTTTGTGAAGGTTGGCAGCTTGCAAAAGAGACTTAACGGGAAAAATCAGATCCCTCTTAACTACTCGCATATTTCAAAACTCGTTCCCATTCTCGACGCCATGCTGTTTCTACAGTGTTTCTGGTATAGCTATACTCTTAAAGAGTAAGAATCAGGATATAGTAGTCAACGTGTATCATAATAGATTTGCGAAAGTACCTCTTCAATGAAATGAGCTTTATTGAGAAAATATTTGTCATTTTCAAATGCCTGAAGATGAAAGTGATTGGATAAAATGTTGAAATATACTTTTTTGTAAAAAACTTAACTTCTCATAAAAATCATAAAAATAGATGTCAATAGAAGATTTCAAGTCGAATGGCATGAAGATAAAGCAGGAAGCAGGAAGCAGAAGGAAAAGAAAATAAAAACTATGTAAGTCTTGCATTACAAAGATTTCATAACTCCAGCAAAGTTGCCTTCTGCATCTGCGAAATT
>NZ_JACXXN010000211.1 GCF_014904695.1 Nostoc sp. MG11 | reverse complement strand
TATAGAACCCATTTGACATCTTTTACTGTATTGAAGTAAAGTTACCGCAAAAGCCGTATCCAGCAGCCATGCAGTACTCTAGCAGCCTAACAGACGAAGAGTGGGAAATCCTTGAACCCCTACTGCCTCAGATATTGCCGCCTAAGAAACAGACCAGACCCTCGAATTGGACAAAAAGAAAACTCTTGGATGGCATCTTCTATCAACTCAAGAATGGCTGTAATTGGGAAGACTTGCCCAAGGACTTGCCCCCTTACTCAACCGTATATTGGCATTACAAGCAGTGGCGGGCATCTGGAGCGCTCGAAAAACTGATGGGTATCTTACATTCTCAAGTGCGTGAGCAAGTAAAAAAAAAGCTAAATGGACAACGTTGATCATAATTGACTCGCAAGCGGTGAAAAACACTTGTAAAGAAGAGTGTTGAGTCGAAAGGATATTGTTTCTACAAATCGACGAATGGGATTAAGAGGCATCTAGCCGTTGATACGTTGGGGTTTCCCTTCTTTACTTACTGCACCAAAGCAAATGTATCTGATGATGTGGGTTTGCTTGAGATGTTGACTCAAAACATTGATTATTTCCAGTCAAAGCCCGTCAACATTCCCAAAATCACCATTTTGCTAGACCACGGTTATCACTCTGAACATCTGAGGCAGGAGTTAGAAAAGGTTTATCCCCAGATTATGACGAAAATCAGGTTTGAACTTTCACCAAAACCATCAAAACAC
>NZ_JACXXN010000210.1 GCF_014904695.1 Nostoc sp. MG11 | reverse complement strand
GCCATTTAAATGGTTGTTTTGGGTTCATCTCTGTAGCATTTCAGTCTCTTGAAAGAATATAACACTTGCTTAGGCACCTATTTTTGCAACACAGCCGTACCACCAGCATTAGACTTAATATCTAATCTAACTTTTCTCTTGACTGCTTTCTTTTTCATAGATAAAAACTTGAGAAGTTATGGAGTAACGTCACTCCACTCATGATTATGAAATTTTTTAGACAAATGGAGTAATGTTACTCCATGCTGGTACGTTAATAATAACTAGGTTCTCCAACTGTTTTGTAAGACTTAGGTAAACAGTTATTACTGACTATTGGCTAGATATTGTACTATGCTTACTCTAAAATCTCTAAAAATATTCCAGTAAGTGATACCTAATCTATGACTTTCTTGTTTTGTAGTTGGATGGACGAAGTGCTGGGTAAAATATGAAAGTTCTCCAGTCTGGCTAAGTTCATCGAAACAAGGTGCTATGAAATCTACCCAACGCCCATCCAAGCCACCCAAGCAACAGCCAAAACCCAACGACCAAAGCCAAAAGCTAGACCTTGTTGCTTATAAACCCGTGGAGCAACATCAGGAACCATCTCAGCCTGACCCAAGCAAGAGTGATCAGCCGCCACAAGTTGAACTGGAACACCAAGTGATTGCTAATGACAAGCCACTACCTTTAGAAAAAGACAAAGCCGAACGAGTCTACGCTCCCCCGCGCAAATCCAATTCACCGCAA
>NZ_JACXXN010000209.1 GCF_014904695.1 Nostoc sp. MG11 | reverse complement strand
TTATCGCCCAAGTTAATTTTATTGCAGACATCTTCGGAGTTGTTGCATAAATAATCTTAGTTCTAGAGAATTTTATCACTTCAAACCTTTTTTGCAATACAACCCTAAATATTGCTCTGAACAACTTCAGCTATTTTGAGACAGAATTTTGGAGGAGCTACTGTTACCTTTGGGCAAGGTAGAAGCTAACAAAGAGGTAATTGATGAAGCTTGACAGGTTGATGTTTTATTTTCACTTTCCCCCCAAGCTCAAGCACCAAATATAGGACTGCTTTGCTAGCGAAAAGCCTTAACTTCCCTGAATTCCTGTAAAATGCCATATTTTGATATCTTTACCGTTGCCATTGCTAGCAGAAATTTATGCTTGACTTTGAGAAATAGTGTGCTAGATTAAAAAGTACACATGCTAGTCACCAAAAAATATCGAATATTACTTTGCAGTGTATTGCTTGCCAAAGGAAAGGGGAACTAAGCGGCAAAAACACTAGTTTTAGTGAAAGTTAAAATGTTTTTGAAAAATAGTGCATTAAAGTGACTTGAAGTCACTCTTGCACTAAGAAAAAGTATCTGATAGAGATTTACAGTGTGCCGTCTGCGGGAAGAAAGGGGAACTGAGCGGCAAAAGACACTAGCTTTGATTAAAAGCAAAAATACAGTATTAGCATCAGATAAATAATTGTAGGCACTCTGGTATATCAGTGCAAGCAAGCAGGCTTAGTACAACCTTACATGTG
>NZ_JACXXN010000208.1 GCF_014904695.1 Nostoc sp. MG11 | reverse complement strand
TTGGACGCGCGCCCAGTAGAGGGTGGTTTGACGTTCTAGACGACTGGTTAAAGCGCGATCGCTTCGTATTCGTAGGATGGTCAGGGATATTATTATTCCCCTGCGCCTTCCTAGCACTAGGCGGTTGGCTAACCGGGACAACATTTGTCACCTCTTGGTACACCCACGGATTAGCTTCCTCCTACTTAGAAGGATGTAACTTCCTAACAGTAGCAGTATCAACCCCAGCAGACAGCATGGGACACTCCCTATTGCTGTTGTGGGGTCCAGAAGCTCAAGGCAACCTCACCCGTTGGTTCCAATTGGGAGGATTGTGGCCATTCGTAGCCCTACACGGAGCCTTTGGATTAATCGGCTTCATGTTGCGGCAATTTGAGATCGCACGGCTAGTAGGAATCCGTCCATACAACGCCCTAGCATTCTCAGCCCCGATAGCGGTATTCGTCAGCGTATTTCTGATGTACCCCTTGGGACAATCATCATGGTTCTTTGCACCAAGCTTTGGTGTAGCAGCAATCTTCCGGTTCCTACTATTCCTGCAAGGGTTCCACAACTGGACACTCAACCCCTTCCACATGATGGGTGTAGCCGGAGTATTAGGTGGAGCGCTATTGTGCGCCATTCACGGAGCCACAGTCGAAAACACCTTGTTTGAAGATGGCGAAGGAGCAAACACCTTCCGCGCCTTCAACCCCACCCAATCAGAAGAAACCTACTCAATGGTGACGGCAAACCGTTTCTGGTCACAGATATT
>NZ_JACXXN010000207.1 GCF_014904695.1 Nostoc sp. MG11 | reverse complement strand
GGCGTTGCTGAAACTGTAATGAACTAAGCAGGTAGAAGAACTGTATGAAATTTCAAGTAGTGGAGCAGCAAACGAAGCGAACATTTCAACATTTCAACAGACTTTGAGTAGCACAAGGTCTTGCGGTGTAAGCGTGCTAGGTAATGTCGAAGACGGGTGTTCTCGGACTCCACACGAGTCATATAGGTCTTGCTGACAATCTGGTCGCCTTCGTGAATGAACATAGGGTAAACCTTCCATCCATCGGTAACGTAAAAGAAGCATTGCCAGCATTTAACAATTGACCACAAGCACTTGAACGTTTCGGCGCTGCGCTCGCCGAGCACCCATGCCAGAATTCCCGCTTGCTTATGGTTGACGGCTGTCCAAATCCATAGCTTGTTGCGTTTGCTACCGACAAAAGTTTGCAGTTCATCCAAGTCGCTGACCTCTGGGATATCTTCAGTCTCTGGAGTATCACGCAGTTGATTTCCCGCTTCTCTCACCCAGTGCATGACAGTTGTATGATCAATCTCGGTAACTCGTTCGATACCTCTCAACCCCATGCCGTTAAGATACATTTTGATACACAATTGCTTGACTTCATCTGAGTAGCGCCAAGGACGATAGGACTTCAAAAACTGACGACCACACTGCTTGCACTTGTAGCATTGTCTTTCTCGACGATACCCGTTTTTAGCTGTTTGAGTTGATTGACATTTAGGACATTTCATTCTCACTATTTTACCAACTTAAGCATTACTCTTTCAGCAACGCC
>NZ_JACXXN010000206.1 GCF_014904695.1 Nostoc sp. MG11 | reverse complement strand
GCGGTTTACGGCACATGGGCAGTGCCTTTTGCAAAGGATATGGGTTCTCGAATTAGCTTGCTAACACAGCACCACTATCCAAAGGGCCCTCCAAACAATCCCTCCGTAACGATTAGTAATTTGTTGAGTCCTGATCAACGTTTAGACTATTTGCTTCAAAACCTTCGTATAGCTGCTCAACAACAGGGTTTGAAATATCGAATTACTGAGAGTAACTCTGTTTTTAGTGGTGGAAAAGAGGGTGTCAGCAATGTATTTGCAGCAGCTTTGTGGGCAACCGATTTTATGTTTATTCTCGCGCAAAACGAAGCAATGGGCGTAAATTTTCACGGTGGTGGTCTGGGACTCTATACACCGATTGCAGAAGAGATTAACAAAAATTTCTTCGCCCGACCGCTTTACTATGGAATACTACTCTTCAAACTTGCAAGTCAGGGACGTTTTTTACCTATAACTATCAGTCAAAACACTCTCAACTTAAAAGTATATGCTGTGCTGGGATGGAACAACAACGTGATGCTTACTTTAATTAATAAGGATGAAACACAGAGTGCCCAAGTTTTAATTGACCTCCAGGACAGAATTACTGTAGTATCAGCTTTGCGTTTAAGTGCCCCGTCGCTTAGTAGTACCTCGAATATCACCTTAGGTGGCAGTAGCGTTAACTCTGATGGTTCGTGGACACCTGGCTCCTTTGAAAACATCCAAAAATCCGGAAACTATTATTCGGTTTTAGTACCCGCAGCCAGTGCAGCGCTCATTACCCTCCCAAA
>NZ_JACXXN010000021.1 GCF_014904695.1 Nostoc sp. MG11 | reverse complement strand
ATGAAGGCGATGATGAAGCAGGTGGTGGCTGCTAGTAGGGTGGGGATCATGAGAACGCCGAACCAACCGATATATAAACGGTTGTTGGTGCTGGTGATCCACTCACAGAATTTGTCCCATACGTTGGCGCTGGAGCGCTGCTGTAAGGTTGCTGTCATGGTTTTATAATTACAATTTGCTTATGAATGTTTAGGTAAGCTTTGCTACCTGTAATTTATCTTAAATAAAATATTGCATTTTGTAAAGTGTTTTGTAAATAAATTTTTCTATTAACCCTGTAAATAAGCTTATAGAAAGCTCTAAAGTATTACTTTACAAGCATAAAATCGCCTCAAATGCAGTGATAGTATGAGTTTAAAAAATATAAACTTTAATTGCAGTCATCTAGTTATGACAATTTGAATCGGCTCAGTTTTCGTAACCTTACTCAGGTAGAGATTGTGGCGTAGTGAGATAGAGCCTGTTTTATGCCAATTGATTATTCCCGCATTGTCACCTATAGCCCTGCTTATACAATAGTTCCGACTTATGAATGCTTTAATCGCTGTACGTACTGCAACTTTCGCACCGAACCGGGTAAAAGTCCGTGGATGAGCCTCTCAGCAGCAGAAAGCATCTTAAAACAGCTTCAAAGCCAAAACATCTGTGAAATCCTTATACTCAGTGGTGAAGTACATCCCTATTCACTAAGGCGTCAGGCGTGGTTTCAGCGGATTTATGATTTGTGTGAATTAGCACTTTCGATGGAGTTCTTACCGCACACCAATGCAGGCCCACTGAGTTTTGAGGAAATGCGAAAGCTGAAGTGTGTGAATGTTTCTATGGGATTAATGTTGGAGCAATTAACACCAAAATTGTTAAATACTGTTCATCGGCACGCACCGAGTAAATTATCAGCAGTAAGGTTGCAACAATTACAATGGGCGGGAGAGTTGCGGATTCCCTTTACAACTGGGCTACTGTTGGGAATTGGGGAAACTGAGGATGATTGGTGGGAAACATTGGCGGCCATATCTGATTTGCATCAAAGTTACCATCATATTCAAGAAGTGATCCTGCAACCTCACAGTCCAGGAAATCAACAAACCTTTGACGCACCTCCCTTTGACCCCCATCAACTACCAGAATTAATTACCAAAGCACGTCAGATTTTACCGCCAGATATTACTATTCAAATTCCACCGAATTTAGTTAAAGATGAGCAATGGTTACTTGCTTGTATCGAAGCTGGTGCGAGAGACTTGGGCGGAATAGGGCCGAAAGATGAAGTGAATCCTGATTATCCTCATCTTCAAGAGCAAGCATTGAGAGAAATTTTACAACCTGCTGGGTGGGAATTAGTGCCACGATCGCCAATTTATCCACAGTTTGATGGCTGGTTGGCTAGAGAATTGCAAACAGCAGTGAGACGATGGCGAAATACTTTAACCCCAGTTTCTCTTTTGTAAAGACAAGGGAGTACAAATTTTCCTATTTCCTTGTAGTTTCTTTGTTAGTGAGTCTTTAATACTCGTTGGCGAGTCTTTAATGCTTGTGAATGTAATGATTAATCTAGCGATCGCCTTCTCATTTCCATTGACAATACTAACTGAAATTAAGCGTGATCGCCCTTGCGCAAGACAGAAAAATATTGGCGTTGCAGAATAGAAATATGAATTAGGGCGATCGCTACTGATAAATTTGGCACTGCAACAAGCTGGTGAAATAGACACTTAAAATTTGTTCTCCCAGATCCCATCCCTCACAGGAGAGAGTTTGTACCCTAAATACTGTTGTAAAATAGACATATAGAAGGATTTGGGGGGCCATTTACTGGTCATAAACGCCTATAGAAACTATCTTTGGAAATCTCCAAGGTTTAAAATCCAGCCAGCTGAAGCAATTACAGCGGCTGTATCACCAGCGCATACCGGGCGATCGCATCACCACGTCCGAGTTTTCCCAGCGTTTGGCAGCAATTAGTACAGAAGTCAATCAACCTGTATGTGCCTATCTCAACCGTCGCGGGCAAGTGATTCGTGTTGGGGTAGGTACACCGCGTCAAACACAAATCCCACCGCTGGAATTGCCCCGTTATGGTGCAGAACGGCTCAGCGGTATTCGTTGTATCGCCACCCATCTCAAGCCCGAACCGCCTAATGAGGCGGCACTGACGGCTATGGCACTGCAACGTTTAGATGCTTTGGTTGTTCTAAACATTACCGGCACAGGATTTACACGGCGGGGAGGTGGCGCTACTGGGTACGTCAAAGAAGCTTATCTGGCTCATCTGACACCCCAAGAGTCTCGCACTCTGGTGACTAGTCCTGCCGCATCCAAAGTAGAGCAGAGCCAAGTCCAACCCCCAAGTTGGAATATATCGCCGCCTCTGAGCTTGGATGATCTAGCAGAGCAAGATTTAATAGACTTAGTGGAAAATCTGGAAGCGGAATTCCAGCGGGAATTTGTCGCTCAGGAAGTGGACGCTGATCACGATCGCGTGCTAATTGTGGGGCTGATGACCAGTGAGATAAGTCCACAACGATTTCAGGACACCTTAGCAGAATTAGCACGGTTAGTGGATACTGCTGGTGGAGATGTATTACAAACAGTACAACAAAAGCGATCGCGCATTCATCCCCAGACAGTAGTTGGCGAAGGTAAAGTACAAGAAATTGCCTTAACTGCCCAAATCCTGGGCGTTAATCTAGTAGTCTTTGACCGCGACCTCTCACCCTCCCAAGTCCGCAACTTAGAAATGCAAATTGGTATCAGGGTGGTTGACCGCACTGAAGTAATTCTGGATATATTTGCCCAACGCGCTCAGTCCCGTGCTGGTAAATTACAAGTAGAACTAGCACAGTTAGAATACATGCAGCCGCGACTTGCTGGTAGAGGTCGTACAATGTCTAGGTTGGGTGGTGGTATTGGGACTCGTGGACCTGGTGAAACCAAACTAGAAACAGAACGACGTGCCATTCAACAGCGCATTTCCCGACTGCAAAAAGAAGTCAACCAATTGCAAGCACATCGTTCGCGGTTACGGCAGCGACGGCAGCATCGAGAAGTTCCCTCAGTTGCTTTGGTTGGTTATACTAACGCGGGCAAGTCTACCTTGCTCAATGCTCTCACTAATGCTGAAGTTTACACAGCCGATCAGTTATTTGCTACTCTCGATCCCACCACGCGTCGCTTAGTAATTCCTCATGGCGAAACAGATGAACCTCAAGAAATTCTGATCACAGATACGGTAGGGTTCATACACGAACTGCCTACATCTTTAATGGATGCCTTCCGCGCTACTTTGGAGGAAGTCACAGAAGCCGATGCTCTACTGCATTTGGTTGATTTATCTCATCCTGCTTGGTTGAGTCATATTCGCGCAGTTAGGGAAATCCTAGCGCAAATGCCAGTGACCCCCGGCCCAGCACTGGTTACTTTTAATAAGATTGATCAAGCAAGTAGCGAGACATTAGCTTTAGCTAGGGAAGAGTTTCCTCTAGCGGTATTTATTTCTGCAAGTCAGCGCTTGGGATTAGAAACCCTACGCCAGCGTCTTGCTCAGCTAATTCAATATGCCGTGGACGGTGGGTAAATATAGAACTTAGTTTTGATTTTTTAACACTTTAAGACCCAGTAGAAATACTGGGTTTTTTCCTGATGTGAAGTTAAAAATAAAGTGTTTTTGAATATAGAGTCTGTATTATAGACAACTCACCCTTGGATGCCTAGATTAGTGTAATGTAAGGCCTATTTGTAAGGTGCTTTTAATATCAGTTAGATGGATAGCAATTTATCAAATTCCCATCTTTACCAATTGAGTCTCAACTTTCTGTTTCGTAAGTACTATTCAACATGAAAAACCCCTTTTCAACTTCTGTATTGCCCGGCGTTTTGGCTGCTACTGCTGTTGTAATATCACTTTCTACCTTTTCCCCTGCTAATGCAGCTTCTATAAATTTCACTATCAACGAATTCACAGGTTATGACACTCAGGTGAAGTTTACCTTGGATGACGAAATAGCAGGAGCAGGCAAAGTTCGGTTCAAAGTGGACTTTTTATCGACTGGCACCAACACAATTGCTGACATACGAGGCGTTTTCTTCAATATTTTGAATGATTCGCTTCTCAGTGGTCTCCAAGTAGTAGGTACAGATATAACAGCCAGCAAATTTGGCCCTGCTGGGACAATTAACTCTGTCGGCAGCGGTAGTAACAATCTAAACGGTGGTGGCGGTTCCTTTGATGCTGCGGTAGAAATTGGTCAAGAAGGTATAGGGAAAGGAAAAGGCGACATTCAATCAACTACATTTACCCTATCCCACAGTTCACAAGCTCTAACCCTGGCTCAATTTTCTGAACAGAACTTCGGAGTACGTTTAATGAGCGTAGGTTCTGGAAGTAGTCGAGAAGGAAGTAGCAAACTTAAAGGACAAGCTCCTTACTACACCCCACCACCACCACCACCTAAAAAAGTACCTGAGCCTAGTACAGCTGTGGCTCTTGGCTTATTTGCTGTAGGTGTTTTGAGACTCACCAAAAAAGCAAACAGTCTCCATAGCAGTCAGCAACACTGCTAATTCAGTTTGGGTGGAGAAGCACAAAGGTACTTCTTCCCCCATTAGCTAGATAGTAGTAATTATTTTTTTAAGTAAGCCCTTCGTCCTAGCACTACTTAATCAGAAAGTATACTTACTTTATAAAATAAACAAGTTAAGTTAATAGCTACATTTATTAGCTCGGTTAATACATAAAAAATTTTATATACAGTTTTAGCAAAATAGAACGTTGCCACTAGCAATAGCTGGCAACGTTCTAAAATTAAGAAGTACTAAATTAAGTTGAGCGCTTTATGACTGCAAAAGTAGAAATTTACACTTGGAGAACTTGCCCGTTTTGTATCCGTGCTAAAAGTTTGCTGAATAACAAGGGAGTCGAATTTTTCGAATACAGTATTGATGGAGATGAGGCGGCAAGAAACAAAATGGCTCAAAGGGCAAATGGAAGACGTTCTCTACCACAAATTTTCATCAACGATGAACATGTTGGTGGTTGTGATGACATCCATGCTTTAGATCGTCAAGGCAAACTTGATGAATTACTAGCTTCCAGCAATATTGTGTAGGTTGAGAAGGTATTGCACCAAGGGCAAGGTGCTGTGTATCTACCCGGTTTTTTCTACAAAAACTATGCCTGGACAACAAAACATTACCTGGGAAACTAAATGGTCATCTTCAGCAGTACACATGTACGTCAATTAGTGAGATCATCAAGAGATAATCTAAATTGAATAACTATTAAATTTCCTGGTGATTGAGGTAGGTAGAAAGCGTGAAACTAGCTTTTATAATTGATCCCATTCATCAGCTTGACCCGTGTCATGATACCAGCGTTGCCCTTATGGAAGCAGCGCAAATTCTCGGACACGAAGTTTGGGTGACTCAGGCAAATATGCTGAGTGTGGTGGAAGGCAAAGCCTGGGCTGTCTTACATCGAGTGGAACTTGTACCAGTAGAGTTGATAGAAGGACGCTGGTTAGCAGCAAATCCTTGGTGTAAGTTGAGCACTCGCTCCTTAAGTTCTTTAGACACAATGGACGCCGTATTTATGCGGACAGATCCACCTGTCAATGATTCCTATCTATATGCCACATATATTCTGGATTACATTGACCAAAACAAAACCCTGTTGATTAACAGCCCCAGTGGCATCCGGGGGGCAAACGAAAAAATGTATGCCCTTCAGTTTACCAAAGCAATTCCAGAAACAATTGTTAGTGCCGATAAACAGCTTATCCAGCAATTTGTGGAAGCAAAAGGGGCAACAGTTCTCAAACCACTGGGTAATAAAGCTGGGGAAGGGATTTTATTTTTGCAATCAGGCGATCGCAACTTCAATTCCATTGTCGAACTCAGTACTCTCCAAGGCCGAGTGCCAGTAATGGTACAAACCTATCTACCAGAGGCAAAAGAAGGAGACAAGCGAATTATTCTGCTCAATGGTGAACCAATTGGTTCGCTCAATCGGCTTTCTAGTGGTACTGATTTTCGCAATAATATGGCAGCTGGTGGCACAGTCGCTTCAACCCAAATTACTTCAAGAGAGCATGAAATCTGTGCTCAAATCAATGAGCGCTTACGCCAAGACGGCTTAATTTTTGTGGGTATTGACGTTATCGGTGGCTACCTGACTGAAGTCAATGTTACTAGTCCCACTGGAATTCGCGAGATTGACCGACTCGATAGCACGCACCTTGGTCATCAAGTAATTCAATGGGTTGAACAGACTTTACAAACCAAAAAACCGAAATAATTTATATTGACCTTCGCTTTTTTCTTGGTGTTCTACCTTACGGAAAGCCGCTTACCTGTCTATAGGCTTTTACAGTTAGCTCAAGAATATGATAGTCATTTGCGTTGACTCAAAAATTACAGCAGTATCTAGTGCTGAGATTCAGCCCAAGCAGGTGAAAAATGATTATGTGTTCAAACTCCAGCAAAGCCAGAGAACAGTTGATTACGAACCCGCATCTATTCCGAGCAGAGGCAGCCATAGGACAATGGATCGCGAGGGTAGATGTAGCGCGATCACAACCGTTTAGTCGGGTAAGTCTTCCCGCTTTTCTCCAAAAGCATAACAGGACATAAGAGTCAGCAGACTCCTGCCCCAGTTTATTCGCTCTATGGGTAGCATCGAGGAGTACCGTCACCAATTAGGATCAGGGATAACTCTGCTCAAACCCTAGCAATAATAGATTTTATACAGCCCTCAGCCTGGATTGAGACTGTAAATTTAATCTAAAATCTCAAATCCAAAATCATTTAATTTCTTGGCTTATTTCGGTTTCGCAAGAAATCAGGTATATCCAATCCAGGTTTTTCTTTTGGTTCTGGAATTGGGGTTGGAGGATTAACTGTGGGTGGCTGTTGCGGTGTTGGTCGCTTTTGAGTTGGGGTTACTACCCTGGCGTTAGCCACATTTTGTTGTGGTACAGCTTGTACTTCACCTGTAAATCCAGTGGCAATTACAGTAATTCTTACTTCACCCTGGAGTCTATCATCAATCACTGCGCCAAAAATAATATTAGCGTTGGGATCAACCACTTCATAAATTGCTTCCGCAGCAGCATTCACTTCATGCAGGGTTAGATCAGTACCGCCAGTAATATTAAAGACGACTCCTCTGGCTCCTTCAATAGAACATTCTAGTAAAGGTGAGGAAATAGCAGCGATCGCCGCTTCTCTGGCTCTGGATTTTCCAGAGCTAACACCAATCCCCATCAATGCGGAACCTGCATCTGCCATCACAGCTCGGACATCGGCAAAGTCAACGTTTACCAAGCCGGGGATCGTAATGATATCAGAAATTCCTTGTACCCCTTGACGTAGCACATCATCTGCATAGCGAAAAGCTTCTTGCACAGGTGTTTGCTCAGGGATCACTTCCAGCAGCTTGTTGTTGGGGATAATGATCAGCGTATCTACTCTACTTTTTAGTCCTTCAATACCTTGTTCTGCTTGGCTTGTACGGCGGCGTCCCTCAAATACAAATGGACGTGTAACTACGCCAACAGTGAGAGCGCCCATTTCTTTAGCTACCTCTGCCACAATCGGAGCTGCACCTGTTCCAGTACCACCCCCCATGCCAGCAGTGATAAATACTAAGTCTGCACCTTCTAAAGCCGTTGCAATTTCGTCCCGTGATTCCTCAGCTGCTTTTTGACCAATGGCAGGATTACCACCTGCTCCTAAACCTCGCGTCAGTTTTTGTCCAATTTGCAATCGACTAGGAGCACCTGCCAAAGTTAAAGCTTGGGCATCAGTATTAATTGACCAAAACTCCACCCCAGAGACATCAGACTCGATCATGCGATTTACGGCATTACCACCGCCGCCACCCACACCAATGACTTTGATGTTGGCAACCCGACCTGGAACAATCTCGCCAATTCGGCTGTTTTCAGAAGAAATCTTCTTACTATCGTGATTTTGTCCAAAGTTCAGCCCAGAGTTATTAAAGGGATTCGTCGAGTTAACTGCCAGAGAAAACCCTGGCTGTCCCGCAGATTGGGAGTTTTTATAGGTAAGTCCTTGGTTATTATCAAGTGTCATTGCATTCAGAAAGGTAGATAAACGACTTTTTTAGGTGTTATTCACCTAAGAGTCAACTATAGTTTGACAGTGCCATAGATTGTGGCACTGTTCTTTATTGTTCTCGCTACTTACAACCCTAACAGGATTGGCACTGCAAAAATTTGCTATGGAATAAGCCTTCAATGCAGCAGATCGCACAGATGATTCTAGAGAAGTATACCTATATTTACTTAAAATTGATCTGTATAACCTCAACCAGACATTAATCTCTGCCCTCCTATGTTGGCAATCTCTTTCAGTATCTCTTTGGCATTTCCAATGTCCTCCCTTTATTTGCGTTAATGATTTAAGTTGGTCATTAATTTTACAGTTTTCAATCTCAGTTATTTTTTGGTTAGTTACCACAACCACACTGTATAAATTGTATAAAATGTAATCAAATAAGAAAGAAAAATACGGTTGGGAGCAATTCTGTCTTCGTTTGAAATTGATTACTGAGAATAATTTTACGTGATTACGTATACACGTAATCATGATAAAACCAACCTCGCACTCAAAATTATCTGCGGATGGTATGACTTGTAAAGTCGCGCCAAGGTGCGTCTTGCTTGCCATAATAATATTGTTAATCAGTTTCACAATTGGGTATGATTGCAACTTAAGACACAATATTTGCCTTTTACTTACTTATTCTTCCGGTAAGGGTAAAGAAGAATTTGCTTGTCAGACTATAGCTGATTGATTTGTTGTTTGGTTGGTTTTAATGGACACTTTGTTGGAGCAATATTTTATCTTACGAGAACTCTAACCAGTGCCGTCAACAAACCAAGAGTTTCAGAGATGCTTCGCAACCCAATAGGAAGCACAGCATAAAGAAATCCAAACTGACTCACCAAAAGCAACGCTGACAGAACTTATAGCAGTGTTTCTCGTTACGGTTAGGAACTTTGGTAAACCGTCTTTGGAAATGCTCTCAACTCAGCAAAGTTAGAACATCTTGGGTTCTATACAAATTTAGTAGCATAAGTTGTTCTTACTAGTGTCCTTTGCTTGTGAGTCAGACTTTAATGAAAAACTTACGTATTTTGTGTTGACGCGTTGGTTTCAGTTGAAGACCATACAGACAAAAGGTATTTTGTACACCAGATGCCACCATCAGATTGTCTAACATCTTGTACCCTATCACTAGATGTTAGGATAACAATTCAAGGTCTTTGCTCTCAGAATTTGCTCTCAGAAGAGGTTTGATGATTGCTCCTCTCATCTTAATTAGAAATTAATGCCCATTTTTTCGCAGGTTGCTGGAAAACTCAAAATAATAAATATCTTTATCAGCATAAAACTTATTGATTTACTAGGAGCGCTTGATATATGAATCACATTATTTAGAGCTAAGGATTTTGGGAGTCAATTTTCGGTTTTTTGTGGTTCACTTGTACCAACGGAGATTCGGGATTTTTCAGATCAATATACTCTATTTGGCTCGAATTGAGTTTTGATGGTAAATGGCGCATTTGAGCGAGTAACCTGATTTGTTCAGGTAACTGGATACTTGGAACACCAAGATGCACTTTTCCTAATTCTGTTTTCAAAATTAAATTCGTTGGATCTTCGCAATCAATTTCTATCACCTTCACGGAGCTTTGGCTGACAGCTTGATAAAGTTGAGTCCAGTAAGAACTATATTGTTCTGGCAAACCAATAACCTGGAGAGTGGGCAATTTACTGGTAGGATTCAGTGATTTGTATTTTTCTAAGGGCATCCAAACCCCACTGGCATCTAGCAAGCCTACAGTCACTTTTTTGTTAGTAGTGTTGTGTTGATCTATGCGTTTTTGAGCAATCGCTACAGGTATTCGTTCCTGGATTTCGATGTTTAATCCAGGTGGAAACAGACGACGGCTAACTGTTGCTTGTGCAATAGTTGGTTGTTGCTTCAAAGAGTCGGCGATCGCAGACGGTTTAATCCGCCACAAAGACTGGGGATAGGATAACACCAGCAGTGACTTCATTGCATCATCGGACAATAATTGATTGCCTGATTTCATTACTATTTGTTTGGGAGCATTTAGCACCCATATTGGTTGGATTGCCACCCACAGCAATCCACCCGCTAGTCCACTTATGGCAAAGGTTCGCCAAATAGCCTGAAGAATTTTCATCTGCCGCTGTCGACGTAACTTCTTGCGGCGCTGTGCTAAATCCGTGCGGGAAACTGATACTATGCCAGCCATTCAAACCCCTTTCTGGTTTCAGTTCAATTCCTTAATGCGCTCGTATCATCAATTAAGTGTAGTAAACCCTGTGGGCATATATTAGCCACTTTAATCCCAGGATTTTTTTACATTTAGTAACACTCTACAGTAACTACAAAAGGTCTTGTGACGCCAGTAATTTTTCTTGTTTAAGTTTTCTGTGTCCACTTTTAACCAACTGTAGCCTCTTTACTGTGGTGTGACAGCTAATACCTGCTAAAAAAGCCATAAAGCAGTAATTGACAAATTTAACATAATCTGTATGTATGTTTTTAACTAGCTTACAGTAGTTAAAGAGGGAGGCTGTAATGTGAAGATTTTTCTTGACAAACATTATGTGAAATGGTATTTACACTGTACTAATTTCTGAGTACCTTGCTAGAATTAATACCAGTCCTACCTTATCAGCTATAAAAACTGAGACTTACACCTTCTAGTAGTTTTTTCTTACTGATTAACAAAACCATAAAGGTTATCGTCAGTCAAGCAAAAGCTAAAGGTTGTTAAAACCTCAACATTAGCTGTAAAAAGGACACATATGCTTAATGTTATTAGGGTCAATTAATCTCTACCACACTACTGACAGTTAGTTACTGGCAGTGGTTCTGCCGTGAGTGCTGTCCCCTGCAAAATACCACCAAATTGCAGGTTAGTCGCGTACCTACATTTCGGCTAGAGATTATTTGTATAAAAAATACGAATTAAACTGCATCTGCATACACCTCTACACATACCTCTACATACATGAGAACGACACTAAATCTGTCACGTTTTTACAAGGCTTGTAATCCAAGTTATACCTTAAACATAAGTGACGTGATAGATCGGCAGTACTACATTGATTTTGCTGATGTACGTGGTTGCAAGATTGTTGAAGAATTACAACGGACTATTACCCGTATTTCTCCCGATGAGCCAACCTGCCAGTTATTTACAGGTCACATTGGCTGTGGCAAATCAACAGAGTTGCAACGCTTGAAGGCAGAACTGGAGTTAGCGAAATTTCATGTAGTTTATTTTGAGTCTAGTCAAGACTTGGACATGGCAGATATTGATGTCAGCGATATTTTGTTGAGTGTAGCCCGTCAAGTCAGTGTCAGTTTAGAAGGGATTGGCATCAAACTCAAGCCTAGTTATTTTACCAATTTGTTTAAAGAAGTTGGCGATTTTTTACAAAGCCCCATAGAGCTCTCAGCACAAGCAGAGTTGTCCTTGGGTATTGCCAAAATTACCGCTAAAACTAAAGATAGCGCTCAGTTACGTAATCAACTGAGGCAATATCTAGAACCACGTACCAATAGTATTTTACAAGCGATTAACGAAGAGGTATTAGAAAAGGCTGTCGAACAGTTAAAGCTGCGAGGTCAAAAAGGATTAGTAGTGATTGTAGATAACTTAGATCGAGTGGATATGCGCCCTGTTGCATCCGGGCGATCGCAACCAGAGTATCTTTTCATTGATCGAGGCGAACAGTTACGCCGACTCAAATGTCACTTGGTTTACACAATTCCTTTAGCGTTAATTTTCTCTAATGAGTACGAGACACTGAAAAATCGCCTTGGGGGAGGTATTGCGCCCAAAGTATTGCCGATGGTATTAGTGCGGCAAAGAGATGGTAGTGACTACGAACCAGGAATGTCACTATTGCGCCAATTAGTCTTAGCAAGAGCTTTCCCAGAAGTTTCCTGGAATGGAAGGATGTTAATCATCACAGAATTATTTGATCATTCCGAAACCCTGGATCGTCTATGTCGCGTTAGTGGTGGTCACATTCGTAATTTATTAGGTTTACTTTATAGCTGCTTGCAACGGCAAGATCCACCTTTTTCTAGGAATTGTTTAGAAGCCGTGATTAAGGACTATCGCGATGATTTACTATTGGCGATTGATGAATACCAGTGGGAATTACTGTTTGAAGTAGTGCAGCAGCAAAGGGTTAAAGGCGAGTCTGATTATCAAAGCTTACTGCGAAGTATGTATCTGTTTGAATATCGCGATCCTCTGGGGCGCTGGTTTGGCATCAGTCCAGCATTGGCAGAAACAGAAAAAGTCCTTGCTTGGCAACAAAATAAGTAGCTAGGTCAAAGCCTTAAAAATTTGAAATTCAAAATTCAGACAATCTTTAATTTTGAATTTCTGATCATTATAAATTTTGAATTAGAGTGGAGACGACTGTAGGGCATCTTCAGGCATATAGATATGCATAGTGTATGAGCCGAAATCAGAAACTTAAAAGGCTCGTAACCTCTTTTTGATGTGGTTTTTTTTCTTCCTTTCTAGCTTGATGTTTAGTTATGACAAAGTGGCAACTCACAGGCGCGATCGCCAATGATAATCAAGATGCTCTGCAAAGGCTGATGCGAGCGATCGCGCTTTCTAAAGGTCAATTTGCTCTGATTTTAGTCCGGTGTAACTATAGGCAATTACGAGAGCAAATGTTAGAACATCTCCGCTCTATAACTCAAGATATCAATTTACGTGAAATCGTTGTCAATTCATCAACTAGCTCTTTACACAGCACAATAGCTACAGAATTATTCCTGGACAATCCTGTAGTTGCTACAGATTCTTTGCCATCAGCTGTAATGATTTTTGGTCTAGAGTCAATTATCGACCTTGACGACTTACTTACCAGTATTAACCAAGCACGAGATATTTATGCCACAACATTTCACTTTCCACTGGTGTTATGGTTACAAGATGAAGCAGCATCATTGCTTTCCAGATTAGCACCCGATTTTAAAAGCTGGGCTGCAACCACCATTAAATTTGAAATGACAAAATCAGATTTAATTACTTTGATTCGCCAAGAAACAGAATCTCTCTTTGCCAAAGTTTTAGACGCAGGTGCCGAAAGATTTTTATCCAATGCTTCTCTAGATTTAGATCCTAAATCTCAGCATCGGCATGAAATAGAATCAGCTCGTAATGATTTGCTGCGCTTATATGGTGTCAACTTAGAACCAGGATTAGAAGCTAGTTTAGAAGTTGTATTGGGGCGAGATAAATACGCCAATGATCAAATTAATGGTGCTTTAGCTCATTATCAAAGAAGCTTGGCTTTGTGGCAGCAGGAAGCTAGGAGAGTAGGAGAAAGTAAAAGCATAAAAGTCGGGAAAGTAAGTGAACAATTACTTTTATCTTCTTCTTTCTTCTCCTCATATTTACTGTGGAAAGCAATAGTATTATTTCACCTAGGGCTATGTTATCGCCGAATGGCAGATTTACATCATAATGCTAACAGTATTTATTGGCAAAATGCTCTTTTATGGTTTAAACAATGCTTGGATGTATTAGAGGAAACACAAAGAGAAGATTTAGTTGCTAAATTTATTTTGCCTGCTTGTGAAAGTATGCAACGCTTAGAAGCTTGGGAAGACTTAAAAGAATTAGCTCAAAAATCATTACTACTGCATAAGACTTACGGAACTTCAGCGCAAGTTGCTCAAGATTATGGCTTTTTAGCATATGTAGCGGCTTCTGAATCAAATTGGGTACTAGCTCATGAATTAGCCAATACGGCACTTTCTATATCAGAAACAGCAACAGAAGTTTCACGGCAGCAGGAAAGTTGGTACCTTTTGTTGTTAGCACGTACACAGCGACATTTAGGTGAGTGGGAGGAAGCCATTAACAATCTTGAATGGGCGAAAGTAGTATGTGAGCTACAACATGAGCCGTCACTTTACTTGGAGATTTTAGAGGAGCTGCGATCGCTCTACTTTTGTGAGCGTCGTAATTATACAGAAGCCTTTAGCCTCAAGCAAGAAAAAATTCAAATAGAACATCAATATGGCTTTCGTGCTTTCATTGGAGCCAGTCAATTGCAACCTCAACACTACAGAATTAATCCAGTTTTAGAGCCACAACAAATATCCTTTATTCCTGAAGAAGTTGCCCAGGAAATATCTGCTTCTGGACGACAGCAAGATGTCAATCGCTTGATTGCAAGAATTACTCGTGCTGACTACAAACTCACAGTAATTCATGGGCCATCAGGTGTTGGTAAAAGTTCAGTTATCAAAGCTGGTTTAGTACCAGCTTTGAAGGGAAAAATCATTGGTGAGCGCATTCCTATACCCATTGTTTTATCTGTTTATACTGATTGGATTACAGCGCTGGGCAGCAGTATTAACAATGCACTATCATATATTGAAATTTTTAATAATATAGAAAATACAGCAACTATAATTATTGAAAAAATTCGTTTGTTAGTTGAGCATAATCATACAATAGTTATTATATTTGACCAATTTGAAGAATTTTTCTTTATTAGAAGTTCTCCAGTAGAAAGAATCCAATTTTATAAATTTTTTAGTGAATGTTTAAACATTCCATTTGTAAAAATCATTCTTTCGTTAAGAGAAGATTATTTACATTATTTATTAGAATTTGAGCGTTTAAATAAAGAATATAGTAGTGGTTTAAATGATTTAGGAGTCATTAATAAAAACATTCTTGATAAAGATATTCGCTATTATCTAGGTAAATTTTCTAGCCAAGATGCAATAACTATAATTCACAGCCTTACTCAACGTTCGCATTATGAATTAAGCGATGAATTAATTAATCAATTGGTAAAGGATTTAGCAGGAGAACTAGACGAAGTACATCCAATTGAATTACAAATAGTCGGCGCTCAGCTGCAAGCAGAAAATATTACCACACTTAAACAATATAAGCTTTGCGGCGGCTCGATAAAACTAGTAAAACGCTGGCTTGAAGAAGTGATCAAAGACTGTGGTCAAGAAAACGAAGAGTTCAGTTGGAAATTATTATTTGAGTTAACTGATGAAAAGGGTACACGACCACTAAAAACTAAAGCGGATTTAGTAAGTACATTAGGAAACAACAGTCATAGTGATAAAATATCAAACTTTGAACTAGCATGGGAATTGATTTTAGAAATTTTGGTTGGTTCAGGATTAGTGTTGCGAGTACGAGAAGAGTTAGGCGATCGCTACCAGCTAGTTCACGATTATCTAGTTGAACCAATTCGCCAAAAAAACAACTATGGTATGGTTGCCGAATTAGAAAAAGTAAAAATTGAAAAAATAAAAGCCGAAGTAGCCCAAAAACTAAGTCAAGAACAACTCAATTTAGTATTACAACGACGACTACGAGAAGCACGGATAGCAGGGGCAGTTTTAGCAATGATGGGGGGGGCAATAGCGACATTATGGTGGCAAGCTGACTTACAAAAAAGAGCAGCAATTAGCCAAACTCTCCGAGCTGAACACAGTGAAACCAACTTTAAAATTAGTGCGATCGCCGCGGCCAGTGAAGCTCTGTTTGCTTCTAATAAGGAATTTGATGCTTTGTTAGAAAGTTTACGAGCTTGGAGAAGACTTAAACAAACAAACAAAGTTCAACCAGAAACTCGAATGCGAGTGGTGACAGCCCTCCAACAGGCAGTTTACGGACTAACGGAGGTAAATCGCTTAGAAGGACATACAGATACAGTTTGGGGTGTAATTTTCAGCCCTGATGGTAAGTTATTGGCATCAGGCAGTCGAGATCAGACGGTGAAATTATGGCATCCTGATGGCACTTTACTCCAAACTCTCAAAGGTCATACCGATGCTGTTACTAGCGTCAGCTTCAGCCCAGATGGTCAAAGATTAGCTTCAGCCAGCCTCGACAAGACTGTACAAATCTGGCGCAAAAACCCAATTACAGGCGAATTTAACCCACAGCCATTCAAAACCTTGTCAGGACAAGGAGATTGGGTTTATAGCGTCAGTTTTAGTCCTGATGGGGAGTTACTAGCTACTGGTAGTAAGGATAAAACCATCAAACTCTGGCGCTCGGACGGTAGCTTAGTCAAAACACTCAAGGGACATAAAGGGTGGGTTAACTGGGTAAGCTTTAGTCCTGACAGTCAATTCATTGCCTCAGCCAGTGAAGACAAGACAGTGAAAATTTGGCGACGGGACGGTAGCTTGGTCAGAACTTTGCAAGGGCATCAGCAGAATGTGACCTTTGTCACTTTTAGCCCTAATGGTGAGCTACTAGCGTCTACAGGTCGAGACAAAACAGTGAAACTTTGGCGGCGGGAGTACAGTAGTAAAGATAATTGGGACTTTCGTACCTATAAAACCTTGCAGCAACATACCAGTACGGTTTGGAGCCTAAGCTTCAGTTCTGATAGTGAAAAGTTAGTTTCCGCAAGTGAAGACAATACGATCAACCTGTGGAGTATCACTGGCACATTACTCAAAACTTTCAAAGGACACAACGATGCTGTTGTCAGCGTAGCTTTTAGCCCAGATAACAAATTACTGGCATCAGGAAGTCATGACAAAAGCATGAAACTGTGGAGTCTGGATATCCCAAAACTACCAACTCTCAAGGGACATCAGGATCGAGTTTTGAGCGTCGCCTGGAGTCCCGATGGTCAGATGTTGGCTTCTGGTAGTCGCGATCGCACGGTGAAACTCTGGCAAAGAGATACTATTAGCGGCGAGGTTAAAACCCGACTCTATAAAACTCTAGTGGGACACACAGATAGAGTTACTAGTGTCGCTTTTAACACAACTAGAAAAATACTGGCTTCAGGTAGCTATGACAAAACTGTGAAACTTTGGTGGCGTGACGGTACTTTAATTAAGACTCTTCAAGGACATAGCGATGGCGTGACGGGCGTCAACTTCAGCCCAGATGGTCAACTTTTGGCATCAGCTAGCCTGGATAAGACAGTGAAACTTTGGAACCGTGATGGTCGCTTGCTAAAAACCTTGGTAGGGCATGAGGCGCGGGTGAATAGCGTGAATTTCAGTCCCGATGGTCAAGTTATAGCCTCAGCTAGTGATGACCAAACAGTCAAACTTTGGCGGCGGGACGGTACTTTGATTAAAACTTTTTCGCCCCATGACAGTTGGGTATTAGGTGTGAGCTTTAGTCCTACTGACCAGTTGCTAGCTTCTGCTAGCTGGGATAACACAGTTAGGTTGTGGGAAAGAGATGGTACGTTGTTAAAAACTTTGTTAAAGGGATATAGCGATAGCGTCAATGGTGTTACTTTCAGTCCCAATGGGGAACTGCTTGCTGCCGCCAATTGGGACAGCACAGTCAAACTTTGGAGCCGTGAAGGTGAATTAATTAAAATTCTTAACGGGCATCGCGCTCCTGTATTAAGCGTTAGCTTTAGCCCTGATGGTCAAACACTGGCATCAGCTAGTGATGACAACACCATAATTATGTGGAATTTAGATCTTGATGACCTGCTTGTTCAAAGTTGCAACTTGGTAGGTAATTACCTGAAACACAATCGCAATGTAGAAGAGCATGATCGCTTTTTGTGTGATGACATTACCCGCAATTTTTAAATTAGACTCCGTTGCTTGGGTATGTATTAATTTTGACTCCATAGCTAAGTCCTGAAGCCTCAACAAGCAATCGCTATCAGTTTAGCGGCTGATGAGGCGCTCAGAGTTGTTAATTTAAATCTCGAAATTTATTTCGAGCTTACCACTCAAAGGAGCGATCGCTAATCAATACATCATCACTGTTTTTGAGATCACTGTTTTCCTCAGTTGCTTCTTGGGGAAAATTCGCTAAAAATGCCTGTAGTTTCATGCGCTCAATATAGGGCCAGCCCCCCTCAGACTCAATATCTTTCAGTAGTGAGTAGAGTTGCCGACGGTTATCAGGCAAACTCTTTTGAAAAGCCCCATCCCTAATCTCTCGGTGTAACTGCTCCAACTGCCGCAGCAAAGCCAAAAGAGCTACAGTATCTCCTTGACAACTCTGAGCCGCTTCATGTACCACAGTTGCGATCGCTTGCACATTACAGGACAATTTTCCTGATTCAAAACTTTTGTCGTTGCTCATGCCACCCTTTCCGTGTAAATGAAGTCAACTCAAATTTACAAGAGATTGTTAATTTTCTGTTTGTCACTTTATACCAAGGACATGACTGACGCATCAGAATTATCTTTTGAAACTGGGTGGAGGATATAGTGTTTTTCCAATCTTTTACACTCTACCCTCAAAACTCTGCTCAAGCCCTTGCTTTGTTAACGACCTGTATAAGTCCTAAAAGAACCCAGAAGATGAACCTTCAGCAAGCTTATAGAGAGTTCTAGAGAGATTTTTCTCGACTCACGTTGCTTGATATTTTAGTTCACCATCGTTGTACTGTCTTATTAGAGGCTGAGTATAGTCAGGTCTGTATCGAAGTTAAAAGGCAATTGCGATCGCTTCTAAAAGGGAGCGATGATGTTTAGTAAACCCTCCAAATGAGCTAGATGCGATCGCAGCGTTCTTACTTAAGACTGGAGTGCTTTGATTTTGAGTTAAAAAAAATCGTATGATCTGGCTGATTTACCCATCAAACAATGGGTTGTATGTAGTGGCAACACATACATAATACAGAATGAGGGCGACACAGCTTTTGCCACGAGCAAGAGCCAAGCGTGAAGCAGACACCTCTGTTTGCGCTTTTAGAGGCAAGCACTTATGCCGCTCTGTGTCGGAGCTTGCTCATCCACGTGCCCAACTCTAACTAAATGCCACCAACAGTGAAACTGCTAGTTTTTGCTCCCCTAGGGACACACATCCAAAACAGTTTTACAACTTAGTATTAATTTTTGAAATTGAGGTTGATCATGAGGTATCGCGCTTTAATTGTTGGATTCTTGGCTTTGTGCCTGGGGCTACTAACTGCTTGTAGTGATGGTTCTTCTACTAGTAGTGGTAGGGATGTGCTTACTTACGAACAAATTCGAGGCACTGGCTTAGCTAACAAATGCCCCCAATTAGCAGAAACAAGTCGTGGTTCCATTCCCCTTGATGCTAGCCAGTCCTATGCCATCAAAGAACTTTGCTTGGAACCAACTAGTTTCTTTGTGAAAGAGGAACCTGCTAATAAACGCCAAGAAGCAGAATTTGTTGCTGGCAAATTGTTGACCAGATACACTTCCACTATTGACCAGGTGCAAGGCGACCTGAAAATTAACTCAGATAATAGCTTGACCTTTGTGGAAACTGACGGTCTTGACTTCCAAGCTATCACTGTGCAACTTCCTGGTGGTGAGCGAGTACCTTTCCTGTTCACCATCAAAAACTTGGTTGCTCAAACACAACCCAATTTGACCAGTATTAATACCTCCACGGACTTTGAAGGTACTTTCAAAGTTCCTTCCTATCGTGGTGCTGCCTTTCTAGATCCCAAAGGTCGCGGTGTTGTTAGTGGCTACGATAATGCCGTAGCTCTCCCCGCCCAAGCGGATGATGAAGAACTCACCCGCACTAACGTCAAACGTGCTGAAATTCTTGATGGCAAAATTTCTCTGCAAATAGCTAAAATCGATAGTTCTAGTGGTGAAATTGCTGGTACTTTTGAGAGCGAACAGCCATCTGATACCGATTTAGGTGCTGGCGAACCAAAAGAAGTCAAGATTCGCGGTTTATTCTATGGTCGAGTTGAACCGACTCGTGGCTAAATCCTCTTGAGTAGTGCAACCGACTGGCACAGAATTACAATTCTGTAAGCATCAGGTTTCATCACAAAACTTAATTCTTTTACTTCCCTGAAAAGCTATCCATTACCCAGATCTTTATTAACATTTGCGATCGCTATGTCTGATGACAAGCCACTCCCGAAGTTCTGAGCGCAGTAAGCCATCTCTCGGAATTGTCTTTGTGTCTACGCTCATCAATAATCAAACCTTTATATCTTCGTGTCTAATTCTCAATAAAATTGAGTTTTTGTCTAGAATAACCAGGTCTGATTTTTCAAAATAGCGAGAAAATGTAAGTCATCCTTGAGAGCCTTATAAAACAAGGGTTACAAGATTGTAAAAAAATGTGGCTAATGGATAGGTTTTTTCGGGGTAATAGGCGGTTCTTTTACTAAATGGCTACGAATTGAAGTACAACAAGGGGCATCTTGCCCTTTTTTTATTGACTTAAGTGAATACACATAAATATTTCCGCTTTGTATCAGTATTTTCTAAAGATTGGATGAATATCATTTGAGCAAATACGTAATTTTACAGTGAATGCAACTTTTAGTCATCCAACAAAGTTCTGAATAATATAATTTTGTATTTATAAGTTAATTTCATAATTAATTAATCAAATTAAGTACAATCTCGGTTTGATATTTAGTAACTAATTTTATATTTTGTTTCTATGTGGTTTAAAAAAACTACATAACATACCAAATATAAATACCAGTTTCGTCCATTTAAATTTTGCTCAATGTCAATTCAATTATGGCATTTATTTTACAGAAACTCTTTTATATGCCATAGGATTTGCGAAGACATTTAGTACGATATTTTATTTGTATCGTGCAATCAAAGCTGAGTTTAAAAACTAGAAATTGACTATTTATTTACTAAATAAAAATGGTGCTATGCCTACCACAGTCACCAATGAACTGAAACATGAAATTTGGCAGTTGTTGCGAGAGTATCAGCAATCTCGGTCAGAAAATGTTCGCAATCAACTAGTTAAACTAAATTTTGGACTTGTGAGAAAAGAAGCTCACTACTGGCTAAATCAATGTCATGAAAGCTATGAGGATTTGCTCCAGGTTGGTTGTTTAGGTTTAATTCGAGCTATTGAAAGATTTGAAATTGCTAAGGGGCATGCATTCAGTTCCTATGCCATTCCTTATATTCGGGGTGAAATTCAACACTATCTCCGAGACAAAGGTGTCACCGTACGAATCCCTCGGCGGTGGTTAGCACTACAACAGCAGGCAATAGGAGTTTCACGTTCTTTGCGTGAAAAATACAATCGCCAACCTACCGATTCAGAATTAGCAGCAGCACTGGAAATTTCTCCAAACGAATGGCAAGAAATTAAATTAGCATGGGTTAATCGTGCCCCTTTGAGTTTAGATGTACCAATCCAGGATGGAGAAGAAGGTGCTACTTGCCTGGGAGAATTGGTTCCAGATCCTCACTACCGCAGCTTTCAACTGGCACAAGAAGATCAACTTCGCCTACAACAAGCACTGCTGCAACTCGAAAAACGCACCCGCGAAGTATTAGAATGTGTCTTTTTACAAGATTTGACACAAAAACAAGTAGCAGAACATTTGGGAATTAGTGTAGTAACGGTTTCCCGTAGAGTCAAGAAAGGCCTAGATTTGATGAAACACCTCATGGGTGTAACAGAGGATTAACTGCAAACAAACTCAAACCGCAGTTACGCTGGGTCAGTAGTGCTAAAAATAACCCTTGAAATGCAAAAAATTAGGTTATAAAGGAACAGACTTCGCCTTTGATACTAATTTTAGGCATGTTGCTTTCCACTAGTAAATTTTTTAATGGCTTTTGAGAAAAACTCATGGGCAAAAATTCCAAAATTGCAGTTGCAGCCATTTTAACTTTGGCGATCGCTGGATGTGCTTCTGAAGATACACAACAAGCGATTAATTCTACACCAATTCCCCAAACGGCAGCAAAGTCGCAACCAGCAATTCAATCTTTTAAGAATCCAGTAGTGCCTACCAAACGGGTTTCACAAGTTGCTTCTGCAACTCTTAACCTGATTCAGCCGACTAATGCCACAGAGCGAGTAGTCGTAGTATCAAAAGGGCGAACTGACCCGTTTGCCCAAATTGCTGGACAGACAGTTTCCACAATGCCCTACAATAAAGCTGCAAGACCTGTGCCTGTGTTGCCTCGCTTACCTACTGCATCGATAGTAGGACGAAAACTTCCAGTAAGTAGCACAGCTTTAAATCAACAAAAAAATCAAATCTCTTCTGCACAAATAGCAAAAAGACCTAGTGCTAGCTTGACTTCGGTTCTACCTAAAGTTTTACCTCAAGTTGTTTCTAACCCTACTCTAGTATCTGTGTTACCACCACCAGCACAACCTCAATTGGCAAAGGCAGTTCTTGTGACTGGTGTAGTTCTAATTGGTAGAGAACCCCAGGCAATTATTAAAGTACCTAATGAGCCGACAAGTCGTTATGTGCAGGCGGGACAGCGATTGGCAAACGGTGTGCTGATTAAACGTATTGAAATGAATGACGGCTATAACCCTGTCGTGATTCTAGAACAATATGGTATTGAGGTTGCCAAAATGGTAGGGGAAAGCCCTGCCAACTCAACGCCATCAGCTGCATCTGCTAGTAATAATTCTGTTTCGATGGCAATGCCGCTTTAAAATCTTGTTACTGCTGGAGTTTTATTTAAGATGGAGAATAAGGAAAAAATTGAATTTGCTGGTTTGCCTTTAGCAGTTTATAGAGAGATAGCAGTTCATTTGCGTCAAGTAGAAGGGGTAGAAGTGGATTTGATTCCTCAGTTATCCCAAGAGTTTGATTACAATCAAAGTCAAATTGGTGGCTTGTGGATTTCTTGGACAGCCAACTCTGGTTTAGAAAGTCGGCAACGCGTCAATGAAATTTTGACTTACTATCAAAATCGCTATCTTGTGTTCTGACGATTTGAGTTAATATCAATTTCCCGAACGAATTGAGGGGAGAAACTCACAAAATGGCGTTGCATTGATTCAGATGCGAAATGGCGACGCATTGAAATTGGCTTTACGCGCCCAGGTAAAGTGCGAGAAGTTAGGTAAGTAAAAGTGTTCTGAAACCTTGACTTGCTACACTCAAGTCAGTTTTGCCAGTGTTTGAATCAAAGCATCATAATTAAGTGATGCAATTATAAATTGCTGAGGTAAACTTGCAAGCAAGGTAATGCAAAATATTACTCAGCGGCTCTTCGGTCTGGGCATAACTTATAATGGAACACTGGCAATTTCTGATACAGAAACAGGGCGATCGCTCCTGGCATACCCTGGAATCGCCAAATGTAGAAATTTTGGAAGGTGAATATAGAGTTTTGGCTCGTTCTAACCTTCCTAATACAGATGTGGAAGTGCGGGTTTCTCACTCTTCAACCCAACAAGTTCCACCAAAGCGGCGAATTTTTAGGCGATCGCGTCGCACTAACTCTGAAGGTTTAATGGCGGTAATTCCATTTACCTACTTCAATCCGGGAGTCTGGGAGTTGCGCTGCTCTGGCGATTTGATGTCGGATCTACTGGGTAAATCCTGGCAATACAGGGTTCTCCTGCAAGTCTTACCCCAGAAAATCGAGGGGGAGAGGGGGGGAAAAGGGGAAAATGCAGAATCAAATTCTAAGTATGACTGCATTACTCCGTTACCTACCAACTCGACTAATAAACGAGAGGCTACACTACACAAGTCTACCTGGGAACCATTAGTTCCTGATTACCCAGATACTATTTCTGGTAGTAACTTGGTATCTACTGCTCCGGCAGAAACCGCAATTACCTTAGATGATGCCATTGGCATTCCCACAGAACTGGGAACTGTTGTAGACAGCAGTTCTGCTACCACTGCTCTATTAGATGAAACTAAAGAAATCGATCAGCCTGTCAGCCCTGTCTGGCTTAAAGGTGAGACGGCAGAACAGATTTTACAAAACTTGATAGAATTAGCTCTACCTGCTTCTGAACCCTTGCTGGAAGATGAAACGGTGACGGATTCTGTAACAACCCAACCACCGCCACCATTATCACTAACTTTAGACCAAGAAACTTATATTGCCCGTTGGGGGCAAGCTCTCATAGTCAGTGGGCACGTTGAACTAAAGGAAAAGACAGATTTAGATTTAGCTGAAACATTATCCCTAAAGAGCCTATGTGCGCTCGAATTAGGAATTGAACTGCGATCGCCTCTAGAGTCGGAAATCCTGACTCAGGTACGGCAATCCTTACCCGATCAAGTGTTGCCCTTTACTATCAACACCTCAATTGATGTTCCTGCTGACTGTGAATCTAAGCTGATTTTGGCAGATATCTGTTTGTATGGTGGATTTACTGATACTGGTGAAGTCATGCGGTTAGCCAGCCAGTCCTTCACAATTACAGCGGATGTAACAGAATTACTGGCAATGACAGCAGTAGCAAAGCCCAGTACACCAGAAGTGTCAGAATCTAGCGCATTATCAATACCGCCTGCTGCCTTCACAGAGCCAGAGGCATCTGTCAGCCTCGATTTGGAACTTTTCAATCTGGTCAAAGCCCCAAAAACAGAACAGTCTCAAATATTTAATCCATCTCCAAATAAACCCCTGCCACCGCGAATTAACCCGCGAGTTTTGCGGGAAGCCGCTTTACGAGCATCTATACTCAAGAATTCCGCAACTGAGCACTCGCCTCAATTACCAAAGTTGCCTCCTAGCCAAACTGCCGCAATGACTTCGGCGCTCACTGTCACTGCTATTGTTGCAGAACTCCCTACACAGGAAGAACCTGTGGAGAAGGACACCACGATAGCTGCTATCAATCTGGAGCAGTTGGTTATCAAGCATCGTCGAATGCCAATGCTCAACCCAACTTTTCCATACTTGAGACGGCTAAAAGCTTTGCCAGATAACAAAGAAGAAGTAAATAACAATGTACCAGATACATGGGAATTTCAAGCTGCTGAGGACTTTCCGCAGTTGGACACAACTGTAGCAGAGGATAAAAATACACCTGAATTAGTGACAGACGATATCCAATTCCAGGATGAATCTGTTGCAGTTCCAGAAGTATCAGCCCCGTCAAGTGCAGAATTCCTCGATGAATCTATTGCCGAAGTAACCTTTTCTAGCGCAGAATCCATCACTGCGGCTAACTCCCACTCGTCGCCCCTGATCAAAAAGTGGATGCAAAGTCAAGGGTATTCACCTGAATCTATCAATTTGCAATACCAAGACGATACCTATGTTCCAGCCCAAGAGACGCTGGTTTCGCTAAGTGCTGAAACTGTAACTGTTGATGCCAACTTGTCATTAAATTTAGATTCTGAAACGCAGACAAAGGCAGACACAAACTTGGTGGAAGTAGAGGAGATGGAGACACAGGGAGACGCAGAAACAGAAAATGTATCAGAAACTACATTTTTACAGCATCCATTACCACAATTACCGCCTTCTTCTCTTATTAAGACACCGTCAGCTTGGTTGGCGCAAGAAATTGTTATAGATGATACATATTATGAATTACCAGCCGATGTGATAAGTAACCACCTCTCTGAACAAGAGGCGCAACCACTGTTAAATTTATCCCGTTCTTTGCCTATGACTGCGGCGATTATTGAGCCTTTGCCAATTCCACAGTTGTATGTGCCAGGTGGCGAACTGATTGCTGGTAAGTCCATAACAGTGCGCGTAGAAATGCCTGATGTACCCCCGCAAGTTGTTGTTAAGTTATGGGTTGAGGATTACCAAACTCGCTGGTTACTAGACGGCCCCCATTTGCTGACAAATTTGCTGCCTAACTCCTTGGGAGGGCTGGAAGTAATGACTAAATTAAATATTCCCTTTGGCTGTTTAGAAATTCGCTTAGAGGCGATCGCTCTAGATATGGTAACTCAACAGGAGAGTCACAAAGTCACAATAGTGCGGACTGTGATTCCTCCCGACTTGCCGACTTTACAGCTAGATGAACTACTGGGTATGTGAAGATGCTGCAAAAATAGTCTGTGTTAAAAATCTTGAGAATTTCAAAAATCAGGCTGAATTTGCAGTAAGCTCATTTTGAATTGTAGTGTGATTAAACAGGAATCTTTACTATGGCAGCTCCATTTTTGCCTTCTATCTTGGTTTACACAATTGGTTGGATTTTGCCCGGTGTAGTCTTCGCATTTCTATTTTTATATATGGAAAGCGATGATATCAGCGATGCCAGTTGATGTAGTCAATAGTCATTAGTCAAGTTGTTGGGTAAGCGATTGTGATCAAGTACGCCGTAGACTTTTCTAGACTATTGACTAAAAATTAATACCGCCTATCTCATGGAGACAGGCGGTTTTTTTACGCTGATTTTTCAACAATTACTAGAAAATTCAGACTTATAGTATTCGGTTCAGACTATTGTTATATCGAAGAACCGAGTCCGGCGTAGGCACCATAAAAGAAAATGCCTAAAACAGTAATTACACCTAAACCTGCGACCGTAGCGACGACCCACAGGGGAATTCTCCCACTTCCAGACACAGCTTTTCTCCTCCCTTAACAACAAATCAACACACGATCAATAAACAAAGATTAACAACAGCACTTCTAGTTAGTTAAAGAAGTAACTGGAAAACAGTATACCCAGAACAAAAACCAGTAAGAGTCCCAGGTACAATGAAGTCCGGTTTAGTTCAACCGGTTGATTATTAGGATTGGGCGATCTTTCCATAAATTTCTCCTAGCGTTGAATAAACTGCATTGCGGCGATCGCGCCTAAAAAGAATACAGTTGGTACACCCAAGGTGTGAACTGCAAGCCATCTAACCGTAAAAATTGGATAGGTAACTGGTTGATTATTGATGTTATTGCCGCTAGTCATGATCTCAAACTACTTTCCGATAAATTGTTCAACTTGCTTTTTAGCTTCAAAACGGTTTTTCACAATCGGCACTTCTTGCCGTGTTGGTGTGAAATACTCATCAGGACGGGGTGTGCCAAACGCATCATAAGCCAGCCCTGTGCTGACAAATAGCCAACCTGCAATAAATAATGCTGGAATGGTGATGCTGTGAATCACCCAGTAGCGAACGCTGGTAATGATGTCCGAAAACGGACGTTCTCCAGTGGTACCTGACATTTAGATCCCTACCTTCACAAAGAGTGTTATTGAGTTTATTATCCTACAAAGTTTAGAAAGAGTTACAAGTTGCAACGTCCTTCTCAGAAATTGGGCATTGGGTATTAATTATTCTTCCTCTGTCCCTCTGCCTCTTCGGTCATTAAGCTGCTCCTGGTGGGGAAGTTGTTTCAGGTGGGATATATTTGAGCAAAGCACCGCGATCGCCAATTATAAATCCCTGATCTGGCTTCAAGAAAATAATTTTATACAAATTAGCAGCTACTTCTTCCACTTCACGGTCTTTTTCCCAGGTTTTGCCACCGTCGGTACTGCGTAGCAAATTACCGCTACCGCCACCTATCCAAACTTCGTTGGGTGTGCGATATGCTAAATCCAGTAAACCCCAACTGGTTGACGGTTCGGGATATTGCGCCTTTTGCCATTCGTCAGGTTTAGTTGGATCGCTGAACTGAATTTGACCTCCCCTTGCTAGCATCCACAACTGACCACCGTTAGCAAAACCCATATTTTCTACTCGTCGAGAACTATTGCGGTTATGGGGAACCCAAGCATTTTGTCCTGGTTCCCAAGTTGAGTAGAAGTTACCCTTAGCAGAAACGGCAACATATTTGCCATCAGCAGAACGTTCGATGTTACGCACTACACCAACAGCTGACTCCACTTTAGCTTTCCAGTTTTTGCCGCCGTCTGTAGTTTGATATATTGCTCCAACATCTGTAGCCATCTCAGCTGTGTTCTCGGCTAGTGCCTTAATAGCGATCGGGCTACCAGGTAGCTTTTCGCTTAAGGGAATACGTGACCAAGAACTACCTTCATCAGTAGTATGCAGCAGCAGCCCTGGCTCTCCGGCAATCCAGCCTTCTTTCCCTACAAAACTTACTGAGTCAAAGCGATACTTTTGCTCATCCAGTTCTAGTGTTAGAGGTTTCCAAGTATAACCACCGTCATTTGTTTCTAAAAGTGTGGCATTACTACCTACTAAGTAGCCATGCTGAGGATTACCAGTAAAGGAAATATCCAGCAGATTCGAGTCTGTCGGCACAGAAATAATTTTCCAGGGGTTGTAGCTAACGGAGGGAACTTTGCTACAACCTATACACATGAGGACTACGATCAACAAGGCAAATATTCGTTGCCAACTTCTCACAATTGAATGCATCAGTATCTCTTAGTTGTTTCTAAATTTGTCTAAGGGTTTTCTAAAAGGTTTACTTTAAGGCAGTGGCCACCCTCCGAGGTAGATGAATCCTGAGTATTGTTAGCGGTAGCAGGGCGTTTAGCCCGTGCCGTTAGCATAGCGGCGTGTAGTCCGTACTGAGTTAGAAGACCTGTACCAACTATAGAGCGTACTAAGTACTTTTATTTACTCAGGACTCAGAGAAAAGTCAGTAGCGATCGCTAGGGTGCGACGGCTTCTGATAACTCTGTAGCAAGACCCCGCAGGATGCGCCGGAATCCGACGCTCAGAAGTTCGATGGCTGCTCTGAACTCCAGAGACTCAGCACTGTCGTCAAAAAGGTTACGCGTGTCATTGTAAGCCGTACAGACTGATAAAAAACAAGAAGCCAAGAGCCAAAGCACCAAAAATCAAGATATTCTTTTGGGTTGGCGTTAGGTTGTTGACACCAAGACCGTAACCGAGATTTTCTTTAAAACCGGATGCTGTACCTGCTGGGCCAATGTTGGCAAAAGCGGTCTTTTTAGCACTACAAACTGGACAGCGCCAATTGATAGGTAGTTCTGCAAAGGGTATTCCTGAAGCAATGTCATGCTTGTCATCGCCTTTTTCGGGTTCGTAGACATAACCGCATGCACGACACTCATAGCGGTCTAGCACTGGAGTCTCAACAGCTGGTTCGCTCATGGCTAAGGCCTCGCAGAGAAGAAATCTTAAATATACGTTAAAAATTATGACATAATTGTTAGGCTTTTCTATCATCTACCAAAACGAATCAAATACCTGAAGTGCATCTGTTTCCTAGATTTCAGAAAAGTCAAAAAGATATAATGTAAAAGAAAGTAACAGCCTTATTTACACTATAAGCGGTAGATATTCATTGTGTTTGTCCTCAGCGGTTACGAGTACCTTCTAGGCTTCTTCATAATCTGTAGCCTAGTGCCTGCCCTAGCGCTCTCAGCGTCCAAGCTCCTACGACCCAGTGGTTCCAGCCCGGAACGACGCACTACTTATGAATCTGGCATGGAACCCATCGGGGGAGCCTGGATTCAGTTTAATATCCGCTACTACATGTTTGCCTTGGTCTTCGTCGTCTTTGATGTGGAGACGGTATTCTTGTATCCTTGGGCGGTAGCTTTCCATCGTTTGGGGCTATTGGCATTTATTGAAGCGTTAGTCTTTATTGCAATTCTTGTAGTCGCTTTAGTTTACGCATGGCGTAAAGGAGCTTTGGAATGGTCTTGAATTCTAACTTAACAACTCAGGACAAAGAGCGAATCATCAACCCTATTGAGCGCCCTACAGTCACTCAAGACCTTTCAGAAAATGTGATTCTGACCACGGTTGATGATCTTTACAACTGGGCGCGGCTTTCTAGTCTGTGGCCGTTGCTATTTGGCACTGCTTGCTGCTTTATCGAATTTGCAGCTTTAATTGGCTCACGATTTGACTTTGACCGTTTTGGACTAATTCCTCGTTCTAGTCCTCGCCAAGCCGATTTAATTATTACGGCAGGCACAATTACTATGAAGATGGCTCCTCAATTGGTGCGTCTTTATGAGCAAATGCCAGAGCCGAAGTATGTAATTGCGATGGGAGCTTGTACGATTACTGGCGGGATGTTCAGCGTTGATTCTCCCACGGCAGTACGTGGAGTTGATAAACTGATTCCTGTGGATGTGTACTTGCCTGGTTGTCCTCCTCGTCCCGAAGCAATTATCGACGCGATTATTAAGCTGCGGAAGAAGATCACCAATGATTCGATGCAAGAGCGGGGTAAAATCAAGCAAACCCACCGCTACTACAGCACGACTCATAACCTGAAGCCAGTTGAGCAAATTTTAACTGGTAAATATATGCAGTCAGAAACTCGCTCTGTACCGCCGAAGGAATTGACGGAAGCGATTGGTATGCCAATACCACCTGCGCTGCTCACAGCAAAGGCCGAGAAGGAGGAACAAACCCGTGGCTGAAGAAGAATCTAAACCAGTACCAGCAGCCAAAGAAGAGTCCTTGGTAAAAGCGGGTAAAGTTTCTCAGTGGTTAACAGAAAATGGCTTTGACCATGAGTTTTTAGAACCAGACAAGAACGGGGTAGAGATAATTAAGGTGGAGCCAGATTTCTTGCTCCCCACCGCTACAGCCCTATATGCTTATGGGTTTAATTATCTCCAGTTTCAAGGTGGTGTTGACCTTGGCCCAGGACAAGAATTGGTAAGTGTATATCACTTGATTAAAGTCGGTGATAATAGCGATCGCCCCGAAGAAGTCCGGGTAAAAGTTTTCTTACCACGAGAAAACCCCACCGTGCCATCAGTGTACTGGATTTGGAAGACCGCAGATTGGCAAGAGCGCGAGTCTTACGATATGCTCGGCATTATCTACGAAGGACACCCAAATCTCAAGCGGATTTTGATGCCGGAAGATTGGGTAGGTTGGCCTTTGCGGAAGGATTATATCTCGCCTGATTTCTACGAGTTGCAGGACGCTTATTAGAGATTGCTGAGTTTTAGCAGTGATTAACCCCTTTCCGGTGGCGGAGAGGGGTTATATTTTTGGTGTTTCATGTAAAGTTGGTTGACAAAATTTGCTGTAATTCATTTACTGTATTTACAGTTTTAATTGCCTGTTGAATTGCTTTTAATTTCTGCAAATCTGTAATTTGAGAAATTATCGGCATCAATTCTGAACCTTGATCGCTAAACTTAATTTCTAATGCTAATTCAATCCCTGAATATAACTCTTCCTTTCTTCCTCGTTCTTCCCCTTTGCTAAAAATTTCTTGATACCAAGGCGACTGCTCTAAAAGTGCCATATCCCACCTCAAAATTTGTTGAACTATTGCACTATCTAATACAAACGTAGCAAAAAATCCTAATACTGTTTCCAGTTTATTCAATTGTTCATCTGCACGTAAGATTCGCAATGCGTCTCGAATGGTAGACTCGTTATCACCTCCTTTGAGGATGGGTACAAATGGAAGTAGTGATGGTAATGGTTGTGCAAAGGCAATGTTTACATCAACTTCCCACAGGTTAATGACACGGTAATCTTGAATAGCACGTAAACCAGCAATATTTAATGTGTAACTTGTTGGTATTTCAGCGTCACTTGCCTTGAGGATATTAATGAGTACTGGATACGTTGGCAAATTATATTTTTCTTCTGCAAGTGCTGCATAAGCACGCATCCTTCGCGGCATTTCTGGTTTATAGCGCAGTTGTAATTCGTTAAGAACGAGAAATTTCCCATGCTGAGGACTTTCGACACGGATTAAAACATCACTTTCTCGACTTATCCACTGAAATTCTGAGTTGAGAATTTCGCCAGCAACAATATCAGGAATTTGTGTTACCCATTTTACCCAGTTATCAGGTGCAAGGCTGATTAAGCGTTTGGTGCTGACATCGGCGGGTTTGATCATGGGGTTGAAAACGCACTGAAAGTTATCAAATAATTGTACTTAAGAGGATGTTTGAAAAGTGGTATGTTGTGATTTTAATCGAATTATTACCCCCCTTAATCCCCCCTTATAAAAGGGGGAAACAAGAAAATACGGTTCCCTCCCCTTTATAAGGGGTGGGTTAGGGTGGGGTAAATATTAGAGAAAGCGATCGCACTCAATCTGAGATAATTTGAGACTATACGATCGCTCCCAGAATCTTTATCATAATTGGTGCGATCGCTAAAATGCTCAGTGAGATTTCCTAGTAATCGGAATCGCTATCTCTACCGTTGTATCTATATTTGTGGGACAATTTAATCTAAATATTTAAAGTAATATGTCAGAAACCCCCCAAAACGACGGCATTTGGATTGTGACGGATGAAGTGCCGCAAATATCGATTCCTGATGGTGCTAAAGGCGGGAGTAATAATACACGCAGTTGGGGAGAGGAAACTATCAGGGATAGTACTGGTAGCAAAGGGGTAGGAGATGCCGTTAAGGTTAGCGCTCAAACATTAGAGCAAAATATGACTCACTTTCTCAAAGTAGTGGGAAGTTTGTTTAGTCAAGCTGAACAGCAAGCAAAAGTCAACTCCAAGATGCAGCTAGATGAAATTGAGCTATCGGTTGAAATTAGTGCAGATGGGGAAGTTAAATTAATTGGCAGTGGTGTCAAAGCTGGGAGTAAAGGAGCTATTAAGCTGAAGTTCAAGCGCCAAGAATCACAGTGAGATGGCAAAAAATTGGGCGATCGCGATCGGAATTAACCAGTATGAGTATCTACAACCGCTAAACTATGCCAAGCGGGATGCACTGTTAATGCAAGAGTTTCTGGGCAATGAAGCCGGATTTGAGCGGATATTCTTCTTCTCTGATGACTCTCCTCCTGTTGATGGAAAATCGACTCGCCCAACTCGCACTAACTTGCTGCGAGTCTTGCGCCAGTTATTTGACAATCCCTTTATGGGAGCAGGGGATAATTTCTGGTTTTTCTTCAGTGGTCATGGGATAAGATACGCTGATCGTGATTATCTCATGCCTTGTGATGGCGATCCAGAGGATATTGAAAACACGGCAATTGCGATTAACTTTGTGAGTGAACGTCTGCGTCGCTGCGGTGCTGATAATGTTGTCTTGATTCTGGATGCTTGTCGCAATGAAGGCAAAAAAACTGGTGAAGGAATTGGGCGACAAACGGCAGAAGAAGCACGTCAACAAGGAGTTATCAGCATATTTTCCTGTAGTCCACAGGAGTATTCTTATGAAATTGAGGCTTTACAACAAGGTGCTTTTACTACTGCACTACTAGAAGGGTTAGGAATTCAAGGTCAACGCGCCACAGTTGAACGGTTAAATCAGTATCTCAAGTCTCGCGTGCCGGAAATTGTTAGTAAGCATAAAAATGCGAGGCAAACACCTTATGTGATTGCTGAACCTGTGAATAAATCCCACCTAATACTTGTGCCACAATACGCAACCCTAGCAGATATCGCCACGTTGAAAATTGATGCTTATCAAGCAGAAGTAAATAGGAATTTAGATTTAGCAGAGCAATTATGGATTCGGGTATTAGCTGCGGCTTCAGGGCAAGATATGGATGCAATCAAAGCAATTCAAAGAATTGCAAGATTGCCTGAACGTCAAGAACCATCTTTACCACAACCTCCTCCTATTATTGAAAATTCCACTAAGGGAGAATTTATAGTTGAAAAAAATCCCTTAAAAACCTTTCAATTTGAAGTAGTTACGGTAAATGCACAAGGAAATATCACCAACCGCCGTAATCAGGAAGCGAAATATTTTGAAGAAAATTTAGGAAATGGTATCACCCTCGAAATGGTGCAGATACCAGGGGGAACCTTTACGATGGGTTCACCGGAAGGGGAAGCAGAAAGACGTGAAAGTGAAAGTCCACTGCATCAAGTAAAAGTGCCTGGGTTCTTCATGGGGAAATATGCAGTTACCCAGGCACAGTATCAAGCCATTATGGGGACTAATCCTTCTAACTTCAAAGGTGAGAAACGACCTGTAGAACAAGTTAGTTGTGATGAGGCGGTAGAGTTTTGTAAAAAGTTGAGTCAGAAGAGAAAACACACCTACAGGCTACCCAGTGAAGCGGAATGGGAATATGCTTGTCGTGCGGGAACAACTACACCGTTTTATTTTGGTGAAACGATTACCACAGATTTAGTTAACTACGACGGTAACAATCCTTACGGCTCTGCGCCAAAGGGCGAATATCGTAAACAAACAATAGATGTAGGAAAATTTCCGCCTAATTCTTTCGGTTTATACGATATGCATGGTAATGTATATGAATGGTGTGAAGATGTGTATAATGGCAATTACATAGACGCACCAACAGATGGTAAACCGTGGTTAGTTGGTAGCTATAATAACATAAAGCTGCTGCGTGGCGGTAGTTGGATCTTCAATGCCGGGCTTTGCCGTTCTGCCTATCGCCATAGGTACGCGCTCGCGATTCGTTACGGCAGTGTTGGTTTTCGCGTGGTGGCGGTGGCTGTGGCGTGAGGATTCCTTGCTCTTTACCCTCTTCCCCTTTTTCCCTCTACACTTCTTTTTTTTTGCCCTTCTTCTTCAATCTCCGCCACAGGCGGATCAAAAATTTTTTTCTAAAACTGGTGTATTGATATCAAAAACTGTTATACACTACATTTAATCAAATTTCTCACTTAGTTTGAGAGTTTGAGCATGGGGCAGGTCGATTTTAGCTGCTGCGTGGCGGTAGTTGGATCAACAATGCCAGGAATTGCCGTTCTGCCAATCGCAATAGGAACGCGCACGCGAATCGTAACAACAATGTTGGTTTTCGCGTGGTGGCGGTGGCTGTGGCGTGAGTACTCCCCAAAGTCAGAGTTGATAAGTGGGAATTTATCGAGCGTACATCAGGGAGTCCAGACCTGAACCAGCGAGGAAGGCGACAACCTCCGAATATAAAACCGAGTCGGATAGCTTGGTAGGTTGCAAAACCGAACAGTTGTTCGACTCAATTAATTCTGCGACATTTAAAAGAAACTTCTAAAATTTAGCTCATTTTTAATTGTTCTAATTTTTGTCTAATCAAAATTTCCACTTCTTCAATCTCAGCATTCGATTTTGGGATGTCAAAAGTCTCTGGAGACGCTTCATATGTAAAGCGGTCAACAAAAGCACGAAACGCTGCTTTGTTGTCGGGGTGAGCAATGACGAAGGCTCTTAACTCGGTTTTGCTCATGCTGCTAAATTCTGGCTCAATCACAAGAACCTCTAAAATCCATTGCGATAGATTTCTACCTCTATGTTATCTCCTGCCAAAATAAACACATTACCTGTTTGTTCATCGAGGCGGATAATGTAAATAGGAGTGAATGTATTGGTCAAAGATTGACATAGTATGACACACCTGATGCCTTGTTCAGCAGTTGGCAAGATTTGTATACCTCATAACCGCATAGCTTGGAATCAGAATAGCAGGTAAGGGGAAAATATCAAACCATCTATGTTGTAAATTGATAAGGCAGTAATTCGTAGGTTGGGTTGAGGAACGAAACCCAACATTACCCATTACAATACCCAATGCTGACGTTGGGTTTCACTTCGTTTAACCCAACCTACAATTTCAGCTACAATTTAGGCGATATCTACTCTTTACCAATATTAGAGTCAAATACAATTGCTTGCTCAGCACCCACGTAATATCATACATACCCTGACGAACAGAACGATGAAAACTGGAATATTCCCAATCTTTTGGAGCTTTCACTAAACCATGTTGGACAGGATTGTAGTGAATATATTCAAGGTGATTTTTAAAATCTACCTCGTCTCTAATCAAGTGTTCCCAAAAACGACGCTGCCAAATACCTTGCTCTTTTTTATTTTGCCTAGAGGTAGATAAGTTTTCCTGTGATAAAGTAATGCACTGACGACTAAAATAGCTTTTGATCAAACGCCAACGAGTAGGAAAATTGCGATCGCCCTGTGGTAATGTCCAAATACAGTGCAGATGATCTGGTAATAAAACAAAGGCATCAATTATAAATGGGTGTTGATGCATTACATACCAAAAAACATTTCTTAATAAAGATACGTTAGTAGGTAAGCATAATAGTCTTTGTCTTTTATATGTTACGAGTGTAAAAAAGTAAGTGCCACCTTCGATTGTGGCTCGGCGATATTGCATTGTGTTAATTTTATGATGGTTGAATTTCGCTCTTTATACTAAAGTATTGGTATAAAGGATACCGTCAATTTATTTTTGTTGAGATGTGAGTTAAGAAATGAGTGAAGCGCAATCTAATAAACTAAAGTAGATGTTGGGTTTCGTTCCTCAACCCAACCTACGATTAAGTCTAATTTGGGATTTGACAATACCTTTAGCCCATTTGCGATCGCACTCAGCATTCGATTTTGGGATGTCAAAAGTCTCTGGAGATGCTTCAGAAGTTAAGCGGTAGAATGTAGGATCGTGGTACGTTGTCACAAAGGTCAACGCACCCTTATCTAAAGAAGCGGCGAGTCCAAACAATTACTTCACTGAGATCACTGTTTGGTTTATTACTGGACGTGCTTTTTTACGGTCTGACCTGCGCGTTCCACCAGCCATCTCATACTCATCACTATTTTTGCCATAGCGAGATGCAACATTCAATAGCATTTGCTCAGAATAAGTATTCAACTCACGTTCTGCTTCTATTAATGCATTGTGTGTCTTATCTACTATTGTTTGTGCTTGATTATAAGCGGCTAGCTTTTCTCGTAACTCAATTACTTTAGTGTTGTAAGTAGCAATTGAAAACCCATTACTAAAGTCTAATTCAGGGTTAATTGTCTGCATTCCTTCAATCCGTCGTTCAGCTTTGGTCAGTGCGATGGAGTTTCGTTTCCGTTGCGTCATATAGTTTTCCAGTTTTATTTAATTTATAAATAACCCTAATTTTACACACTGAGTTATTTATGTATCATTAAAATACGCAATAAGCAGATGCACTAGCCACAGTGAAGTTACAGAATTATAAAAGCATTGGATGGCATTAGCCAATTAGATAGATGCGGGTATATTTGCTGAAATTCGTTGAGAAAAGCAGGTTTTGAAGTCGCAAAAGCTGGTTTTGAAGTCGCAAAAGCTGGTTTTGAAGTCGCAAAAGCTGGTTTTGAAGTCGCAAAAGCTGGTTTACAAATCGCAAAAGCAGGTTTTGAAGTCGCAAAAGCTAGTTTAGAAGTCACAAAAGCTAGTTTAGAAGTCACAAAAGCTGGTTTTGAAGTCATAAAAGCAGGTTTTGAAGTCATAAAAGCAGGTTTTGAAGTCGCGGAGCTTTCATATAGTTCACAAAGACGTGATTAGAACTTACGCACTGAAGCCTGAAACCTAGATCCCCCCTAGCCGACGCCAGTCGCTCCACTTGGGGAGACCCCATCGCATGATTGCGTCTCCCCAACTCTTGGAGACGCTACTTCGCGTTGGGAGAAGACCGCGCTGGCTCCCCTTAAAAAGGCTACGGTGTACACACAAGTATTTGAGAGTTGCCCCACAGGCTTTTGATCCCCCCAACCCCCCTTCAAAAGGGGGGGCAAAAACCTCTCAAAGTCCCCCTTTTGAAGGGGATTTAGGAGGATATACAACGATTTTGGTTTTGTACAGAGATGTGTGTACACCGTAGCTTAAAAAGGGGGGAACTTCTAAAGCCCCCTTTTTAAGGGGGTTGGGGGATCTGAGTGCGTAAGTCCTGGTGATATGCGGTTCTCGACCCAGTGAGGTACAATTTTGACCTCTCTCCTAAAAGGCTACGGTGTACACACAAGTCACCAGTTTTATCCCAATACGCTTGGGATAGCCAGAAAGCTCTCACGTAGAAACGCAATTTATCGCGTCTAAAAGACTGACACGTTAAAGAGACGCGATAAATCGCCGTCTCTACAGAGAATGTACTCGTCAATTATTCCTTGACAGACTACTAACCAATAGTAACAACAGCTACCCATCGCATCGGCTAGAGGGGGATGAGACGAAGCACACTAAAAATTTATTTTTATAACTGAAAATTTTATTTTATTTATGTGTTAAGTAGCTTTCAGGATGTTATCTGTATAATCTATCATTCAGTCTGAATTATCGAATGTATAATCTATCATTCAGTCTGATTGATTATTGACCTCTGTTACTCATTGATAGGTTGAAATTTGGGGATTATGGCATCTCTTTTTAAGACATAACATACCACTCACCTAGTAGTTATTTATTAACGAGATTTGAGAAGTTATGTAGGCATACTCTATCCTAGACATTACCTAAACTTTTGCTTGAAAAATCATGAGCCATTATATGGATAGTTAGCACGTTTACGGCACTATCCAATGTCTCAAAAATTATTAAACGCCTTTCAAGAAGCATACAGCAATCTCGAACTGTTTCCGTTGATGGAACAGAACGAAATGGAAAGATTTAGAGTGGAATATGGTGATGATTTGATTGCAGACCTCAACCAATTAGTTGAAGATAGCCCCAATGGAGACGGCAAAATTGTCTTTACAGGACATCGGGGATGTGGTAAGTCAACTTTGTTAGCTGAGTTTAGCAGGCAAATTCAAAATAAATATTTTGTAGTTCTATTTTCTATTGCTGACAAAATTGAAATGTCGGCTGTTAATCATATTAATATATTGTTTGCGATCGCAGTTAATTTAATGACCGAAGCGGAAGCACGTAAAGTTGAAATTCCTCAATCGACTAAAGAAGCTCTTTATAAGTGGTTTGCTACTCGAACTCGCACTGAAGAGTTAAATTTGCAGGTAGAAGCTGGGATTGGGTTTGATTTACTAAAGTTGATTAGCTCTAAATTAAAAGCTGATGCTACTGTTCGGGATGAAATTAAGCAAGAATTTGAACGCAAAATCTCAGATTTAGTTGCCAGAATTAACGAAATTGCTGCTCTGATTCAAGCGGCTACAAAACAAGATGTATTAGTAATTATTGATGATTTAGATAAACTTGATTTAGGAAGAGTTAATGAAATCTATCGAGACAATATTAAAGCTCTTTGTCAACCTAATTTTCGGATTATCTATACTATCCCCATTGCTGTACTGCGCGAAACATTTATCAGCACAATAATTGCCACTGAGACTAATGACCAAGTTGTAGCAATGCCTGTTTTGAAAATATTTGAGAAAGGCAAAAATCGGCTACCTAATGCTCAACCGCGTCTTGAAGCAACAAAGATTCTCGGTGCAGTTTTACAAAAACGAATTTCTAGTGAATTAATAGCAGCAGAAACATCTGAAAAAATTGTTATCTACAGTGGTGGCGTGTTGCGAGAGCTAATTCGGATTTCTAAAGAATGTTGCCGCATTTGTTTGCGGATGATCCGACGAAATCCAACAGCAGAAGTTATTATTGATGATAAGATTTTATTCCAAGCAATCAATAAAATACGCAATGATTTTTCTATACGTTTAGGAAAAGTTGATATAGATATTTTGCAAAGTATTTACAAGCAATTTATGCCCGATGACCCTAAACAAACAGAGTTTTTGGATTTACTACATGGGCTGTATGTTTTGGAATATCGCACTGATGAAACCTGGTACGATGTTCACCCAATCATTATAGAAAGCTTGAAAGTTCAGGGGGTTATTCATGTCAAATGAGGAATTTATAGATGATGGAGAAAATCAAGATGCTTATGATGATTTAATCGTTTCAATAGAAGCTCAAAAACAAGGATTGAATTTATTGATTGCAGTTTGCGATGATGCTAACTTTCGTGATGACATTATTGCTCAATATGAAGCCGAATTAAAACCCGCCTTCCGTTTATACCGGGTGACTTTAGCACGTCAAGAACCAAGTCTGAAAGCTGCTCTTAATCAACTGGTACAACAAGAAGAATATCTGCGTCAGCGTAATCCAGCGGTGATAACTGTGACGGGTGCTGAGCAACTTTATTTTCTCAGATTAGGAAAAGAGCAATCGGAACAGGAAAAGTTTTTTGGTTATTTACAGTGGACACGGGAGGGTTTACGCGAATTTCCTTTTGCGATCGTGCTTTGGGTAACTAATCAAATTTTAGTCAACTTAATTAAAAAAGCCCCTGATTTTTGGAGTTGGCGCAATGGTGTTTTTCGGTTTGTATCTAAAAAAACGAATGCTATTGCTTGTCAAGAATTAGAACCTATACGCTTTGTTTTTAGAGACACAGAATTAGCTAGTACAGATACTAATGAAAATAACCCTTTTTTCTTGCCCATTCAAGATTTACAAAGTTTAATTGAGAAGATAGAACAGGAACGGGGAATTAAAGATCCCAGCTTGGCTACCTTATATTCAAGGTTGGCTGATATTTACCGCAGTAGGTTAGATAGAGGAGAATCTCAGAATTATCAAAAAGAACAGGAACTAGCAATAAAATACTGGCGTAAGGCGATTGAACTGCAAAATGAATCAGGTTTGCAGATAGACTTAGCCACTAGTTTCAACAATCTTGCAGGACTATACCGTACTACAGGACGCTATGGAGAAGCGGAACCTTTATATCAACAAGCTTTAGAATTGAGGAAACGTCTGCTGGGAGACAACCATCCTGCTTTTGCTACTAGCCTGAATAACTTGGCGGGACTCTACAAATCTACTGGACAATACAGTAAAGCGGAACTTCTATATCAACAAGCTTTGGAATTAAGGAAACGCTTATTGGCAGACAACCATCCCGATGTTGCCGCTAGTCTCAACAACCTGGCACTACTATACGATCAACAAGGACGTTATGACGAAGCAGAACCTCTGTATCTGCAATCATTAGAACTTGGAAAACGCTTGCTTGGTGAAAACCATCCCTCTTTCGCTCACATCCTGAATAATCTAGCGCTACTCTATTATCATCAAGGACGCTACGGTGAAGCTGAACCGTTGTCGCAACAAGCAATAGAACTAGATAAGCGTTTTTTGGGCGAAGATAATCCTGATGTTGCTACAGATATTCATAATTTAGGATTGATTTACCGCGCTCAAGGACGTTATGACCAAGCCGAAGCATTATTTTTACAATCCTTGGAACTCAAGGAACGTGTACTGCAAAAGGCTCATCCTCTTTTGGCAGATACTATCTACGCTCTTGGTTATATGTACAGAGAACAAGGGCGTTACAATGAGGCAGAACCATTATGTTTAAAAGCGTTAGAATTTGATAAACATTTATTGGGAGACAATCATCCTAATGTTGCTGAAAGTCTCAACAATCTTGCAGAAATCTATCGTGTAACAGGACGTTATAGCGAAGCAAAACCCCTTTATTTGCAAGCTTTAGATATTTGTGAGCGAGTTTGGGGGGCAAATAATATTCGCACTATTAATATCCGTGAAAATCTGGAAAAACTTGGCATAGCAATGCAAGGTAATTAGTAATTTAAATTATATGAAATTAAATAGTTATTTCTCCTAATTTTGCATTGGGCTAAGTCTTTTTTCTGCTGAATTATCAGGCGATCGCCTTTCTTGATAAGCTTTATAATATAAAATTTTCGTTTGACTGAATCCAGGTGCGAACTGACAAAATATTCTATAGCATATTTCAAGCTTTCCCTAGCATATTTTTTGAGATAATTGGTGACACAACTGTCAATACCAATGCCTATGAATTTGTTTCTGTTGAACTAAAAGATACTGCCTTTCGGATTGATGGCGTATTCATCCCGACAGATGAAACTACAAACCAACCTTTGTACTTTGTTGAAGTCCAGTTTCAACTAGACTCGACTTTTTATAGACGCTTGTTTGCTGAAATCTTTCTTTACCTGCGTCAAAACGAATCTGTTAATTTTTGGCGTGCTGTGGTTATCTATCCCCAAAGGAGTTTAGATCCAGAGGACAAACTACCATATCGTTTGCTGCTAGACAGCCTACAAGTGCAGCGCATTTATTTAGACGAATTAGATACAGCAGAGAACTCACTTCAAGTGGCAATTGTTAAGTTAATTATCGAAAGGGAAGAGACAGCCATAGATAGAGGTAGAGAATTGATTTTGCAGGCAAGACAACAACTGGCAGGTGAAACAACCAGAAAGCAAATTGTAGAATTGATAGAAACCATCCTTTTATACAAATTCACCCGGTTAAGCCGAGAGGAGTTGGCTCAAATGTTAGGCATAGACGACGAATTCAAAAAGAGCAGGATGTATCAATCCATCAAACAAGACGGCTTAGAGGAAGGTAGACAGGAAGGCTTAGAAGAAGGTAAGCGACAAGCTAAATTAGAGTCTATACCCAGGTTATTGGCACTGGGACTAAGTGTGGAACAAGTAGCAGTGGCTTTAGATTTGAGGATAGAGCAAGTGCAGCAAGCAGTTGAAAATTAGCCTGTCTATTTTTAGCTGCTTGTATCCTCGCTTTATTTTTTGGAAACACTGTCCAGTATATTGCTTAACCGAAGCGTCCACTGATATAATCCTCGGCTTCTTTAGTTTGAGGAGAACTAAACATTTGAGATGTAGGACTAAACTCAACTAATTTTCCGCGACGTTTGCCATGCTCATCAATTTCTGTATTGAAGAAAGCCGTAAAATCTGCCACTCTGGAAGCTTGCTGCATATTATGAGTCACCATGATGATGGTGTATTGCTGCTTAAGTTCTAAGCAGAGTTCTTCTACTTGACGGCTAGAAATTGGATCGAGAGCAGAACATGGTTCATCCATTAATAATACATCTGGCTTCATGGCGATCGCTCTTGCAATGCAAAGTCGTTGCTGTTGTCCGCCAGATAATGCAGTACCCTTCTCTTTGAGTTTGTCTTTGACTTCATCCCAGATAGCAGCGCGTCTTAAGGAATTTTCCACTAATTCATCAACATTACCTTTATAACCATTAGCACGTGGCCCAAAGGAAATATTTTCGTATATTGATTTGGGGAAAGGATTCGGTCTTTGAAAAACCATTCCGACTTGCCGTCGTAATTTTACAGAATTTATCTTAGAGTCGTAAATATTGCGATCGCGGTAATTCAACCTACCCTCTACCTTGGCTCCAGGGATTAAATCATTCATGCGATTGAAGCAACGCAATAGAGTACTTTTACCACATCCTGAAGGCCCAATAAAAGCAATGATTTGTTTTTCAGGAATATTTAAATAAACATCTATAAGTGCCAGAAATCCGCCATAGTATACTTTCACACCCTCAACATTAAATACAGCATTATCTTGGTCTATTGTGGCGCTATCTCGTTGACTTCTACTATTGCTATAGGTCATCTTGTTGATCTCCTAAATATCCATGAACCGGGATTAACTCAGTGAAAATTATCCAATTAGCTATTCATTTATCTAACGTATTGAAAAGCGTTGTCGGATATAAATTGCTACACCATTTAAAACTAAAATCAAGAGTAACAAAGCTATAATTGTCGCTGCTGCTGCATTAGCAAAACCCGGTTCAGGACGAGTGATGTAGCTGTAAATTTGAATGGGTAATGCCATAAATCTCTGGAACAAACCAGGGTTAAACGTCAGAAAACCCACAGCACCTACAACAATTAGAGACGCCGCATCACCAATAGCACGGGATACAGAAATAATCACCCCTGTCAGGATACCGGGAACAGCATAGGGTATAACATGATTGCTGATAGTTCGCCATTTAGTGACACCTAATCCATAAGAAGCATTTCTTAGCGAATCTGGAACGGCGCGAATTGCTTCTCTAGCCGTCACAATAATTACTGGTAAAGACAATAAAGATAAAGTCAACGCACCAGAAATCAAAGCGGGGCCAAAGCCAAGCAAATAATTGAAAACTCCTAAACCCAGTAGTCCGTAGACAATAGAAGGCACACCTGCGAGATTGCTGATATTAATCTCAATAATCACTGTCCACCAAGCTTTAGGTGCATACTCTTCTAGATATAAAGCTGCTCCGACACCAATGGGTACAGTCACAAAGATAACAACAAGTCCTAAAAGAATACTGCTGACGATAGCAGGACGGATGCCACCTTGATCAGGAAAACGAGAAGGAGTTTCTGTGAGAAAGCCTAGTGTCAAAAACCTACCTAATCCGTCTCCTAAAATATCAAATAGTAGCAATGCTAAGACAAATATACCAATCAGCAATCCTATCAAAAAAACTACTTCAAAGACCTTTCCCAAATTCTCTCTTGCGTCAACATTATCAGTAAATTCTGCCGCTGAATCAAAAGAATCATTTCGTTGATAACTAGTAGCCATGCTTATTACTCATACTTTTCTTTATAACGATTAGCAATCCAGTAACTAACAATATTCAAACTGAGAGTCAGCAGAAACAAAACCGCGCCTACAGCATATAAAGTCTTAAAATTTAGACTTCCACGCGGACTATCTCCCCCGGAAATTTGTGCCATGTAAGCTGTCATTGTTGCTATTGATTCCGCAAAGCTAACAGTCAGCTTTGGTTGTAGTCCGGCGGCAATTAGGACAGTCATTGTTTCACCCACAGCGCGAGAAATGCCCAAAATAATCGAGGCGACAATTCCCGAAAGTGCGGCTGGTAAAACTACTTTAAAAATGGTTTCTAGTTTAGTGATACCTAAAGCGTAAGCACCCTCCCGTAGAGAACGTGGAACTGAGCGAATAGCATCTAAGCTAATGGAGCCAACAGTAGGAGTAATCATTATTCCCATCATTAACCCCGCACTCAAGGAATTGAATATTTCTAAAGGGATAATATTTCGTAGCAAGGGTGTGACGAATAACAGTGCAAAATAACCATAAACTACAGTTGGTATGCCTGCTAAAAGTTCCACTGCTGGGCGTAAAACTGCTGCTACTTTGGGTTGAGCATATTCACTCAAGTAAATGGCAGAAGATAAACCCAAAGGGATAGCAACTGACATAGCAATAGCTGTAGTCAAGAAAGTGCCATTAATTAATGGCCAAACGCCAAAATGTCTCTCTGCAAACAGAGGCGTCCATTTAGTATCAAGAAAGAATTGGGCAAAGGAAACTTCTTGGAAAAAACTAAATGTCTCCTGAAAAATAATAAAGACTATACCAAAGGTAGTCAAAACCGAAACTAAAGCACAAGCAAATAAAATCGCTCCAACAATCCTTTCTGAGATATCTTCAGATATATTTTTATCTAGTGATTGTCTGGGTAGTAAATAAGGATCATCTTGAGGAGTGGTATTTTGCATAAACAGTTAAATTTTGACACAAAACAAATTACAAATGACCAATAATTCCTTAATGGTACAAGCCCCCATATTTATCTGTGGAATCAATCCCAAATCCAAAATTGTTTGACTAGGGATTTGTCTAAATAAAGTTTGTAATTGGTTCGCCTGGTTTAGCTTTTTGAAATTTTGTCCCAGTTTCACCAGCAGCAAATTTGTATTTGACCTTGACGTAAGCTTCATCAGGTAATGCTACATAACCAGCGCCATCTACCCACTTCCAAGAATTTTCTAGATAAAAATCTACAAATTCTTTTACTGCTGGCTTGTTATCTAAAGATATCTTACTAACATAAATGAAAAGGGGACGAGACAGAGGTGTGTAGGTGTTTTTGAGTACATTATCCAATGGAACTGGTTTTTTACATTCTCCTTTGAGATTTTCTATAGCAACTAAATTGAGTTTTTCTTGGTTTTGAATGTAGTAAGATATCCCTACATAGCCCAGTGCTGATTCATCACCAGAAACACCTTGCACTAGGAGGTTTTGATTATGACTAGGAGTGTAGTCTGTACGCCCATTCTTGGCTTTGCCAGTAACAGCTTGAGTTAAATAATCAAAGGTTCCAGTATCAGAAGCCGGAGCATAGAGCTTCAGTGGTAGCTTAGGAAACTTAGGATTAACTTGATCCCAAGCCAAGATTTTGCCGTCTGATTTAGCACTCCAAATTGTGTTCATTTCCTTAATAGTTAGACATTGAGCAAAGTCGTTTTTACGATTTGCAATTACGGCTACGCCATCTAAACCTATAGGTAACTCTATAAACTCAATATTCTTACTTTTACACTTTTTTATTTCCTCATTTCTGATGGTACGAGAAGCACCAACAATATCAATATCACCATTGCAAAACTTACTGAAACCGCCACCTGTACCACTGGAAGCAACGCTAACTTTCGCGTCAGCTTTTATCTTCTGATATTCTTCTGCAACTGCTAAAGAAATAGGAAAACCTACTGCTGCACCATCAATACTCACCTGACTTTTCAACTCCTGTCCACTGTTACAAGCAGTGATAGTGCTGGCAATAAACATTAAAGATGTTAATAAAAAGCTATCTTTAAATCTGCTATAAAAATTCATAAACTATAAATTGAGATAAAGTGACTATTGGCAAATAGACAATGCTGTGTGAAAAAGAAAGGATCATGCTTTGCTAGCAGCTTGAACTTTGTCAAAAATTGACCCATCTTCAAAAAACTTCCTCTGGATAATATCCCAACCACCTAAATCTTGTGAGGTGAATAAAGTTTTAATTGGCGGTTGTTTTGATGCTACTTCTTGGGTAACGGTAGGGTTAACAGGACGATACTGTAATTTGGCAAATTCCCGTTGAGCTTCTGTCGAGTAAAGAAAATCAATAAATGCTTGTGCAACTTCTCTTGTACCGTGTTTATCAACATTTTTATCAACTAAAGTTACAGGATTATCAATAGAAATATTGACTTGAGGTACAACATAAGGTAGTTTCAATCCACCTATTTGCGCCAAAATTACCTCATTTTCGTAGTTAATTAAGACATCTCCCTCGCCTTTTTGGAAAAATAAATTGCTGGCTTCACGGGCATCTTTCGTTAATACAGGGATATTCTTATAAACTCTGGTGACATAATCTAATGCTGCCGTTTCGTCACCGCCTGTTAGACTCACGGAACTCCAAAAAGCTAAGAATTCCCAGATAGCAATACCTGAAGTTTTTGGGTTAGCTGCAATTATTTTTACACCATCTTTTGCTAAGTCTGCCCAAGTTTGAATGTTTTTGGGATTACCTTCACGAGTGACGATCGCTGCTACAGATTTACTGACAATACCATTTCTCGGAGTTCTGATTTCCCAACCTGATTTAATCAAACCTGCTTGCTGAAGTTTGATAACATCTAGAGGAAGTGCCAAATGTACTATATCTGCTTCTTGCGAACCTGCAATAATTGCTGCCGTTTGAGCGCCAGAACCCCCGTAACTCGGCTCAATAGTAACATTTTGATTATGTTCTTTCTTCCACTTATCCACAAATTTGGGAATTATTTGATCATGCGCGGCTTTGGTGACAGAGAAAGAGACGAGTTTGAGTTTGACGTCTGCCTTCGTAGCTGAAACGCCTCCAGAGCAGGCGGCGACTGTCATACTCAAAACAGTACCCAATACAAACAGACTGACAAAGCTTTGCACACGACGTTTCTTTAACCAACTTTTAATTATATGTTGAGACAAAAGTTGCATTGTTTGTAAAAATTTTATGATATAAATTTGCATTTCCCTAACTAAGTAATTTTTTTATTGTGTTGTATGTTAGAAACTAATCAGAATTCATCACCTAACTCAGGACATTTTGATTATGACTGAGTGTATAATCTGTACGATTAGCTACAAGAGAAATCAGTAGAAATTAGCTATTTAATTGACTATAGATTAATAAAATTGAAATATTTATGTCAGGCTAAAAATTATCAGCACAGAGGGACATAAGCTATTTATTAATATCGACTAAGTATAGAAGCATACTAAATATTAAGGAGAATTTTATGCGAGATTCATCTCTAGCAAGACACCGTGTTTAGTAATATTTAACTCTCGGATATAACCGTATTCTCTAGGATGTACAAGCTTTAACTAAAGATTATTACCTTAGCCATCTAAAAATACTCAGATAGAGAATCTTTTGATGTAGTGCTATCATACTAAACTAATATCCGGCAATTTGATTGAATTACCGGAGTTGTGAGATAAAGTATCACATACCTAGATGCGAAAAATCAAGCCTTGATACAGTTTTTTCAAGGCTTTTTGATTTTTGATGGATGTAATTTTTGCAAAAATAAAGAATATAAAGTCTTATAAAGCTTGTAATGTAAGCTTTTTCAGCTTTATGTACCTAGAAGCTAAAGTCAACAAAATTAAAAGAATGAAAAATTACTCATAGGACTTACGCATAAGTAACGGGAAAACGAACCACAGAGACACAGCGAAAAGTTCTGTTCGCCTCCGGTCTCCGTCAGGAGAAGGAGGGTTTCCCGACCTAGGAAACTTTTCAAGACAAAGTACACGGAGGAATGAGAGTCTGAGAGGTTTTCTGGGTAAGTCCTGACTCAATAAAATACATTTTTATATTTGCAAATCTTGTTTCAGGCACGCTACCCTTTGCTTTGCAACGCTAACGCAAATGGGAACGCCTTTGGCGAACATGAAAACCCAAAAGGCGACACCAAAGGGGATAGCGTAAGTTTGTAGGCAAGTTGAGGCAGTGAATTGTATCAGGATTTTCGTGAAATGCTCTGAATAGCCGCTTTACCTCTATAGGGAAGCAAGCTACGCGCAGCGTATCGCAAACAAGACTTGCTACTGTTTCGCTCTTAGCGTTCGCACAGCGTAGCAAGTAGCGTCCAGGACTGCGAACTCCTCACTGCTTTGAGTCTACAAAGAAAGTTTAGGAAGTTTGGATAGCAAGCTTCTTATGCTCCAACTTCTCTGTGCATCTACCTATTTAAATACTTAGGTTACATCTTGCCGTGCTGCATCACTTCTTGTAGATGATGGCGGATCTCTTGTGCTTGCTCAATATCAGATTGGCGCAATTTTTGGAACAACTCTACACAGGGTTGGGAACCAACTTGCTGTGCATCTTGAATGTAAGTATCGTAAGCCTTTACTGCTTCAGCCTTGTTGTGCAACACGGTGATAAAGTCGTACTCTAGGTTGCTAATTGGCTGTTGAGACTGTCCGTTACCTGTATTTTTAGCCATTGGTAGACCCTCTTTTAAGATTTCTAATTAATTTTTACTCGCCTTAAAAGAGTGATTCATCTCCCTAAAAGGGTATAGTTCAATACGCCGGAAGAACCTTGTGAAGTGCGATAAATACTACTAGTGTTAGATTAACAATCGTCACCTGTGGATACATCAAGGCTGCTAAAGCATTGCCAAGTAAAAGTGTACAAAACCATCGCCTCTAAGCTGACTACGGCTTTGGGTCAAATGATCGCTTTTTCAAATGTACAGATACGCAGAGTTTTTCCAAATTTAATTCGTGATGAATTTGGGCAATGTTTTACTGACATTCATACACGAGGTTGATTTTCATCACGGTGACGTGAATAATGGAACTCTAGATCATTTTGCAGTTCTCTACGGTCTTCATACACAATTGGGCAAAACTTAGTGTTAGCACTTATGCAATCCATGTGTGGCGTCTTAGCACAGACTATTAATAGCCCACCTAAAATCAACAGTAAGCCACAAATTGCTACGGTCTGAGCTGAAGAAATTTCCATGACTCCGTGAACAACTACTTCTCGTAGTACAGATACAATTGTTACTTCAACTGCTACGCCAACAGAAATGCTATGTTCTTGCAAGTAAACCATTAGTAGTCGAAATAACTCGACTAAAATCAACACAAAAAGTATTTTGGCTGTTACAGATTTATAATCTAGTGGCTGTGTCAGGGCGATAAGTATTCCCCACATTTGTATGAGCATGACGGCGAACAAACCCAAACATAGGACGATCACAATTAAGTCTTGGAAAGCCTCCATGTTGCGAACAATTGATTGCCGATCAAGCCAGCGATCGCAAAATAAAAATCGACTCTTGAGGCGCTTTTGCATGTAAATTTCATTCCCATCGAGACTAGTTCACACCACACCAGCGAGTCAACCCAATAATCTTATATTACGCAATGTTAAGCGATCGCGCCTCAGCGAGGTTGGTAATTTAAATTTTGTGCTTGTTGCAACAATTGTTCGGCATTTTTTGCCCACTGGGAATTACCTTGAGCGTTGTATAAATCTCTAGCAAATTGCAACACTTGAACTGCATCTCCATATTGCCGTAACTGGATAAAAACTAACCCCGCACCGTGATAGGCATTGGGATAGTTAGAGTTAGCTTCGGCTGATTTTCTAAAAGCTTCCAAAGCTTCTTGTAATTTGCCTTGGTTAAACCAAATTGAACCAAGATTGTAATGAGCTTCTGAATATTTTGGATTAATTTTGATTGCCTGACGAAAAGCATCTTTTGCTTTGTCGAATTTGCTTTGTTGAAGATAACACATCCCTATATGGTAGGCAGGCTCCGGGGCATTTTTGCTATATTCCATAGCCTTTTTAAAGGATGCGATCGCCTGCTTGCAATCTTGTTGCTGCTCTCTTACCAACCCTAAGTTATAGTGAGCAAAACCCAATTTGGGATCAAGTTCCAGCGCTCGCTGCAAGTAGTCATTTGCTAACTGTAAATTATTCCCTTCTAACAAAGCTCCGCCTAAATTGGCAAAGGCTGGAGCAAATTTGGGATCAGTTTGGGTTGCTCGATAAAATGCATCAGCCGATGGTTGTAATTGTCCCACTTGTCGCAGTGCCAGTCCTAAATTATAGTGGCCTGCTGCCAAGTTTGGATCTAATTGAGTTGCTTGTTTAAAGGCAGCGATCGCATCTTGTACCTTTCCTGCCTGAATTGCCTGTAAGCCTTGTTTTAACAAGTCTGTGCCTGTTTTAGTATCTGCTTGTGCAAGCAGAGGGGGAGTAGGGGAGGCAGGGGAAACAGAGGAAAAGAGGATGCTTTCACCCAGCAAAATCAAACTCGCTACTGTTGCTATGTGATATTTAGAGAATGATAATCCCATTGATTTTCTGACTTGGAACACTTTCAGTTAGTTTTACTTCACATAAAGTCTTGTTACAACTGAAGCTCTTTACAAAACTTCTGGATTCGGTATTAAAGGTCATAATTGTTAACTTTTATTAAGTCAAACCTTACAACAGGCTACAATTTTTTTAGCTTTTGATTAAAGGGAGGATAATAACAAATTAAAGAAGGGGTAAGTTTGACTCCAGAGAACCATTTTTTATCCCTGAAATTAACAGAATCATGCGGTTAGAGTGACTTGCCGCAAGGGAGGTTTTATGAACGAAAAAGTAAAATCGGGTTCGCGGAATGTTGCAATTGTTGGGCCTTATTTAAGTGGAAAAACCACTTTACTAGAAAGCTTGTTATTTGTCACAGGGGCAATTTCGCGCAAAGGCAATGTTAAGGATGGTAACACAATCGGAGACAGTGCCGCTGAGTCACGCGATCGCCAAATGAGTGTAGAAGTAAGTGCCGCTAGCACAGAGTACAATGACACTCGCTTTACCTTTATTGACTGTCCGGGAAGCGTGGAGTTTGCCCAAGAAACATACAATGCTTTAATGGGAGTCGATGCAGCAATTGTAGTTTGTGAACCCATCCGCGATCGAGTCCTCACCTTAGCCCCTCTATTTAAATTCTTAGACGATTGGGAAATTCCCCACATCGTCTTTGTTAATAAAATGGATCGGGCAAATATTCACGTCTTGGAAACATTGCACGCTCTCAAAGCTGTATCCAGCCGTCCTTTAGTAGCGCACCAATATCCCATTATGAATGGGGAGCAGCTGACCGGCTTTATTGATATGGTGAGCGAACAGGCATACCAATATCATCCAGGCGCACCTGCTGATCCCATCCCCTTTCCCGAAAGTTTAAAAGAAGAAGAACACATAGCACGGGCAGAAATGCTTGAAGCCCTGGCAAATTTTGATGACCACTTACTAGAAGAACTTTTAGAAGACATTGAGCCACCCCAAGAGGAAATCCTCAAAGACTTAAAACTAGAATTAGGGGCAGATTTGGTAGTGCCCGTTTTCTTTGGTGTGGCAGAACAAGATTATGGTGTTAGACCTTTAATAGAAGCTTTGTTAAGAGAAGCTCCCGAACCAGAAACCACAGCAGAACGTCGCTTAAAAAACCTCAAGAGCAAAACAACTTCTCCTTTAGCCCAGGTACTAAAAACTTACTATACTCCTCAAGGTGGCAAACTATCCCTGGTGCGTGTTTGGCGGGGCAAATTAACTGATGGTATCGTCCTCAACGGCATTCGCACTGGTGGAATTTATCGCCTCATGGGACAACAACAGCAATTAGTTAATGAAGTTGGTGCTGGTGAAATTGTCGCGTTGAGCCGCTTAGAGGGAATCAAGACGGGCGATACAATCTCTACAGAGCAGCAGTTAGCTATAGAATTACCCAAAGCTGAAAAATTAGAACCAGTGTATGCTCTGGCTATTACACCAGAAAAGCGCAACGATGAAGTTAAACTTAGCAGTGCCATCACCAAGTTGTTAGAAGAAGACTGCTCACTTGCTTGGGAGCAACATGGCGATACCCATGAAGTTATCCTTTGGGGTCAAGGCGAAATTCATCTACAAGTTGCCTTAGATAGACTGCGCCGCAAATATAACTTACCAATGACAACCCACTTGCCACAAGTGCCTTACAAAGAAACCATCCGCAAAACGGTAGCTGCGGTTCATGGGCGCTACAAGCACCAAAGTGGTGGCCACGGACAGTTTGGTGATGTTTTTCTCGATATTAAGCCTTTACCACGTGGTACAGGGTTTAACTTCAATGAAACCATCGTTGGCGGTGTAGTTCCCAGACAATATATTCCTGGGGTAGAAATGGGCGTGCGGGAGTTTCTGGCGCATGGGCCCTTGGGTTTCCCAATAGTAGATGTGGCGGTAACTTTAACCAATGGTTCTTACCACAGCGTCGATAGTTCCGAACAAGCCTTTAAGCAAGCAGCCCGCTTAGCTATGCAGACGGGGATACCCCAAGCGCAACCCACCCTTCTGGAACCAATTTTGCGGGTGGAAGTGACAACACCTAGTGAATTTACCTCCAAGGTATTGCAACTACTGAGTGGTAGACGCGGGCAGATTTTGGGTTACGAGGGCAAAAACGATTGGCAAGGCTGGGATAATGTATCTGCATACTTGCCGCAAGCAGAGATGCAAAACTTTATTGTAGAATTGCGATCGCTTACTCTTGGCGTTGGTTCTTTCCATTGGGAATACGATCATCTCCAGGAAGTACCGGAAAAACTTGCTGAACGTGTCCTTCACAATAACGGTAATGGCAACGGCAACGGCAACGGCAACAAATAATTTTGGTATCTAGAATCCACTGAATTTTTTCATTAAGGACACCGCGATTTGGTGTCCTTATACTCTTTTTTTTGGCGAAGGTATTGGCTACTAAATCTAAATGTAAGGTAATTTGCTTTCGTGACAGATTAAGATAAAACCCATTTTGTCAATCAGTTAAAATACTCAAAACATTAAAATAAGAATGATAATCGTGCGTGGGGGATCTGCATAATTCCTTTACCTTTTTATGGTCAACTTTCACTTTTAAAGTCTGATTCAATTCTTTTCTCTAATTGTAATAGACCCTGATTAACCATCATAAATCCTTATTTATGAAGAAAATAAGTGGCAGAAGCCTTACATACAAAGGATTTTGTTCACGAGAATATGCAGAAAGAATAAAATCATGAAGAAAAACCAAGATGAAATATTTGTGCAAATTCCATCCTACAGAGATACCCAATTAATTTATACAATTGAAAGTCTCTTAAATAATGCCCATGACAGCACGCGATTAAAAATCTCCATCTGTTGGCAACATGACAAATCAGAAACATTGACAAAAGAGATCTTAAACTCAGCAAACATTAATATTATTGATATTGACTACAGAGAAAGTAAAGGCGCGAACTGGGCAAGAAGCGTCGCGCAAAAGAACTGGGATAACGAAACCTATACATTACTAATTGATTCACACATACGCTTTTCAAAAAAGTGGGACATTAAATTAATAAACATGCTTATAGAGTTGCAGAACAACGGCATATCCAAACCCATTTTGACAGGCTACCCACCATCCTTCGATCCCAAATCTTTTCCAAAAAATAAATCCAACTACCCACTTAAAATGTATGTCGAAGGGTATTATTTTAATTTACTCACCAAATTTAACGGCCAACCCATTCCGTATTTCAAATGGATCAAATCCCCAATAAAAGCTCATTTTATTTCGCTTGGCTTTTTATTTACAATAGGCAACTTTAACCGTGAAATTCCCTTCGATCCCAATATTTACTTTTATGGGGATGAAATCACAACGGGTTTAAGAGCTTATTGTCATGGTTATGATTTTTTTCATCCGCATAGGGTCATAGCATGGCATCTTTATGACCGAACAACCAGAACACCTCACTGGGAAAATCACAATAACTGGCACATACTTGATGCCAAGTCTTGCCAAAGAATTAAAAGAATCTTCAAAGGAGTGGAATACAAAAATTTTCCGCTAGGAAAAACGAGAAGCATCTCCGATTACGAAGAATTTATAGGATACAAATTAATTGAAAATGAATAATATTGACAATTTTGATATTTTAAAATTAAACGGTATAAACATAATTGATAATTTCTTACCAGAAAGCAAATGCCGTAATCTACTAGAAGAAAGTAGTCTCAATCTTTTTTGGACGACGGCAAAAGTAGCATTACAACATAATACTTTTAGTCACCATGAGTATTTTTCTAGCCATAGAAAAAGTCAGGTACTCCATGAGTGCAATTTTGGTTATAACTTAAAAAACAAAACTGATAGCATTAAGAGCTTGCTTCATAAGAAAATAAATGTTGATTTGGATAAATTAGAAAATTGGCAGATAACAAAGTATGAGTATGGTGACTTTTATAACTTTCATAATGACTGTGGATGCTGGAAAGATCACCCGTCGGGAGAGAGAAAAAAAACAATTTTGATATATCTTTTATCTCCACAAAAGGGAGGTGAAACTTATTTTAGAGCCTTAAATCATTATGTGATGCCAATACAAGGAAGACTGGTATTCTGGGATAATCTTTTAAAGAATGGAAATTGCAACTATGCTATGATTCATGCCAGCTTACAAGTAAAGCGGGGAATAAAAATCACGCTCAATACTTGGATTAGACAAAATAGTTTCATCAACCCCATATAGGAGGCAAAATGGAAAACCAAGTCAAACTTCAAGAGAAGGCGATAGATGAAATAATCAAAAGATACGGCGACACAATTGACCTAAAAAAGTCACCTTATCTTATTGTTGAAATTGTTGCACAATTTCAAGAGTTACTGGGGGGGGATAAGGTTGCAGAATGCTTACCTCCTGGCGGCCCGCCTGAACGCGATGACTATGTTATCTTGATTGACCGAATTTTGAGAGAAATATCTCAATTGTCTGCATCAGTAAACCAGCTACATAGTAAGATTGACGAACTCAAAAAATAGCTGTGCAGATCGAGTAACAGCAGGCGCAAGCTAACAACGCTCATGCACACCTACCGCCGAAAAATGATCGGTTTGATGCAGAGGTTATCTGCGGCGGGTGATGGGCACCGTTAGCACTAAATTTATTTTCTCCAATTCTCGGTTCACTGCCGCACCCCTCTACCATCGTGGTAAAGGGGTATATATTACTGTAATGGTTGCAGATGAATTATCTTTACCATTTGACCGCATTTCTTTAGAGATGATTTTTCGTGGACTCTACCATTTCAGCGTAGCGCAAGAAAAAGGCCAAGCTGATGACCCCGTTAAATACTTTGCTGCGAAAGAAAACCTTGACTTAGGTGTGGTTAAAAGTGTCCGAAAGCCTGTCTCCAAGCTAGATTTATCTCCTTTTACTGCACCCTCTTGACAAATGAGCAATTTTCTTAACCTGTCAAGGATGGGTAATTTGACACTTAGAGAAATTACAAAGGCTATTTTGCGTTGTTGTCCGGAATGGACAATTGACTCAATATGCTATCTCGCTGATGGAGACTTCTGTTCAGCATACGTTGTAAATGATCAATGGGTCTTCCGCTTTGCTAAACACGACGAGGCACGCGCGAGTCTAAAACGCGAATACTGTTTGCTCCCCAAACTTGTAAATCAAATTACGCTCCCGATTCCATCTCCGCAAATTGCCTCCTTTGAAGATAATCCGAAACTGTCATTTATCGCTTACCCACTCCTGCCCGGTCACGCTCTTTCCCAAGAACAATATTTCACACTTGACGAAGCAAGTCGAGCCCGTTGTGCGGAGCAAGTAGCGCACTTCTTGAACCAGATGCACTCGGTGGACGTAAGGCTTGCAGAAGATTGTCATGTATTAGCCAATGAATATGCAAATCGGTGTTCTGATTTGTTGAAACAAGCGCAAGAGAATCTGTTTGCAATCCTAGATAAATCAGAGTGCTTGTTTATTGAGCGGGTGATTGGGAATTATCTGGAATCCGGCAACACCTCAGATTTTCGCTTCACGTTGCTGCACGGCGACCTTTCTCCAGATCATGTTCTCTTCGATGAGAAAGCGAAGCAGGTCACTGCCATCATTGACTTTGGAGACATAATGATTGGAGATCCGGCATGGGATTTCCTCTGGATTTATGAGGACTATGGTTTAGACTTCTTGTCGCGGGTGCTGCCAGCATATCGTGAATCTGATCAGCCCGCACTGTTGCAGCGTGTATTCCAATTTTCACTGCTGCAAACTATTGACTGGGCTATTAGCTGTCAGGTGAAAGGTGACAATGCTTTCATGGAAGCCATGACACAATTAAGAATAATGAGGGTTCAAGAGGAAGCGCGGTTTACAGAATTGTTGTTAACTTGTGGATTTGCCTAAGAGGTTGTTTGAAAAGTGGTTGGCTGTGATTTTAGGCACTAATCGATCCCCCCTAGCCCCCCTTAAAAAAGGGGGAAAACTTCTTAAAGTCACCCTTTTTAAGGGGGATTTAGGGGGATCTAAAACGTTTTGCTACCCACGATAGGACTTTTCAAACATCCTCTAACAGTTCTCAATCAGATCAGGATACTCTTGGTTAAGCATATTAGTTGGGAAAAGGGTAAATAGACAAGCGATCGCTTCCACAACAAAAAACCCATCTCCAAATATTAGTATCAAGAATAATCATTCAAAAGTGGGCGCAGGACGCATAGGTTCTCTGGTAATTTCTCCTAGTTCAAAATCTCCCAAGTGGGCAAAGCGTTTTTCTATCAGATTTACAAGATTTATAGGCGGTTTTTGACTTTCTATTAAAGCAAGATGGAGAATTTCTTTTACTTCTTCTTCTAGAGAACGGCCATTTCTTGCAGCTCTTTCTTGCAAGAGGTTTTTGATGTTGTCGTCAACGTTAAAAATGGTAATGTTTGTCATGGTGAGTGAATTGAGTTGTGATGTGCTATTTATCCGAAGTATTCAGTTTATCTGTAAGAGTAGCGATCGCCTGTTGTTGCTGCTTGACAATCTTCGCTAGCGACATCAACATTTCTCGCTGATCTTTGACTGTTTTTGTCAACACTGCGATCACGTCTAGCAGGCGTACTGCTTGGTGATCAGACGATGCAAGTAGGGAAGGTACTTCTTCGGCAATGAATCCGGCGTGAGGAGTGCGATCGTCCCCCTCGATTGTATAGTTAAACTTAACTGGATTGAGCGCTTTCAACATCTCTACCGCTTCTTGACTAGATAAGTTGGCGATATTTTCCTTTAAAGTTCGAGATGAAATCTGGACAAAATCATTGCTAGTAAACGTCCCACCCGTTACTTTTTTGACAAAAATATTGCCGTCAACGTAAGCATTTCCTTTCACATATAGCTTAGTTTGATTGACTGCCGCCGGGGGAATACTACTATCAAACACAGGAGCAAATAGAGGATTTAAACCTCCTGTACCAATTCCAATCTGCCCATCATTCCTCACATAAAACAAACTATCACGGTTTGATTTTGTTATATTCAACGCAATCTTATTAGCATCTGATGTACTCCTGACTTCTAGTTTTGCGACAGGAGGGGTAGTATCAAATACACCAATTCCGACATCTCCCTCAACAAGAAGTCCATTATCCAGCGCCAAATTTGCTAGAGCATTCCGAGTCACATATTCTTTACCGATGACAGCACTTCCACAGATGTTCAGTTTAATGTTATTTGTGCTTTCTAGAGGTGATAAAGTAATGAGTTTGTTTGCTCCATCTTGAATCGAAAGTCTTTGGTTAGGAAGGTCAATAACTGGCGAATTTTCTGGTGGCTCTCCTATTGAATTTCTCAGGGTAAGTTTTTCTGCACTGCTGAAATTACAGGTAACGTTGCCAGAAATTGTAGCACCGCCCTTATTGATGGTGATGCCGTTGTTAAAGCCAACAGCTTCGCTAAATTGAGGAGCAGTACCACGAATTTGGAAGCTGCCAATTCGCAAAATTCCTGTCCCAATATTTACATCCCCCGTGGGAATTGAAATGCCATTTCTGGCGGTAATTCCTTGGTTGACAGTAATGCTGCTACCAAAAGTTATCGGCTGGTTAAATTGCAATCCGTCGGTGGTAATTTGGAAAGTGCCAATAGTTAAAGTACCTTCGTTTATTTGCACATTTCCCTTGACTGTCATTCCCCCATTTTGAATGGTGAGGCCATTGGCGATCGCAGCATTGCCTTTTTCAACTTTAAGGTTGCCATTTTGAACGGTGACATCATTACTTATGATTGCACTACCCGTTTGAACCTTAATATTGCCATTTTTAACTGTGACATCATTGGCGATCGTTGCACTGCCTTGGGTAATTGTGAGTCCACCGCTAGCGATCGTGATGTTATTGTCGAAACTGTAGCCTGCATTTGAGGTGAAGCTGACAGGGCTGTTATTCTGCGGTTTAATTTCAAGAAAACCAGGATTGAGCGTACCAGTCGTAGTTTTGAGGATACCTTTAACTTCCAAGTTAGCTTGGGGCTGCTCAATGCCGATGCCCACCTTGCCGTCTGAATTGACGTGTAGTAGACTTCCCCCAATGGCATTTTTAATATGTAGCAAGCTGAGAGTTTGGTCGTTGGTAATGCCTTTAATTTCCAGCTTTGCTGCTGGGTTAAACGTTCCAATGCCGATATTGCCCTGTGGGTTGAGGAAAAATTGCGGAGAGATATCGGTGGCGCTACTTTCAAAGCGGATCACGGGTTGTTGATATTGGAACTCAACTTTTTGGTCAGCTAGAGGGGCATCAAATGGCGGGTCAACTGTTAACACACCGTTGATATCAACATCAGTTACCAGCTTGGTTTTATCGTTAACTGTTAGCGTGTAACCCTTATAGATCAAGACTTGAGTAGGGTTAATATCTGCGATCGCAATTTTTGAGCGATCGCCTCCAACCGTCGAAATTTTTCCTTGTGCTATTTGAGTCGCATTTCCTCGGACGTGCAATCTTGCTTCTGGCTGAATTCCAATCCCAAAGGAACCATCAGTATAACCAGTGTTTTTGTCAAAACAGTTGATCAATGGTGGGAACTTAGTACGAAGATCAGATTGAGTCCAGTCATCATTTTCAATTGCTGGGACAAACTCGCCAGTATTTGCTTCAGTTTTCACCAGCGCTAGAATGGCGTAACGGTGTTCAATACCTGTGGACTTTTGCGGGAGTGGTTCCCCCGGTTGGTCTTTTACTTTCGCCAGATCCCTTGGCCACTCAATTTGCTTCCCAGTCGCCCGCGCTGGTATCAACCAGAAGTCGCCGTTGCGGAACTCATCGCCCAGGCTAGTAGCATTAAACTGTACCTTAATTCCCTGCTCAAGTACCTTCCAATCGCTACTAGTAGAATCCTTACCATCCCAGCGACGCACCTTTAACTTCTGCTGTTCTGCCTGTTCCGGCGTTGCTTTGGGAATGTCAGTACCCTGTATCTGACTCTGGTCAAATAATAATTGATTAGGCGGTTTTAGCTCCTTGAGCCGAACTAGAATACCAGGCTGATTGTGGAGTTCCTGGGCTTCGCTGATAATTTCAATCCAGGGTTTCTCTTCTGAGAATTGGGCTGCAAACAGCTTGTACTCATCTTGACCTTTGAGCTTGATCACGTTGCCTTCAATAGACTTTACAGCACTAACAATGCTGCCGTTGTCGCGTGACCATTTGAAAGTTGCCTTTTCCAAAGTGCCATCTGCATGAATTTCGACCCGGTAGAGGCGGTTCTCTTTACCCAGGTAGTTTCCCAAAGTATTGCCACTAGTGGGATCTAATGCCGTACTTGCAGTCATCCATACATCATGGTTGAGCAGTTTTTGCCATGCCGGCAGGTTTTCCAAAGTTGAAAGTGGCGGTTTCTGCGTTAGGAGGCCGGTTTTTTGATTTAGTTGGAGTAGCTGCTGTGCCAACTTGTGAATATCTTCAGTGACATCCAGCAACTTCACCTGAGCAATGGTTTTTAGACGTGTGGTAGTATCAAATCCGTTAAGCGCCACTTCTCGCAGTTCTGGATCGTCAATTACCGTAACGTGTCGTTGCCATAGATCTAGATAGACAAGATAGAGTAAGTTGGCAGATGGAGCGGGGGGATTAGTATACTCAGGTTGAGTTTTATAGGTGATGAGTCGTCGCAGTTGCAGCGTTTCGCCGACATCTGTAGGTTTTGGTACTGGCTCTGCTAATTCCAGAATTTGTTGCTTTAGGTCATCTTTTAAGATTTTGATGCGTTTCTTAAACTTCTGTCCGGTGATTTCTACCCACTGGTCTTTTGCTAACGCCAATCCGTCCACCATCACAAAGGGAATTTGGATAGTCTTTTCATCCAGCCACTTAACACTAATTGGCGTACCTAGACGCAGTTCACACAGTAGCCCACCTAGATAAAAACGCCCTTCCCGAATAATTAAGTCGGTATTGTCGGGAGTAGGGAGAAGTTGGAATCCGCCTTCGGTTTCGGAAGTACCCGCTGAAGCCCCAATCATGTCTCGCGCCTGAGTCTGGTTGAGATATCCCAGGATGCTCATTTGCTCATTCCAGTCGGCATCTAGTTGCAGCCGTCCCTGCTGCATCAGCACGCTGGTATAACGTTTTTCTGGTTGGAAGGTGAATCGAGTAAAGTCGCCTTTCATGAGATGTCCCTTTGTGTGAATGTAATTCGTAATTAAGAAAGTTGGCGTTGCTGATTAAGATTATGAATTTGTGTCACGCAGAGGAGCCAGTCGCGTGGGCGGGTTTCCCGCGCCAGTCCGCTCAACGGGGGGAACCCCCGCACGCGGCTGGCTTGACTTGAGCGAACTGGCGTCGCGCAGAGACACAGAGAAGAGGGGCATTACACAAACAAGGGATGAAATTGAATGTATTTAAATTTAAAACTCCTTATCCTTTCTGCGCCTATGTCTTGAAAAGTTTCCTAGGTCGGGAAACCCTCCTTCTCCTGACGGAGACGCTACGCGAACAGAACTTTTCGCTGCGCCTCTGCGTGTTAGCGCAGCCCGATAAATCATCCCGAAAATATGCGACACCAGAAGAGGAGTTTGAAAAACTGAATTTTTGAATTTCATACTTTGATTCAGCAACGCCAGAAAGTTAGATTTAATTTAGGTTTATAGGCTTGTATTTGTAGCCTGATTTTGGAGAATTGATTTAAGTTATATAGATAATGTCTGCCTGTAGCCCAAATCGGAGGTATTCTTGCAAGCTGGCTTGGAGATTTGCCTGACGCTGCGGTTGTTTTAGGTAATGAAAAACACCCATTTCGGAGCCGTCTTCTGCTCCTGTGCAAATTTCTACTGGACAGATAGTACTAAGTTGGGTGTATGCTGGCTGTCCATATTGCTCGGTGGTGAAGCACGGTTGCATCTGGTTGAGCAACAGCAAGGTTTCTTCAACACCTTGGATACCTTGGTTGAGGGCTATCCAGCGATCGCTTTCTTCCTGCCGATACAGGCTACCAAGCTGTGTCCCCGCGAATAGGACTGGACGTGGTGCTTGTTGCTGCACGGCGAATGCTGAGATGTCAGTATCCGTTAAATGGGCGATCGCTTCCCAAGTTTTACCATTGCTGGTGGAACGGTAGATAGTACCCTCAGAAGCACCTGCATAGAGGGTAGCAATTTTGAATGTCGTTCCTTCTGGTAGATCTGGGTCAAAGGCGTCATTGATGATCAGGTCGTTATCGGCATGTATTTGGATGATTGTACGGGTTTGTCCGTTGATGGTGAGGGTATCACCTTCTCGGAGTTCGGTATGAAAACGGGTATCGATTCCGGTGACTTGGGTATAACGGCTGGAGAGAGTGCCTGTGCCATTTTGAGCGAAGCTACTTAGGGCTGTGATAGTGGAATGAGACAACCCATCGTTAGCAGGCATCCAGCGTTGTCCAAAATCGCTGGAACAGAACACGCCACCGCCTTCGGTTCCAGCAAAGATATCGTCGGTGATCGGATTGATGGTTAGGCAGGTGATGTTAGGAAATGTCAACCCAGTCTGGCGGATTTCTGGGTCGAGGGGGTCGCCACCTGTCCAAGTCATACCATGATCGGTGGAACGGAAAACGCCGTTGCCATGAGTGCCCACAAACAGGTAGCTAGTAAGGGGATGGTGAGCGATCGCTCGTACATCCAGATTCGTTAATCCTTGATTGACTGCAACCCACTGTCTACCGCCATCGGTAGACCGGAAGACGCCGTTGCCAGACGTTCCCATCAAAATGCCCATTACTTGAAATGATGTACCTGGTGTTAAATCTGCATCAAATGGCGCGTGGACTTTTAACTCTGTGTTGGAAACAATTTCTGTGACTTTTCGCGTTTGTGTTTTTACTCCTGTAACGGTAATTATGTCACCGACGGTAAATTCTGTTTTGAACAGCGTTTGTTGTCCTGTAACTGTGTCGCCAACGCTGGCAATCGTGCCAGTGCCCATAGTGTATGGTATTAAGGCGTTGATGCGGGTGTTGGTGAGATTGGGGGTAATTGGTGTCCAAACAGTGCGCCGAATTTTGAAGCTATTGACAAAATCAGCATTGAATGCAGTATTGACGCTGAGTACATTATCAGAAGCGATCGCCACTACTGTCCGCCTCTGTATATTCTCCTCGCCCGTGGGCAGTTGATTAACAATTATGATGTCGTCTCCAAGCAGAACTTCTTGGGTAAGTCGGGTATTGCAGCCTGTAACCATAGTGCGATCGCGCGTACTGCTAACTTTTCCGGTTCCGGCTGTCGTTGTGCCATTGGTGGGATTGGTAATCAAAAACTCTTCACCCGTTACGGTGCGGTCAAATGCGGTATCAATATACAGCAGCGTATTTGACGCGATTCTCTGTACAGTGCGCTGCTGATCAGCGATCGTAATTATCCTCCCTGCTGCTACTTGTTCCTGGAAAAAAGTATTGCAGCCTGTGACAGCGACAAGATTCTCTGCATCCAAACCAGTACTACTAAGAGTGCCAATACCAGAGCGGAGAGTTGATGTTGCTCTCAGCAATGTGCCGTCTGCCCTGCCTGCAAATAAGGTGTGGATTGTAAACGGCTTGCCATCATTGGGAAGGGGGGGGTTAAACGGTGCATCCAGTTTAATTTGCTGGTCTGAGATAATTTCCTGCACCATGCGGTTTTGACCTTCAGCAGTGATCCAATCTCCAGATCTCAACTCCTGTGTGAACAGGGTGTTGATGCCTGTAACGATATTTGGGGATGCGGGTGTACTAGAGATACTGCCAGTACCAGGAATGGCAGTAGCAGGTAGAGCTGTGACATTCAAATTGCTCAGTTCAGCATTTAAAGGTATCCAGACTCCTTCTTCAAGCAACTGGAATACACCATTACCCCGTGTTCCCGCGTAGACTTGCCCTGCGGGGTCAACAGACAGAGTTGCGATCGCTGCTGGAGGTTCTTTTATTCGTTCAGATAAAATTAAATCGGGTTGGCAGCGGAAACGGCGAGGTGTGCGCGAACCCTGTGGTACATAGCAGAAGCGTAGACAGCCTACTTGCCTGCGTAAAACAGAAACTTGATTGCGAAAAATACTCTCTTCGGCTTCTAAACTGCGGACAGTAACAGCACCCAAGATAGTAGAAGTCTTCACATCTACATCGGCTCCCAGAGCAGCGATCGCCCCGTGATTACTATCCTCTCCAGCATCGATGATACTATCGGTGATTCGGAGTTCTGGCACAGTATCTACCAAAGCGATCGCTCCACAAATACTCTGGTGAATGGCGATCGCAAGGAGCGAATTGTCCTCATCTAGATTCACATCGTCGTCGTCGGGTTCTTGACATACAGTACAGCTGTGTCGAGGTTGTGGCGATTCCTCGTCTTCATATACTGGTGACGGCGGTTGCAACTGCTCGATCACTCGCTGGATGCCTGCAAACAAAGTACTCACCTGTTGCAAGACAATCTGTGACATTTGGGAAATTCGCTCTTGAGTCGATAAGCCATTACTGCTTAGCCCTACTCGCAGCAAACGTTGCAACAGCATCAGGCTATACATCAATAGCGCCAGCAAGGTAACATCTTCTGGATCTGCGTCTATAATTTCGTATTCCGCCTTTTGTACTACTAGCCCTCCCGCTTGGGGAACCAGTGTGGAATGGGCAATTTGCAGACGTTGCAGGTTTCCCGGCAACACAGTAAGCTTGCCTTCTACTAGCAGCCCTTCCAGGAAAAAGTCACCTGCATTTTCGGTATCGGGGGTTGCGATGCCGCGAATTGTGAGATTGCCTAACAGGTGGGGGCGATCGCCATTACTAGCAACTAGATGCAGCTGCTTTTCTGCTGGAATTTGCAACGCCAAATTGCGAGTATAAGTGTGGTTGCCCTGGAGTTCGATAATCACACGTTCTGTATCAGGAACAATATCTAGTCTGCCTGTCCCTGGTTCTTTACCAGGAGCAATGAACAGCAACATCGTTTTTGGTGGTTCCTGTGACAACGCGTAAGAAGCAACCTGAGTCAGATTGATCTTTTGGCCATTACGGTTAACAGCGAAGGCTCCCGGATTTGCCGAAATCTCCAACACGTCATTCGAGCCACTTAAACTAGATGGGATGGACAACTTGAATTCGCCCACAAACCCCGGCTGAAACTGAAAATTCTGCCGTACAGCGTTGCTCACTTTCTCAATTCTGCCGTCAGCGTTGATTGTCAGTTCTACCAACGGAATGTAAGTTTTGACTAAATCTTGCTCCCACTCATCCATAGGTAGCGCCCGAATTTCCCAGTGAGGTTCCCATTCTCGTTCCGGGTAAAAAATCACCAGCCGCACCGTTTGACTGGGATAGCAGCCCACAATCACCGAATGCCGAACATTCAGCCGCATCGCTCGCCCCTGAATATCCACCGCCACACCGGGCGTTACCACCACGTCAATTTCTCCAAGATGAGCGATCGCTTTTAAGCCCTGCAAGATACCCGCCCGCATATTTGGAGACAGATTGAGATTGCGTTCTTCTCGCTTATTATCTAAATCAACTCGGTAAATCTGTTGATCAGGACTGAGTACCAGTCGCGCTACAGGAAAATTGATTAAGTCATAGCAGTGTTGCCACTTGCGGGCGTATTGATTCCAGATTTTTACTATCTGTAATAGCGCCGGCAAGTCAGAATTCACCTTCCAAGTAATTTGTCCTGGATTAGGTGGTTGTTGGGCGATCGCATCTGTTCGTTCGTAAACCCCACCTCCGATATCGCCGCTGAAGCCATAAGCATAGGTTACTTCTACTTGCTCAGGTGGCTCGCTGAGGAACGCCAACCGTCCCAGTTCTGGATCAACTACCAGCGTACCAGTAAGATCAGACTGCCAATTTGAGAGGTCGTCTACTTGATACGGCTGCCGTTCTCCCTTGACAAATACTTGTACTGGCCGGGCTTCTGGTGCATACGCCTTCAGCAGATCCCGTGTCAGGATACCGGGAACGTTGATTTCTTCTGCCAACGTCGTGATGTCTCTCTCGGTTTGCGGAGTGTTGAACAGGGGAATTTTGTCATAGCCAAGAGGATTAAAGGTGAAATAGCGTCCTTGCGCGGAGTCAAGCCCTGATACAGCGCGGGGAGTGCCTCTTTCAACTAGATAGGATTGCAACCGCCAGAGGTAGAGGATAACGCTGTTGGGATTATATTTACCGCCGCCACGACTGGGGCCAATTTGGGTAGTATAGGCAACTCCTGTCTCAAAGGGAGTGCCTAAGCGCTCTGATTGCCCGATGCGGCGCAGATTCACAGTGCCAGTTTGGGGGCGAACGTGGTTGACATTTTGAGTTGCTGCTACCAACCGTTGAGATTCTACCGCCCTTGCGCCCCAGCCAGTAATATCTCGCGCCAGTTGTTCTAATACAGGGGTTGTGCCTTTGCGCTGGCGATAGGCGAGGGTATTGGCAACGAAGGCGCGACGTTCCTGTCCAAAGGTGCGGTGGCTTTCGGCACTCAATTCACGTACCGCAAGTAAATTGCCGATGTATGGCACTACCCAATCATCGCAGGTTTCGATAAACCAGTTTTCATAGAGGTTTTCAATATCTTGCTCGACTAATTGCAGTTCGCTCTCAATGATGCTGAGCAGCGATCGCAGCGATCCATCTTGGGACTCGTCCCGAATCCGGTAGATGGCGGGGAGAAGAGAGTAAAGACGTTCGGGGATGTCGTTGTGAGTCATAAACTTGCCTCCACTCGCAGACGAATTCCAGCAGGACTGATTGTTAATAACTGAGCAGGTAGGATTTGGCGATTTACAACATCCCAGCGGGCGGGCAATGCTGAGACGGATTCTAGATTGCGGGTTAAATCGCGGCGATGTAGCGCGTCTAGATCGACGGCCACAACCCCTGTGATTGCTTGGAGAGTGGCGATCGCTTCTGCCGTCGTCACATCCTGCCCAAAGTCGCGTTTCTCAAAGGTGAACCGCTTCAGCAGCGCCGCTTTCACCTGTGCCAGCACTTTATCTGGTAGGTATCGCTGATCAATTAACAGTTTTGCCTCCAAGTTAAACGCCAACGGTTCGTAAGAATCAACCTGCACCTGTTGCACCGGATCGCGAGCATCATCAATTGCCTTTACCAAGTTGATGTACAACGCTGAATCAGTTAGCACAGCTGCGCCCCCAATTGCTGCCACAGTAATATGTACCTGCTGGGTTTCACCTGCCCACAGTAACTTTGCCTGGGCCTTGCCAATGCCAGCAAAGGCGCGGGCAAAGTCTTCGTAGTCTTGCAACGATACAATTCGCCCCAGCGTGCGGATGGTTAAAGGGGCGCTTGTCTGCGCTTCTAACATGGTTTCTGGGTCAGCTGCGCCGGTGGCTGGCAGCGGATTGGTAACTTCAGAAATGCCTAGAGGACGTGTCTTCAGCAGAGTTAATTGATTAGCCCCCACTCGCCCTGCTAGCCCAATGCCGCTGCGATAAGTAGCGGTGATATTTTCCAAGCCTGTGGGCAGTCGCGCCCCGTGAATGCCGTCACCAGAGGTAATCGTGACTGTTTGATCATTGGCGATGCGGGTGATGTAGATTTGTTCTAGAGGCGATCGCTGGTATAAGGAAGGCACTTCTTGCCACAGCACATTATTGACTCTGATCTGAAGTGTGGTTTGAGAACCGCTGGGTGTAGATGCAGATATGTATGTTAAGGGCGGCTTATTCAAAATAAACTTTTGATTCGTCACTGTACCATCACCGTTACCCAAGACTTCCTGAATCGTTTCGCCATGCGTTGCTCGGACTACATTGGCATAAATCTGCACAGTTTGCGGGTCATAGCTATTTTGAATCGGCTCTGTGAAAGTCAACAACGGCTCTTGCTGATCGTTAGGTGGAATGGCGATCGCATTTATTTCACTAACTGCTTCATCCTCGGCTGTCGCCTCTAAGAGCCGTATATCTTCCATCTCAGCAGTCATCACCACGCCTGTAAAGCCATCACGGTCTTTGAGCAACCATTTTTGTCCCAGATTCTCAGCTTGTTCCTCTCGACCTTTTTCGGGCAGAGGTATAGACAAAGACATGACTTGCAAGCGATCGCCTGAGCGAATTGGCACAGTGTAAAGGTTGTCAGGCGAAATCAGAATACCAATACCGACAGCGAAAAGATGCTGATTAAGCACTGCGATCGCTCGAAACTCGGTGTTTACCTTTCCTGTAGGGTTGATTTGTGGATTTAGGCTAGTCAGCCCCCCATTGCTGGATTTCCACAAATTGCCATCATCGCGAGAGCGGAATACACCGCCGCTTGCCGTACCAGCAAACAAATCGCTAGTAACAGGCTGAATCGTCAAACACAGAATATTCAAATCGGTGGGATTATTGGCAATAGGTTCCCAAATCGGGTTTTGTTGTTGATTGGGCTTGAGGCGAAATACGCCACTACCAGCAGTACCCGCCAATACTCGTGTTACCTGAAAGTTGCTGGCTTCGGTGATATCTTCTCGATCAAATTTTCGGTCAATATCTAAACGAATATCAGAAATAACTTTCGTGACGCGGCGTGTCTGCCCTGCAATAGTAATTGTGTCACCGACTGCAAATTCTGTGGTGAAGGCTGTACCCGGTTCATCCTGTTCAGATACTAGTCCAAGTACCTTAGCGTCAATAGTAGTTACATTTCCAGTTCCCAATTTGCGGTAAGCTACCAGGCTAGTAACGTTGGGATTGGTCAACCCAGCATCCAGTTTTTTCCAAGTGTTACCGTCATCAGCAGAACGGAACACACCATCGGCAATAGTTCCAGCAAAGATGTCTCCATTAGGGTCAACTGCCAAAGTCTGGACATCGACAACATCCAATCCTGTCTGCATCCAGGTTTGTCCGTCATTGGCATAGCGCAAAACACCGCCGTTGATTGTCCCCGCCAGCAAATCACCACTGTTGCTCACTATTAAGGCACGGACATCAGAATACACCAAATTCGTATTTACTTCCTGCCACTGAATTTCTCTCTCTGTTTGGAATACGCCGTTTGCTGTGCCGACAAACAGTTTATATCCTGGAGTTGGAGCATCACTAGCTTCTGGTTGAATGGTTTTAGTGGCGATCGCTTGAATCTTCAGATCTGTTAAACCGCGATTGATGGGTTCCCAGGTGTTACCGTTGTTGAGCGAGCGAAAAACACCACCGCCGTTAGTCCCCACAAACAGCGTATTACTCTCAAAAGACTGACTCGTTAAATCGTCAACATCAGCATCAACAAACAGAGAAGTATCTGAGATGATGCCTGTAACAAGTTTGGTCTGATTATTAATTGTGATTGCTTGACCAACTTTTAAGGCTTTGAGAAACTCAGTATTAGTGCCTTGAATAGCAGTGCGATCGCTCGAAATTGTACCTGTTCCCTCACCTTTGTAAGTAAAGGTTGTTCCGGGCGGTAAATCTAAACTGAAAGCAGACTCTAAAACCAGCGATGTATCAGAGAAAATATCCTTAATTTTTATTGATTGCTCCCCAACTTTAATCTCAGCACCAACTTTCAACTCTCTGGTGAAAACAGTATTGCTGCCTGCAATCATAGTGTCACTACTGGTGATCGTCCCTGTTCCCGCTCCAGAATATGTAAATGGGACTTCGGATAGCTCATTGGTGAATCTTGTGTTTACCAGGAGAGAATTGTCTGAATAAATACTGCTAATCGTCTGAGTTTCACCATTTACTGTAATACCTGCACCAACCTTAAGTTCCTTGCTAAAGGCGGCTTTTGTTCCCAGGATGGCGGTGAAGTTTCTGGCGAGTGTCCCTAATTCTGGTTGGAGATGGGAAGTAAATGCAGTAACTTCAGTGTTAGTTAAACCAATATTATTACGGAACCAGCGATCGCCATCATTCCCAGACTGCACAACTCCACCCACATTCAAAACTTCGGCTCGAATGCGTTTACCGCTGATAATTACTGGATGCTGAGGCTGTAAACCTTTGACGTACTCACTCAGCAAGACTTTGTTTGTCCAAATGGGGTCGAAAAAGATATTTTCTTGCTGTACTGCAACTGTTAACGGATCTTTAGTGAGTGAAAGCGTCTCACTTTGCGCCAGCACCATCGTATCTCGTAGATTGAATTTCTCTAGCTGGCTTACTGTATTCGTGAGAATTCGCGTGATTTTCGTGTCTAGGGTGAAGTCCTGGCGCTGTGTTTCAATAACATCTTTGACTTTGCACAGTTGGAAACGATTTCCCTGGCGTAACACCACCCAGCTATCAGCAATAATCCGGGGATAAAGTGTATCTAAATCAATTTGCAAATCTTGCCCCGGTTGGGGAGTTGGAATGTTGTAGTTTGTCCAGCCTGCTTCAGTTACTTTCTCAAAACCAGTAAAAGCAGAACCTACAAAGATTTGATTTGGATTAGCGACAACAGATTTTACACAAGCTGTAACGGCGGTCAAGTCAGGATTTTTCGAGGCACTACTAAATGAAGTCCAGTTCTCGCCTTGGTCTATGGATTGGAAAATGCCGCTAGCTGTGAATGCAAATAGATCACCTGGTTGCTCGCTCACTTGGTTGATTGCGATCGCCCACACATTGGTATCAATTAAACCGTTGTTCTTCTGTTCCCAGTTTCCCCCACTGCGCGATCGATAAACTCCATCGCTTGCAGCCACAAACGCATCATTGCCAAACGCTACCAGCGAGCGAATTTCCTTACCCGTATCTGTGAGATTTGTTGAGTTCCAGATTGCTCCTTGGTCACTAGATTGCAAAATGCCGCGATCGGTTTTGGCAAAGATAAAACCTGAACAAACTGCTAGCGATCGAACAACCTGATTAGATAAATTATTTTTACCGTCCCAATTATGCCCTTGATCATTGGAGCGATAAACTCCAACATCCGTCGCCGCAAAGATGTAATTACCGCTACTACTTGTTAGCACCAAGGCGGAAGCACCAGGAGAACTAGAAGGACGAAACGCGATGAAAGCCGTTCCAAGTGGTAGGTTAATCTCTGCACCATTCGGCAACGGCGGCGGAGGATTGCGAAACGAATCGTTAATAGTAACTTGCGCTGGATTTGTAGCACTAACCCCAGTCACAAATCTAATTTGTTGCCCAACAACGATCGCATCTCCTGGTTGGAGGTTCAAAGGAATAATTCCGTTTCCTCTGGTAATCGTTACTGTAGTTCCATTTGTGGATAGAGTTGGTGGTGTAAGGGTGAAATCATAAGTCGCCAGAGCATGAACAACTGTATTGGGAATGCCTGTGATTTCCGGCTCCGAGGTTTGTGTCCCACCTGCTCCGCTAATTTTGACTTTCACCGAACCTATGCCAATGGGCGACCAGCTTTCGCCGTCATCTGTGGAGCGAAATACACCCCCACCCGTGCTACCCGCCAACAGTTCCCCATTCGATGCCGCCAGGATGGTTTGAATACTAAAATTTGTCAGTCCAGTGTTATTCAGCGTCCAGGTTTCGCTGTTAGTTTTGGAGCGAAAAATCCCAAGGGGCGTTCCAGCAAACAAGGAACCTGTTTTGAGATTGGCGACCAGACAACGAATGTCAAAACTCAGCAAACCTGTATTAACTGACTGCCACTGAGAATTACTACCAACGTTGTAGCGATAAACGCCACCCTTGATTTTGCCACCGTTTGCCAGCTTAATTTCGTCGGGCATGGTGTCCCACCGGGGGGCGTTGAAGCCAAACATATTTGCCCGCTGGCGAAAGGCGATAACGGTGGGGTTGCGGGGTGGTTGTTCTAGGGTAGGGGGTAATTGCCGTTCCCAGGTGACGACGGTGTAACCATCTTTGGCGTTGGGTGTAACGGTATCGAGACTGAGCAAATAATGCGGCTTTTCTGGGTCATCTCCATCCATTAGTAGCAGTGCATCACCTGGCTGCAATCCGGTACTCGTACCGTTGAGGTAGAGTTGGCGGGTACTCTTAGTAATTTTTTGGGAACGGTTGGGGCGGGGTTTGAGGGCGTTCCATTCCAGATGGGCGGTGAAGTCTTCACTAGTCTCGAAAGTCTGTGGTAGTTCGTCTTGTTCAGGAATGCTGAGGATTTGTGTGCCTTTGGCAATGGTGGCGACGGTGGGAGAACCGGGGGCATCTTCGACGGTAAACGCCAAAACTGTACTAGCAGCGACACCCGGATTTAGTTCGTAGCCAATCATCCGCGCTAATTCTAGTACTGAGCGCCGCTCGGTGGCAGTGAGTAGATAACCTTCGTTGATGATCCGCTCTTGGTAAAAAGTGAGGACATCGGCAACCACAGCGCAGGCATCCAAGAGGGCGATCGCGGGGTCGTCGTTGGTGCGTGTATTTAGCTGGCGTAGGGAAATGCCCTGGGGTTTGTCGGGCGTGACTATGGGGCAAGTGAGGCGGCTAAGGAGGCGATCGCGAAACGAAGCATAGTCCCCAATTCGATAACTCAGGGCGGGTAAACCAGGGCGATTGCGCGGTTGTTGCGGTTGTTCGGGACACGTCATAAGCCTCCCTCCAGCAATAATTCAAGTCTGCCTTGTCCCGGCATATTGGCGTCGTTATCTAGGCGGGCAATTTCCAGTCGCCCAAGGGCAATTCGCCCTAATTCCAACTCGTTTTGTGGTGGCAATCCCCAGCGTTGAAAACGCTTTGCGGTAACAGACTGCACACCCACCACCTGCATCGCCTGTGTAATTACCTTACTCAGATACACTGGCTGACCAAAGCTGAAATTATCAGGATGGAAAAACCCCAGTCGTCCCTCACCCAACACTTTGTTACTAAAAGCATTCAGCAAGGCTTCCTTCACCTGGCTCTGAAAATAATCGGGTGCAACCTGAACCTTGAGGGCAATATCCAACGGTATAAAGCTCGGACTTTCGATTTCTACATCCTGACCCGTCAGGCGAAACTGTTCTAAAAAGCTGGTCAATTCCTGCTTAAATGTCTCATCAATTAGCAAACCATTCTGCCGATCTACTGTGATAAAAATCGTGTACCAACTACCCGTCCAGCGGCGAGTTGCCAGCGCTTTGGAAACACCAGGAAAGCGCTGGACAATTTCGGCATAATCTGCCTCTGTGACTGCCCGTTGCAGTGTGCGAAATGCTTGGGGCGCATAAAGCCGCACTTGCTCAATCGGTTCTGGGTCAACGCCGCCTCTTGCTGGGAGGGGGTTACGGATAGGATTGGTATTGCCGATTGTTAGCAGAACTTCTTGAGAATCCCATGCTTTACAGAAGAGATGAGCGATCGCCTCTGCTCCCACATTCCCCTGTGTACCGTTGCCAATGCGATAGATTGCCGACAAGGTGGCGTCTGCTTGGGGCTGTCTACCCACCTGACCATCACCAAACCGCAGATAAGCACGTCCATCATCCTCCATTTCCACGACAAACTCGCGGGCAAAGCGATCGCTATTGAGCAAATCTCGTTGGGGATACCAAAAGCTGATCTCGGTGGTTGAGGCATCCTGTTCTTCTAGGAAAATGGCAGGCATCACATCACGCATTTCCCATTTCCAGACAGACGCAGCCGAGGCGCTGGGGTTAAAGGTTGGTCTACTACCCCACCACTCAGACCAATCTTTGCCAAAGGCCTTGACAAAAGCCGCAGCGGTGGAATCTTGTTTTTGTGTGTCGGTGCTAACTTGTACCCGTCCTTGTTGAGTTAGCGGTCTTTCTCGCAGGCGAGCACGGTAGCGTTTGGCTGATACCCAATCAAGCATCCGGTTTTCTGAACCATCCACCGTGTAGCCGTGATCGACCAGAATAACGTTACCCCGGACAATGCTGATATTAGAGATGGGGCGATCGCCCACTATTTGGGAAATGGTAATAGGAAACGGTAATGCATCCTCTTGCGACCATTCAATCTCTACTAAGCTCACATCTTCCAATGGATCACGATCTAACATTACCTTTGTCAATCGCACCGCATGACGATGAGTCAAATCGGCATCTGCTGGTTCACCGCTTTGCGCTCCTTTGACTTCCTCAATGATCAGCACAGTACCCGGCTGTAATAGTTGCGCCAGTTTCCCTTCATCCTTCAGTGTGGCAGCGATCGCCCCGGTAGGCAGCACACACGTCAGATCGCTCCAAGTATAAAAATGTATTTCGTTGCAGGCAGGATCAAGCTTGGCATCCTCCATCGCTTCAAATACCTGCGCTCCTCGGTTAATGGCAATATCAAATTCTTTTTCAGATAGGATGCTAGGAAGATCAGGCACATTTGTTAAAAAGCGTGTTTTTACAGTATTGCGATCGGGCAACATCAAAGGTTGATTCACCCGCAGTGTTACCCAGGTGCGGGCGTTACAGCCATCATGCATGGGGTAATTGAGTAGACGGGCATGGCGACGCACCGACACACGCTTGCGAGCGGTTCCCAGATATGCTTCCGTTGCTACCGCATCCTGGAAATAACTGAGATAGTCTGCCTTATAAGCTACCAGTTCCACCAACATAATCCCTAGGTCAGCGGGGCTGCGCTCTTGCCACTGCGGCATTGTCACCGCCAACCGATCCAGCATCAATTGGCGAAAGCTAGCGTAATCTTTGGCCAGATAATCAATTACTGGGGGTAGAGGTGGTTTTTCAGTTGGTTCAGTCGGTGTTTTGCAGTCAAACTCGCTCAAATCTGCCACCTGGAATAAAAACTCTACCTGTGCCAGTTGTGAGTCAAATCCGGTAGGCGGTTTTTCCTTGCCGAATGCTTCTACCAATTGCATTGTGTACGTCAACACATCTTTAGGCGCTGTCACCCCAATGGTTAACAGCCTGCTTGAGGCACTCACCGATTCAATGGGAACCTCAATCGCCGTTGTTCCCTCAAACCTTCTTACCTGAATGTTTTCAATGGTTAAAGTATTTTGCTCCAGGATGTGGATGAAATGAACAAACAGCGTTTTTTGATCTGTGGCGACTTCTAAATAATCAATGCCATTCAAAATCGGCAGTCCGTCCGCATCCTTGCGTTTACGAACTTCGTTTCTGCGTCGTTCATTTTTACATCGGTATTGTGTACTAACCATTGCGAGAAAACTCCACAACCTGACGCTCTTGGGTTCGCCGCACTCGATACTGAACTGTAATCTGTAAACTGGCGTCTTCGTTCTGCACCTCCACCGCCTCTACCTCAATCACCTCCCCTAACCACTGTTCTAGCGACCCTTTTACTAAGAACTCTGTCGCCGCTGCCAGTTCTTCGCTGTTGGGTGCAAAGATAAGTTGTTGTACACCGCTGCCAAAGTCTGGACGGTTGACTCGCTCCCCCGGCAATGTAAACAACACCTGCTCAATCATTTGGCGAATGTGCTGTTCTGGGGTTGCATCCGCCACTCGTCCCCGCCCATCAATTTGAAATGGATAGCCAATCTGCATAGTTCTACCAAATTGTTCAAGCATGTATTCTCTGGGCTATTAGATCCCCGACTTTTTTAAGAAGTCGGGGATCTGACCACCGCAGGGGAGGCAGGGAAGATATCTTTTGCAATGCAATAATGAACCTTTGATATTCGCGAACGAACCTTTGATATTCGTGAACGAACCTTTGATATTCGCGAACGAACCTTTGATATTCGTGAACGAACCTTTGATATTTGCGAACGAACCTTTGATATTTGCAGACGAACCTTTGATATTTGCAGACGAACCTTTGATATTCGTGAACGAGCCTTTGATATTCGCAGACGAACCTTTGATATTCGTGAACGAACCTTTGATATTCGCAGACGAGCCTTTGATATTCGTGAACCCTGCTCCCCTCAATATGCTTCCACTTTTTCGCATCGCACCCTTACCAATTAAAAATTACAAATTACGAATTACATCCCCCTAACACGCGGTTGAGCAAGTATGGCAGTCAACGGGGTTCCTGTTGGTAGGCAGATTGCCTGACTATCTTGAAGTAGTACTGGCAATCCCATAACTTTCACTCGTAGTGCTGCCAGAATCCAGTTTCCGACTACGCAGGGGCCGACATTGAGTGGAGGCGGCGGATTAGCGCAGCCTGCAATTATGTAAGGCGGCCCCTGGGTCACTACTGGCATTCCCATTACTCGGACGCGAGGATTGGGGACGGTGGGTTTTGCTTGTCCCCCATGCGCGCAAAGAACGGTACTGCCCACGTTTAATAGAAAGCCAGGCATTAAATTACCTCCAGAGCACCATTGTTGACATTGACCGAGACGGGAGAAATTTTGATATTGGCAGCAGTATTGCTGAGTTCAATTGCTGCTGGTGAAATTTTTAAACTGGCGGGAGTAGCACTAATCTCCATACCAGAGGAATTAAATTTGGCGGTGGCTGGTAAGTTGCTCAACTCAATTCCAGAGGAAGTGCTGAGTTTGATTGTGGCGGGAGCGCAGGTGAGGTCGATGCTGTTAGCGGTAAGTTTGACTTCAATTGCAGTTTCTTGAAGTTGGATGTTATCCGCCCGAATGGTGATGGTGGAGCTATTGCGGTTTTTTAACTCAATCACATCAGCCTTGAGTTTAATGGTGGTTTCATCTTTGTTATTAAGTTCAATGCCGTCGCTGTTGAAGACTAATTTGAGTTTGCGTTCTACTACAGGAGTGTCTACCTCTAGGGTGACTCCTTTGTTTTCTCCCAAATTGCTCCAAGTTAGGGTGATGCCCTCAGCTCTGAACACCTGCACTTTCACGGGATCTTCCACCCTGGCATTTTGCGGTAGTTCCCCTTGGTTCCAAAAACAGCCGCTCCAGATGGGATAGTCAGGATCGCCTTTCTCGAATTCCACCCAAACATTTGTGCCAACTGGGGGAATGGCAAAAAAGCCAATATCTTTTCCAGCGTAGGGGGTGCTGGGCATTGCCCAACTAACTCGACCTTCGCCATATACTGCTGCCACTTGAACTTGAACCCGACCCAAATGAAGCGGGTCTTTGTTGGCGGCGACTTTTCCTCGATACTTACCAAAAAATTGCGGCATAGATTTATCTCCTCACAGCCGAAATCGTGCTGCCTCGCCCTTCACGGGTGATGGTGAAGCTCTGTTTGTATTCCCCTTGACGGAGGCGATGGGTGACGCTTTTGACGTAGTAAGTACCGTCATAGGTGTTGCCGACGCCGCGCAGATTCACTAGTTCTCGCAACTTTAAGAGTTCGCCGTAGCGCAGAGTGTCCAGTTCACCGCTGACGGTAAGAACATTGTCGGTTGATTGGTTGACTATTGCTTGGCTACGTGCTTGTGCTCTGGCTAGGTCGTGCCCGGTTTCTTCAAATGTCTTGATGTGTGGGACACCTTGTGTTTGCTGAAGTTGGAAGGCAGATTGTCGCGCTAGTGGGGAGCGATCGCTTTTCATCACTTGCAACCGCCGGATCTGGTTTCTCTGCCGTTCCTGAATGCTGCCTTGCATCTGGGTTGCTGATTGAGCATCAAACTGAAAGTTAATTGAGTCGGCATTGCTAAAGGCTCCCATGTTGACTGTGATTGCTTTTTGGGGATTTGTACCGCGTGGGGGCGGCCCCCAGTAGGCGGTATTCTGTCCTACTCCTGGCCCTGGCGTTACGTAAAATACGTACCCAAAACGATCTGCCAATAACCCTAGGTATTCCAAATCACTACCAGATTGGGCGGGTATGCGCTCATTTCGGGAGGGTGCGGCTTCGGCTGGGGGTTTCTGGATATCGGCGATGAGTTTGTACTCTGAGTAATTACTGATAATTTTGCGAGCGATCGCCGATTCACTCTGTTGCGGATGTTGAATCTTCAGCTTTGATTTAGCCATCATTACGCTCACATCTTCCCCTGTCACCGTGAGTGTAGAGCGCCCTGGCTCCATACTGGGCGAAAACTCTTGGTGTGTAATGATGCCATCCATTAATACCTGTGCTTTGGCGTTCAGTGTAATTACCAGGATGACTCGGTTAAATGGTTCTAGTAGCGGACTTTGCAGCAACCGATCATCCTGCAAATCGCGTGACCCCGATCGCCCGACTTGAAAAACTATCTGGAAACCTGAGCGATCGCTGTCTTTATGGCTGACTTCCACACTCTGCAACGCCTCTGTCAACAGCATCGGAGCTAGTTGAGGTGTTTTTTTCCCAATTCGTAGCGTTAGGGTAATTCCGGGCATTGTCGTCGCGTCCTTACATCTGCGAAAGTGGCTGGGGAACGGGAATCCGCAACACTTGTATCGGCTCTGCTAGTAAGTCTTCTGGCTGCATGGCGTTGTTGGCGTCGCAAACCTGCCAGAACTGCTCTCCTTCTCCCAGTGTTTGCGCCGTGATTAAATCCAGGCGATCGTCTCGTGTTACCGTGACTTCTAGCTGTAGCGGTAGCATTTCGCCCTGTGGCAAAAAGCGCCGCCGCTTATAGGCAATTTTGCGATCGTCGGGGGTGGTGTACTCGGCAGTTTCCAAGCGGTAATAGCGGCTATTGGGGTCGAACATGGGAGGAGATTACAGATTTGGGATATTGATTTGAACGACTGTGGTTTCAGCAAGGGATATTTTCCCTTGTCTAGCTAGATTTTGCTTTTCACGATGATGGGTTAGGAATAGTTTGGAGCCACGTTGTCCCCAAGGAAGATCGTCATAGTTGAGGACACGTAAACTGAGGGAAACTTTAGCGCGAATGGGATTGAGATTTACATCGTATGCTTCCTCGTTGATACTAAAATCGGTCAGTCGAACGGGTAGGACTCGTTTTTTTCCCCAAACTAGTAGTGTCATCGGAGCTTCCGTAGGAATGATTTCTAACACTCCTTTGGCAGCGTTTTCCATATTTTTAGATACCCGCTCAACGTCAGGATAAATTAACGTTTCTAATGCCGCTAATTGGGGATAAATACCTAAATTTACTGCTGTTTTTTCTCCATTGGCTAAGTGGTCAGTAGCATCAATTTCAATTTCTAATCGAATAGTTTCCACTGGTGCGCCCTTGAGCCGAAATACCTCTGATCGAGCACCATTTTCTTCAATTGCCTGAACCTGCAAAGTCCGAGAAAGCGTTTCTGGGTTGTACTGAAAAACAATAGTTCGAGCTACCCGATTGGTAGTTGGATCAATGGCAACAATGGCTCCTTTAACCAGACGTGGAGAAAGAGTAAAGGCAATCATAAAGCCTAATTTAGATTTCTAAATTTATGAATGGATAATCTTCACTGAAACAGTGCTGAGCAATGATGAACTTCGGAGAGTTTAGCAAAGGACAAGCCTGATTTTGCTCCGTTGAGATTTTTGATTTATTTTTCTCAAAATTTAATTAGTATTACTATAGTGGTTATGCTGAATAATTAAAGTTTTCTGTGAAAAGGATACTGTTTTCCGCCAGTTTTTACCAGATTTGTAATTCTTCCTCTAAATACGTAATGATTATTCACTTTTAGCCAAAGAATTGTTAAAAATCATAATGATTTTAGCGATCGCCCAACAATTGTTTTACAAAAGTTATACCCTTCAGTCATCAGACTTCTTGCAAGAATTGGGTAAAGGACAAAAGGTTAAAGGCATGAATTTTTTTTCTATTGAGCTTTAACCCTTAACCAATAGTTTGCAAAAGTGCTTTAACTCACGTTTTACTAACTAGAGAATCTCTAATTTTGGATAGCTTACTCTTGAGATAATTACTTATATGACTTCTCTTCAAACCCAGACTTCTCAGCCTCCAACCCTTCAACCTCTGCAAGATGCTTGGCAACGCTGGTGGACAACGCTCTCTTGTCAGACTAATGAACTATGGCAAACTGTCACCAGCCGCGACACCAGCAAGATATACAAAGAAGCTGTCTGGAAAACTTGGCAGATTTTTACTCAATTTGCTCGGTTGCTGCTGCTAGTACTGCTGTCTATTGTGGGTGGTTTTCTATTTGTCTGGCTGCTGGGATTCCATACAGGACGTGGATTTCGCATCTGGTTAGAAGCAGATAATCCCACGCCGACGACTATTTTGAAAAAATTTGTTGCTGTCTTACTACTACCCTTTCAGCTTGTGACGATCTGGGTTGATCGCACGCTAAAACAAGCCTTTGGTTGGGACTTAAAACTCACTCAACTATTGCCAGAACCCGATCCAGAACTGCTCCCTCAAAAGAAGAATCCGTAAGTTTAGACACCAAAAACCCTGAAGCTATGAAGAAACTGGTTCAGCTTTTTCAGCAGTAGGAGAATCTCCTACTGGAGGAATTGGCGCGGGATTATTATCATCTTTTTTGGGCGGATTGGTGTTATCAATTAGCCCATAGGTAAGAAAACCCAAGATGAATGCAGTCCCAAATAAAAAAATCAGTGTTTGCAAAATTGATAGCATTAGTATATTTCCTCAAAGATTGTTCAAAAAAATGATTTTACGCTATTTATGAATAGTAAACAAGCAATCATTGGGTTCAGCTGGCTGCTTTTGCAAGCAAGTTTCACAATCCAAGATTTTGTCAGCATATCCGGCTCCAGTACCAAAGCCCTCTACACCTTTCTTGATATTTCCCTTTGCCCACTTAATTCGGATAGTTAGATAATAAGTTCCACAGGCAATATTTTTTTCAGGATCAGTCATCTCACTATGGTTAAAATGCACACCTTTGGGTGTATTTTTATTGACCTCTGTGACTGCTCCTTTGGTCATTTGCATCAGTCCAGTTGCACTGCTCGAAGAATTTTTGGTTTTTGGATCAAATCCACTTTCCTTCCAAATCAAACAGAGCAGGAATTCCTTACTGAGGCTGGAATTGTTATTGCTGAGAATATATTTTTCTACCTGAGCAAAGGTCAAGAGAGAACTGACAGCTTTCTTGGTTTTTTTCTTCTGAAGTGAACTAGCTTTTTTTGTCGGGCTTTTAACTACATTCTGAGCAATCTTGTCTGCTTCTACTTCAAGTGCATCACTTTCTGTTCCAGCAGATGATTGGCGTTGTAGTGATGGAGTTAGTCCCTGATGGCTTTGCTGAACTACGTGAGTTAACTCGTGCGCCAGTATCCTCTTACCCGTTGTTGTATTTGGTGCAAATTGCCCTGCTCCAAATACAATATTCTGTCCCACTGTGTAAGCTAAAGCATTGATTGCCTGGGCGGATTCTGCTGCTTTGGAATCGGTATGCACGCTTACCCGGCTAAAGTCATGTTCAAAGTGAGATCCCATGAAGTTGAGGGTTTGATGATCAAGAGGTTGACCGGACGAACTCAAGACTTCATGCACAATTGGCGGAACTTCAGCAGTGGTTTCTGTTTGATTTTTAGAGCGTCTTTGCAAGGTTAGTGATTTATCCTCGCAGGCGCTACACTTCCCCGTTAACCCAGCCGAATTACCACAATCGCACTTTCGCTGGAGTAGGGGCGATCGCGCTGGGGTAAAGGAGGATTTTGGTAGTGATTTAGTTGAGGTGTGCGATCGCATTTCTTAAATCCTCGCTTGACGAAAGACATACATCAGAATGCTGAGGCTGGAGTCCCCTGTATTCAGGCGATCGGTTCGGACTCTGAACGAGACTTGTTGAGCAACAACATTAATATGGCTCCTGCACCAACAAGAGCGCCTGCGCCACCTCCCTTGGTGATGGGATCAGGAGAGGGTATGAGGAGTAGGATAATGCCGACAATTAAGAGGGCAATCATTGCGAGGATTAATACCCAGTCAGGAATCCTTTGCCTGATTTTCACCTCTTCCTTCACTTTTTCCTTTTCCTTCACCTTTTCTTTTACCTTTTCTTTCTCTTTCTCCTTCTTTGGCTTGCCATTACACTTGCATCCCTTTGCCAGTAACTCACTAAAACTAGGTTTACAGAAATAGCCGTAAACTCCAGCAATCGGCGGTGCAACAAACAAATCTTGCACCGGACAATTGGGTGAAAGGGTGGGGAAAATCAAAGGTGGAATTAGGCTGGTCAGGGGACTGATGGTGGAATTTGGGTAAACTGCTTTGAGGGCAGCAGTATAGAACAGCATATCGGCAGCGCCCTGTGCATATCCCGCAGGATTGGCAGGCTTAATTTCGCCAATTTGCAAGCCAGTGGGAGTTGCGATCGCTAAATCTAACCTGCCGTTTTCATCTGTAGGACTGGAGAAAGGAAATTCCATCAGCCCAAGGGGATGGAGAATTTCAAATTCTTGCTGAATCAGGGTGTGAGCGGCTGTACCTACCGCAGCGGGTATACCGTAACATAGTCCGCAACCACCGGCTGGCTCAGTAGTTGGTGAGTTAAAACCACCTGGAGAGCCGAGCGGCACTTTACCCGCAGGTGCTTGAGAACTAGGCTGGCGCTGGATGATGTTGGATGAGGTGCTAGTAGCCAAGGTGGTTGCTGGCGTTGCTGAGCTTGCCATCATCGACGGCGCAATGTTGCTAATAGATGCAGTGGGAGCAGTAGCGATCGCTTCTGATTGAGTTGCATCAGAAAAAGTTTCTCCCAGTATTGCTTTTGCCCGATCTAATAGTCCTTGGTAGTAATTACGTAGTTTCTCCAGCCCTTCAGGTAACGGGAGAAACTCCTTGAGGATTTCTGCTAGCTGAGCTAGAATTTCCAAGACTTGCAGCGGGGCGATCGCAATGGCTTCCAGGATATCCAGTGCTGTATTAAAAGCAACTTGAAGCGCCGATAGAGCGGTGTCAATGATCCGAGCCATCCCATCCAGGATGATATCAACACCTTGTTTTAAGGCATCAGCTGCCTGATTAACAGCGTTAATTGCCTGATTCACCTGATTATCGATCCACTGCCGCGCTTTCTCAGCCAGGTCAGGGAAAGCGGCAAGTGCCACATCTACCAGCTGTTTAACAAAGTTACCAAAGTCTTGAATTAAACCGACAATCAGCTTACGCCCAGTTTCGATCAGATTCTTAGCAGCGGTACGGGCGGCATCCAGAATATTTTTCACCAAACGCCGCAGTTCCTCAAACAAACTATTGACTGCCTGTTTGATGCTGTCAAACACTGAAGAAATTGAGCCTTTGAGGTTTTGCCAGAAACTTTGAGGCTTGTTTTCTAACTCTTGCTTCTTACTGGCTGCCTTTTGCTCAGTTTTACTCCGTTCTTCCTCCGCTTTGACTTCTGCATCAGTTAACTTCTGGTCAGCTTCCGCTTCAGTCGTCTGCACCTTGTCCTGAATCTGTTGATCGATTTCCCCGCGTTTGGCATCGGACTCCGTAGCATATTGCTGCTGAACTTTGTTGTTTTCTTCTCGCCAGTGTTGCCGTTGTGCATCCACATCATTGCGAGCTAGTTGCTGCATTTGTTCTTGCTGCATCCGTGTCGCTTCTGTGGCTGTAGCAATTTGCTGCTGTCCTTGTACCTGTGTTTCCTGAGACTGACGCTGAAATTCTGTCTGATCCTGTAAGTATTGCGGCTCTTGCTGCTTGGCTGCTGCTGTTGTCCAAGGAGTATAGCTTTGGTCAAAGATAGGACGCTGGACATCCGGCAAAATTGGTGCTGCCATACTGACGCCTTCCTTTGCTACTGGTGTCGTCGGCTCATAACTTGGGTGCAGAGTTTGAGGCTGTAAGGTGGGGTAAATGTTATTTTCGCCAAAATCAGCAGCGATCGCGGCATCCGCCTCACTTTGATGCTGGGCTATAGTCTGCTGGGAAGTCTGTTGATACTGGGTATTCTGAGCCGGATCGGCATTGCCACTCAGGTCTACATAGGGACGAGAACCAGCAGAAGTGGAAAGGTTAGGGTCAGTGGTAGGGATGGTGGTGATAAAATTGCCGACTCGGTTAGACAGCCAGTCCCACCAGCTGCCTTCGTCCTCTGCCGTGGGTTCTGCCGCTGCGGTAGATACCTGGCTGGCAGGAAGGGGGCCACTAGCTGCGGCGATGGGCATTTCTGTTGTCGTTTTACCTTCCCCCGCACTGGGCAATTCTGGAGCGATGCCGCGTTCCAGCACAGTTGGTGCAACTTTGGTAGCATCAGGAATACTAGGTAAACCAGTGGGTTGTTCAACCGTCGGAAAGTTCGCTGTTAATTCTGCCTTTTCTTGTGCTTGTACTTGCCCTGTTGCCTGTCTGACAGTTGCGATCGCTGGGATAAAAGAACTGGCTGGCGTAGTTGCCAAAGACTGTAATAGTCCCTCAGAACTGCTAGTAACCACATTGTCTTTTGTGGGAGCAGAGGGTACTGTTTGGGCTTGTGGTGTAGGAGAGACTTCTGAGGCGATTGGCTCAGGCACAGTAGGAGTATTTGAAGGTAATGCGGCTTTCGGAGCGAGTAGCGTTGTCGCAGTTGGGGTAGAAGGTTGGTCTGGTTGAGTTGCGGTATCTGCGCCCTGATCTATTGTTGGTGTTTCAGGAGCGCTTTGTGTTGGACTATTCAGCTTCCGTTGCAACTTCATCGCTGGTTGTCCCTGTTGCTGTACAACGTGCGTCAACTCATGAGCCAAGAGTTTTTTGCCTTCAGTCGTGTCAGGTGCATATTGCCCTGAGCCAAATACGACGTGCTGGTTGAAGGTGTAAGCACGGGCGCTAATTGCCTGAGCCGATTGTGCAGCCTTGGCATCGGTGTGGATGCGAACCAAACTGAAGTCAAGTTGAGACTGGGAAGTAGGTGGGTTAGTTGGAACAGGCGATCGCATTACTTGTTCGGCAACTCGATCTGCTTGTTGCTCATAGCGATCGCCTGCTGAACCTATACTGATATTCTTGGCAACAGGGGATTGCAGACTATGTATCTGTTGATCCACACCGTGATTAAAGCGAGATTCCATGAAGGTGCGCGTTGCCGGGTCGAGGGGTTGACCGGAAGAGTTCAATACTTCATGCACAACTGGCGGCACTTCAGCAGCATGATCTTGATTTGTTGCCCATCGCTGTAAAGTGAGTTTTTCTTTTTGGCATTCAGCACACTCGCCTGTTAACCCTGGCGAATTGCCACAAGCACACTTGCGTTGCAGCAGTCCAGATTTGTCGCTGTTGAGGGAGGGTTTCGTTGTTGTATTTACCGCTGACGTTTTTGTACTCATTGATTCAACCCCCCATAAATAGACTGAGCAATCTGGACACCGATAATTTCTGGCTGCGTGCCAGGTGTCATCTCAAATATACCGCCATTGAGTTGGGCGATCGCTCCTCCTTGCATCAAAGATGGTGGGATACCCTGTGCGAATAATCGGGTGAGTTCCTGTTGTACAGCGGCTCCAATGCGGTGGCGATCGCTGACCGGAAAGCCATGTAGGATAAGTTCTTCTATGTGTAACTCCAAATTAGCAGGTGTTAAATCCATCCACTTGCCTCCGCATCCGTCAGGGTTTTCTCTAGCTTCAGATATTCGCTTTGGGCTGCCCGTAGCAGGTGTTTCATCTGCACAGGTTCTTTAGCATCGGCAGCGAGGAAAGCAGCATTCAGGGCGATAGTCCGAATATTACCGCCAGGGATGTTCAGTTGCGCTAACCGATTCAGATCTAGCCCTTTGGTTGGCAGTTTGGGTGGGAACATCCGCCGCCAAATATCTAGGCGCTGGGCGACATCGGGAAATGGAAACTGCACCACAAAGCGAATCCGCCGCAGGAATGCAGAGTCGATCGCACCTTTCAAATTTGTTGTCAAAATCGCTAGTCCGCGATAAGCTTCCATCCGTTGCAGCAGATAGCTAACTTCAATATTGGCGTAGCGATCGTGACTATCTTTTACTTCGCTGCGTTTACCAAATAATGCATCTGCTTCATCAAACAACAAGATTGCGCCGCCTGCTTCGGCCGCTTCAAATACCCGCCGCAAATTCTTTTCGGTTTCCCCAATGTATTTACTCACCACTTGGCTGAGATCAATCCGGTAGAGATCCAGCCGTAATTCTTGTGCTAGTACTTCTGCTGCCAAGGTTTTGCCTGTGCCGCTAGCCCCTGCAAATAGAGCGCTTACCCCTAAACCGTTCGCACTTCCAGCCGCAACACCCCAGGTTTCATAAACCGTTATCCGCTGTTGCACTTGGGCGACAATTTCCCGGAGGGTTCGACACTGAGGTTCTGGCAAGATCAAGTCATCCCAGGTAGCCACAGGTTGAATGCGCTGGGCCATGTCATCTAAACGAGTACGTGCATGGATACGGCAGGCATCCCAGAGGTCTTTAGCAGATAATGAGTCTTTTGAACAAATCGCCTGAATGGCAGCAGCACTGAGTTGAAATTGAGCAATGAGGGGGTCAAGATCTTGGTCTACTATGCCTCCTAGAGCCTCTTGCCAAAGTTGGCGCTGTTCGCCAGAGGTAGGTCTATTGATATCTAAGCGCAGGGAAGGGCGACGCAGGTGCAGAGGGTCGCGGGTGGCAACCATTACCAAGCTTTGGACGGTTTCGAGGAAAGGTAATACTTTGTCTTTATTCTCTCCGACTTCACAATCTACTAGTAAGGCGCTGCGGCTCAAGACTGCTTCCCGCTCCCAAAGACGTGCTAAAGCATCCCGTTCAGCGGCGCTGGTGGGGAGGTCGGTAGCTCGTAGGGTATGCAGGTTGAGTCCCAAATTGGTAGAGGCGGTAATGGCGATCGCTTCTTTAGCTTCCGGCTCACCACCACACAGTTGAATTAGCTGGGAAATACTGGTATTTGTTGTCAGTCTATTTACAAGGCTTTCAACGAGTTGCTGGTGGGAGGGTGGTAGCAAAGCATTATTCTTTATCGGTTCTACCAGTCCGCGCAAGCGATCGTCTAAGTAGGATACGCCGTTGAGGTAGTGTAGCACCCGCTCGTCAATGCGGAGACGGCTTTGAGTCAGGCTTTCACCATTGCCGACCTCAATCAAGCGCCAATGGCGGAGGGGACTGGTGGGAGCCAGGGCGCTCCAGTGAGCATCGGGCAGGGCTGCTAGCGCTAGGCTGAAGGTAAGATACGCTAATTGCAAGCTGCCTTGGGCGGTTGCACACAGTTGGGCGAGAGAGCCACTAAGTTCTATTCCAGCACACAACACCAGCAAATCACGCTCAAAGGAAGTAAGACCAAATGCAGTGCAGAGGGTTTGGAGGGCTGAAGGTGGGGTTAACGGATGTTGCTGTATGGGTGGAGATGCTTCCGGCGCAGGTTGTCCTTGGACACGGGCGATGTATTCCTGCAACGCCGTCCGCACTCTAGTGATCGCGATCGCCAGATATTGGTCGTTGGCTTCTTGCCAGGTTAAAGGGACGGTGCTGGTCATAATCACTCTGTAACGCTATTAAACGGCAGCGTTCGACGGGGAGGAATCTGGGTGGTGTCTTTGGGTGGGTCAAAACAGAAACCGAGTTTCGTGAGGTTAGTGACAGTTAGGGTATAAGTACCTGGGATGCCAATAATGCGGAAAGTGGCAGTACCATCCGCAACAGTATTGCCAGTATCGGTACGGGTGGAGCCATCTGGTAGTGTCCAGGCGATCGCAACTTTCACATCTGGTAATAAAGCGCCTGTCTGGTCTTTGACAGTCACAATCCCCTCGACGATCAGGAGATTTCCATCCAGTGTGGTTGTCAGTTGGATGTCGTCTTGGGTAACGCGCAGGCAATTTTGGGTGCAGGCGATCGCCACCGCTGGCTCTCCAGAATAGAGATTGTCGTCTACTTCCGGTAGGCTTTCTGCGCCATCGACTTGGATTCTTACCAGATAACGCCCCGCTTTCACTCCCGCTACCGGAATTGTGATGATGTTGGTATCTTCAATAGATTTGTCAACAGTAGCGGTATAAGCGGTGGTAGTGTCACTGTTTTGTTCGTTCAGCAATAGCGTTACCCGTTGCCCCTTGCCAATGACTGGCTCCACTGTCACTCGAATATCTACTCTGCCTGCAATAATCCCTCCTGGAGCCTCTATCCGCAGAATTCGAGGACGCAGAACGAAAGGCAAAACGTTGGACTCAAAGCCACGATGCAGCCCCGATGGTGCGCCCAAATCTAGTAGATGCAAGACTTGTACTGTACTGATGCCTGCTTGTAAACCAGTAGGGACATTCACCTGAATTTCGCGATCGCCCACCTTCATTGGCTCCACCGTAACGCTGCCAAAACTAACCTGTACACGTTCAGCCATCAGGTTTTGCCCCCGCAACGTCAGCAGATTGCCTGGTGCGACAATTTGCGGTTGCACTTCTGTGATTACCAACTGGCGTAGCGGCAGTACGTGTAGGCGTCGTTCTCGGACGGGGAGGGCAGATTTGAGCGAGCGCTGGGACTCAATCAATACCACGGACACATGATAAGCCGCTGTCGGACGATACTGGGTCTGAATTGCCGACCACAGCTTTGACATTTCCTCTGTACTCATCGGCTGTGGCGATATCTTGATTTGCTCCACCTGCTCTGCTAGATCCACCACAGATAGCGATTTGAGTGCTGGTTTTTCGCTAGAGGCAAGACTTTGCAACGCGGTGCGGATCACATCCCGTGTTAATACAGGTGTTTCGTGGAATAACTGCATCGCATAACCGAGCATAATCTCGGCATGAAACGCCTCCTGGCTATAAGCAGTTAACAAGTAGTGCAAATCAAGAGCTAGAGGAGGGTTCGCCACCCGCTCTCCACTGCTGTTACGAGTGGGTAAACCCAGGTTACGCCAGCCAGAATTGAACGTTGTCTGATACAGAAACAGATTCAGCCGATCTTTCGCTGGCGTCGTCCCATTAGTACCGTCCAAATTGGGCAACACTACTGTCACAGTGGGCGCGTCTCCGAGACTGGCAGCAATACCTTGTCGCACCAGCCCGTTTTCTAGCAAGTTCTTAATTACAGCAGTTACCGCACCAATGGCAAGGGCGTTACTCATCTCAACCTCCCTTAGACTTCAGATAGTCTTCTAGTGATAATCGGGGTGCAGCAGGAGCGGAGCGAGAACGAGTTGGTGCAGGCGGCGACACTGCCCGCACTTCAATCCGCCCGATACTGATGTGAATGGTGGGTACAGATGGCGCTGCATCGATGCGTCTGTCACTCCACGCCATTGTTGGTTGAGATCCCGCAGCCTCTTGTAACTGCTTCAAACCTGCGGATTGCACTGGCTGAACTAGAGCAGTACTATCTTCCAAAGAGAAATTCAACTGAGCAACTGGCAATTCCACAGGCTGGGCGATCGCTTCGTCTGCCTCTCCATTAGTTACCCGCGCCTGTCTCAACTGCACCAACCGATTCATTTCAGGTGTCACCAATTCCGATGATGGTGGCGCTGACAGCACGGGGACTTGAGGCTGTGAAGCCTTTGCAGATGCAGCAGGGATAACTTGTCCCAACAAATGTGGTGGTGACAACACCGGGACTTGAGGCTGTGAAGCCTTTGCAGATGCAGCAGGGATAACTTGTTCCAACAACTGTGGTGGTGACAACACCGGGACTTGAGGCTGTGACACCTTTGCAGATACAGCAGGGATGAGAGGTTTTTCCAACAACTGTGGTGATGAAAGCGGTTCGGGCGATCGCCCTGGCCCTGGAAGTGGCACTGCCGGATAGATGGATGATGGAGAAATAGCGTCTTTGTCTGGGGTAGACAGTGCAATTGGTGCAGAAACTTCTGGAGGATGCAATGATTGCCTTACATCCTCTGGCTGCAATGGGGCAGATAATTCTTCCTGCACCATAGCTCGAGATATGTCCTGAGAAACCTCCAACAAATGCAATTCACCAATGGGATTGGATGTAGGTTGGGTTGTGAGGCGAGGGAGCCGGGCGATCGCTAACGCCGGATTCTGTCTTTGTTCTGTCCTCTCTATAGCAGCAGACTGCTCTGAATCTTCTGTTTCGTAACTCTTCCCCATGCCCCATTCCCCATCCCCCACCGCATATATCGGCGCGATTTGGGGCTGTACCATCGGCATTAGCTCCAACGTGCGTGCTGCTAGTCGTGTTAGAAAGTCTGTCATCTGCTCACCAGATCAAGATAAAATTGTCGCCGCATCGGACTCATGGATAAAATATCGGATTCACGCCAGCCGTAGCAGCGTGCCAAAGTATGGACTTCCCGCAGTAGCCGCTTCGCTTGAACGCTTAGTTCTGTACAGAAAAACGAGACGATATCAAACAATACCTGCCAGCGGTGATTACAAGCAGGACAGGTAAGATCTAGCAGTAATTCCGCCTGTGGGTCACAATCTGCCATATATTGTCCCAACTGGTTTAATACTGTATCCGGCAGCATATCAGTCTTCACTATTTCCCCACTCAGGCTAACCTGTTGGATACAACGCTGCGCCAAAAGTTGATGAGCTGTTATTAAATCAGGACAGCGTACTACTGCCGCCAAATCTCGACTATTGGGCAGGCGAAACTGTAGTGTGTAGTCCTCTATGGAAAATGCGTACTCTGGCTTAATTGTCAACATTGGCTCGACAATCCGCAGTTCCGGCACTTTCAGCGTAAATTCTAGCTGTTCACCACATTGCGGACACACTGCAAATCCATCCATTACTGAGCCAAACATCATCTCTCGCAGCGTTAATAGCAGCGCATCCCGTTGCCCAATGCTGAACTGTGCTAAATCATCCAGCGATCGCTCAGGTAACGCAAAAGATAACAACGTCAGCGCCCGATCTAAAGGATGCTGAGCTTGCCCAATTTCCCAAATTTGAAGAATCTGATTGGCAGAGAGGAGACGCATGGTGAGGGGTGGGGGGCGGAGGAGCAGGGGGCAGGGTTTGCGAGTATCAAAGACTCGTTCGCGAGTATCAAAGGCTCGTTCGCGAGTATCAAAGACTCGTTTGCGAGTATCAAAGGACTCATTGTTGCATTCTAAAATATATCTCCTCCGCTCCTCCGCACCAATTGTTGGGTTTCGACTACGCTTCTCTACGAGAGGCTGCGCCAACGGCTACGCTCAGCCCTAGAACACCGATTCAGTATTCAAAATAGGGGCGAGAAAAACCGATTATTTCGTAGAGACATTGCATAACAACGTCTCTACAGTCAACGATAGTTGGTCGTTTTACCGAAGAGAAATCGGGTTTTTGCGATTACTGAATCGATGCTCTAGCGCCCAACTGCCGCGTAGCCGAAACACTGCCCCTCCTTCTTTCTACGACGGTTCCAAGAAACTCGGTTCGGTAGGTTCTGTTACTTCATAATCTCGCTCCCAGCCTTCGTTTTGCAGTTGGATACTCTGGATAGCAACAGCGTTGGCGTTGGCATCGAGTTCTGGGAGAGCGGTGAATTCTGATACCCAGCAGCGAAATACCTTGTAGGCGATCGCTAACTGTCCTGCCTCGTTATACAACTCGATAATGATATCTTTGCGGAAGTCTTTGAGCGATACCTCTGCTCCTAACCCAGAACCGTAGTTCCAAATCTTATTTGCCCACTGTTCAAAGTCCCTATCGTGGGTTACGCCCCGTTCTAACATGATCGGTTCGTATTTGCTCTGTCCGGGCGAGTGACGCGGGCTACTGGGATCACCACCTTCTCGGTGCGTTACCACTTCGGTTGATCGCTTGAGCGCTCCTACTTTACTCACACCCGCCACATATTTACCTTCCCACTTCACCCGAAATTTAAAGTTTTTATATGGGTCAAATCGTTGAGCATTGACACTAAACTGAGCCATCACATCCTCCTTTAACAGTTATCAGTTTTATTACTGGGTTTCACCCCACGATGCGCCGTTAGGACTGTTCACTGATTTAAGTGACGAGCTGACCAGCAATTTGCTGAAACTTGATGATCACAAACTCCGCAGGCTTCAGCGGTGCAAAACCGACGATGATGTTGACGATGCCGCGATCAATGTCGTTTTGTGTGGTTGTTTCTTTGTCGCATTTCACGAAATAGGCTTCTCTTGGCGTTTTTCCTTGAAATGCGCCCTGGCGGAAAAGGTTGTTCATAAACGCCCCAAGGTTCAGGCGAATTTGTGACCACAGCGGCTCATCATTGGGTTCAAATACCACCCATTGAGTGCCCCGGTAAAGGCTTTCTTCCAGAAATAACGCCAGCCGCCGCACAGGGATGTATTTCCACTCCGATGCGAGGCGATCGTCTCCTTCCAATGTCCGTGAACCCCAAACCACGTTGCCATAGACTGGGAAGAATCGCAGACAATTGATTCCCAAAGGATTTAGTTGACCATTTTCACCATCAGTCAAACTCACAGTGAGTCCTCGCACGCCTGACAAACTTGTGTCGATTCCAGCAGGTGCTTTCCAAACACCGCGTTGAGCGTCGGTACGTGCAAAGGTTCCAGCAATCACCCCGCAAGGTACAAATGTTTCTAGGCGATTTTCCTTCAACGGATCTGCCAGTTTCACTCTGGGAAAAAACAGGGCTGCATAGTTCTTATTTTTGCCCAAGGCTGCTAGCAGAGAGTCTTGAGGGTTGTTCAGATTTCTAATCACCGCATCTTTGCTTGTCCACTCCAGAGGAGGATCGACAATTAGCATGGCACGGCGCTCAAAGCAATACTGAAGTGCTGTAGCCCAAGTTCCTGGCGAAATGTCGATTTCACGATTAACAGGTGGAATGCAGAGTAAATTAAACAAGTCTGCTTTTTCTAACGCATAAATACCTGTCTTTTCAGACTTGCTACCGGTGTAGAGGTTGTCATTGGTGGGCGGTTCATTGCTATCCTGTCCGCCACTAAAGGAACTTCCGTCTTCATTGTCGCTGGGTTGAGGACGAACCGCTGGAATATTATCTTCATCAACACGCGCAAAGAAGGATTGAGTTTTGAAAACTTCGACGACGTAGCGAGGCGAAGTTTTGTCTATGGAAAGGTTGCGGAGTTTCTCACTCGTTCTTTGCTCACCGTCAATATATGTAATCGTTACGTTAAACGTTTTTTTCGCTTCGGGTGTACTGGATTCATCAGCCGTATCATGGTCAACAACAACCTTCAGGTCATTCCCCCAGGCTCCTTCGCTAGAGGCATTTAAGACGAGTGCTGGAGCGTTAGCTTCATTACTCGTGGGTAAGCTAACCTGAGCCTCGACTCCTCCGTCTGTACCACCTGTAAAGGCTTGGTTTTCAATTTCGTCAGGGCGCTGAGTGAGTGTGCTGCTGAGTAAGCGCACAGATTTCGATAGTTTCCCGGCAACTTGATCGAACTTAACGTTTTTTAATTCTTCAACCGTCTTTTCACCTTTTTTGATGATTAAGTTGAAGTTATTGTCGTCAACTACATCAGTATAGTTGACAGTTGCAGTTAAGCGATCGCCCTCTCTCCCAGGTTCTATTGCCTCCAAAATCAAGCTTTTATCAGCAGCTTCGAGTTCAGTGGTTGCTCTGGTTTTTGCAGACAGGCGCACAATCAGGGCGTCAGTCCCTCCATTCAGGAAAAACTGCTGAACGGCATAGCCCATAGTGCTGTTAAGTGTCAACTTCCCAAACTGGCGTTCATAATCACCGAAGCTTTGAATTCGGATGGGATCATTAGTTGATCCTTTAAGAGCAAATCCAATAAAAGCAGTAATAGAAGTTGAAACCCCCGTAATGGTACGAACGCCACTGGGAATTTCCTCAATATAAACGCCAGGATAGGTAGGTGTGACAGGCATAAAACGCTCCTTTTATATGAACAGGCAAGTATGAAAATTCATAAATCCCATGTGTTTAAGTATTAGACTTCTTGCATCCATTGCCTTTGCACTCTTGTGGGAAAGGAAAAATACAATTCCTTTCAGCTTTTCCTGACTTATGCAAGAAGTCTATTGCAGCAGCACAAACCTGCGGAACTCTCGCCTCAGTACGAAATAAAACCGCTAACAAATTTTTTGAGAGCCTATTTCCTCCACCAAGCAACTGGAAACTCAGCAAGTTCTTCCTGTATACTTGCCCAAAGAAGCATTTGGAAGAATAAATTTAACAACTCAAATAATTGCCAATATTATTTACGAAATAGAAGCTTTTTGGTAAAAATTTGGTGGATTCTTAAAGAAATGCTATTAATCGCAATATTTGCGATCATTTATACTCAAACTGCGAGAAATAGCGTAATGTATTTTCTCTAACTTTCAGGTGAGTTTTGTGGATGGATTCAGGTTTTTGGAATCGAGCTTGTGTAGGCTGTGAAGAATCACGCCCAAACTGATCACAGCTTGTACTGTAGCTGCAATAATTAAAGCGATCGCAGCTCCTAGCAATTTCATCTGAGGTAGCAACCAGATACAAGCGATGGGTAAGATAATTGCCACCACAGCAAATAAAAGTATTTGGATGCAAAAGTACTTAGCTGCTGCCATTCCATAGCCTAATGAGGACGATACATAGCTAATTCCTGCTGCAACCATCAACCAGACAAACAAATTTGCTTGTTCGCCATATTCAGGCCGATACAGAACAGTTAAAATCTGCCGTCCATCAACAACAGCTACCAAAACACCTGTGACACCCAACAAAGCAGCCATTCCTACCAACTTCAGCAAGAGGGTGCGAAAAGCGATCGCATCTCCTGCGGCATAATATTTAGCTAACTGGTGACTAGCTGACTCTCCTAGAAGATTCACTAACATCCCTCCTATCACCATCAAGTAAGCTACGGCTGCAAAAATTCCAAGTTGCTCCACGCCCAAATATCGCTCAATAAAGTAGCGAGGAATGTTGTGATTAAGTGAGACTAGCATCATCACAAATCCCAAAGGCAAACAGAGCCATACCAACTTGAGTAGGATTGGCCGATGCCAACGCGGTTGTAGTTTTGACAAATGCTTAAGTAGCAAAACACCATTACGAATGTCGTAACCAACTAGCACCACAGCCCCAGCAAATACTAACCCCGTTACTCCCCATAAAATATTGCCAGATTGATATACGCCAATGCTCAGAAGTAGCAGCGATAGAAAACCTTTAATCATCAGTGACACAGCAATACAATTCGTGCCTTTGTATTGCTGTAACCCATAAAATATATCACTAATAGATTCCAACGCTTTGGCTAGACCAACTAGGAAGATAACTAAAGATGTTTCCCACCCATATCCTCCTAATAAACTAATAACTGCGATAACCACAAGTGCCAGCGTTGTCGATATTAACCTCAGCGCCAGATAATCGCTAAAACTATACTGTTTTCTAGTATCTGTTGCTTGAACAGATCGTAGTTGCAGATTTGTCAACATGATTATGGGTGTTCCTACTGCTAAACCCAAGGCAAATTGCCCCACCATTTCAGGACTACCAAGTTTAGCCAACACTACAAGCATCCCCCACTGACAAGCTGCATAGACTGCATTGCCAATAAATGCCCACGACAAATTGTGGCGCAGTGTTAATACTTTGTCATACTGCATTTGTTAAAAAGTTCTTCTGCTAAGAACCAGTTTTTATAAACTTTGATTAATTCTCTTTTGACTCAGACTTAAGATGTAGTTAAAAGTTTAGTAATGAGTGATTGGTGAGTAGCAATTAATATTTAGATAATCGCAGCCTACTACAAAAATCCCACGAATCTGTACATTCAATATCATCCTAGGCAATTGATACAATTAAAAAATCGGTACTTTTAGCTAACTCAGATTCGTTTATTTTGGTAGTTAGCAGTATTAAATATTTGTCCATTTATCTTGTACCAATTTTTTGCCACTTTAGTCATGCCACTTTGGCAAAAGTTTGATCACAGTTCTCAACTACCAGCAATCCGCTCTTGTTTGAGGAGTTAAAAATAAGCTTTTTACCTTAGTGTCTTAGTGGTTCAAAGTCAATTTTTAAACCACGAAGGCACTAAGGCACTAAGGAAATAAATTACACCTTGAAAGGGCTAACCTTTGCCAAACTCTTTCCACTAAACTTTTGCTTCTAGAGACTTAAGTAATTCAGTATTCACACCCGATTCACGAGTCAGGGCAATTTTGCCCGTGCGGGCGACTTCCCTTAAACCAAATTTTTGTAGCACCTGCACGATCGCCACCATTTTACCTGGATCTCCGACAACTTCCAAGGTAAGAGAATCTTCCGCCACGTCTACGACACGCGCCCGGAAAATCTGAGACAATTCGATCACTTCTGAGCGATTGCTGCTAGTGGCATTCACCTTCAACAGCATCAATTCCCGCTCTACGCAGGGAGTCTCGGTAATGTCTTGTACTTTGAGAACGTTGACCAACTTGTATAGCTGCTTGGTTAATTGCTCGATTACGCGATCGTCACCGGGTACAACCATCGTAATGCGGGAAACTCCTCCCTGTTCAGCCGGGCCAACAGCGAGGCTTTCAATATTAAAACCACGACGGGCAAATAAACTAGAGATTCGGGAAAGAACACCCGCCTCATCTTCTACGAGAACTGAAAGAGTATGTTTCATCGTCGCCAACAAAGGCTAGAGCAGGATTTGATCACGCAGACACTAGCTAACGGCTGCGCTAGACGTACTGCCGCATTAAATTGTAAATGCGACCTTCTATTTTAAACTTAATAGCTACACTCATTGCAGTCCTAAAAAAAAATTGTGCAAAAATCATGCCATAAGTAGAAATATTCCTGAGTGCATATCTTTTTATTGGCAGATGCCGGACTTGCATAAAGCATTTATACTTACATTTGACAAACCTTCAACAGGAGCAAAGTATTTATGGGTTGGTTAAAAAGACTATTTGGAATGGAAAAGCCTCAAAATGCAGAAGTAAATCCAGCTCCACAAGTACAGCAAACTTCTACTAATGCCCCTACTGCTACTCAATCAACTCCCCTAGAACGTCTGGGATTAAATGGTGAGTATGACCAAAGTGGGTTGGCAAAGCGGGTAGCCTTGGCATTCGATCAAGACCCTCAACTAGATGATGTTGATAGCCTCTGGGTAGCTCAGACAGGCAGCACTGTAGTATTGAAAGGTAAAGTTCCTAGTCAGGAAATTCTTAACAAAATGATTTCTGTTGCCCGTTCTGTAAGTGGTGCTACGGATGTTGATACTAATCAAACGACGATTGGTTAGTGCTGGTTGTTGAACGTATTAATCCAATTTAAGGATATTTAGGTAGCAACTAACTATTAGCGATCGCCAGCCCATCTCTGAATCCAATCTAAAATAGCTCGGTTAACTTCTTCTGGGCATTCATCGTGGGGACAATGCCCCACATCCTCTAGATTTAGCAATTCCAATTTCTCGTTGTATTGAGCAAATTGGCTAGCAAGTGCTGGGGGAACAAAACGATCTTTTTGTCCCCAAATTAAGAGCATCGGAATTTTTAAAGTTGGTAATACTGTCTTGACGCTAGGACTAAAATTAATACCGATCGCAGCTTTAAACAAAGCACTAAAAGCACGGGCAGAACCCCGGTCTTGGGGTGGCCCAGCTAAAATATCTATGAGTTCATCGGTGATTGCTTCTGGGTTAGCATAAGCAAGACTTGCCCAACGGCGTAGCACACCTGGACGACGCACAAAGTTAAATATAGGCTTCAGTATCAACGGAGAAGCAACTATATTTTTAATGGTTCTGACAAGTGGCCGCAGTATGGGCGCGATCGCTTCTTGCTCTAACGACGGATCGGGTAAACTCATCATTACCATACCTTGCACCATGTCTGGATAGGTGGCAGCGGCGGCCATGGAAATCAACGAACCATTAGAATTACCAATTAATATCGCAGGTTCACGGATAAATGTTTTCCAAAAGTCGTGAACTTGCTCTACCCAAAGTTCTATGCTGTAATTGACCGGGGCTTTTTCAGAAGCGCCAAAACCCAGCATGTCTAGAGCATAAACCGTGTGATGCTCACCCAAAACCTCTAAATTATGTCGCCAATGCCCAATGGATGCACCAAAGCCATGTAGCAAGATTAAAGGTGTTGTCTGATGGTAATTTTGGGTAGGTCTAATAAAAGTGTAACGAGTTTGCCAACCCCGCCAAACCCAATCCCTCTGATTACCAACCCGCTCCTGCCAATGTACCGCAGTAGTCACAATCCCTCCAATTCATTAGCTTTGAAACACCATTACTTCCAATATAAGAGTTTAATTGCAAATCTTTAGTGCCAAGGCTGGAGAAGTTGTAACCATTGTCTACTTGTAAAAGACAGCTACCACATCTGCTCTAAGTACATTCATCAAGAGTTATTGACTACAAACACTACTAGTATTTCTGTGTAATACAATATATTGTATTGGTTTTTATAAACGTCTTGTATATCTAACCTTGTTATTTTGGAGATATGCTTGTTAATCCGACTACACAATAAACAAAGTATTGGTAAATTGTAACAATACTTAATATTGCCCTAAGTTGTGTAATTTAGATTAACTATTGCAGAGAAATTCTCTCAGAGTGAGTAGAATGACAAATACAACGACGCAACTACTTTATGGATTAGTTACCCTAGAATCAGAGACTATGTGTTCAAACCTTAGTTATTCCAGTATTTTGCCTCTGAGGCATACCAATCAAGACCACGCCAAATCCTTCATTAAGAGCTCCCACAAATCATAATGCCTGTGATTGAGAAAAAACGAACTCGCGATCTGCCACAAATTAACGAACGGATTCGCTTCCCGAAAATTCGGGTCATTGACACTGATGGCGCCCAGCTGGGAATTATGCCCCCACAGGAAGCACTACAACTAGCTGAAGAAAAAGAACTAGATTTGGTGCTACTCAGTGACAAGGCTGATCCGCCGGTTTGCCGGATTATGGATTACGGGAAATACAAGTTTGAGCAGGAGAAAAAGGCGCGGGAAGCCCGGAAAAAGCAGCACACAGCTGATGTTAAAGAAGTTAAGATGCGCTACAAGATAGAAGAACACGACTACAATGTGCGTGTTAAGCAAGCAGAGCGCTTTTTGAAAGATGGTGATAAAGTCAAAGCTACTGTGATGTTCCGGGGTCGAGAAATTCAACACAGTGACCTAGCAGAAGATTTGCTCAAGCGAATGGCAACGGATTTAGAGCCATTTGGTGAAGTTCAGCAAGCGCCTAAAAAAGAAGGGCGAAATATGATGATGCTGATCTCGCCCAAAAAATAATCCTCTAACTGTTTAATAGACGAAGTTTGATAATCCTCTGGCTATAAGTCAGGGGATTATTTTGTAATTCATAATTCATAATATTCGCCTCCGGCGAGAAGCAAGCTACGTTATTCGTAATTCAACTTGATAGGAGATAGCAGGAGTAGAGCGTGATTATACTCTTACCGGAAGCCTTTCTCCTGTAGGAGACACTACGCGTAGCAGGAGTATGGGTTCGGGGGTGATGCTCGAAGACTCGCTAACGCTGCGCTAACGACGGGAACCGCCTTGGTAAAAAAAGCCTCTCGTAGAGAAGACTGCGACCCCCTCACCGCTTTTCGAGTGTCTACGCGTCTCTACAGAGTTAGAGGGATTTCTCTAATTTTGACTACTAGTTCTTGGTTTCTGGGTTTATTTATCTGAAATCGATAGTCCTGATGGCTGAGTGGGAAACATAATACTCAGTTACTCAGGACTTTTGCTATGTCCAGGAGATGAGGGAGATGAAGGGCAAGAATAATTGTACTTCCACAGCCCCTACTCCTTACTTCCCTGTTGCGCGGTGACGATACCAGAAACTAAAACTGCATGGAACTGAAAAATGACTGGTTGACTGCAAATAGAGGTGTTCTACCACGACTGTTACAGTGGGTAAATCTCCGACCAGAGGAGAGCGAACGAACTTGGATGATGTTTGCTTTTTATACAACTGTATCTGTAGGATTGCGGTGGGCCGAGGACAGTACAGTCGCGCTGTTTTTAGACGAATATGGAACAGACTTATTGCCTTGGATGTATATTGCCAGTGCCGGGTTAGGTGCAGGACTGGTTTTTTTATATTCTTGGCTGCAAAGGATTTTCCCCTTACGCCGGGTAATTGTGGCGATCGCACCTTGCATGGTGACGCCATTAGTTTTATTGGTTTTATTACACTGGGGAAACCATGTTTCATACTTAGCAGTTATTTCAATATTTCTGCTGCGGCTGTGGGTAGATGCACTTTATGTGGTCAATGACCTCAACACGTCCATCGTTGCTAATCAACTATTTAACATTCGGGAAATTAAGCGTACTTACCCACTGGTTAGTAGTGGTTTATTGATCGCTGATGTGATCAGCGGCTTTAGTTTGCCTTGGCTGGTGCAATTTGCCAAGTTGAATAACGTCATCCTCATTGGCTGCGTAATGATTCTGTTGGGATCGGGGATTTTATTCTATTTAACTCATCACTATCGAGCAGCTTTTCCCGAAACTCCCCAAAGACTAGTTCCTGAAGAACAAGCCTCACGACAGCGTTTTGTTAAAAGTCCGCTAAAGCGCTATGTCTGGCAATTGTTTGCTTTTGTGGGTCTGTTACAAGTCATTGGGTTGTTAATAGATTTTCAGTATTTGCGCGAACTTCAGTCCAATTTGGGCGATCGCGAACTCGCCAGTTTCTTAGGACTATTTGGTGGGATGCTAGGACTGTGTGAGTTATTGACGCAGTGGTTTATTTCTAGCCGACTCATCGAACGGATGGGGGTCTTTTTCACCGCCACGCTTTTACCTATCACTGTAGGTTTTTTATTACCAGCGGTGCTGCTATTCTTGAATTTAGTTCCCGCAATGCAATCGCAGAGCTTTTTCTGGGGTCTGATAATTCTCAAATTCTGCGATGAACTTTTGCGTTACACCTTTGTCATGAGTAGTGGCCCAGTACTATACCAACCGATCCCAGAGGCGATTCGCAGCAGAATGCAGACATTATCTGGCGGAACTGCGGAAGCGATCGCTACTGGTTTGACAGGATTGGTAATTTTTGCGACTTTGTTGCTTGGTGGTCGATTTGTACCAGTACCGCTACAAAAGTGGGTGTTAGTAGGGGAAACAATGGTGGTAGCTGGTGCTTGTTTGAAAGTAGTTTGGGAGTTGCGATCGCGCTATGTTGACCTGTTAGTCTTAAGTGTGGCCCGGGGACACCTGAGTGCAGCCAATGTGGGCTTACGATTCTTCAAGCAGGGCGTAGTCAAAGCTTTAGGAGAAAAAGGTAGCGAGGCAGATAAACGCTCTTGCATTGAACTTTTAGCTCAAATTGATTCCCCAGGCGCGGCAGAAGTTTTAGCACCACTGCTAGTCAAGTTACCTCCAGATTTGCAATGCCAAAGTTTGGAGGTGATGTTGATAGGAGGTGCAAATCCTGCTTATTTACCCGCCATCCGCCCCTTGTTAGAACAACCAGAAGCAACTACTCCTGAAGTTTTTGCTCTAGCGCTGCGCTACGTTTGGCTGGCTGAACCAAATCCCAATTTAAGCCTGCTAGAAGAATACTTGCACCCCCGCCAAAACTCACTCATCCGCGCTACCGCCGCCGCTTTAGTTTTGCGCCAGGGAACGCCAATGCAAAAAGTTGCAGCTACAAAAACCATGCGCCGAATGCTGACTCATAAGCGAGAATGGGAACGGGTGAATGGAGTTAGAGCGCTCAGAGAAGCGATTTATTTGCAAGCGTTGCGGATTCACATTCCGAATTTGTTACAGGATGAGTCTTTACGGGTGCGGTGTGCTGTCTTGGAAATGATTGCAGCAACTCATTCAGAAGAATACTATTCGGCACTAATTGCAGCACTTTACTACAAGTCAACCCGCAGTACAGCAATGTTAGCTTTAGTACGACTGGAGAATGAAGCTCTAGAGATGCTGTTGCAGGTGGCTACTGATATTTACAAACCAGAAGTAGTGCGGATGTATGCTTGGCGTACCATTGGTCAGATCGGTACTCAAGAAGCGATGGAGTCTTTATGGCAAAACTTGGAAACATCTTGGGGTACTACCAGGGATCATATTCTTCGTAGCTTGCTAAAAATCCAAAAACAACCAGGAATTGCAGGTTTAGTTGATCGGTTTTATGAGAGTAGGGTAGAAAATTTAATTGAGCAGGAATTACGATTTTTAGGTGAGATTTACGCCGCTTATGTAGATTTCAAAACAATAGACCCTCTAGAATATGATCAATTAAGCAAGAGGATTTTGACTGTTTGTGAGTTACTACAACGGGCGCTGCTAGAATTAGAATTGGATGTCAAAGAGCGGTTGCTGTTGTTATTGAAACTGCTTTACTCTCCAGATAAAATGCAGGCGGCGGCGTTCAATCTGCGATCGCAATCAGGAGTAAACTTAGCACGGGGATTAGAAATCTTAGAACACACTGTAACTTTGCCTTCCAAATCCCTGTTGTTGAATATTTTAGATAACCGATCGCAGCAAGAAAAACTGCAACATCTTATAGAAGCCAAAGTTGTGATCTACGAAAATATGTTAGTGAGCGATCGCCTCCACAAATTACTATTGTTGAGTAATTTGCTTTCTGATTGGTGCTTAGCTTGCTGTTTTCATTTTGCTCAAATTACTCGTATGCGACTGACAAGTCCTGAGATTTTGGCAGCTTTGCGTCATCCAACTGGCTTTGTCAGAGAGGCTGCGATCGCATATCTAAACATGGTTTCACATCGCATTCTTTTAGAAATCCTACCCCAGTTACAAGACGATCCACATCCGCTTGTAGCTGGTCAAGTTAAAGAGTTGCTCGAAAAATCCCAATTCAAAAATTACAATTGATCCTACCTGTGCTGAAATAATTATGTTGTCTGCGTTGATGATAAGTAGAAGGGCTTAACTAAATCGGAGCTAGTAGTAAGCGGCTCTAGCTCTTGAAAACTTTATATAGGCGAGAAATCGCCCACTACAAACAAGCCTAACTGCTCACAAGTGCCATCACTTTCTGGTCACATTTGTTAGTAATAACAATTTACAAAAAGAATGTGACAGATAGACCATGTAGAGACGTTGCAATGCAACGTCTCTACCAAAGGATTTGTTGCTTTGTAGGTTCATCAATATTGGGAGGCAAAATGGCTTCTGGTCAACTCCAACACGCTATTGGTATATTTCACAGCCGTAATATTGCACTACAGGCGCTCGATGAGCTTAGAAGTAGTGGCTTTCCGATGAATAAGATTTCTGTAATCACTAAAAAACCCCAGATCGATGAGCAACTTGACAGTTCCGACACAAGTGATACTATCACTCCTGCTGAAGGTGCTAGGGCGGGTGGATTAGCAGGTGCTAGGACGGGAGGTTTACTTACCTTGGTTGCAGGTCTGGGTATTTTGCTGATTCCTGGTTTTGGCCCGGCGTTAGCAGCAGAGTCTATTTTAGCTACCCTTTTGGGAAGTGGAGCTAGTGCGGCTGCTGGCGGACTTATTGGCGCACTACGAGGTTGGTTTCTTCCCGAAGAAGCCGCCCAGCTTTATAACGACCGAGTATCCCAAGGCAATTATTTAATGACAATAGAAACCACAGAAGAGGATATCCGTCAAGCCGAACCTATTCTTAAGCGTTGGGGTATTCAGGAATGGCGCGTTTTTGACATTCCTACGAGGTGAACAGTTGGAAAGTCTAAACTATTCACTGCTACAACTTCACTCTCTTGCTAAACCTGTAAACTGAAATAGGAAGTCAAACATTAAGAATAGCCATGTACGTACTAATTGGCGGAGCAGGCTTAGTGGGCTTAAGTTTGGCCCAGAAATTGGTAGAATTAGGGCATACAGTTGCCGTTATTGACATCGATCCTACCGCTTGCCGCTATGCCCGTGAACAAGTGGGGGCAATGGCTTTTGAAGGCAGTGCTGTGAGTACAGAAGTCTTACTAGATGCTGGGATTCGCAAAGCAGGCTCGTTGGCGGCTGTCCTGAGAAGTGATGCTTTAAATTTGGCCATGGTAACCCTTGCTAAGCACTACGGCGTTCCCCATCTTCTGACTCGGATGCGCCACCCCGATTTTGCTGAACCGCTGCGTATAGCTGGAGCTAACCATATCATCA
>NZ_JACXXN010000205.1 GCF_014904695.1 Nostoc sp. MG11 | reverse complement strand
GCGATCGCTGATTACTAGTCTGATTTTTAATTACCCTACTAGGACTGATAAAAGAAATTCCTTGTTGAAAGTCAGTACCAATCATGATTGCCTCTACTATCGGCTCAGACATTTCTGTTTGAGCTACCCACTCTACAATGAAGTTTGCGCCCAAACCTCCACTAGTGTCATTTCTATTTACAAAAAAATCTGTAGAAGCTAGTGCATCAAGTTGAATCGGGCGCTCTAAATACTGCTTGACTAATTTACCTTCTGAGTCATAGTAACGCACAGAAGTAATAATCATCGGATTAGTCAAATCTGTGTTCCGAATACTGAGCGTAACTGCTAAATTGAAAACCTCCTGCCGATTGTGATGATAAATATGAGAATAGACAGGAACATAGATAGTTTGACCCATTGCTATCTTGAAATTTTTATCCAGAGTTACTACCTTTTGAGATGGAGTTGACTCAGTAGTATTGGGTTTTGGTGATGTAACTTCTGTTGATTTACAAGATGTAAGAGCAATAATAGCGATCGCTAAATAAAAATGTGGATGCAGCTTCAAAACTATTTACAACCTTCAATAAAATCAATGACTTGATGTAATGAGCCAGGTTTCGTCACAATCAGCGCAGTTGAACCAGGTTCTAGTACTGTACTACCATTAGGAATCATCAAATCCTCATGGGGATGGGGTTGATAGCCAATAATTAAAGAACCAGTCGGAAATCGATAATCCTGAGCGATTTCGGCAACGCTACGACCAGCAACATAGCAATTGTTTGGGAT
>NZ_JACXXN010000204.1 GCF_014904695.1 Nostoc sp. MG11 | reverse complement strand
ATGGCTGCGTATTCAAGGGTGATGATTTTGACTGGTGGCCCTGGTTGCGGCAAAACTTTCACCACCCACACCATAGTCTCTCTGTGGCAAGCAATGGGTAAATCTATCGCCCTAGCTGCTCCCACTGGACGCGCTGCTCAACGCTTGGGTGAGATGACTGGGCTTGAGGCTAAGACTATTCATCGCTTGTTAGAGTTCGACCCGAAAACAATGGGCTTTAAATGCGGTAGCGATAACCCTTTGCCGCATACAGCAATTATCGTTGACGAAGCGAGTATGTTGGATTTATTCCTCGCATATTCTTTGGTTAAAGCTGTAGCAGAAGGCGCTCAATTGTTGTTAGTGGGTGATATCGACCAGCTGCCATCCGTGGGCCCTGGTCAAATACTCGCTGACTTGATTAATTCCGGTAGAGTACCAGTGGTGCGGTTAACCCAGGTCTTTCGCCAAGCTCAGCAGAGTGCAATTATCACCGCCGCGCACCAAATTAATCAAGGGCAGTACCCCACAATCGAGCCAATCTCTGATTCTCCCGTCTGTGACTGCATCTGGCATGGCGGCGGTTTTGAGCCGGAACACGGGGTGCAAGCTATTTGCGAGTTGATTACTGACTTAATTCCTCGCTTAGGTTTTAATCCGGCAACTGATGTTCAGGTACTTTGCCCTATGACACGAGGGGTAGTTGGTACACGTAATCTAAACACTGTATTGCAGCAGTTGATTAATCCGCCCAGCCCAAATAAGGTGGAAATTACCAGAGGTGGGAATTTATTGCGAGAGGG
>NZ_JACXXN010000203.1 GCF_014904695.1 Nostoc sp. MG11 | reverse complement strand
CTGTTTTTTGGGCAACTGATGCTTCAAGCTCCATCATCTGAATATAAGATTTGCGTGAAACGCCGCCAATCACCAAACCGTACACAAAACTAATTAAGGGTTGAAGAAAGCCAATAATACTTAACCTTCGCCCCCGACGCTTACTCTGCTCTACACGTTTTTGTTCACCTCGGAAGTAATAGCTGTAGCTTGGTTCACTCCAAGCACAAAACCCTGATTCATCCAGATATTTCAGATCTATTTCTCCGGTCGCCGCAGACAATTCCAGCATATCTAAGTCTGCTTGTTTAACCTGTTGTAATACGGGGTCTTGTTTTTCTCTATGGCTTTTTCTCGTTCGTTTCCAAATGATCCCCTTTTTTTAAGTACCTGTCTTAACCAGTCAGGACTTAATTAACCCTTGCGTTCTTGTTCTAATTTTTGGGCTAATTGAACGCTGTTATATGTACGAGGTTCTTTCTCCAAACATTCTTCTAAGAACACCATGTCAGTTTCTATCCACCTTGATTTTCCTCCTCGCCCTGGTTTTTCCCAAAGTCCCTCTAAACCTAGCTTTTCCCATCTATGCAAAACTTCTCGTACCGTTTGTGCTGTCCAATTAAAGTGAGCCGCTATCTTCTCTACATACCAACCATGTGCGCTCAATCTAATCACTTCTGCTCGGTCTTTCACTTTCTGGGGTACATCTGCCGTTCTCAGATCGAAAAGAGTTCTATCTTGTTTTAGAGTCAGAAATATCCTTAAACGGCTGCCCATATCCTTTTTACCGTGGTAGATGGATT
>NZ_JACXXN010000202.1 GCF_014904695.1 Nostoc sp. MG11 | reverse complement strand
TTGTCAGTTTTGGGGGACAATCGAGTAAGAATTGCCCGTATTCTTTAGCGCAGTTGGCTTGCAGTTTTGGTTGGCTGGGTGGAATGAGAAAGACGCTGTTGTTGATTGTAATGGTTTCCATCGTTGTAGTTAATGAAAGGATTGTTGAAATTGTTATTGTTGTAGTTGGGTTGTTTGAATATGCTGCAATGGCTTTGTCTGTTGCTCTAGATTTCCCAGCTATCTTCATAAAATCATCTAGCCCAACTGCTGCATCTATAGCTTGTGCATAGCGAATCTTATCTACAGCATTTGACCAATGGGTAATATGCTCGAATAACAGGCCAATCATTGAGTGCGCTTTATAAACCCGGTGAGTTCTGGGGCAGGCTCCATTGATATACACAAGTTTGTATCCAAGAATTTCCATGACCTCTGCATTCGGGTCTGTTGTCGGCAGAAGTATTTTCTCTTGGGATTCATCTAACTCGGATTCTTGAAGGGAGGACGTAATGATTGTATTGTGTGGCATTATTTAGATTGTCAGAAATTTCGTTGTAGGGGCGATTGCATATCCTCTTGGTTAGCAATCGCCTTTCTCACTTTCAGAACTAAGCCGCGACTGCTGCTTTGACTCTTACTCCCAAGGATGCCACCGCTATCTCTGCGGTAGGGGCAAACTGATTGCAGCCTAGTTGAGTACGTCTGGCATACCACAACCCTTGAGCATTGCACCCAACCAATCCAATGCATTGTCTATCTCGATAAAGTTTAGTGCTCAAGGACAGCCAATCAATTTGTCCTGTCTGAATCCCAAACTTGTTGCAAGCT
>NZ_JACXXN010000201.1 GCF_014904695.1 Nostoc sp. MG11 | reverse complement strand
CGTCGTCTTGGTTTTGTTGCCCAATTACTCAGTCGCAATGGCATAATTGCGATCATTGCTGCAATTAGCCCCTATCGTGAAGTTCGAGAACAACTCAAAAAGACTTCTGCTAATTTTATAGAAGTTTATGTTAAAGCTCCCATAGCCGTTTGTGAATCCCGTGATGTTAAAGGACTTTATGCAAAAGCCAGGGCAGGGCAAATAGAACATTTTACTGGCATTTCTGACCCCTACGAAGAACCAATCAATCCAGATATTACCTGTTTGACAGATAAATTTACCGTTGAGCAATGTGTTGGGCAAGTGCTTGAGTATTTAGAGTCACAAGGACTTAGGGAAGACAAGCGATCGCTCGGTAGGTATTGCAATCAACGTAGAAGAGAAAGTGTTAAGTCTTCTGGAGTTGGAGTACAAGAATGAGATAACCCACTAAAAAATTTTGACAATTCGGCATCTAATGTCTTCTTGTTGCAGTTTCAACAGAGATATCAATACAACCAGACAGGAAAAAACAGAGTTACATCTTGAAGGTTGGGTAAAGAAGTTTATTTTATGTAGGAATAGTGATAAATAAATAAATAACTGTATTAATCAATATTTTGGTCAAATTAATAGCCGGAAAAATTTGGGCAAAACTCGCAAAATAATTTATAGATGAGGGTTTAACTTCAAAATGAGCTTGGACTCTCAAAGGATGTTTGAAAAATCGCAAAGTTTACCGAAGAACCTTACTTCGATTATTCTTCCCATAACAGGAACAGAGACTTTAAAAACCTCACTCCTTACAAGGGAATGGGTCTAGGTTATTAGAAGCACAGGTGACACT
>NZ_JACXXN010000200.1 GCF_014904695.1 Nostoc sp. MG11 | reverse complement strand
GCTCTAACTAATTTAGGTCAACTGCGTCGTGACAATCCGCAGAATGCATCTATTAATAAAGATTGGATTGATTTATTAAATGTAGTTGGCTTGCAAGATATTGCTAAGGAGCCAATTATAGAGCATTACAACTTAGAAAAATAAGACTAATCAGACGGTAAAGTTACTGTTTTATTGGGGGGTACTATGTCGGGGATAACTCAAAATTGGCAATGCTGGTGTAGTAGTTTTGTGGTGTGCGGGGTGTTAATTGCTTCTTGGCAAGAATATGTTTTTGCTCAAATTACCCCGGATAACACCTTGCCTAATAACTCCATCGTCACACCAGATGGTAGCACCCTCAATATCACTGGAGGAACGCAATCAGGAAGTAATTTGTTTCACAGCTTTGGTGAATTTTCTGTACCTAATGGTGGCACTGCTGACTTTAATAATGCTGTAGATATTCAAAATATCATTAGTCGGGTTACGGGTGGGTCAGCTTCTAATATTGATGGGTTAATTCGTGCTAATGGTACAGCTAATTTGTTTTTGATAAATCCAAATGGGATTATTTTTGAACGGGGGGCAAGACTAGATATTGGTGGTTCATTTGTAGGGACTACAGCTAATGCGATTGGATTTGGCGATCGCGGTTTTTTTAGTGCTTCAAATCCGAATACTCCTGAACTTCTAACAGTAAATCCTTCGGCTTTTTTGTTTAATCAAATTGCTACTACGCCGATTCAAAATAACTCAATAGTTTTGCGCGTACCAGATGGCAATAGTTTGCTGTTGGTAGGCGGTGATATCAATATGGATGGGGGACGATTAAATGCTTTTGGTGG
>NZ_JACXXN010000199.1 GCF_014904695.1 Nostoc sp. MG11 | reverse complement strand
GATAAATTGATGCGCTTACGTTCAAATCGCTTACTCTATGGTGCGCCGCCATCTTATAAAGGCGTTGGTCGTCCTCGTGTCCACGGCGATAAGTTTAAACTTAACGATGCTACAACATGGTGGACACCAGCTCAAACTATAGAGGTTGATCACCCAAAGTTGGGGCGCTTAGGGCTGCATCTATGGTGTAATCTCCACTTTCAACAATCTGCCAACCACTCCATGCATATTATTCAAATTGAGCGGGTCAATGAAGGTGAAAATAGAGAGTATAAACCTTTATGGCTGGTTTGGCTAGGAGAGCAGATGCCAACTATTGGCTCAATCTGGTGTCAGTATCTACGTCGCTTTGCGGTTGATCATTGGTATCGTTTTATTAAACAACGCCTGCATTGGACTTTGCCTCATTTTTCTACTCCTGAGCAGTCAGAATGTTGGAGTGATTTGATGCCTTTACTCTCTTGGCAGTTATGGTTGGCTAGAGACAGTATTCAAGATTCCCCCCTCCCTTGGCAAAAATCTTCCACTCATTTGTCTGCTGGCCGAGTTGCAAATTGCTTTGCTACAGTTTTAGCTAGGATTGGAACACCTGCACCTGATCCCAAACCCAGAGGAAAGTCCCCTGGTTGGACTTCTGGTAGATTCAGAGTGCCACGGACTCGTTATCCCATTGTCAAAAAAGCCTTTACCAAGCCGAAGAAAGTATCTAAAAATACTGCTTAACAGCTTTTCATCTCTCCTGTTACTCTTACTTTATTCACTGTTCAACATGAAATCAATTGATCAACTGTTGAGCTATTTTTTGCTTGCTTTAGTCTAAACTCCAGTT
>NZ_JACXXN010000198.1 GCF_014904695.1 Nostoc sp. MG11 | reverse complement strand
ACCAATACCTTAGCCAATTTAAGAGGGTTCAACGCCTGTGGAAACGGGATGAATACGTCCTAAAGAAGTAAGCTTGGCAAAAATCTGGGTTAATAAAATAGGCTCAGGGATTTCTCTAAGCATTTTTAACATTTCACGAACATATCGAAAACCACGGTAGTAAGCCTTAAGATCAATAATGCCGGAGTCGGGATTGTGTTGACGAAAATCAGAAAGAAGATGGTGGGATAAGTTGACCATAAAGAATGCTAAGTTAGCAGCATTAGTCACGGCAGTTTGGCTTAAATTCATAAAATCTTCTAATCCCCAAAACTGTTTGGCATCTCGAAAGTTAAACTCAATTTGAAAACGAAGCTTGTAATAATCGATTATCTGTTCGTAGGACAAATATAGGTCACTAGAAAATAAAATTACATGACTACAAGCATTAGTTTTAATATTGGTTTTGACCAAAATAACTATATTCAGTGCTTGAGCAAATTCCTTGTGGAGTAAAGTAGCTTGATAAATATCCGTTTTGATATCCTCCTCAATCGTACTTTTACACAAATATTCGTCAGATATATTACAATAGTCAATCTTCTCCCCGTATTTACGGCGGGAGCGACAATTGGGGTCAGGATTTTGATAAGGTATATATAGTGCCGAATCGCAGCGAAGTTTAGAAATGATATGCAAGTTAACCTGGCGAACCATCTGCAAGGCATTATTGTTCCCAAAATGACCGTCTAAAACTAAGTAGGTCAAGGGGATAAAGTTAGCTACTAACTTGACTAACTCATTAATCATTTTTTTAATTCTTAGTAATTCAGATGTAAGAATTACTTCTGTTTTGTT
>NZ_JACXXN010000197.1 GCF_014904695.1 Nostoc sp. MG11 | reverse complement strand
CCTGAACAGCGAATTGCGGAATTACCATTACTCCCACCCTGGGAACACCAAAAATTACTGGTAGAGTGGAATCAAACTCAAAGAGAATATCCCCACAAATGTATTCATCAGCTATTTGTTGAGCAGGTAGAACGCACACCAAATGCAGTCGCAGTGGTATTTGGTAATCAACAACTGACTTACCAAGAATTAAATAGCCGCGCCAATCAATTAGCACATTATTTACAAGAACTAGGAGTCAAACCAGATAACCTAATTGGTATCTGTATAGAACGCTCCTTAGATATATTCGTAGGTATCTTAGGAATTCTCAAAGCCGGAGGCGCATATTTACCCTTAGACCCCGATTATCCCCAAGAACGTTTAGACTATATGTTCCGCGATTCCCAGGTATCAATGTTGCTAACTACTAAGAAGTTAGTTACCCAAATACCGGAACATTACCTTCAAGTAGTCTATTTAGACGCAGATTGGGACGTAATTGCGACTAAGAGCCAGCACAATCGAGTCAGTGAAGTCAAACCGGAAAATTTAGCATATCTGATTTACACATCAGGTTCGACCGGCAGACCAAAAGGGGTAATGGTTCGCCATTGCAGTTTGGTAAATGCTTATTTGGGTTGGGAACAAGCATACCAACTGCGAACCATTACTACCAGTCATTTACAAATGGCAAATTTCTCTTTTGATGTCTTTACTGGGGATTTAGTGCGTGCATTATGTTCTGGAGCCAAGTTAGTTGTTTGTCCAAGGGAATGGTTACTCGCTCCAGAACTGCTCTACAATCTGATGCGAGAACAAAAAGTTGATTGTGCCGAGTTTGTGCCGCCTGTAATTAGAAACTTGAT
>NZ_JACXXN010000196.1 GCF_014904695.1 Nostoc sp. MG11 | reverse complement strand
TTAGAGCATTCTTGACATCTATGACGTACGAAAAGGTAAAAAACCTTAAGCCAGAAGAATTCAAACGCTTATGTGGTGTGCATCCGGAGACTTTTAGTCAGATGACAGAGATAGTGCGTTCGCGCTCACAAACAAAGCTTAAAACAGGGCGACCCAGTAAACTGAGCATGGAAGACCAATTATTAATGGCATTGGAATATTGGAGGGAATATCGCACTTATTTTCATATTGGTCAATCTTGGGGAGTGAACGAGTCAACAGCATATCGTATTATCCGTAAAATTGAAGATATTCTCGTGGCTTCAAGAGCTTTTTCTCTTCCAGGGAAGAAGAAACTCTTTAGTTCTGATTATCAAGTAGAGGTAGTGGTAGTTGACGTTACAGAAAGCCCAATAGAACGCCCTAAAAAAAACAAAAAAAGTTCTACAGTGGGAAAAAGAAAAGGCATACATTAAAATCTCAAGTCGTGGTGGCTCAAAATACAGGCGAAATCCTCTGTACCGCTCATGGCAAAGGGAAAGAGCATGATTTTCGCATCTTTAAAAGCAGTAAACTTCCGTTAAGAGAAGATATTGAATGCTTGGGTGATAAAGGATATCAAGGAATTCATAAAGTTCATGCTAAAAGTCGGATACCAAAAAAGAAGCCGAGGGGAGGTGAGTTGAGTCGCGAAGATAAAAAGAGTAATCAAGAGCTAGCCAAAATCCGAGTTGTGGGTGAGCATATCAATCGTAAACTCAAGGTGTTTAAAATTTTATCCGACCGTTATCGCAATCGGAGAAAAAGATTTGGCTTAAGGTTTAATCTAATAGCTGGTTTGTACAACTATGAACTTCGTCTGCCCAAAACCGAATCTGTTTAACTGACTTTTGCAAGAGGTCTA
>NZ_JACXXN010000020.1 GCF_014904695.1 Nostoc sp. MG11 | reverse complement strand
TGTTGTTTCCGTAGATTAATGAACCTGCTACTGGTTCGCGGATGCCGTCGATGTCTACGGGGGGAGCGGCGATGAAGGCGATGATGAAGCAGGTGGTGGCTGCTAGTAGGGTGGGGATCATGAGAACGCCGAACCAACCGATATATAAACGGTTGTTGGTGCTGGTGACCCACTCACAGAATTTGTCCCATACGTTGGCGCTGGAGCGCTGTTGTAAGGTTGCTGTCATGGTTTTATAAGTGCGTTTGTTTTTGTATGAATTTAGGCTTTGTTTTTACCTGTGATAGTAATTTACACTACTTTACAAAAGTTAATCAAGCTTTTAAGGTTTGTAAAGCTGATAGCATGTATTAGGTTTACTTATGAATGGGATTGCGATCGCTTTGCAGGTTCGTCCACGTTGCAAGATTCAGTCAAACTAGACTTAAGCTGACAATGAAGCTTTAACTTGGCCGAAACGGCGATCACGTCCTTGGTAACTCAACAGAGCTTGATGAAATGCCTCTCTATCAAAATCTGGCCAAAGAATATCGGTAAAGTACATCTCTGTATACGCCATTTGCCACAGCAGAAAATTGCTCAACCGCATCTCCCCACTAGTACGAATCAACAGATCTGGTTCTGGGGTGTCTGCTGTGTAAAGGAACTTTTCCATAAGATTCTCGTTTACCCCTTCAGCAGTGAGTTCTCCTTGTTGCACCAGTTCCGCTACCTGACGGCAGGCTCTCATAATTTCGTTGCGGCTACCGTAGTTAACTGCAACAGTAAAGTGAATTGCCTGATTGTTCAGTGTCTCTGCACTAGAACGTTCTATTTCTGCTTGTAAAGACTTAGGTAAAATTGATAAATCTCCAATAAACGAGATTCGCACTCCTTCCCGATGCATTTGAGCTAACTCGCGGCGCAGCAGTCGTTCAAACAGAAGCATCAGAAAGTCAACTTCTTCGGTTGGTCGCCGCCAATTCTCAGTAGAGAAGGCGTAGGCTGTTAAGGCGCTGATTCCCCAATCCTTGCAGCATCGTAACAGTTCTTTGAGCGTCTTTGCCCCTTGGCGATGTCCGGCAATACGCGGTAGCCCTCGACTGGTTGCCCATCGACCATTACCATCCATGATCACAGCTATATGTTGGGGTAACTTTTGGGGATTTAAGTCAGCTGGTAATTGTGAGATTTGTCCTTTGTTGTTTGTCATTTGTCTTTTGCTGTTACTAATGCTAGTGGTCTGTCAAGAAATAACTGAGGGTAAGGATTGTTCGTAGTTTGCGCTTTAGCGCTAAAGCGCAAACTACCAACCTGTCAAATTAGGCTTGACAAACTACTAATTCCAAACAGGTCTTGCAAATATTCTGGTGTCAGGCTGTTGTTCCAAACCCACAGACGACGCATTGCGTAGATGAAGGTAAACATGAGAGTTGTCTTATTGCTCAAAGTCCAGGAAGTCCAGTTGAGTGTGTTCATCATGCGGCGTAGGGTACGCAGCAGGTTGTTGCGTTGATAGTTGTGCGATCGCGTTTTGATTAACGTGCGTCCAATTCGCATCAGGGAGGTATCAGGGAAAGCCCAAACCCCAAATCCCCAGAATTTTGTCAGATGGTTGATTTCGTCTTGAACTAGTTCCTCTAGAACATCCTGGAGTGCGCCAGTGGTGTGAGCCATCAGCCACAGATAGAGACATGTAGCACCGTATTCAGTAGCAACGCGATGTAAGCCGTGGCGATATAAGTCTTCGTTGGGGTCATCAGAAGGCAGATAGCCTCTAACAGTGCGAAGTTTGGGGATAATCTTCTCACCTGTTAATTGGTTGTAGACCTTGATTAATGCAGGTGTATGCTGACGCTCCTCCTTTTCCCATAAACCTAGCTCTAGTAGTTCGTCATCTTCATCGATTGTTCCGCCAACAAAGCGGGCCATTTGAGGATGCAATTTTTCCAAATACTGCCGACTGGTTTGGGTATAACCTCGGATGGGGGCTTCGGTATCCATCGCACCTATCAAGATAGTCAAAAATATCTCTGCGTCTATGCCGATAATTTGATTGCGGTTAATTGCTTGCCAGTTAATCAGTTTCCAAGGACGGGGTTGGGGATTGTCAAACTGTATTGGTAAATCTTGCAAGCGTTCTTGTAGCTTTTCGACTGCAAGATAACTATCTATGACGGAAAGAATGCGGTGCTGTGTTTGAAAGTAGTGAGGATGGGGATAGCTTTGACCTGCTAAATCTTTGGCAAGTGGGCTAAGGGTATTAAGCATATTTTTTTACATTAATTTTTACCTCTGTGTCCAATAGCCTAAGCGATCGCATTTTCTTTTGTCAGTCGGCTGAAGTCGGCAGTTTGATGTGATTTAGTTGAAAGAGTCGGGGAAAAAGTTAGATTTGCTTGGTTGGTTACGTTAGCGGAAATTGCCCCATAGTAAAGGTAATCGCACTCAAAAACAAATTTATCGCACGCAATCTAAAAGTTAACCATAGTGTGCTTTTCTATGGCAATTAGGACATACAGCAATAGCATTATCCACCGTATCGTCCCCACCTTGTGCTAAGGGCTTTTTATGATGAACCTCCAAGTAAGGCGTACCGTCGGAAGCGCGAATAAAAGGCGCTGGAGTTCTACAGGCTTCACAGATTCCACTTGCTCTATCTAAAACTTCAGCAATAACATCAGGATTTCTTTTGAATACTATTTGAGTAATTTGAATAGTTTCAGATGTTTTATTAGCTTTTTTTAGTCGTTCAGTTCTTTCCAGCTTACTAAGTTTTTGAGAATGTCTAACCTTCTCTTCTAATTCTTGTAAATATCCTTCAATCTCTTTGCTAAGATTATAAATCCAGAAATCACTCAACCTCTTTTTAATTCTACTTTTCTGAATTGAATCACGAGGGCTAGAAATTCCATAGTTCAATATCTTTTTTGAAGTTTCAGCGTAAGATTTCCACATATCACTATTCTCAATAATTATTGAAACTATGTCGAAAGAATGGGCATGTGCCCAAACGAGTGGAGCTTCACACTTTTTTAAAGTTGATTTGACAGGTCGATAGTCTAATCCCTCTACTTCTGGTGGGTAGTGAGCTACTAACAGCCATATACCCTCTCTTCTATGAATGGCTGCCAAAAAAATTCCACCTATAACAAGGCTAATAACTTCTTTATGAATGCCAAACCATGCTTGCTCTGGAGCATATATATTAATAAAAGCACACTCAAAGAAACGAATAAAGTCTTCTTCTAAATCATATTTAATATTTCTCTGTTTAAATAGCCATTCTTTGACTTGTTTTCTCCAGCAATAGGTTTCCATAATTGTATAACTTTAATAAATTTTACAAAAATAATAATTAGTTTTTTTGAATACAGAAATTACTTATAATTAACCATGGCACACAATTTTAATAATATTTCAAAAAATAGCCAAATTAGTATTGTGTAGACGGAAAGTTGCTTTCGTTAAACATCGCCCAATTGTCAAACAAATTTCTGGCATCCAGAAAGGTTCACCAATTATAGGCGATTCGACGCGGATGATATACTCTAGGTAAACAGTCTAAGGTAGTAGCGATGAAGAATTTTGATATCCAGCTAGATGAAGAATATGCTCAAAAGCTTGCATACATTCAACAAGAGACTGATCAAGATACACTAGAGATAATTAAGTCTTCGATTGACCTGCGCTATCAACAACTTCAGCTACAGAAAACAGATCCTTTAGCTAAGCTTAAGCAAAGTAAATTTATTGGCTGTTTCAAAGGAGAACCTGATTTGGCTGCTAATTCTCAAAGTATTCTGCGCTCCATGTTGCCAGAAAAATATGATCATCGCTGATACTGGCTTTTTTGTAGCCCTTGGTAATCAAAATGATCAAAAGCATCAATTAGCAACACAGGTTTTAAATGCTTTAAACGAACCACTAATTACTACTTACCCAGTTATTACTGAAACTTGTTACCTTCTTGCTAGAGGTGGTGGTAACAATGCTCAATGTAGTTTTCTTAGAGAGGTTGCTGAGGAAGCATTCGAGGTATTCGACTTACGAAGTCGTCATGTTGTCCGCATGGTTGAACTTATGGAAAAATATGCAGATTTGCCAATGGATATGGCAGATGCTTCTCTGGTTGTTCTAGCAGAATATCTTAGACATGGACGGATTCTGACAGTTGATCAACGAGACTTTAGCACCTATCGTTGGAATAATAACCATCTTTTTGATAACTTGCTGATGAATTTTCAATGAAGTTTGAAAAGTCGGGAAAAAAGTCGGATTTACAGAAAATTATCCGAAAATTTGGAACGGGAACTGTAGAGTAACTATAGTTGACTCTAAAATTTGAAATAAACTACCCTTGTCGTTACGCAATGGACGCTGAAGCAGCATTAGCATGGTTAGACACCATAATTCCTGCTCAGACCGGGGAACGGTTGAGCGATTTGCAAAAAGTTATTCTTCAGCAAGTTTGGTTGGGTAGAAAATACTTAGATATCGCCAATTCTTACGGTTGTACAGAAGGACATGCTAAGGATGTTGGCTCACAGTTGTGGAAGTTGCTTTCCACAGCACTGCGGGAGAAAATTACTAAAAGTAATTGCCGAAGCGCTTTAGAGCGGTGTTTAAGGAAAACAAGTGTTATTTCCAGTCTACTTGATTACTCGCGATCGCCTCAGCACCCCTCCCCAACACCAGAAAATGCCAATTTTATTGGACGGACAGAAGCGATCGCTCACCTCAATACTTTGGTAAATCAGGGATCTAAGGTGATTGTCATTCAAGGTGAGGGAGGTTTAGGCAAAACTACCTTAGCTCAGCAATATCTCCAGCAGGGATTTGAGTTGGTTTTAGAATTACTGATGGCGAAGGAAACGCAAAATATTACATCTGCGGAACGTGTAGTAGAAGAATGGCTAAAACAGGACTTTCACGAAGAACCTGGAGTAGAATTTGGGGTAACGCTAGGACGACTAAAGCGCCAACTCCATACCCGGCGCATTGGGGTGTTAATTGACAATCTGGAACCAGCGCTGGATCATCAAGGGCGCTTGATTTCTGCTCATCGCAGCTACGTAGAATTATTGCGGGTTTTGGCAGATGCGAGGGTGCAGTCTGTGACTCTGATTACAAGTCGCGATCGCCTGTGTGAATCGGCGGTAAATGTTGAACACTATCGGCTTCCTGGCTTGAATCAAATTGCATGGCAACAGTTTTTTAACAACCGTGGAATATCCATCGACCAGCCAACTATACAAACCATGCATCGCACCTATGGAGGCAATGCTAAAGCAATGGGCATTCTCTGCGGTTCGATTCAGGAGGATTTTGAGGGTGATATGGCTGCCTATTGGCGAGAAAATAATGCTGATCCACTAGCAGCAACCGACTTAAAGAATTTAGTGGTTAGTCAAATTAACCGTCTGCAAGCCCTCGACTTGCAAGCATATCGCTTGCTTTGCCGATTGGGATGTTATCGTTACCAAGATGTACCCACTATTCCATCTCAAGGGCTGTTCTGTTTACTGTGGGATGTCCCATCTTCTGAGCATTACCAAATCATTACCTCTTTGAAAAATCGTTCTTTGGTAGAGTGCCATAAAGGCGAATATTGGCTGCATCCAGTGATTGGAGCCGAGGCGATCGCTCGCTTACGTAATAGCGATGAGTGGGAAATCACCAACCACAAAGCCGCAGAGTTTTGGACAACTAGCGTTCAAAAAATTGAAATATTTCAGGATGCTTTGCAAGCTCTAGAAGCCTATTATCACTATGTAGAAATTAAGCAATTTGAGTTAGCAGGTAAAGTCATTCTCAAAAGTAGAAATAATCAATGGCGACAGTTTTTAACTCTTGGAAGTACGCTATATCGTATGGGTTTAATTCAGCCTATACTAACTGCTATTAATCAAATTATCAGCAATATTCAAGACGAACAATATTTGATTGAATTGTACAATATTTTAGGTGATTTATATTGGATAATTGGTAAAATTAACCAGGCGATCGCCTGTCAGGAAAAAACTATTACGCTGGCAACGCAAGCACTCAAATCACTCGTACCTCAGCCAGAAAACAAACATACAGTCTACTATCTCAGAATGCTAGAAGTAGATTCTCTATTGAGCATTGGTCTTTACAAAATCGATTTGTGGGAATTAGAGGCATCTGCAAAGTTATTTCAACAAGTCATTTACCTAGCTCAAAATACTGATCATCATCGCTGGGCAGAAAAAGCTTCGGTGTGTTTAGCTTTGGTAAATTCCTATTTAGGTTTGTGTGATGCTTCCTACTCACTGGCAGATGTGGCTTATGATGCCATCACGAATGAAAAAGTAGAACAAACCGGAAGATTTGCCTATTTTATTCAGATTTTAGGTCAAACATACGTAAATTTAGGAGATTTCGCCAAGGCAAATGAAATGTTCTGCAAAGCTTTGACTTTTGCTGAGGAGAGTCATTACATGCAGGTAAAAGCAAAAACACTTAATGGCTTGGCAGAAATCCATAGGCAACAAGCTAATTTTAAGTTAGCCCTTACTAATCATCTGGAAGCAATTGAACTTTTGGATAAAATAGGGGCTAAGTGTGACTTAGCTGAAGCTTACTTTCAATTAGGTTTAACTTATTACCAGATGGTAAAGCCTGATGAAAGTCAAGTAAACTTTAACCAAGCAATTCAGCTATTTGCTGAGATGAAAGCTCCTAAACAAGTGGAAAAGATTTCAATAACTACCTGTGATTCTAACCACGCTCATTGAAAATTTAGTGCTAGCTCTGTCACTCTTAAACTACGAATTATATTAGCGCAGTGGGGCGTAGACCATTACGAATTAATAATTATTTGGTCAATAAACAGAAATTGATCAAACTAGAAAATTAGATAACTATTCTAGTTACACCGCACAGCAGATTACATTTAAAATAATTACACTAGATGCAGTGATACAACAGGAAAAATGAATTACTACGTGATCTACGACGGAAATTGTAATCTCTGCGTTACTTTAGTACAATTGTTAGAAACCTTAGACCAAGGAAAGCTGTTTCACTACGCCCCTATGCAAGAGGAAGAGACACTTTCCCGGTGGGGAATCACAGCCCAAGATTGCGAACAAGGCATGATCTTAATTGATGGCAATACGCCTCAAAGACGTTGGCAAGGTAGTGACGCCGCTGAAGAAATTGGTCGGTTATTGCCGTTAGGAAGTATATTTGTAGATGCTTATCGAGCTTTACCTGGGGTTAAGTGGGTAGGCGATCGCTTCTACGAACAAATCCGCGATAATCGTTACACAATTTTTGGCAAACGTCCCAGTACCTATCAATCAGCATACTGTGTAGATGGTAACTGTAAGTAGGTAAGTAGTGCTGAGTATTAAGTGCTGAGTATTGAGTGCTAAGCGTAGGCTAATGTCCTATGCCCTATCCCCCATGTCCAGAAACTCCATCCACAAGTGGGTGGAGTTTTTTATTTTAAAAATGCTGTAAGTAAAAAAAACTTCAGTGACTTTTTAGTTTAAAATGTTCTTAGCTAAAGCTTAATCTTTATTTAACTTTAATACCCATATAGATTAGGCACTTTGGCAAAGTAGATGTATATGGTTCTAAAGCGCTTATCAGATGCATACTTCATCTGCCACAGCACTTGTGCTTGTGATGTCGGAATTCATTACAGGTAAAAATCACAAATTTATATACAGCTCTGTTTTTTAAGAGCGTGAATTTTTATTCAAGGAATGACTAAAAAATGGACATGCAATCAAATTCGTTCAACTCTCGATTATTTAAAAAGCTACCTTCAATCATTGTGAGAGTGGTTTTGCCAACAACAATTTTTCTCATAGCAACACAAATTATAGTTAAGATTCAGGGCATTCCATTCTATGTATTAGTTGTAGATCCTAATGAAATTGCGAAATTACCTCCTTACACAGGCATGATTTCTATGCTTGGTATATTATTTTGGTGTGCATCAGTAGCAACTTCTATATTTAGTTCCTTTCTTTTACAAAAAAAAGGCGGATTAAAATCCCGAAAATGGGCAAAATTTTTACTATTTTCGGCTTGCATCACACTGGTTATTCTTTTAGATGATTTATTTCAAATTCATGAATATTATTATCATCCTTTTATCGATTTGAGAAATTTCACAAATCCTAGCCCTATTAAAAACTTTTTTGAACTAATTTTCTTTACTATGTATGCTATTGCAATCTCCATTTATTTATGGAAATTTAAATCGTTATTTAAAAAGACTAATTATCCAATTTTACTACTATCACTTTTGTTCTTTACCATATCAGTTTTTGTTGATGTTGCTACTCCAGAAAAAATGTTTTTACATTCCACAATCGAAGAAGGCTCAAAATTTTTAGGAATAGTTACTTGGTTTAGCTACTTTGTTGATTGTTGTTACGAGCAAGTCCAGTATTTGATCGTTAATAGAAGTTCAGAATTTACTTAAAGTTAAGTTATTGTAAGCATTTCTTCAAGCAAGCGATCGCTGCCTTAAAAATTATCAACATCGTGCTGTATGCGTTTTCTGCCACTAGCACTCGTGTTTATGCTTTGAGGCAGTTTTTTAATTTCTGAAGGCTTTTGTGACTTAAAAGTTACAGTTATATGATCCCCTGATAAAGGTGCATCTATATAATCAGCAAGCCTATGAAGTACACAAAAGCATGGCTATTGACGATGTTGTTTGCAGTGATGCTAGTAATCAGCATCACAAGTCATAGCAATCCCTTACAAGCAGTCTCATCTGTTGGCAAAGATACGCTGACGTTGATTACCTCGCCAGATTATCCCCCTTATGAGTTTTATGATACTAAGGGAGGCGATCGCCAAATTGTTGGCTTTGATATTGATATTGCTAATACTCTTGCCAAAGAATTAGGGTTCAAACTCAAGGTAATGGAGTCCGATTTTAATGGTTTAATTCCCGCACTTCAAGCAAATCGGGCTGATTTTGTCATGGCTGGGATGACTCCGACGCCAGAACGTCAGAAAAATGTTGATTTCTCAATTATTTATTACGAAGCAAAAGATACAATTGTCGCTCCTAAAAATAGCAACCTGAAGCAGCCAAAGGATTTATCAGGAAAAAAGGTTGGTGTACAACTAGGGACTATCCAAGAGCAAAATGCTCAGAAAATTGCCCAAAAAGTTGCAGGTATTCAGCTAAAACAACTCAACAAAGTGCCGGAAGTAGTTCAGGAAATCAAATCTGGGCGAATTGATGCAGCAATTGTTGAAGATACCGTTGCTAAAGGATTTGCCCAAGCCAACCCAGATTTAGAGTTTAACGTTATTCCTTCAGAGGAAGCTAGCGGCTCGGCGATCGCTTTTCCTAAAGATTCCTCTCTGGTTGAACCGTTTAACAAAGTCCTTCAACAAATGAAGGATAAAGGTGAATTGGCAAAACTTGCAACCAAGTGGTTTTCGCAGAATGTTGCCGTCGATACCCCATCCTCAAATAAAGGTGGACTAAATCTAGATTTCAGCAGAATCCTTCCAGATATTCCCTTTATTCTTCGGGGAATTCCTTTAACTTTGTTGTTCACGCTATTATCTGTATCTTTGGGGTTAATTTGGGGGACAGTACTATCGCTATTAAAAATTACTGGTATTAAGCCGCTTACCTGGCTTGCTAACGCTTACACCTCTGTATTTCGAGGCACACCTCTACTGTTACAGTTGGCTTTGGTTTACTACGCCACACCCCAGCTTACAGGTTATGACATTTCAGCATTAGAGGCAGGGGTGCTAACTTTTACCCTCAACTCAGGCGCATATATGTCGGAAACCATTCGGGGTGGGATTCAGGCGGTAGATAAAGGACAGAGTGAGGCGGCGCTGTCTATGGGTGTACCCTATTGGTTGATGATGTGGGACGTGATTTTACCTCAAGCATTGAAAAACATTCTGCCTGCGTTGGTGAATGAAACTATCGGACTTTTGAAAGATTCCGCGCTGGTGTCAACAATTGGTGTGGTGGAAATCTTACGCAGTGCCCAAATTGTGGGGGCAAATAAGTATATTTATTTTGAACCCTTGCTGTTTGCTGGTTTGATTTACTACGTTCTAGTGATGGGATTGACGTTTGGCGCATCCGCTTTAGAAAGGAGGTTAAGGCAAAGTGAGTAATGCCGTAATTCGCACAGAATTCTTGTGTAAATCTTTTGGCAAACTTGATGTACTCAAAGATATTTCTACGGAGATTTATCAGGGAGAAGTAGTTGCCATATTAGGCCCTTCCGGTTCGGGTAAGTCTACCTTTCTGCGATGCATGAACTTGCTAGAATACCCCACCAGAGGACGAGTCTACTTTCACGAACAAGAAATTACTAATCCTAAAATAAATATCGGCAAGATTCGCCAGCGTTTGGTGATGGTGTTTCAACACTTTAATTTGTTTCCCCATCTGACAGTATTGCAAAATGTCACTTACGCACCCATCAAGGTAAAAGGTGTTAATAAGCAGCAAGCGCAACAGAAGGGTTTAGAATTGCTCGGTAAGGTAGGTTTGCAGCCAAAAGCGGATGTCTACCCATCCAAATTATCCGGTGGACAGAAACAACGGGTTGCGATCGCTCGTGCGTTGGCAATGGAACCAGAGATGATATTGTTTGATGAACCCACCTCTGCTTTAGATCCAGAAATGGTTAAAGATGTGCTGGAAGTGATGAAAGCTTTGGCACTAACCGGAATCACAATGGCAATCGTTACCCACGAAATGGGCTTTGCTAGAGAAGTTGCTAGCCGGATTATGTTCCTTGACCAAGGAAGTTTAGCAGAAGATACCACACCCAGCGAGTTTTTTCAAAGTCCTAAGTGCGATCGCGCCAAGCAGTTCTTAGAAAAAATGCTCTAACTCAGCATAAAGCGATCGCATAATATTCATCTAATTGTTACCCACATGTCACATTCACTTGTTAGGTTATAAACGAAAGCAAATATTCAGTTTGCTCCTCACACCATAACCATATTGCTGCTCTCTTGCTAGTCAACCTCAAGAGAGCTTTTTTATTAATTTATAAACTCTGTTTTTAAGCAGACGAAATGTGATATTTTAACACGCGATCGCTTTAATAATTTTAAATCGCTTGTTGACTTTTGGATAATATTCACCTTCCGTAATAAAAGATACACACTTGAGTATTTTGATAATATGTTTCTCTATCTAATGGAGGAATGAATATAAACATCATAAATAATAAAAATATATATTCCGATCACCTGAAAAACTTTAACCCTACATCCCCCTTTACTATCTAGCAAAGGGGGATTTTTTTCAAAAGATACCAACGCATAATTTCAATGAAATTTTTATCTGTCTTCAGGAGGAGCAAAGAAAGAAGGCATAAATATTAAATACTTAGATAGCCCGATTACCCTACCGGACTTTAACTTTAGATCCCCCCATGTTTTTACCTAACAAGGGGGGGTTTTATCTAAATCTTAGCGCTCACTTTAAAGCCTAGGGATTACAGTAAGTACATTGAGACGGGTCTGCAAACTCTTGACCATCAATAAATAATTTTTCTTGACTAAAACTACATTTTTTACATTGATAAATTACCGCACGAGTTAAAGGAGTAGGCATATAACAAATCGCACAGGGTAAGCCTTTAATGCTTTTAGTTATTACAAAACCAGGTGTAGAACAATTTGGACAATGGCTATTAACCTTGATTATCAAGTCATGGGTGGCTTTATCTATATTTTTCATCCGTGTGGGATTATAAAGTGCCCGCATATCTGTTTCTATATGCACTTTCCCATCTAGTGAATTATTCAGAGCAAAATTAACAGTTTCTAAAAGTTTTTCTTTTGTAGTAATACCTTTGATAATCTTAATATCATTTTTGGCTGATAACTCAAACATGATGACTATTCCATGTTCGGGGAAACCAATTTTTCTAGCAAAATCTTCTGCATTTTCAAGATTATCTACCACTTGATAATTAAAATTAGTTTCTAAGGAAAATTCCTCACCAATAATTTCTAAATTATTCTCTTTATCTAACAAAATGACAATTTCTCTGTTAGAGTAAATAAAAGGTAAGCTGGGATGAGGTACAAAACTACCTTCGCTTGCGATCGCTAGAGTTTCTCCTGTAATATCCAATGCTTTTTCAGCTTTTAATCTTGCTGCTGCAATTTGAGTGCCTGAACGTTTCACCTCTCTAGTAAATGTTCCAAAAATATCAGTATTAAAATCTTGCGGTACTATAACTTTAATTCCTAATTCCTGTTCTAAGAGTGGAGCAATTACTCTCTCTTTTTGGTGCATTGTAGCTAGTATGCCCACTCGATTACTAAATAACTGGTTTTGCATCGTGGGTTTACTTTCTTTGCTATTGTAAGCAAACATTCGTATAAGTATTTTTTTCTCACGCAGAGGCGCGGAGGAAGAGTTTAATTAAAAGTGGATGAGATTTATCCAAATGTTTATTTGATCTGTCTAAGCCTGAGATATAAAATATATTTTTTAACATTCTTTAATTAAAAGTATCTCAGGCAATTTTGTTTAACTTTGTTCTTGAGGAACTTGTGGTATTTGTGTCATCAGCTTCTCTTTATCTCGCTTGCGTTTTTTGGCGTAAAGTTGAATAGTAACCGCCATAAAAATAATCAAACCGAAAATGCCCCAGGCGGTGATATCGGTAGGTAGATTGTTCTTAAATACAGCCAGCAATACAATCACTACTAACATGACTGTAGGTGCTTCATTTAAAGCACGTAACTGCTGACCACTCCAGCGACACTCATCTGCTGCTAACTGCTTTATGAGACGAGCACAGTAATGATGATAGCCAATTAAAATGGCAACAAATAGTAGTTTAATATGCAACCAACCTTCTTTTAAAACATCTGGTTCAGTGCTTAATAAACCGATTGCCATTGCTATCGTCAAAAACATTCCTGGAGTCGTAATGATACTGTAGAGGCGTTTTTCCATAATTTGATACTGATTCTTCAGTATCGTGCGTGCTGGTTCAGGTTCTTGATTAGCTTCAACGTGATAGATGAAAAGACGTACCAGGTAGAACAAACCGGCAAACCAAACTACAAATCCGACAATATGAAATGCTTTATACCAGGAATAAGCCATTACTAGCAAAACCTCTAACTTATTTTTTTAATCACAGATGTAGACACGAAGTGGTGAAGCAGCGCTGCGGGAGGGAAACCCTCCGCAGGCGACTGCTGTTAGCGTAGCGTTAGCGACGTTAGGAGCGTCACCCGAAGGGCTTCCCGCAGGGTACACTAATAAACACAGATAAATCATCGATGTTTATCTGTGTTTATCATTGAAAAGTCTAAGTGTCAGTTTTCAACGCTCAGAATTTTCCAAGACTGTGGTTTCATTTTTATAATATCGATTTTTGCCAGATTTCTATTCTCATTAGGAATCTTTACGACGTACAAAGGGTAAAAGGTCTTGCAGAATCACCTCGTGGTAGTGTTCTTGAGGATAATGCCCGACGTTATTAAGTTTGATTAATTCGGTATTCGGTACAGAATTGACAAAATTTTGTGCTATGTCTACAGGCAACCAAGGGTCAATCATACCCCATTGAATAAGAACTGGTTGCTGCCATTCTTTAAAGCCAGATTCGATTTCTGTCATTGCTGGTTCGAGTTGCAAATTGCGAATAGTTCCTAATAGACTTCGCCCAGAAGCAGAAGTTTTCAAAAATGGTTTGCGATAAACATCTAAATCCTGATCTTCTATTCGGTAACGGCTACCACCTTCTAGCGTTCGGTCAACTAATAGGGGGTCTTGGGTCATCACTTCACCAACTAAAGGTAAACCCATTTGTTTAATTTTCCAGGGCAATTTGGCAGCAGTTGAAATTGGTGTATTTAAAATAGCTAAGTTAGCAATTTGTTCAGGGTGACGCAAGGCATATTGTAGTCCTACAGAACCTAAAAATCCTTGCACAACTAGAGAAAAACGTTCAATTTCTAACGCTTTGATAAATCCTTCTAAAGCCTTAATAAAAGCATCGGGAGTGTAAGCAAAATCTCGTTTTTCTGGTTTTGCAGAAAAGCCATAACCAATCCAATCTGGAGCGATCGCTCTTGTACCCTGGCTGGCTAAAGCAGGTATAATCTGACGCCAACTGTAACTTTGTGATACGATGCCATGCAGCAACAACACAGGTAACAAGTCAGTTCTACCAATTGGTGAAGATTCCCGATAAAACCATTCTAGTGAATCTACATTGATTTTATGTTCTGTTATTGACACGCTATTTTCCTATGAATTTGGAATGCAAAATTTTCGCGCCTTAAATATAAATAAAGGCACAAAGATAAAAAGGTATTTTTTATAAAAGGGATTGGGCATTGGGGAAAGGTAAAGGGGAAAGGTAAAAATCATCCCTTTACGCTTTTCCCTTTAACCTTTTCCCTTTATTTCCCAGTCCCTTGAGAAATAATCATCTCACGAATTGCATGAGCTGTAGCGGGTGCTAGTAAAACGCCGTTGCGATAGTGTCCGGTGGCCAGGAGGACATTATTAAATCCTGGTAGTTTACCGATAACGGGTGCTGGGCGTCCTTCGGGACGGGGACGTAACCCTGACCAACTGCGGATTATACTTGCTGCTGCTAACTCTGGGCAAAAAGCGATCGCTTGTTCTCGAACAGATTCCAGCAGTTGTTGATTTGGCGATATCTCATCGCCGTTGCTAGGAAACTCAACTGTTGCACCCACCCAGTAGTCTCCATCGTTCACAGGCACAATATGGACATCATTACCAGTGATTACTGGCTGGAAGTCAGGATTTCCCAATGGATGACCTAAACGTACTTGCAATGCTTGCCCCAGCACAGGGCGGATATCAACCATTTGGTTAAATTTTGCCGTTAGTGGCGTTGAACCCAGTCCCGCCGCAATTACAAACCAATCCGCTGCTATTTTTCCTTCTGTAGTCTCTAGTTGATAGCAAAATTCGGGGGAAGACTCAGGGGGTGGTGTTGGTGCATCCAAAACAGTTACGCCAAATTTGAAAGTTACACCGTTGTGTTGGGCAGCCTCAACTAAAGCTAACGTCAGAGCAGTTGGATCAAGTTGGCGGTCTTGAGGAGAATAGACAGCGCCAGTAATTTTTGTATTGTTGACTTGCGGACAGATATTTTTGAGTTTAACAGTGTCCCAAATTTCCAACTGCCAGCCTTGAGAATGACGAATTTCTACTAGCTTTTCCCATGCCGGAAAATTCTCTTCTTCAAAGCAAAGACTGAGAATTCCCTGGCGGTTGAAAGAGATTTTGCGACTTGTTATGGCTTCTAGTTCTGGAACCAAGGTTTCATAGCGTTGGATGCTAGTTTGTCGCATCTGCCAAGCCTTACCCTTGATTTTATGGCTAATCACACCCATCAAAACGCCAAGTGCTGCACCTGTAGAAGCTTGGGCGGGTGGTTGTCGGTCGAAAACTGTGATTTTGCTCCCTTCAACTTGACTCAGTTCATAGGCGATCGCAGCCCCAACTACTCCACAACCAATGATCACTACATTCATGACTTTTTTGGGGTAAAGATGGGGGAAATAGGAGCGGAGGATGGGGGATAGGGAGAGGAGGGAACAAAAATTTAATAATTACTCCCCCACTGTTCCACTCCCCCACTCAGCACAGGCTAAACGCCCCGCTACCGCGCTTCAGCACTCATTATTCAACTTGACTGCTCGTTTGAGGAAGCAACTGGAGAAATTTGTCAATATCTGCGAAAGCCGCTTGGGAGTCACTCAAGGCCAACTGAGTGTTCTTAGTGTTAGCAGCTTTATCGATTTTAACCAGGTGGTTAAAAAAATCTCGCGTTATTTGACGTGCTGTGGGTTGGTCTTTGGGTAGAAGGTTGGGAGTGATATAAGTCATACTCAGCCTTGCTTCTGTTATGGGGCCATGTATAAAGTTACTCACATCAATCCAATCTTTTTTTTGAATCAGGGTTTTCAATTCTTCTGAGCGATCGCGCACAGTCTGAATTTTGGGAACATAAGTCTGAATTTTCTCAAGTTGAGATGCTGTGTAGGTTGGAGGTGCCACTGCAACACCAGGGCCGCCACAACTAATGAGAAATGTGGCCAATAATACTAGAATCAATGAAAAAATCGAGCGTTGACGCACCATACACTGAATTTATTTGCTTTTTGTTTGCCTATTAACAGTGTAATTTTAGATCGCTGGCGCAATTTATCCTTCTTGCCAGCAAAGGATTTTGTAGAAAATCCTATATTTTTCGCAAACGGCAGAGTTTCATCTGCAATTTTGAAAATTTTAAGTACAATTACTTAATAGGTGTTACTCAGTCACAACAAGAAGCAATTTTTGGCATCTGTTGGTAAATAATGATTGTGAGGAAAATAAGATTTAGAGTTGCTAAATCTCAAAGGTATTGATAAGCTGAAACACCAATAGTGTAAGCCTTCTGGCGGTTTTTCTGTTTTCACATCCCCAGACGCCGACGCAATATAGGAGTGTTTTTTAGTGAACGCAGCTGAACAGGCAACCAACCTTGAACTCGCCAGCAAGATTGCTACGGTAGTTAACTTGTTCAAATTGGAATTTCCTGATGCCAAATCTGATCTCAAACCTTGGAAAAATGACCCTGAAACCAGGGAGTTGGTTGATCCAGATTCTATAGATATTGGCTTTCACTTTCCTGGTATTAGCAAATCCTGGCGAAGTCGCAGTATTTTGATTCAAATCCGATTTTACCAAGATCCCATCAACGGCTTACGTCGTGCGATCGGCGTTGAGGTCGCTGGATTTGATCATCGCGGTGAAGCGTGGCGACTTTCTACGGTAGAAAACTGGAGTGTTGTCGGCGCATCTTCGCCTTCTGGTGAAATCGAAGATAAGCTCAAACAGATTTGCCGACAAATTTTAGAAGTTTTTAATAAACCAAGTGAATGAAATCAACTTGTGTCAGAGAAAGTACTAAGGAATAATACAGAGGAAAGCTTTGCATAGGCATAGCCCAACCCAGGCATCGCTGGCCACCGATACACAATGACCACCGTAATATTTGTACATGGTACAGGCATTAGAGAACGAGAATACAACGAAACCTTTCAGATAATTGAGCAAAAGATTCACGCTCAACGGCCTGATATCAAAGTTGCTCCCTGTCTTTGGGGTGAATTAGGTGCAAAGTTCAATGATAATCGGGCATCAGTACCCTTGGAAGATGCGACACTAGCTTTATCTCAAGGAGAAGAAGACGCAGATATTGTATTGTGGGGGCAATTATACCGCGATCCTCTTTATGAATTACGGCTGTTGTCTTTGAAACCGATTGAGTCAGGAAATCCCTTTGGGGAAGAACCAGGGGATGTTTTACAATCTCGTGTAGCAAGTCTCACACCGACATCTCAACTGCAAGCTAAGTTGCAAGAGGCGGGAATTGCAGAGGTATTTGAGCCAGCACGAGAGGCGGTTATCCACAGTGAACCGTATCATCAGGCGTTACTCACAGTTTCCGAATCTGATTTGAGTGAATATTATGCACCAATAGCTAGAGCAGTTGTGGCTCAAGCAATGTTTATTAGCGAACTGCAAGAAAAATTTCCCCCCATACTCACCGATGCCCAATTGCGGGATCATGTTGTGGAATTGCTGACTCTGGCTTTGGGAGACGTAGAATTAGGATTGGGTAGCTGGTTATTAAAGCCACTTGTTGAACTAGCGCAGCACAGCGGAACAAATTATGTCAGAGGAAACCGCCTTGAACTAACTGATAAAATTTCGCCCATGCCTGGTGATATTTTGTTGTATCAGACGCGGGGTGAAAAAATCAGGGTGTTTATCCAGCAACAAATTGCCCAAGCAGAACCGCCAGTGGTTTTACTCGCCCATAGCTTGGGAGGTATCGCTTGTGTAGATTTGCTAGTGCAGCAGCAGTTGTCTGGGGTGGAATTATTGGTAACAGTTGGTTCCCAAGCACCATTTTTATATGAGATTAACGCCCTCCACAGCTTAGAATATGGGCAGTTATTGCCAGAGCATTTCCCGCAATGGTTGAATATCTACGATTTACGGGATTTTCTCAGTTACGTGGGCAATAGAATTTTCTCTGATAGAGTGCAGGATGTGGTAGTGGATAGCAGACAACCATTTCCCCGTTCCCACGGTGCTTATTGGACAAATGCCAAAACCTGGGAGGCGATTATTTCGAGGTTGCCATAATGGTTTACCTTTTACGGTATCTAGAAAACCCCTCTCAAAACTTCTTCCATACAAGGAGAGAGGCTTTAAATTTTCCCCCTTTCCTACTAGGGAAGGGGGTTCATGACTGTTTTCAAACTAGAAGATCCCCCCTAACCCCCCTTAAAAAGGGGGGAAAAGAAACTCTAAAACCCTCCTTAACCCCTCTTGTAAAGGGGAGAAAAGAAACTCTAAAACCCTCCTTAACCCCTCTTGTAAAGGGGAGAAAAGAAACTTTAAAAGCCCCCCTTAAAAAGGGGGGTTGGGGGGATCTCCAAAGACTCAGGTGCTTCAAAAAAGGTTTGAAAACACACCCTAGTGGGTTAGGCCATTTTCCCCATAACGTGAGAGGCTAAGTCATCATGCAGTTGACGGCTAAACCTGAGCGGACATTTGGGTTAATTGTGGGTATTGAAAAGTACCACGAAACTGCTTGGAATGTGACGGGTGGAGGGCCAGCCAATGACGCGCTGAAATTTGCTCATTGGCTGCATCTGCACGGTGTACCGAAGGAAAATATCCGGTTATGTTTATCAGCACTGGAAGAAAATCATCAGTTAATTGGAGAATGTGGCTTAACTGTAGAGTTAGCAACAGAGCAAAATATTTCCGATATTGTGACTAAATTTTTATCCCCAAAGTCGGGGGATTTACTCTACATTTTTTGGGCGGGACATGGTTTGATTACCTCAGAACGAGAGCGTCGGTTGCTTTGTGCTGATGCAAATAAACAGAATTGGCAGAATTTAGATTTTAATTCTTTATTAGTTTTGCTGGGTTCCGATAAATTTCAAATTCGGAATCATATTTGTATTATTGATGCCTGTGCCAATTATGTTTTAGAGTCCAAGGGAAGACCAACTAACTTAGGTGGCAAAGCTTTTTTGAGTGGACAGCCAAAGCCAGATAGTCAACAATTTGTGTTACTGGCTACGCGAGAAGGAGAGCAAGCTAAGGTAAATTCGGAAAATAAAACAGGTTACTTTTCTCAATCTGTGCGGGAGGCTTTAGAGCAAGCATCTACTGAGATTTTTCCGCCGAATATGAAAATAATTGCGGAACAAGTTAAACAGCGTTTGGAGCAATTAAACAAAAACCAAGCTCCCATCTATTTATATAAGCAAAATTGGGATGGAGATAGAGAAGAGTATCGTTTAGGAACGCTCACTTCACCACAAAATCTTCCCCGCAGTGGCGTTAAAAAGTTTGTCGGACGAGAACAAGCACTTGCAACGCTACACGAACAGTTGCAGCAAACGCAACGAGTTGCCATTACTACTGTTGCTGGCATGGGTGGTATCGGCAAAAGTGAACTAGCGCTGCAATATGCTCAACATCATTGGCAGGAAGCCACTTACCCAGGCGGGGTTTGCTGGTTGCGGGTGAGGGATGAAGATTTGGGAACTCAGATTGTGGCGTTTGCTAGAGCCAAGTTAGGTTTGCAGCTACCCGATGATTGGGATTTATCAACTCAGATTAATTACATCTGGCGGCAATGGCAAGCAGGCGATGTGCTGTTAGTATTCGATGATGTTAGTAAATATGAGCAGGTAAAACCCTACCTACCGCCAACTGAGCCAAGGTTTAAAATACTCATCACCACACGCCAACAGTGGTTGGGGCAGTCTTTTGAGCGGTTATGCTTAGAAGTGTTAGAGGAAGTAGCTGCTTTGGAATTGTTAGTTTCCTTTGTTGGGGATGAGCGGATACAAAGGGAACTACACCAAGCAAAACAACTCTGTGCTGATTTAGGATTTTTGCCTTTAGGTTTAGAGTTAGTAGCGCGATATTTGCAACGGAAACCGGATGTATCTCTAGCTAAACTGCGGCAAAGATTAGCAGATAAGCTGCTAACACATCGTTCAATGCAAGAGCCATCGGGAGAAATGACCGCACAACGAGGAGTTCTTGCTGCTTTTGAATTAAGTTGGCAGGAACTAGATAACCAAGCCCAAAAATTGGGGTGTTTGCTCAGTATTTTTGCTCTAGCTCCCATTCCTTGGTATTTAGTGGAAAGGTGTTTACCCAACCAAGACTCAGAAGATTTAGAAGATGTCAGAGATGATTTCCTAGTGAATCTGAGTTTACTTCAGCGCACTGGAGAAGAAACTTACCAACTGCATCACCTGATTCGACAATTCTTGAGTGCCAAGTTAAAAGAGTTAGCTAAAGCAGATGAACTTAAGCGCGGCTTTTGTCAAGCAATGGTAGCAGTAGCAAAATATATTCCTCAGACACCCACATTGATAGACATTGCTAAAGTAACTCTTGCCATCCCTCACCTTGCCGGAACTGCAACAGTTTACCAAGCTTGGTTAAGCGATGATGATTTAATCTCGCCTTTTTTGGGCTTGGCTAGATTTTACGAAGGTCAAGGAGCCTACGTGCAAGCCTTACCTTGGCGTGAACAAAGTTTATTATCTGCTAAAAAACGTTTCGGCGATGAACACCCCTCTGTGGCAGATAGCCTGAACAATTTGGCATTCCTCTACGATTCACAGGGAAGGTACATCGAAGCCGAACCTTTGTACATTGAAGCTTTAGCGATGAGAAAACGCCTGCTGGACGATGAACACCCAGATGTGGCAGATAGCCTGAACAATTTGGCTGTACTTTACAATTCACAAGCAAGGTACAGCGAAGCCGAACCTTTGTACATCAAAGCTTTAGCGATGAGAAAACGCCTGCTGGGGGATGAACACCCCTCTGTGGCAACTAGCCTGAACAATTTGGCATTACTCTACAAATCCCAGGGAAGGTATGGCGATGCTGAACCTTTGTACATCCAAGCTTTAGAGATGAAAAAACGCCTGCTGGGGGATGAACATCCCTCTGTGGCAACTGGCCTGAACAATTTGGCTGTACTCTACAATTCACAAGCAAGGTATAGCGATGCCGAACCTTTGTTAATTCAAACTTTGGAGATAGACAAACGCCTACTGGGGGATGAACACCCCTCTGTGGCATATAGCCTGAACAATTTAGCATCAATCTACGATTCACAGGGAAGGTACATAGAAGCTGAACCTTTGTATATCGAAGCTTTGGCGATGAGAAAACGCCTGCTGGGGGATGAACACCCAGATGTGGCAAATAGCCTGAACAATTTGGCATTCCTCTACTATTCACAGGGAAGGTACAGCGAAGCCGAACCTTTGTATATCGAAGCTTTGGCGATGATAAAACGCCTGTTGAGGGATGAACACCCTTATGTGGCAAAAACCCTGAACAATTTGGCAAAACTCTACAAATCACAGGGAAGGTACAGGGAAGCCGAACCTTTGTTAATCCAAGCTTTGGCGATCGCTGAACAATCGTTGGGGGCAAATCATCCTGATACAATAACCATTCGTGAAAATCTGGAAGACTTACGGCGGAATCGTCAGCCTTGATTCAGGAGAATGGTTGCTTTTGTCTGGCGTTTGTTTCAGTAATTTAAGTAATCTGTATCGGCTGCATTACCCGCCTGGGATTCAAATCTTAGTCTAATAAGTAGGTAACATAATTAATTACACAGTGTCATTGCAAATGTAGTGAAGTAAAATAGTGCGATCGCACAACCTAAAACTACTTCTCTACGATATGCTTTGCGAAGGGAGCGATCGCACTAACTGTAAATATTTTTGTTTATCTACTTAATGAGCCTTTGAACTCCATTAATGAGTCTTTTAGCTCCATTAAAGAGTCTCTGAACTCCATTAAAGAGCCTTTGAACTCCATTAAAGAGTCTCTGAACTCCATTAATGAGTCTTTGAACTCCATTAAAGAGTCTCTGAACTCCATTAATGAGTCTCTGAACTCCATTAATGAGTCTTTTAGCCCCATTAAAGAGCCTCTGAACTCCATTAAAGAGTCTTTTAGCCCCATTAATGAGTCTCTGAACTCCTTTCCATTATGCACCTACAGCAATTCCAGATCCTCGATTTATTTGAAAAATCAGGGATCTAACTGCAAGTAGTTTTGACTCTACTTTGTCAGACATTATCAAATTCAGAATAAAATAGTAAATATATCTTTAGTTATTTATACTTAATTTATGATAGTTAAATTTGAAATCTAGCTTGATAAAAATGATTATTTAAGATTATAAAGATAGCGATCATGGTTAATTGCACCATCTTTTACATCGCATTCCACAGGATTTGAACCTAAATCCCAAATAGAAGATGTTTGTTTGATGCTAGTAATAATAATTTTTCCCTGTTCTTGACTAATCTCAAATTCTTTGCTTTCTCCTAATAGTTCTTTAGGGATTAATAAGCCTTTTTCTGTTGCTGTTAATTTCATCTTTAATTACCTCGATTTAGTTTGTAAGTTAATCAAATGAATTTGCTTTGTATCAGATCCCCGATTTCTTCAAGAAGTCGGGGATCTGAATCTCACTTAGTGGGCATTAACACACCCGACGAAACTACGAGGCTACCAGCTAACTACAGGTTGAGCAGTTGCAGAAAACATTGAGGGATCGATTGAAATGCCCAATCCTTCAGCTACACGACGACCATAAGAAACATCTGCCCGGAAGAAGTGGCAAAGTTGACGCATTTGGATGTCCTGTCTGGCTTGACTAAGACTACCGACAATATTATGAGCAAGACGCTCTTGCTGCTCAGGAGTCATTAAACGATAGAGATTACCTGCTTGGGTGTAATCGTCGTTTCCTTCACGATGACTGTAGCGATCTACTGTGACATCACCCAAATGACTAGGTGGTTCTGCATAAGCTGGATTTTCTTTGGGCGTACCCTCAGCGCTATTGGGTTCATAGTTAGGAGTGCTACCGCCGTTGTTTCCCAACGCCATGAAGCCATCTCGCTGATAATGCATCACTGGACATTTAGGCTGGTTAACGGGTAGTTGCTGATAGTTACCACCCAGGCGATACCGTTGAGCATCTGGGTAAGACATAATGCGAGCTTGCAGCATTTTATCTGGAGAGAAACTAACGCCAGGAACCACTGCACTAGGGCTAAAAGCGGCTTGCTCTACTTCGGCGAAATAATTCTCAGGGTTACGATTTAGCTCTAATATCCCGACTTCAATTAAAGGATATTCTGAATGTTTCCAAACTTTGGTCAAGTCAAAAGGATTGTCAGGATGTTTTGCCGCTTGCTCCTCAGTCATCACCTGAATGCACATCCGCCACTTAGGATAGTCTTTTTTAGCGATCGCTTCAAACAAATCATGAGTCGCATGATCGGGATCTTCGCCCTTAATCTTAGCGGATTCTTCCTCGGTCAAGGTTTGATGCCCTTGCAGCGTCTTAAAGTGAAATTTGCACCAAACGCGATCGCCCTGAGCATTAATCAAACTGAAGGTGTGGCTACCAAACCCGTCCATGTGTCGATAGGTTTTCGGAATTCCCCGATCAGAAAACAAGATTGTTACCTGGTGGAGTGATTCTGGACTGAGTGACCAGAAATCCCACTTTGCATTATGGTCTTTGCAATTGGTTTGGGGATTGCGCTTTTGGGTATGGATGAAATCAGGAAACTTGAGCGGGTCGCGGATAAAGAAAATAGGGGTATTGTTGCCTGTGATATCCCAGTTGCCTTCTTCAGTGTAGAACTTGATGGCAAAGCCTCTAGGGTCACGCTCGGCATCTGCTGAACCTTTTTCTCCCCCAACTGTAGAAAAGCGTAGGAGAACTTCGGTTTTTTTACCAATCTCAGAAAAAAGTTTAGCTTTACTGTAGCGGCTGATATCGTTGGTAACAGTAAAAGTACCGAAAGCCGCTGCACCTTTAGCATGTACAACCCGCTCAGGGATACGTTCTCTGTTGAAATGAGCCAGTTTTTCCATCAGGTGGAAATCCTGCATCAATACAGGGCCACGTGGCCCAGCAGTGAGTGAGTTCTGGTTATCAGCAACAGGGATACCGTCAGCAGTGGTCAAATTATGGGGTTCAGTCATGGGTAAAAAAGTTCTCCATTGGTTACTCAGATTGCCCAAAGTACATTTTAGTTAGCAAATAGACGAATAATCATTAGCTGGAGCTAACTAAATCGTAGTCATACCGAGTTTGTATCTAAATCATAATCGGTATGATTATGAATTGCAACAATTTTGTTTTGTATCTTTGGAACAAGCAGCAGTAGGGGCGCACAGCTAGCTATGCGCCCCTACAATGAATATGTAGCAGAAATAGTAGGATAATTGAGGTGAAATACTTTAAAGTAGGTATTTTTGCTCCATTTCACCTATTTAAATGTCTGAGAATCAATGAGCAAACATCTGTTGCTTCAATTCGGTTTGTCTCAACTAGGTGACTTTGATGAGTGATGAATAGAGGCCCTTCATCTGGTGAAGTGGTAATGTTACCGTGAGAACCACGTACTAAGGAAGCATCTAGAGGAATCACGTCCATTAAGTAGCGAAAACCTAGTTGTTTCTTAAGTAATTTGAGAGCAATTTTTCCTTGAGGAAATTTGATTTCTGGGTCAAGGAAAAGTTCTACAGGATCATAACCAGGTTTACGGTGGATATCTACAGTTCTAGCAAAATCAGGCGCTTTATGATCATCGAGCCAATAATAATAGGTAAACCAAGCATCTGATTGAGCGATCGCCACTAACTCTCCCGATCTAGGATGAGTGAGGTGGTAGGCTTGCTTACCCTCTTCATCCAATACCTGCGCTACACCTTCAGTCGCTTCTAAAATAGACCGAACTTTGGAGATATAAGCTGGATCATTCACATATACATGAGCAATCTGGTGATCAGCTACAGCAAAGGCAATACTAGCACCAAAATCGAGCAGTTCTCGCCCCAATTCTTCCCGCACGGCAATTAAACCATTCTCTCGTAATACGCGGTTCAAATCTACTGCTTTGGAGACTGGGGTAATCCCATATTCAGAAAGAATAATTACTTGGGTATTACGTGCTTCATAGTATTCAATTAGATCACTACAAACAGTATCAATTTCTTGCAAATCTACTTGGGTCTGTTTTTCATTATTACCAAATTTTTGTAGACAGTAATCTAAATGTGGTAAGTAAACTAGTGAGAGTGTAGGGTTGTAGCGTTCGTCAATCCATTTTGCTGAATTAGCAATCCATTGACTAGAACTAATTGAAGTTTTTGGGCCCCAAAAATCGAATAGAGGGAACTGACCTAAATCATATTGAATTTGCGATCGCACGTCTGCCGGATGAGTATAAATATCAGGTAATTTTCTCCCATCTGCGGGGTACATTGGGCGTGGTGTAATGGCGTAATCTGCCGAAGAATACATGTTGTACCACCAAAAAAGGTTAGCACAAGTAAAGTTTGGGTCAATGGATTTAGCTATATCCCAAACCTTGGGAGCCTGCACTAATTTATTAGACTGTCGCCAAAACTTCACTTCACACTCATCGCGGAAATACCAGCCATTAGCAACAATCCCATGCTCATCAGGTAATTTTCCTGTTAAATAAGTAGCTTGAACAGAACAAGTCACAGCAGGTAATACTGGTGCGACGTTTACAACTTGCCCTTTAGCAGCCCAAGAAGATAAAAACGGCGTGTTTTCTCCTAATAAATTAGGCGTTAATCCCACGACATTCAGAATAACCGTTTTCTGCATCAACTTCATCCTCTCTTATACCAATTTGAAAAAAGCCACAAAATCAATCCAGATAATCCAGACTAAATCTGACTTTATTAATTACGAATTACGAATTACGAATTACGAATTAATTTTATTACCCATTCATATTCCCGCTGAATAGAAGTCAGCAAATCTATCTTCATTTCTGATGGCAATACATCCCAGGTGTAAGTTTCAATTTCTAAATGTTGGCAAGCATTGTTAGTCTGAATTAACTGTAAAACAGTAGCAATATCATCTTGCGTAGATTGCAAAACTTGATAATCGTGAATAAAAATTGGAACATGGAAGTGAGTGCGCCATTCTTCAGCTAAAGATTGCTCTAAATGTGGTAACGCATTTATTAAGTCAGGATAGTGATAAAGCGTACCGTCACTACGACGTTCTATTACTTGGTGAAGATAAGTAGATTCAGCAAAGGGTCGTAAGCGCTCAACTATCGAGCTACGCTTCTCAACATCAGCAGGTATCTTTACTTTAATTGCCGCACTAATTTGAATTTTGCCAATTTTAATTCCAGCTGATTGCAAACGCTCAAACACAGATTTTGGTTCTTCATATTCAACTGAAAAATGGCAAGTATCATAGCAAATACGAACGTGTTCTAGTAATTTTTTTTCTGCTAAACTCCGTTCAATATTTAATTGCTCTGATAAATAATTACCACCAATCGGTAAGAACCAATTTTGAAAAAAATCAATGACTTCAGAAGTATTTTCAATTAATCCATCAGGCTCAGGTTCTAAATCAATATGCAGCAGTTTTCCTGTTTGTTCGTGGATATGAATCATTTCTGCTACAACTGATGCTATGTTAAAACAGCTATTCTTCAGAACTGTTTCACAACTTGCTTGGTCTTTTTCCCACCAAGGTTTATAGGATAAAGGCAGTGTAGAAATTCCGCCATCAAGACCTTCTGGTAGGAGAGTTGCTAAAATTTTTGTCAAGCTTAACGTGTAATTGAGCCGTTCCTGAGTTGACCAATCTGGCGCATAAACTTGGTCTTTTACCACCTGTCGATGAAATCCCCCGTAAGGAAATCCATTTAAGGTAAAAACATATAAATCTTGTTGAGTTAGCCACGTTTGGAATTGAGCCAAATTATTACCTTCTAGAAGTTGTTTTGCGGCTACATCTGCTAATCTCAAACCAATTCCGAACGGTGCTTTAGGTGATAAACGTAACTTTAGTTCGGGGATATGTTTTTCTAAGTTTGCGAAAACCTCTAACCAACTTTCACCAGGATGAATATTAGTGCAGTAAGTTAGGTGTAATTTGTTATTTGTTGTAATTTTCATTTTCTAGCTTTATGCTTTATTAGTTATTTGCACGCAGAGACGCAGAGATAAAGATTAAGTTTTAGTAGTTTTCTCCCAAATTTTGGGATCATTCATGCTCTAAAAGAACTCTTTGTGTCTCTGGGTGATACTTTCATTATTGGGTTCAGCAACTTACTATTTAGTTAGTCTAAGTAACAGCAAAGACTTGTGCTAATTTCATGGAAATTGGTAGCAAAAGTAGAACTAGTAAACCGTAATACAAACCAGCAAAACCAGATGCGATAGTTGCATCTAATACGATTAGAGATAACACGCCTACTTTCACAGCAGTTCGGATTTTGTCGGGTACTGGTTCACGTGCAGCTTGGATAAAATTAGGAACTACTCGAATAGCTAATAAAACAGCAAATGGTAATGCTGCCATAACTGTATAATCTTCTAACAATCCCAAGGCTAAAACTGCTGTCAAAACTATAGCAATCAACACTAATGCTAATATCCCCGTTATCTTTTTGCCTCCGTGAACTTCTCCCTGACTAATTGCAGTGATCGCAGCAATGTAAAGAACAGGAATCAATGCTAAATACCAACGTTCCCATACTATTGCGGGTACAGCACTTACACCTAAGAGTAAGTTGCTACCACGACACAAACCCATATTCAAAGGGCCAAAAAAAGGATGATGTTTAGCAAGTGAGTCATACAGAAGGGATGACAGAGTGATAAATATAGCGATCGCACCACTCAACCAAGAGACTTGAAAAGCCGCCACAATACCGATTGCAAATAGTATACTTCCTAATAAAGTAGCACTCTGACGAGACACGCGACCGCTGGGAATTGCTCTATTTGGTCGCTCTTTAGCATCTAATTCAGCATCGAAAACATCATTAAAAACTATACCGCCGCCGTATAAACCAGTTGTAGCTAATAGCAACCAGGCTAATGGAATTAAAACTTCAAGAGTTACTTGTCCATTGATTAATTTATCAGAAACAATCCCACCAGAGGCAGCAAAGCCAACAAGAATATCTGCCCAAGCAGTAACAATATTAGCAGGACGCATCAATTCTAAATAACCCCGCCAGCTTTGAAAATTAAAGCTTGCAACATTCATTGGTATGCCTCCTTAATTACTAATTTCTCAAATTGATAGAAATAAAACCACAGATAAACACAGATAACTCATCGGTGTTTATCTGTGGTTACAAGTACTCTTTGATTGATGTGCATATATGAATGATTTTCTATTCAATCAGTACATAATCTGAAACTGACTTGATTCCTGGTTCCTGTCCCCGTAATACAGAATTGCCATTGAACTGCTGAAGTTGATCAACAGATGCAGGATTAAGCCAGTCTGATGCTTGCATTTGCCCAGTTTGACTATAAGCAGCTAGGGCATTTTCGTAACAAACTGCTCGTACATGTTCTTCAGGAATGCCCCTTTCTAACATCAATTGAGCCGTTTTCGGGACTGCTAAAGGATCGCTAATACCCCAATCAGCACTACTATCCACAATGATGCGATCGCGTCCATACTGACGGACAATCTCCACCATTCTGGCGTTACCCATTTTCGTCTTTGGGTAAATTGTGAAAGCTGCCCAAAAACCGCGTTCTAGTACTTCCTCAACGGTTTCCTCGTTGTTGTGGTCAATAACTACTTGTGAGGGATCTAGGCCATATTCAATACAGCGATCCATACTGCGGCTGGCTCCCTCTTTCTTATTACGATGTGGTGTATGAATCAGCACCAGCATATCCAGTTCTTTAGCTAATTCTAATTGTTGACAAAAGTATTTATCCTCTGCTTCTGTCATGTCGTCATAGCCAATTTCGCCAATGGCGACAACTCCTTCTTTACAAGCATAAAGCGGTAGCAGTTCCATAACTTCTGCTGCTAACGCCTCGTTGTTAGCTTCTTTTGGGTTTAAGCCGATTGTGCAGTAGTGTTGGATGCCAAACTGATTGGCACGAAACCGTTCCCACCCCACAAGACTGCTGAAGTAGTCTTTGAATGTGCCAGCGTTAGTTCGGGGTTGTCCTAACCAAAAAGCTGGTTCAATAACGGCAACAATGCCGTATTCCCGCATTACTAGGTAATCGTAGGTAGTACGGGAACACATGTGAATGTGAGGATCGATGTACATCATGATGTAGTTTAATAATTTGGGATTGGGCAATTGGGAAATGGGTAAGGGGGAAAGGAAAAAACTATCCCTTTAACCTTTCCCCTTTTTCCCTCTTTCACTTATAAACAAAGAGGCGATCGCGGCTGAAACTGCTCCAAGTCAGATGACCTTTTTGAACAGATGTCTGTAAATCTGGGTAACGGGAGAGTAGTGCTTGTGCTTCGGGTAAAGGCGATTGAGCACAAGCTAGCGCTGCTGCTTCTTGCTCGACTGTATCCCCATTAGCTAGCACTTTTTCCAGATCAGCCAGCATTGCAGTATCGGCAAACGGCCCCACAGATCGCCAAAGTTCTGGCGTAACTGAGCGTTTGGCTGCCCAACGTTCATGAGCATAGTTTGTCAACATTTTTGCTAATTCTGGGTTAGCACGGCGATCTAAACCCCAGATGAGATGCAAAGGACTGTCTACAAACACCGCCTTCAGCACCATCTGATTCCAAGCAGCATCGTCTAAATAATCCGCAGGGTAAGGGTTTCGTAGTGCTATGGATTGGAAAACATTACTCATATTGCTGCGAATTCCCTCAGCAGCGCGTTGGCGATGTAACTCTGGGTGTGGCAACAGAGGCAAACTTTGATAAAGGGCAACTAACTCTCCCATATCGGCAGAAGTGAAGACTTTATCAAGCGATCGCACGTACTCCTGTGCATTCTCATGGGGCAAAGCTAAAAGCAAGAGTGTCCGACCTGCTTGATCTACACTCCAATGACCAGGAAACCAGCCGGGGAGAACTTCCTGTGCTGCTTCCAAGTCTTGGGATGTTAACTGCAAATCCTCTTTACCTAGATAACGCGGCACAGCACTAAAAGCCGTGAAAAACACTCGCTCAGCAGCGCCGCTAGCAATCTGCGCCTGTTTTTCTTCTAGCCAGGCAGTAGCTTTCTCTGAAGCAGACTGTAATAGCCAGTGATGCAGTAACTTGTTTACCCTACTCATGATTAATTCAGGAGAAGTTTTCCAACGGTTTTCTCTAATAATACAAGTATAAAACTTGCTACTAAAATTGATACCCTATTATTATACGAGTTACAGAATATATTATTAAGATAATATATTTACTGAATCTATAAAAATCTACCCACTTTAAATAAGATACTGTAAAGATGTCATTTTAACTACAGTAAATCTGGATTTAGCTTAATAATAAACTTCTGACTTTATGCAATAATGTTATCTATTGCAAACATCCTAGTAACAATCTAGGCGTCAAATAAATTTGCGAATAAATGTTATTTTTTAACTTTATTCACTAGGTATAAAACATTTGCAACCCATCATTTATTAATTCTGAATTATTCCCAGCTTCAAGCTCTGGAATAGATTGCTGTTTGTCAATTTGCTATTGATTATACTTGGAATAATCCATTCATTTACAAGTAAATAGAAAGTAATCCTATGAAAATGTACACTAAACAAAAAACTAGTCTCAGTCTACAACCACTAAAGCAATGTGTCCGCGTAACCTTCAACTATGATGTTCACTTTACTAGAGGTTTGTTTCAATTAGACAATCCTTTACTAGCACAAGTGATTGCTGGAAACGGAGAGACAACTCCAAAGAAAGTGGTGGTAGTAGTAGATGGAGGACTATTAAAATACCAAGATGAATTGCTCAAAAAATTATCAATTTACGCTCAGGGCTATAGAGATGTATTCACTCTGAGTAGTGAGCCGATAATAGTATCTGGTGGAGAAACAGTCAAAAATGAGCCAAGATTCATCGATCAAATTCATCAGATCATCAATGTAGCTGGATTGTGTCGCCACTCCTACGTTTTAGCAATCGGAGGTGGAGCTGTGCTGGATATGGTGGGATATGCAGCAACAACTGCTCACCGAGGAATTCGGTTGTTGCGAGTACCGACTACAGTATTAGGGCAAAATGATTCAGGCGTCGGGGTAAAAAACGGAATCAATGCCTTCGGCAAGAAAAACTTTCTTGGCACATTTATGCCACCTTATGCTGTATTGAATGACTTAGATTTTCTAACCACTCTTGATGATCGAGATTGGCGATCGGGCATTGCTGAAGCTGTGAAAGTGGCGCTGATTAAAGATGCAGATTTCTTCGATTTCATTATGACTTATGCCGATAAATTGGCTAACCGAGACATGGACATCATGGAAAAGCTAATCTATCGGTGTTCCCAGTTGCACTTAGAGCATATTGCTGGTAGTGGTGATCCTTTTGAAATGGGTTCATCGCGTCCTTTGGATTTTGGACACTGGGCTGCTCACAAACTAGAACATTTAACGAATTACAGTTTACGTCATGGTGAAGCTGTGGCGATCGGCATTGCTTTAGATAGTACCTACTCATATTTAACAGGGCTGCTGTTGCAATCAGAATGGAAACAGGTTTTAGGCACACTCAAGAAACTAGGATTCACTTTGTACGTATCTGAATTGGCAGATCAATTACATCAACCAGATCATCCTCATTGTGTATTTAAAGGACTTACTGAGTTCCGTGAACACTTAGGGGGAAAATTGACAATCACCTTACTAGAAAGAATCGGTCAGGGAATGGAAGTTAATCAGGTAGATCTGTCTTTATACAAAGATGCTATTTCGATGCTGCGCGATTGGGAACTTTCGCATTAATTATTGAGTAGAGACGCGATTAATCGCGTCTCTACAAGATCTGCTATAAATTGGGTGTACTTTACTCATTTGAAAATTACTGTATTTAATTGGAAGTCTCTAAGTGCGATCGCTCCACTATGAGGGCGTTAAAATAAGCCCATAACAGCTCAAGGTCTTATCTAAAAACATGACCTATGACTTACACTCCACCCAAATTGTTAACTTTCGAGCAATTCATAACTGAATATGGGGATAATCCCCACTACGAACTCATTGACGGAGAACTGCGCGACATGGAGCCTACAGGCCCTCATGAAGAAGTTTCAGGGAGCATTGCTGGTAGAATCTATGTCGAAATTCTTCGTTCTAATTTAAACTGGCTGATTCCAAAAAGTTGTTTGATTAAGCCACCTGCTGCCGAAGCTACAGCACTACGTCCTGATGTCATTGTTCTAGATAAAGCAGAACTTAATAACGAACCACTTTGGCAAAAAGAGCCGATTATTTGTAATGGTAATACAATTAAACTTGTTGCCGAAGTTGTTAGTACAAATTGGCAAGATGACTATGCTAGAAAAGTTGAAGAATATGCCTTTCTAAATATTCCAGAATACTGGATTATAGACTTTCGTGGTTTAGGAGGTTTGCAATTTATTGGTAATCCTAAACAACCCACTTTTACAGTCTGCCAATTAATTAACAGTACATATCAACAGCAACAATATCGTCTTGGAGACGCAATTACATCTTACCTATTTCCAAACTTGCAACTCAAACTTGATGATGTTATGCCAAGCTAACGTAATAAGTAGAGACGTTGCATTGCAACGTCTCTACAGAGATTATCGTCCGTACAAATTGTGTTATAAATTCAATGCTGCTAGGAGTTCTAGAATCACTCCATTAGTCCAGCCAAAACCAACTTCGTTGGAACTGTAGCCAAAACAAATTTCGTCGGAGACGTTGGCAGAACAGTGTTCAACATCGTATTTCTCGACTAACGTTTTGTGACGCTTAAATTCATCAATGACCATGATAAGGAACTTTTGAGCAATGCGATCACCCTCTTGATGATACCCATAGCGGTGAAGTCCCAAGACTGCAATCAACGTCAGTGGTGCCCAACCGAAGGGGGCATCCCATTGATTACCTGTGACGCGAGTACTAGTAAAGATTCCTCCTGGTGCTTCAAATAAAGAGAGATTTTCGGCGACGCGTTTGGCTTGTGCATCTGAAGCTAGTCCCATCCATAAAGGATAGAACGTAGTGGCAAACTCGTAGCGGCGGCGTTCTCCGCTTTGGAAGTGATAATCCAGATATAGTCCCTGTTCTTCATCCCAGAGGCACTGATCAATGCGATCGCGGCGGATATCTGCCCGCTCGCGCCATTGCTGCACCAGTTCTTCGTTACCTAGCATATCGTTAATTTGCGCTAGGTCTTGTTCCATCTGATACAGCAAACTGTTGAGGCACACGGGAGCGTAATGGAGGATATCAACGCTGAAAGGGCCAAATCGGTTAGTAATGTCAAAACCGGACTCGCGCATGGTGCGATCGCCCTTGTAAAAAAGGTGGGTTAGTTCGTCATTTTCCCGGTCATAGTAAAGACTGACATCATAATCATCAATCTCAAACGTTTTATAGTACTCCTTGACGCGATCGTAATGGCTTCGTCCTTGCTCATCCTGCTCGGAAAACAAAACTTCCGGCGCGGGGCCTTCCCCAAAAGCGTAGAATCGGGACAGACCTGTGGCGGGATTTAGGTGGGGCGGTACTACCCAATAGTAGTAAAATTGCTCAAGCAGTGGTACGGCTGACCTCAGCCACTCTTCATCCTGGGTGTGCTGGAATAGAGCTAGAACCATCATACTGAGGACGGGGGGCTGCGATCGCGACAGCATGTAAGTCCGGTTGGAATTGAGGATAGTGCCGTAATGTTGCACTTGGTAAAGCAGTTGATCGACTTGACTTTTTGCTAGATCCCATTCCTCATCCCGTAATAGTCCCAGCAGGATAAAGTAGCTATCCCAGCCATACATTTCGTTAAAGCGACCACCTGGTACGACATAAGGTCCTGGTAGGTATAGCAATCCATGATCTCGAATCGCCTCAACTTCGGTTGGTAGAGTGCGAATTTCCATTTGTTGCATCTCTTTGGGAGATAGTGATCGCTCCAACACAGTTTGAACGTTGGGACAGTCTTCTTGGGGGGAAATGTAGACAATCCAGGGAGTTTCTGTTTTGTGGTCTAGCTTGGTATCCTTTGCAGATTGCAACAAGTGTTCGTGTGATCGCGTCAACGTTTTCCACGTTTTTTTTATGTGGGCCCGTACCGCGTCAATCTGCGCGGTTGCAAGTGCTGGTGAAGTGGTCATAATATCATTTTCAACTTGACGGGGTGTTAAAGAGTTCGGAATTATTTTTAGAACTTACGCACTGAAGCCTGAAACCTAGATCCCCCTTAGCCCCCGCCAGTCGCTCCACTTGGGGAGACCCCATCGCATGATTGCGTCTCCCCAACTCTTGGAGACGCTACTTCGCGTTGGGAGAAGACCGCGCTGGCTCCCCTTTTTAAGGGGGGAACTTCTAAAGCCCCCTTTTTAAGGGGGTTGGGGGATCTGAGTGCGTAAGTCCTGATTTTTTAAACGCAGAGGGACGCAGCGAAAAGTTCTGTTCGCGTAGCGTCTTTGCTAGGAAAAGGAGGGTTAGCCCGACCTAGGAAACTTTTCAAGACAAAGGAAACCGCAAAGGAACGCAGAGTTTTTACGATGTTACTCTTACTCTCTGCGTCTCTGCGCGACGCCAGTTCGCTCAAGTCGGGAAACCCGCCCACGCGACTGGCTCCTCTGTGTGAGACAGATTTATCTTTTCACTCAGCACTACTAACCAACAGAGCAACTGGAAAATGCGCTAGAGCTGCTCCGATGGATAGCGTTTCTTTAGCCTGTAAGGATTGCTGAGTCAAGACGTTGTTCCAGGTAAAGGAACTTCCGGCGGGTAATTGCAGGTGCGTATCTTGCCATACTGACTCGCCCAAAGGATATTCTCCAGGTTGGATGAGGCTGGTGAGAAAGCGAGGCGCGATCGCGATCGCTGTTTGATTCCCCTGTCGCCGCGCAAAAGCAACAATGTGATTGGCGTAAGTTCCCTGAATTTCTAACGGCAAATAGTCACCATCTCGAAATAATGAAAGATAGTCTGTTCTTGCCTTCAGTAATTGAGTCGTTAAAAACAGTTTGATTCTGCCATCTGTTTTGTAGCTCAGCAACTCCTGAATTAAGACGAGAATGTCTGTCTTCGCCTGTTTCTGAATGGCACTCAAATAAGCTCGTCGCTGCTCAAAATCTACGGTACGGCGGTTGTCTGGATCAACCAAACTCAACTCCCAAAGTTCCGTTCCTTGGTATAAATCAGGTACACCGGGTGCAGTAATCTTTAGTAAAGTCTGGGAAAGGGAATTGAAAATACCATAGTCTGCAATCCTTTCTTGAAAGGGGCGAAAAGCTTCTAGAAATTCTGCTGAGATGGATGGGTCTAGCACTTTCTCAATAAAAGTAGCACATGCTTCTTCGTATTCGCTGTCAGGTCGTAACCATGCGGTATGGACTTTAGCTTCCCGAATTGCCTTAATTATGTAGTCTTTAACTCGTTCTACGAAAGACTCATGTTCTTGTTCGGTAAAAGGAAACGCGCCCACTAGCGTTTGATATAAAAAATACTCATCGTTACGATCTGGTATAGCAAAGCCGTGGCGCTCGCTGCGATGTCCTCGATTAATCGCGCTCCAGGTATTTACCTGCTGTTCCCATTCATCAGGAATCTCTGATAGCACATTTAACCTTGCTCGCACATCTTCACCGCGCTTGGTATCGTGAGTGGCTGTGGTGTTCATCGTGTGGGGCCACGTTGCTTGATGCTTTTGGTTAAAAGCGTGAAAGTCAGCTAAGTTTATACCAAAATGACTGGGATTACCCCCCACTTCATTGAGCGACAGCAAGCGGTTATAAACATATAGCGTGGTGTCTTCTACACCTTTGGCCATTAGTGGGCCGCTGTATTGCTGCATTCGTAGTACAAAATATATCCACTGCTCGCGTTCTGTTTGAGTCAGAGAGTTATCAAACTCCAGTAGCATCAGCTTTTCGATAAAGGTCAACTCATGCTGCAACAGGGGCGTTTGTTCTTTAGCTTGGCGAATTACTTCCTGAATGCAGTCGCGATCGCTATCCTGGATACCATCGGGAGTAATGTAGGTGCGGTAAATCGGGAACAAAGTCAACACTTCGGCGATCGCTCGTTTTAGTCCATTCAGCGTAAAGTCATTGCCATAGCGATATTTGCTAGAAATATTCTTCAACAACAGAGCTAGATTATCAATGTCACCTGCTAAGTTCTTTTCTAATATCAGGTGCTTTTTCTCTTTCACCAACGATGCATAATCTACTCTCGAACCAATAAAGTTATAGTAAATTCTATCGAACCTTGATTCATTTTCACATTGGCAAAACACACCATTTACATAATTCAAAAAGTCGTATCCAGACGTACCTTTAATTAACCAATTTTCTGGTAAATCTTCGGTAAGTTCCAATATTTTTTCAACAGTAATATATACATCTCCCATCTTTTCCTGGAGACGTTCTAGATACTGGAATGGGTTATAAAGTCCATCAATATGGTCAATTCGTAACCCAGTAAATTTTCCTTCCTCAACCAGTTTTTGAATCAAGCTATGAGTGTTATTAAACACCCGCAGTTCTTCAACTTTCACAGAAATTAGTTCGTTAACAGTAAAGAAACGGCGGTAGTTCATTTCTTCCGCTCCCACCTTCCAAAAGGCGAGACGGTAAAATTGATCATTTAGTAATTCATCTAGCAGGTTAAAGCTCTCTGAATTGCCTTTTTCTCCGTTAAAGATTTCGAGGTTTTCGTCAACGAACTCGCGGATGGCATCGTTTGTACTATAGAGTTCCCAAACTAATCCTTTAATAAATGCGATCTGGTCTTGTCGCTGTTTCCCTGCAACTTCTGAAGGCACATTTTTGAGAATGTAGAGAATCCCTAATAACTTAATGAAATCGGGATGATTGCGTCCCAGTGTACGCGTGAGTTTGCCCAGATTATGGGTGAGAAATTTTGTGTAAGACTCTAACCGCAGCGGTAGTTTTAAGCTGTAATAGTTCACGGTTAAACCGTTTTGTTCGTATTGCAGCTGAATGTCTCTGTTTTCCAAAGATACACCGTAGAAGTCTCCCAGCAAAGGAGCCAGAATTCGCTCTTGGCGATCGCCAAATGGAGCATTCCAACTTAAATCAAAGTAGTCGGTATAGCTGGAATCTGGCCCGTGTTCTAATACGTCCACTAAGTAGTGGTTTTCGCTGGTATACGCCATGTGATTGGGTACAATGTCTTGTAACCATCCCATACCAAGGGATTGTAGTTCGCCAACTAGCGCATCAAACGACTCGGTAGTTCCTAATTCTGGATTGAGTTGAGTGGCATCTACTATATCGTAGCCATGCGTACTGCCAGATCGTGCTTTGAAAATGGGAGAGGCATATAGGTCAGAAATGCCTAAGTCTGCTAAATAAGCGGCGATCGCTCTAGCGTTTTCAAAGCCAAATTGAGGTGTAAACTGAATTCGATAAGTTGCGGTGGGAATTCGCATAGATTTGTTTTTAGTGAAGAGATGGTAGCTTTCCTCTGTGTCTTTGTGGTAAAGAAATACTTTTTAAACCACTAAGACACAAAGTATTTATAGACAATTTACAGCTTACAAAATCCTTACTCCTAACTTTCCAGTTCATACAAAACTATGCTGGTGGGTTGCAGTTTCAGATCTTTCCCTACAGACAAATGCTCAGGTGCTTGCGAACCAGGGCCGGCCCATGATGTATCAGCAGAGTCTAATTTTTTCTGAGCATTTTGCTGACTTGGCAGGATTGTTGACACTGGAGACGAATTGAAATTCATCACAAATATTAGTTCGCTAGATTCGCACCAACGACGCACCACAACCAACTGCTTATCTTCATCGCTAGTTGCTTCCATGAAGTTGCGGTCTTTTTTCAGAAGTACCGGATGCGTCTGGCGTAAATTAATTAACTGGCGATACCAATCCCACAAAACTTTGTGTTTACCTTCGTTGTGTAATTGCCAGTTGAGTTTACAACGTAAAAAGGTTTCCGCAGATTCGGGATCTGGTGGATCGTCTTCATAATGAAATGCTTCAAATTCTTCTCTGCGTCCGGCTCGAACGGCTTGAATCAAATCTGGATCGGAGTGACTGACAAAGTACATGAAGGGTGCAGTCTCGCCATATTCTTCTCCCATGAACAATAGCGGTAAGTTGGGCGACAACAGCACAGCTCCGGCTGCTAACTTTAATCCTTCAAATGAGAGCCGCTGGGTGAGGCGTTCCCCCTTCATTTGATTGCCAATTTGATCGTGATTCTGGATACAGACTGCAAACTGTGAGGGAGAGCGATCGCGGCAAGACATACCATGAAATCGTTTGCGGTGCGGGGCGTATTTCCAATCGTAGATAAAAGTATCTGTATAAGCTTTTGCTAAATCAGCGCATTGTCCAAAGTCTTGATAATATCCTTGGCGATCGCCCGTCAAAAGTGCGTGCAATGCATGGTGAAAATCATCACTCCATTGGGCATCAATACCGTATCCACCCAATTCTGGCGGACGAATTATTTGCGGATTATTCAGGTCACTTTCGGCAATTAAGTGGCGTTTCCATTTTTGCCCTTGTGAGAAATTATCAACTGCTTCAGCCAGTTCCCACAAAAAATGCTTAGCTCCCAAATCATAAATTGCCTGAATGGCATCAAGCCGCAATGCATCAATGTGGAATTCTCGCAACCAGTACAGGGCATTTTGGATGAAATAGTTTCGCACACCCTGACTAAGGGCATCATCGAAATTCATCGCATTGCCCCATGGTGTCTTATAGGTTTTAGTAAAGTAGGGCGCGAACTGACCCATATAGTTACCTTCTGGGCCAAAGTGGTTATAGACCACATCCAGGACTACAGCAATACCGTGTTGATGACAAGCATTCACGAGTTGCTTAAGATCAGTTGGACTACCATAAGAATTTTGCACAGCATAAGGGTAAACGCCGTCATAGCCCCAGTTGCGGTATGCTAAAGCAGCTTCAATATGAGTGTCTCCTGGAAACTGAGCGATCGGCATGATCTCAATGGCGTTAATCCCCAGTTCCTTCAAATCCGGCAGACGGGAAATAATTGCGGTAAAAGTTCCTTCAGGCGTGAATGTACCAACGTGGAGTTCGTAGAAAATCATCGACTCCAATGGAATGCCAGCCCATGCTTCATCTGTCCACTCAAACTGTTGATCGACAATTTGAGACGGCCCATGAACCCCTTCAGGTTGATACTGTGATGCTGGATCAGGGAAAGCATCTTGGTCATCTAAGATATACCGATAAAGCGTGCCCGGATACACATCGTTCACTTTTGTCTGCCAGTATCCCTCTGCTTGAGGTTTGAGCGGAATTACCTGCTGCTCTGGCGTCAAAATTTGCACCGCTACACTATTTAACGTTGGAGACCAAACTGTAAACTCGCACTCTTTATTACCTAAGTAGTGAGCACCAATTTTCACGCCCTATCCTCCCATCAGAATCTTATGTTGTGCCGAACCAAAGCATGCCTGTAAATACGATACATTGCAAACTGTTTACAAACACGCCAGATAGCATAATGGTTGGTCTACTATGCTTTTGGCTAGCACCGGAAGGCTGAATTTTGTTACTAAAAAACTCTATCTGTAGGAGTTAGGAAGTAGGTGCTCAAAAGAGCATGGGAGTAGAGGAAGCAGGGGAGCCCAAGGGGAATAAATACTAACTCTTGACTCAGAACTTTTTCAACTTCCTCCGCCATTCCATAATTCACGACTATTCTGATGTATCTTGCGTCTGTGTATTCATCTTGTGCTGTTTAGTATCTTTTTGCCGTTTATCTTCTTTCCATCTTCCTGTTTTGCGTGCGGCTTCAGTTAGAAGATACTCAATTTGAGCGTTAACACTCCTTAGTTCGTCAGAAGACCATTTCTCCAGCACTTCGTATAACTTAAGGTCTAAACGCAGTAAAAACCGTTTTTTCTGGCTCATGTCTTAGGTGTAAAGGCTGCCAGCGTTAACCACTGGTTGAATGTTCTGTTCTGAGGTTAAGACAACCAGCAGATTGTTAATCATAGCTGCTTTACGTTCATCATCCAAGTCAATAATTTGTCGTTCGCTAATCCGTTTTAGTGCTTCATCGACCATCCCGACTGCACTGTCAACAATTTGTCGTCGCGCATCAATCATGGCTTTGGCTTGTTGACGACGCAGCATCATTTGGGCAATTTCTGGAGCATAGGCAAGATGAGAAAGTCTTGCTTCTAATACTTCAACTCCTGCAACTTCCAGTCTCGCTTGCAATTCTTGTTGAAGGAAAAGTGCAATTTCATGAGGTACTGCACGCAACGAAGGGATTGATTGCTCATCAGGCGCATCATAAGGATAGCGGATTGCTAGGGTACGAATCGCTGTCTCGCTCTGGATGCCGACAAATTGTTCGTAGTCATCAACTGCAAATCTAGATTTAGCTGATTCTACTACTTGCCACACTACTACGGCTGCTATCTCTATTGGGCTGCCTTGAGCATCGTTTACTTTTAATATTTTGCTGTTAAAGTTGCGAACCCTCAAAGATACCTGGCGTTTATTGGTAAAAGGGTTAGTCCACCAAAAGCCTGCTTCCTGCACAGTACCAACGTAACGCCCTAAAAAGACTAGTACTACTGCTTGATTTGGTTCAACCGCAAAAAAACCAGACCACGAAGGAATTAGCACTATGAGCAATGTCGCCCCCAACCATGCCCCTATTTCTGCTAAATCGGCAAAATCTTCCACTTTAAGATTTCTGCCCAATACTTCTATTAATCCTTGTATTGTCGCCCAAACCTGCCAACTACCAAAAATTGCTAAAGCTAGGATTATGCTCAAAGCTAGGAAGCCGTTAACTTTAAATGCAGGAAATTCCGCGATTTGCTGTTTCATTGTTTGCTCTTTTTGTTATCAAAGTGATATCACAATAATAGCAAAAAAATGGCAAGTGCTTAAGTAGCACTCACCAGAAACAGAGCGGTTTTCAATTGAATAGACTACACACCTAGGGGTACAATATATTCATTGGTGTTAACTTAAGCCAAACCTGTTTGAATTCTCGTTTCCAGATTCTAATACCAAGTTGTATTTTACCCATTTGAAAATTGCTGTAAATCCCGCTCGTATTACTAGACGTTTGCTTGCTGCCGTTGATATAGTGACCAGTACAAACCCTTTTGTTGCAATAATTGTGAGTGAGTACCACGCTCAGCAATTACACCTTGCTCCAACACTAGAATTAAATCAGCACGTTTGAGAGGGGCAAAGCGGTGAGCAATAAGGAATACGGTACGGTTAGCGGAAATTTTTTGTAGGTTTTGTAATACCTGTTGTTCAGTTTCACTATCCAAAGCGCTGGTAGCTTCATCCAAAACTAAAATCGGCGCTGGGGAAAGAAATAACCTTGCTAGGGCGATGCGTTGTCTTTGTCCGCCAGATAAAGCTGTCCCGCGTTCTCCAACGTTGGTTTCGTAACCATAGGGCAATTGACTGATGAAGTCGTGTGCTACAGCTAGTCTGGCAGCTTCTACTACTTGCTCTGCGCCAATGTCAGGATTACCGAGAGTAATATTTTCCAAGATGGAACCATTGAATAAAAAGTCTTCTTGGAGAACTACGCTAATTTGCTGCCGTAGTGAGGCTAAATCAGCACTTTTAATATCAAAACCATCGATCAGAATGCGTCCTGATTCAATTTGATAGAGGCGTTGCAATAGCTTAGAAAGGGTACTTTTACCAGAACCACTGCGTCCAACAATACCAACAAACTGCCCTGGTTCTGCATTGAAGGTGATGCCTCGAAGGACTGGTTCAATGTTTGGTTGGTAGCGGAAAAAGACTTGCTCGAAGGTAACTTGACCTTTGAGGGGTGGTAAAACTAGACCAGTTCCAAGTTCGGCTTCTGGAGCAACGTTAAGAATATCACCAATCCGGTCTACGGAAAGTAGGACTTGTTGTAGATTTTGCCACAACTGCACTAAGCGCAAAAGTGGCCCTGTGACTCTCCCAGACAGCATTTGAAAGGCAACAAGTTGACCAACGGTAAGTTTTTGTTCGATGACTAACTTGGCTCCAAACCAGAGAATCAGCATGGTGGAAAAATTAGTGAGGAAGTCACCAATATTGCTGCTGATGTTGGAGGTGGTGGAGGCTTTAAAGCCTGTGCGGATAAATCTGGCAAATAAGCCTTCCCAGCGATCGCGTGCTACTGGTTCGGCTGCATGGGCTTTGACGGAATGAATTCCCGTCATTGTCTCCACTAGAAACGATTGACTATCGGCACTGCGGTTAAATGTTTCGTTGAGCCAGTTGCGAAGAATTGGTGTTGCAACTATCGTCAAAATGGCAAAAAGTGGCAGTACTCCTAAAGCCACAAAGGTAAGTGGGACGTTATAGTAAAACATCAATGCCAGGTAGACCACAGCAAAGATGCTATCCAGAATCACAGTTAATGCTGTACCTGTGAGAAACTGGCGGATTTGTTCGAGTTCTTGGACTCGTGCTACTGTGTCTCCGACGCGCCGCGACTCAAAATAAGCCAAAGGCAGACGCATTAGGTGGCGAAATAGCTGTGCTGATAAACTCAGATCTAAGCGACGGGCTGTATGAGTAAATATGAATAGGCGCAGAGTACCGAGTATGGCCTCAAATATGGCTACCGATAAAAGTGCGATCGCCATGACATCCAATGTTGCCAAGCTCTCCTGCACCATCACCTTATCAATAACGACTTGCGTAATTAGCGGTGTTGTTAATCCTAAAAGCTGTAACGTAAAAGACGCTAGTAATACTTCTCCTAGCAATCCCCGATATTTCCAAACTGCTGGTGTGAACCAACCGAGGTTAAATTTTTCTTGCTTGGATATAAGTTCTGCTTGCCACAGTTGCCCATCCCAGGACGCCTCAACTACTGACTGCGGCAAGCTTTCACAAGTCCGATCAGGATTTAGAGGATTAGCGATAATTAGGCGATCGCCCTTTACTCCATACGCCACCACCCAAGAGGGAGTCTGAACTGAGTCAGGATTCCACAGCAATAAGGCTGGAAATGACAACTGGCGCAACTCACGCCAATTCACTTGCAACCGTCGCAACAGCAATCCTAACTTTTCTCCTGCTTCCACAACATGTTTTGGGCGTTGTCCTCTGAGTTGGCGTTGCACCCATTCCAGTTGCACACCATTTTCTAACTGTTGCGCCGCCATTGTTAAACAAGCAGCAGCCGTATTCCAGCTAGCAACAAAAGGATAATTTGGGATTACCAGAGTGGAAGAGTGGGGAAGTGAAGCAGTGGAGGAGTGAGGAAGTGGAGAAGTAGGGGAGTGAGAAAATGTCCCTCCCTCTGTCTGTTTGCCTTTTTCTCCTTCTTCTAAAGGCCCTTGCCAGAATTCCTCTAGTTGTGGGTTAGAAACTTCATCCCACAGTGCTGTTTCCCAACACACTATTACTACTTCTTTACTAGCGGCTACAGCTTTACAATCTACAGAAAGCTTTTGTAAGTCGCCAAACCAATCCCCCGCCTCTAAAGCTGCTAATGGCTTACCAATATTTTCTTCTCCAAAGTTTCCTCGGAGTTCTTTACGCAGGCGGACTTTACCAGCCACAATAAAGAATTGGGAACCTCCAATTTCATTTGACCAAATTTTTTCTCCGAGACGATACTGACGGATTTGGGACTGATTTTGTAATCGGGATTTTTGTTCGGGCGTGAGCCAAGTTAGAGGTGGCTGATTCCAAGGTAAAGAGGCTAGCACGCTTAGTAGAGATTCATTATCCAGAATTTTTAACTCACTTGTAATTTCACCGTCAGCTTTTGAATTTTCTCTGCTAGCCATTTCTCAAATAACTCATTTTGTAGTGCTTGCTTTAGTTGAGTATCTTCTAAAGACGCTGGCAGAAATTGTTCTACTCGAAACAAACCATAGCGTCCTTCAAGTTCTACTGGCCCTACTAATTGTCCAGGACTCGCCACATCAACAGCTGCCCGTAGTATATCTGGTAGACTTCCTCGACTGATTGGCCCCATCATGCCGTGTACAATTCGGTCATCTGCAACTGAATACTCTTTAGCTAATTGCTCAAAGCTACCTCCTTCTTCGATTTGAGTTTGTAGTTCTTCACTCAGTTCGCGATTTTCAACCAAGATGCGAGAGAGTACTATCCGATCCAAAAAAATTTTACGTTCGATGAAATATTCTGGGATTTTTGGTTCCGTAATTACAGCCTTCAGCTTTTCTAATTTGAAGCCAAAAACGACTGATGCGTGAAAGGTAGCGTAGTCTGTGTTGTTTTTGTTTAACCACTCTTGAAAACTTTGAGGGTCAGCCAGTTGATTTTTCAGCCTAAAATCAATAATTGTCTGTTCAGTTAATGCTGGACTGATTTCAATATCATCTCGCGTTTGTATTTCCTGCTCAATTACGCGCTGACGGAGAATGTCCCCAATGAATTGTCCCAATTTTCCAGAGGCTTGCAGGTATTTTACTACTTCCTCTAAAGAAATCGGCTGGTCATTGATGGTTAAAAAGGATGAAGATTCCATGAACTAATTACGTGGAAATGGTTAAACACTTAAGCATCTTTCAAATTAAATCATATAGAAATCAGCTTGTCATTTATGGATAAATATGATAAAGATTTCGTGAACTAATTACATAGAAAATGAGTGCAAATTTATATGACTAGTAAATAAAATAATTTCGTCTGATCACTGGTACAGTCTAGCAAGAGCAAGATAGTAGATAGTATGGTGTATCTGGGCAATAGCACATTAGCTAAGCAACCAGGTCATTCGATTTTGTATTGCCACCACGACTGAAAGCCACTTCCTCTAAGACTTTTTTGTTTTTGGCCAAGAGCGGGTTGTGTAAAAAAGCTTTACAAATGTCAAAATGCTCAGGCAATGATACTTGTCCATGTCCAGGCAAGTATTATTGCAGCGATCGCACCTATTAATGTGTTGAAGATATTTACCACTTCGTTGGTTAGCCAAGTATATTTAGATTGCAGCGTTGCCCCAATCACACTTTCTAAGTTTGTGGCAATAAACGCTGCTAGCACACACCAAGCGACTCCCCATAGATCAATCAAACCTACTCCCCAGCCAACAAAAGCGATCGCAACTGATGCCACTACACCAGCTAAAGTTCCCTCTAAGCTAACCGCTCCTTCTGTTCCACGAGATACTGGTTGCAGTGTGGTAATCAAAAAGGTGCGTTTTCCATATGCTTTCCCGACTTCGCTAGCAGTAGTATCAGAAAGTTTGGTACTGAAACTCGCCACATAGCCTAACAATAGTAGGGATTGGGGGCTGGGAACTAGGTACTGGGGACTGGGTAAGATGAATCCTGAATTGATCAGCCCTACTCCCAAGGCACATAGCGCCCCCGTCAAAGCTGAACCCCAGACATTTTCTGGACCTCTTGCTCCAGAACGTTTTTCGGCAATTCCTTCTGCTTCTTTTTGGGCCATGCCGATGCGGGTAACTCCAGAACCGACTATAAAATAGAACATGACTACTACATATCCTTGCCAGCCGAGAGTTCCCCAAATTAGTACACCTAATAACCAAGCGTGGAATAATCCAGCCGGGGTCAGCAATTTTTTGAGAGCGATCGCAGCTATGCCCAACAAAATTGTGTTTAAACTTATCCCAACTAACCAGGGATTCATAGAGTTAATTAAAGATATCATCACTAATCAATCACGAGTAGTTTTACATTTAAAGCTTAACTGTTTGACCTTTAGCTCCCCCGAGCTATGTAATATGTTTATATTATTTACTGAATAGCGATCGCTCTAAAAGCTTAGTGTCAAAATACAGGTAATATCTTGTAATTGCACCGCCTGAATATTTACACTCTTGTCCATGCAAACATAAATTACTATGGCTGCACAAGAGTAGACGCATAAGAAAGTTCAAGGTTCAGCTTCCTACCGACGAACGTCGATAGCAGCTTACCTCAGGCTAAGAGCAAATTGGAACTGTGCAAATTTTGATCACAGCCAAAAGCTTGTCGCAAACAAAGCGTTTAAATCCAAACTTGGCCATAAGAATATAAGCTAAGGTCAATTAAAACTGTGTTCACATTGACCGTAACTGAATCTCGTTAACATAAATTGTAAATAGTCTCAACCACCAGTCTCCTCAGTGCAAGCCATGAACCAAACTTTATTTCATCTTGCCTTCCCCGTGACTGATATTGCCCAAACAAAAGCATATTATGTAGAAGGCTTGGGCTGCATTCCTGGTCGTGAAAGTCAGTATGCCCTAATTCTCAATCTCTACGGTCATCAACTGGTAGCCCATGTCACTAAAGAACCCTTGTCACCTCAACGTACTATTTATCCTAGACACTTTGGGCTAATTTTTACCCAAGAACGTGACTGGGAAGACTTACTAGAAAAGGCACAACTACAACAGCTTATTTTTAGAGAAGAACCCAAAAATCGCTTTGTTGGTTCTCTTCTGGAACATCGGACTTTCTTTTTAGAAGATCCCTTTTATAACTTGATGGAGTTCAAGTATTACCGCCACCCAGAGGCAATTTTTGGGAGTTACGAACATGCTCAAATTGGGGATAGAACTTAATAGGCTCTGTTAGTACTTCTGCTACTACTGCTAAGCTTCTAGAGTCTCTCAGCATCCAGGGGTGCATCGCCACTGGCACTATTACTTCTCCTCCCACGGGCATTTGTGAACTTCTTGCTGGTACAATCATCAAATCATAAGGCGTCCAGATAGAAGTAAAATTTAGCTGCTTTAGCATGGCAGCATCAGAATTCAAATCTTTAAGAAAAATGCTGTTGGGACGCATTTGCACGCATCCAGGACGCTGGGAAGCATACGCAGTCACGGTTCCATAATGGGGCGAAGATATAGTGACAAACCGCTGCACGCGCTTAATTCCCTCCAGTCGTTGCACATAGTAACGGCTGACAATTCCCCCCATACTGAAGCCTACCAAATCTAGTGGTTGTTCTGGGGCAAAGGTGCCAGCAATGTAATTGGCTAACTGCTTTGCTAACTCATCAAGACCTACATCACCATTATTAGGCACTAGGTTTAGGGTATATACAGACCAACCCTGTTGTTTTAAATAGTCTGCCATTCTATAGAAAACTGCCCCCGTGTCATCAATGCCATGTGCCAATACAACGGGATTGCGCTGTTGATTTTTAGTATTCATCTATAAAGTTCGGCTCAATCGAGTCTGTAGAAAATTTAACTGGGTACAATCGTTATTCGCCAATAGGCTATGACACTACTTCCACTGGTTAATCAAAACTGAGTATCTGCCAAACAAAGAAATGTTAATTCTTATTAAGTCTACTTTCAGAATCTTGCTCTTAGTTACAGTAAAATTTCATAATTAGTTCTCGGTGTATACAGGTTGCAAGTGGTTGCAAGAAAGAGTTGAGAACATTTGCCCTGTAGTGTTACTACAATGTTAATTAAGCACAAACCTTAAGTTAAGGGTTGTCACCAGGATAGAGTGGCGTAAAAAAATGTAACATTTAGCCGTAATTCTTAATAATTGCGGTCAAACTCCAGATAGTTAAGAGGCAGGAGCAATTGTAATGATCGGTTTTATCAAAAAATTAATCACCAGTATTCTGGGTTTCGTTACTGGGCTATTACCTGGAAAGAAAAAAAGCAATGGCTATTTCTTAGAATTAGACGAAACCAAGGATGCAAAGCCGCTAGAAGCAGCTAAAGAAGCAGCTAAAGAGGTAGCATCAAACGCTAAGAAAGCAGCGGAAACAGTTGCATCGAATGCTAAGAAAGCAACGGAAACAGTTGCATCGAGTGCTAAGAAAGCAACGGAAACATTTGTATCAGATACACCAGAACCATCCCAATCAGATTCATTGAATGGAACAAAAACTGCCGCAGCTAAGACTAAAGCAAAAGCAGTTAAAGAGACAAAATCAGCTAAAAAGGCAAAACCAGCCGATGTTGAGTTAGTCCAAACTGCCGAGGGTCTTCAGATTCAACCTGGCAAAAATGCAAAAGCTGCGGCAGCTAAAGTAGTCAAAGAGCAGCCAACTGAAACCACTTTTGCGCCCAAATATCTCGCTCCTTCGGTTACTAGCTCTAACGGTCGTCGCCGTCCAGGGGCAAATATGAGTGCTTATTTAGAAATGGCACGTCAGGTTAAAACTCCTCAGCAAAAGTAATCAAATGTCAGCGAGAAATGGCATATCAGGTTAAAACTCCTAGTTAAGTTTGGTAATTGGGGCGTCATAACCCATTACTCATCATCACATCTTTAACAAATACCAGTCCACTATATAAATGAAAAGCTGGGTCCCAATTAGTCTGTTCCCTACGAAGCAGGTGAATGTGAGATTGGATTTGACCCAGCATTTCTGTTTGCTCTAATACTGTGTCTGCAAACGGTGTGAAATCTGACCAAATTTTGACTTGGGGTAGTTGCTGCTCAACCCAACTCAATAGACTATTCCAATTAATCCTAATTGTATTTTGGCTAGCTTGGGTAATGATTTTTACACCTTGCTGGAAGTCATAGCCATTGTCATAGAGTCGCAGAATACAACGTCTGCCAGGTAAGTGTAAATCACAAAACTGGGCATAGTCTTGGATTTGGGTCTTCCGTTCCAGTTTACCGCGCACGTCGCGATCTACAACTTCCTCAAATATGGGTAATAGTCCTATAACTTGTGCTTTAACTTCTAACCAGTCAAAAGTTAAAGAACCAAGTTGATTTAACTGATTACAACAAACAACAGTAGCTTGTTGGGCAGATTCTAGAAAGTATTTGACTTGAAAAACTTGAATTTGCTGAATCTGAGCTATGGTTGTCCAGAAACAGGGAATGCTAGCCTGCTGTAGTTGTTCGCCATAAAATTTTAATTCTCCTACTTGTCCACTGCGGTACAATCTCCAGCCACGGCTTGGTAGCATTAACCTTGCAGTGTAGGGATCTAACTGCATAATTTGGGCAAATTTTCGAGATGCTTCTGTTTTCAGTTCGTTACTCAAAGGTTCTAAAACTAGTACGCCAAGTTCAGTGTTACTGGCTTGGGCCATTGCTTGGGAAATGGCTCTTTGTCTTTCTTCCTGTTCAAGTTCTTGGAGTCGCCGCAAACCTTGACGTGCTTGTGTGACTATTTTGGTATTGGTTGTATCTCGCAGCAGTTGGCGATAAATTTTTTCTGCGTCTTGGCGCTTTTGGGATACTTCGTGCAGTCTTGCAAGGTAAAATTGCACCCAAGGATTTTCTGGTGATTCTGCTAACAGCTGTTTGAGTAATTTCGCAGCTGTTTGATAGTCTTTACGCTCAAAGGCGATCGCAACTTGCTCAATCATCACTTACTTTAAATGCACGCTGGAGTGATGTCTCGCACAAAGGTGACTTTGCGTGAGGTATAAATCATTTATACTTCACAAGCTGCGGTAATCAAGGATAAAGCTACTACTGGCGCTGTAACTGCTCTGAGAATGCGGCGACCGAGAGAAACAGGTTGGAATCCAGCCGCGATCGCACTCTCAATTTCTTTTGCTGTCCATCCGCCTTCGGGGCCAGTTGCAACAATAATCGTGCCTTCTTGTTTGTGCTGCAAGCAATCTTTTAAATGGGGAGAGTCGCCACGAGCTACACATATATATTTCTGGCTATTTGTCAATGACAAATCACTCATGATTGATGATAAACCAGTATTAAAAGCAACAGGTTCTAAAATTGTCGGCACAAATGAGCGCTCTGATTGCTCGGCGGCTTCGGCGGCGATGCGTCGCCAGCGTTCGAGTTTTTGGGGACTGGGATAAAGTAAAGTGCGATCGCTCAGCACAGGAGCAATACAAGCTACTCCCAACTCAGTACAACACCGCACAACTTCATCAAATCCATTGCCTTTGGGCAACGCCACTATGAGCGTAATCGATACAGGTAATTCAGTTGCTACTGTAAGTGGTTCTAAAACCTGTGCCTGCTCTTTTTCTAGCTGCGCCAACCACCATTTCCCCCTACCATCCATTGCAATAAAGCGATCGCCCTCACGCAAACGCAACACACGTACTAGATAATGTTGCTGCTCTTTGGTAAGTAAAATTTGCCCTTGTTGGAATTGGGAAGGAGCGATCGCAATTCGTTGCAGTTGAGACATGGGATTTTTTGCCCTGCTCACTGTTGACAGCGAGGATATTAAGGATGAGGTTCTGACGACAGATTTTTCAAGTAAATCTCTACCGCCTCGTTAACTAGCTGAGTCATCGGCTTACCTTGGCGAGTTGCGGCTTCCTTCACCTTGATGTAAATGTCATCTTGCAGGCTGACGCGCCGCCGCGATTTCCCGGTAGCAATAGTAGTATTAGCGATCGCTACCTCTTGATACCCACTATCCTCGGCAATTTCTGCAATAGTCGAGTCTGCCATTGTTTCCACTAAACCATCAGCATCGTCTGTAATCTCTGCTGTTGCAACGGTTTGAGATTCGTAATTGGCAGCAAATTCGCGGATGGCATCAAAACCAACGCGATCACAAAAATCACCGAAGCTTTCCCCAGATTTCCGTGACTGCTTGAAGTAGTTAAAAATGGGTTCTAGCTGGGTTTCCAAATCGTTATGATGCAGGCGTTCCATGTAAGGTAACGCCAGTCTGGTTTGATCTGGCGAACCTCCTAACCATAATTGGTAAGATTCTGGAGCACTACCGACAAAGCCCAGTTCTGCCAAGTAGGGACGAGCGCAACCGTTGGGACAGCCTGTCATCCTTACCACAAAATGCTCGTTTTGTAAACCTAATTTATCTAGTAGGTTGCGAATTCGCTCCAAAATGCCTGGTATTGCCCGTTCCGATTCGGTGATTGCTAAGCCGCAAGTGGGCAAAGCCGGGCAAGCCATTGCATAACGCACTAAAGGTTCGATTTTTTCAGGTTCAGAGACGACGCCGTGACGGTTGAGAATGTCTTGAATGGCTTGCTTATTCTCTGGTTCGATGTCGTAAAAAATCAGGTTATGGTTGGGTGTTAGGCGAATAGGCAAGTTAAATTGCTCGACAATTTCTCGTAGGGCAGTTTTCAATTGAAATGAGCCTTCATCTTTAATCCGGCCATTGTCAATGGAAATTCCTAAAAATAACTTGCCATCGCCTTGTTCATCCCAGCCAAGGTAGTCTTGATATTTAAACTCTGGCAGTGGTTTGAAGGGTTCCACTGGTTTACCAAAGTATTCTTCGACTTTGGCGAGGAATTTATCCACACCCCAATCGTTAATTAGATATTTTAATCTGGCGTGACGGCGGTCAGTGCGATCGCCATAATCTCTCTGGGTAGCAACAATCGCTTTCACGGCGTCATAAACATCATCTTTCGCCACATAGCCAATTGCATCTGCTAACCTAGCGAATGTTTCTTCTTTATTGTGTGTCCTACCTAAGCCACCACCAGCAAAGATATTAAATCCCTCCAATTCTCCCTGCTTATTGGTAATTACTACCAAGGTGAGGTCTTGAGAATATAAATCAACCGAATTATCTCCTGGCACTGTCACGCAAATTTTGAACTTACGCGGCATGTAGTGCGTGCCATAAATCGGTTCTTCAGTGTCATGAATAATTGTGCCATTGCCATTACGCTGTCGGGCTGCCTTCACCTCTGGGTCTTCTTCAGCACTAATTGCCTTTTCCCCATCTAACCAGATTTCGTAATAAGCGCCCGTTTGCCCTGACAGTAAGTCAGCAATATTCTGAGCATATTTCCAAGCATATTGGTACTCTGGGCGATTCTTATATGGGACTGGTGGTGCCATCACATTGCGATTGATGTCGCCACAAGCTCCTAAAGTCGAACCCAGGTTTTTGACAATGGTGGCAATTGCTGTTTTGAGATTCTTCTTTAAAATCCCGTGCATTTGAAACCCTTGACGGGTGGTTGTTCGCAATGTGTGATTACCATATTCATCAGCTAGCTTGTCTAAAGCTAGATACAGCTGCGGTGGTACTAAACCACCTGGATTTTTTGTCCGCAGCATAAATTGATAATCTTTCTCTTGACCCTTAGCGCGATTGTCACGGTTATCCTGCTGGTAAGAACCGTGGAACTTCAGAAGTTGTACTGCATCTTCGGTAAAGTGGGTTGTGTCCTGAAGTATTTCGGTTGCTACAGGTTCACGCAAAAAGTTACTTTTTTCTTTGATGCCTTCTACTTTGGAAGGCTTACGATTGACTATGGGGGGAGCAGATTTAATCATTAGTAAAGTTGTTATAGTATTCTCAATAAGACATCAGTGAACGGCAAAGCTGCAAAATAAAATATGAGTATTCTTGCAGCTAGTTTATCCCCGGTAATCCGGCCGGGATAATGGGGAATATTTTAATTTTACCACGCTAAAAGCTGGCTTTGTCAGTGAACTAACACTTAACAAAACCAGATCGTTGTAGTTGTGCGTTTTGAGTGCTGAGTCCTAAGTAAAGTATAGATTGACTTAGGACTCAGTAATCTTTTATTTGAAGCGATAGCCAATACCACCATTAATGCTAACAGCGGAAGCATCACTATTTTGGTAGGCACTAAGTCCTACTTTGGCATTGGTGTAGACGAGAAAGTTATTAGCAACTTCCGATTCAACACCAGCACCTACGACTACAGCATCTCTGTTACCGATGGGAGTTGGTGAGCCATCTTTCTCTACAAAAGAATAACCACCAGTTAAATAGGCATTAGTTCCATTAGCGATGGGTACATCTAAGGAAACTTCTGGGATGATAGCACTCGTCTTATCACTCCAGAGAACATTGCCGCGTGCAGAAAATGGCGTATTTCTCAATTTCACGCGACCTGTGACATTACCACCAAATGTGGCAGCATTGTTGTTCCATTCTCCGCCATTGGTAACGCCAGCTGCAACACCAGCACCCACATAACTAGCTTCAGTACCATTTTTTGTTTGAGCAGAAGCTTCACTATCTGATAGAAAAATAGGAGCAATTACTAATGAAGACAATGCAGAAATTGTCAGGAAAGACTTGAGCAAGCGTTTCATAATCTTGACCAAAATGTATAGTTTTTACTTGTATATTTCAGGTCGAAACCTTGGTGATAATGTTCCAGATAATTCTTATTTTTCATTAAATGATTGTTGCTCTTGATGCAAAGTAGTTGTAGCTAAATTATCCATCAAGTTTATAAATAAGCTGTTATAATTACATTTCAAGTTATTGTCAACTGTGTTATTAAGCCAAAAGTAGACGATTTTTAAACTGGCACAAAAGGTGGAACTAAAAGTTAGTCATTACATGGTATATAAACTGTCTAACTAACACTCTTTTACCACACTTTTCACATAGGATTAAACAGTAGGCTGTAGCATCTATTGCAATAAGCCATAGAGGGAATCTATTAAGTTAAGTTTTGGTAATTCTCATGGAGATTGAATAATGCTAACCGCTGCAAAAACGTTGTCTGGTTTGATGGGTTTATGTGTCGGTGATGCGTTGGGTGTGCCAGTGGAGTTTACTAGCCGCGCTGAACGAGTCAAATCTCCAGTAACGTCCATGTTGGGTTATGGCACGTGGAATCAACCACCAGGAACTTGGTCTGATGATAGTTCGCTGACGTTTTGCTTAGCAGAATGTCTTTGTAGAGGGTATTCGTTGGATGCTATAGCCAACTCCTTTTGGCGCTGGTACAAGGAAGCTTACTGGACTCCCCGTGGCGACGTATTTGATATTGGACAAACTACCCACACAGCAATTATGCGCCTGAAACAGGGAGTTCAACCCCATCAGGCAGGTGGCAAGGTTGAAAATAGTAATGGCAATGGTTCTTTAATGAGAATTTTGCCGATGGCTTATTGTCACAGAAACTTAACTTTAGGCGAATTGTTGGCGCAGGTGCATGATGTTTCTGCGATTACTCATGCCCACGCGCGATCGCAAATGGCCTGTGGCATTTATATTAGTATTGCAGTAGCACTCTTAGAAGGGGCTAACCCCCAGACAGCTTACTTACAAGCATTACAAGACATCCAAACAATTTATTCTGTGCGGGAATTTTTGTTAGAGAAGCCGCATTTTGGTAGAGTCTTGAATGGTGAGATTGCCAAGCTACCCGTAGAAGAGATTAATTCAGGCGGCTATGTGATTGACACACTAGAGTCATGCTTGTGGTGTTTGTTAAATAGCTCGTCCTACTCTGAGGCAGTGTTAAAAGCTGTTAACTTAGGTGGAGATGCTGATACTACCGCTGCTGTGACTGGTGGGTTAGCAGGAATTTACTACGGGATGGAAAATATTCCCCGACAATGGGTCAATCAGATTGCTCGTAAACAGGACATTATCTACTTAGCAGAGCGTTTTGCAAGGGCTGTTTACAGCTAGATTGCCCCTGACGCTACTAATTGTGTTCTAGTCGCCGTCAATGATTGGCTTTCTCTTCTAGCGCCATTCTCAATACGATTCAGTTAAGGTTTTTTGAGAAAAATTCTAGCTCATAAAAGACGCGATTTATCGCGTCTCTTGTTATTGCTCTCTACTTATTTATCTGAGAAGTAGCGACTTAAAAAATCTTGCGGTGTCAAAATTAGAAATTAGTAATTTTAAGATCAGCGCTGAGAGCTTGGGGACTTACATCATCGAAATTCTCAGATAACCAATGAACTTTACGCAGAATGCGTTCCTGGATGGTTGATGCAAGTACTTCTAAATTGGTAACAGCTTCTTTCGTGAATTCAACGCCATAACTCATTCCCACTGCAAACCCAGTTTTTTTGCTATTTCCCTAGCCGGAACTCCACTTTCTCCCGCTTGAGTGCGCTGTAGAGAGTCAAGTAATTGCTGTTTCACTTCTGGGTTTACTTGTTTACCTTCGTCGGGATCAATCAGTAGGGATTGAATGGTTTCAGCAACAGTTTCCTGGATTAGTAGCTTGAGTTCTTCAATAGTCAAATCTTTGACTTGCATGGGGTTGATAAATAGTAACTATTTATTTTAAATTGTCGCATTTTGCTAGGATGTAGACAAAGAATTGCTTATAGTTGTTTAATATCTACTATAAAGAGCGATCGCTTCCCACTCTCCATTTAAACTGAGTTTAGTAATAGGCGATCGCATCTTCATCGCTCTTGTTCCTCACAACAAATCTTCTTATTCCCTCTCTTCCCTCGTCTTTAGCCTCTAGCCCCTAAAAGAATCTGTTACAAAAACAGAAACCACAACTGCAACCTTAAACCGCAACCGTAAAATCAACATAAAGTTTCAGCAATATTACTGGCGACAATTAAATAATTTACTAATAATCGGAATTGATGCCGACGGGATAGGGCTGTAAATAATCACTGATTGCGGCTGTGAGGCTAAATAATGAAGAGAAGTGCAAAGTCTCAACGGATTTGCTGGTGGTTTCTACCAAAATTGACCCGCTACAGTTTAACTTTCTTGCTGAGTGCGGTTTTGCTGTTTGATGCTGTGGGGGCGACACCGAGAAACCGAGGGTTCCAGATAGCACAGCAGCCAGGAACAGGAACCACTCAACAAAATGCCACTCGCGCTGCTGCGGAACAGGTTTATGAAGAGGGAATGCAGCTTTATCAACAAGGGACAGCAGAATCACTGCGACAGGCGATCGGGAAATGGCAAGAAGCGCTGAAGCTTTGGCAACAAGTTAATGATAAACACTGGGAAGCCACCACCCTCAGCAATATTGGCGCTGTCTACGACTCATTAGGAGAAAAGCAAGAAGCAATTCAATACTTCAACCAAGCTTTACCCATACTCCGTGCAGTGGGAAACAGAGGAGGAGAAGCCACCATTTTCAACAATATTGGTGTTGTCTACAAGTCATTAGGAGAAAAGCAACAAGCAATTAAATACTACAACCAAGCTTTACCCATACTCCGTGCAGTGGGGGACAGAAAAGTGGAAGCCATCACCCTAAGCAATATTGGCAGTGTCTACGACTCATTAGGAGAAAAGCAAGAAGCACTCAAATACTTCAACCAAGCTTTACCCATATTCCGTGCAGTGGGGTACAAGGCAGGGGAAGCCACCACCCTCAGCAATATTGGCGCTGTCTACGACTCATTAGGAGAAAAGCAAGAAGCACTCAAATACTTCAACCAAGCTTTACCCATACTCCGTGCAGTGGGGGATAGGGGAGGAGAAGCCACCATCTTCAACAATATTGGTGTTGTCTACAAGTCATTAGGAGAAAAGCAAGAAGCACTCAAATACTTCAACCAAGCTTTACCCATACGCCATGCAGTGGGGGATAGGGGAGGAGAAGCCACCACCCTCAACAATATTGGCAATGTCTACAGCGATTTAGGAGAAAAGCAAGAAGCACTCAAATACTTCAACCAAGCTTTACCCATACTCCGTGCAGTGGGGGATAGGGGAGGAGAAGCCACCACCCTCAACAATATTGGCAATGTCTACAGCGATTTAGGAGAAAAGCAAGAAGCACTCAAATACTTCAACCAAGCTTTACCCATACTCCGTGCAGTGGGGGATAGAAAAGTGGAAGCCATCACCCTAAGCAATATTGGCAGTGTCTACGACTTATTAGGAGAAAAGCAACAAGCAATTCAATACTACAACCAAGCTTTACCCATACTCCGTGCAGTCGGGGATAGCGGAGGAGAAGCCAACACCCTCAATAATATTGGCTTTGTCTACAACTCATTAGGAGAAAAGCAAGAAGCGCTCAAATACTTCAACCAAGCTTTACCCATACGCCGTGCAGTGGAGGACAAGGAAGGGGAAGCCACCACCCTCTCTAACATGGCTTTGCTAGAACGCGATCGCGGTAATTTACAACAAGCCCAAACACATATTCAAGCTGTTATTGAAATCATTGAAGATTTACGCACCAAAATAGCTAACAAAGAACTACGCGCTTCTTACTTTGCCTCAGTCCAAGACTACTACAAGTTCTACACCGACCTGCTGATGGAACTGCACAAAAAAGACCCATCAAAAGGATACGATGCTTTGGCACTGGAAGTTAGCGATCGCTCCCGCGCCCGTGGTCTAATTGAACTACTAACCGAAGCTAAAATCGACATCAAAAAAGGCATTGACCCAACACTTTTAGCAGAGGAACGCCGTCTACAATTGCAAATTAATGCTAAGGAAAAATTATTATCAGAATTATCATCTAAAAAAGAAACCCCAGAACAACTTTTAACCAATACCAAACAACAAATCCAAGACTTACTCAAACAACAGCGAGAACTTGAGGTCAAAATCCGCGCTAATAACCCTGAATATGCCGATTTAATATATCCCCAACCTCTGACTCTCAAACAAATTCAGCAACAACTAGATAAAGACACACTGCTATTGCAATATTCTTTAGGTGATGAACGTAGCTATCTTTGGGCTGTCACACCCGACTCTCTCTATAGCTATGAACTCCCAAAACGCGAACAGATAGACAAAGCAGCCAAAAATTTATACAACAATTATTTAAGAAATCCTGGGATGCTGGGAGTTTCCTCAGAAGAAACCGCTAAAGCTGCTAATGAACTGAGTCAACTTATCCTCGCACCTGTTGCTGATAAGTTGGGGCAAAAACGCCTCGTAATTGTTGGTGATGAAGCTTTACAATACATTCCCTTTGCGGCATTAACTGACCTAACCCCCCAGCCCCCTTCCTTGATAGGGAAGGGGGAGCAGGATAAACTCCCCTCTCCTAAGAGGAGAGGGGTTGGGGGAGAGGTCAATTATCAACCATTGGTAGTCAACCATGAAATTATCAATCTACCTTCCGCTTCCACCATTGCCATTCTCAGGAAACAAACCAAAGGGCGCACTAAAGCAGCGAAAACCCTCTCCATCCTTGCAGACCCAGTGTTTAGCGCTAATGATCAGCGATTTACTGGCAAATCCTCCAATGTTGCTAATAATAACATTTACCAACAACTAGAAGAGTCTGCCCTGAAGCGGTCTACTAGAAACATCAACCGCAGCGAAATTCAAAGACTCGAAGGCACAGAAAAAGAGGCGCGGGAGATTCTCAAACTTGTCTCGCCCTCAGAGAACATCCAAGCCTTTGGTTTTGACGCTAACTATAACTGGGCTACCAATAAGCAACTGAGTCAATACAAGATGCTGCATTTTGCTACCCACGGCTTCTTAGACAGCACTGAACCAGAGTTATCAGGAATTGTCCTTTCTCTGATAGATAAACAAGGTAAGTCCCAAAGAGGCTTTCTGCGCCTCACTGATATCTTTAACCTCAACTTCCCGGCGGAGTTGGTTGTGCTGAGTGCCTGCAAAACTGGGCTGGGTAAGGAAGTTAAAGGAGAAGGGTTAGTAGGGTTGACAAGAGGGTTAATGTATGCAGGTGCAGCGCGGGTGGTAGTGTCTCTATGGAACGTTGATGATGAAGCGACATCGTTATTGATGAGCCAATTTTACAGCCAAATGTTGCAGCAAGGGAAAACTCCCGCTGCCGCCCTCAGAGCCGCACAACTAAAAATGTGGGAACAAGAAAAGTGGCGTAACCCCTATTCTTGGTCAGCCTTTACCCTGCTAGGTGAGTGGCGTTAAACGAATGTTTGGAGTTTGTAATTCGTAATTCGTAATTAAGTTTTGTAACGGGGATTTAGACAGTAAAGAATGAGAAGTTATGGAAATCCTAACTCCTCACTCTTAACTTTTAACTTGCTGAGAAATCCACTGCAAGTAAGCTTGAGAACCGGCAACAATTGGTAAGGCAATAATTTCTGACACTTCATAGGAGTGCAGTTCTCTAATTTTGGCTTCCAAAGCCGGAAATTGCGCCAAATCAGTTTTAATCAGCAATTGCCATTCTTGCTCTTTGTGCAGTTCTCCTTGCCAAGTGTAAATTGAATGGATTGGTAACAGACTTACGCAAGCAGCAAGTCTAGCTTCTACAAGGGCATTTGCGATCGCTTCTGCCTCTTGTAGGTTGCCAGTTGTCACCAATACCACACCATAGCCAGCAGATGTCTCCATAACATCTAAAGCGTGGCAGACAAGGAATAGACCTGACCATCAATCAACAGTCGTGTGATCCCCTTGGCTTGCAGATGAGTCCGAGCCTTGTGCAGCATTTTACTATCAGGGACTTTAATTACGCGATCGCGCTTGGTAGAAAAGCGCTTTGCTACTCGATGATTATCAAACACAGGCAAAGTTTTTTGCTGGTTTTCGAGGTTGGGAATTTGTCCCAAGTCGCCAAAGTCCCTGAGTGGTCGCGTAATTAGCTCTGACGAACGGTCAATCACCAAGTAGCAAGTTTTGGGCAAATGAGCTGCCGACAGTGGTAAAACTTCAACTGGTGCTTCACCCGGTCTTCGTTTTGCAACTAGAGGCCTTGGCTCGTCGAAGTCTTCATCCTCAAAGTCTTCCTCCTCAAAATCGTCTTCATCTAAATCGTCCTCATCTAAATCGTCCAACTCCTCTGATTCATCTAGCAAGTCTTCGCCCAGCATTTGGGCTATAACGGTTGCTTCTGGACGTTCATTCTCTAGAATAGGGCTAGGGATGCTTGCTACTTCCGGCGGCTTGTGTACTACAGGTTCTAGTTTCTCTGCTATTCTGAGCCGTGGTTTTTCTTCTGCTGAGGAGCGTCGCCGCACTCGTCTACTAGCGGAAATTGATTCTGCCTCCTCCGTAAAATCCTCTGAGTCAGCTTCCTGTTTGACCACAGGCGGCTGTGGTTCAATATCCGGCAACTTCAAGCGAGGGCTTTCGCTGCGGGGGAGTTCTTTCTCTGGCTCTGGCGGAATCAACAAAGGTAACTGCTCGTAGTTTACCTGTGCTCTACCTTCGGGAGTTCTAGCAGCACGTTTTAAAGAAACGAGATATTCGTACTCCTCTTCCTGCAAGGTACTTTTAAGCAGGCGGCTAATTGTCGAATTACTGACACCATAACGATCTGCCAAAGTTGAGGTTGTTTCGGCAGTCTCTCGATATAACTTGAGAATTTCTTGCTTGTCGGAATCTGTTAGTTTTCTCACGGTAGACACCAAAAATCTTTGTTAAGCTCGTTTTCGTCCACTGGTACGCCGCGATCGCCTTAATGATGCGTCATATTCTAGAACAGCTCCCATGCCAAATAAAACTCCACTAAACACCCAAAACACTTCTAATATCTCCCCACTTTGATAATTGGGTCCCTGAGCATATTTAAACCACATATCTGCAATGTAGAGCGAAAATGCTGCCGCTGCAATCATTCGCCAAGACTGGGAAACTCTTCCTCCCCAAAAGGCTAGCAGCAGAGTGGTGGCAATAATTAACAGAACTACATCGCTCACTACGTAAAACCAGTTCAAAATAGCGACTAGCGGCTCTGAGGAAGTTGCCTGTTGCATAGAAATCCACCATGCTAACAAACTACCAAACACTGCAATTGCCAACACAATTAGCCACTGCCATCTTTCCAGATTAATTCGTCTGGAAGCCACAGCTAAAATCATGCCTGCGCCCAGGAACAGATAAGTCAGTACAAAAAATATATCGCTTATAGACACATCTGGTTCTTCTTTTAAGACTATTTCTGTATAACCAAAAATTATCCCTCCTACTAAATAAGAAAGCATACCTAAGCCAATTGAGAGCCATACATTCCGACCACTGACAATTTGCGGACTAAGCCAGTTCCTCAAGCATAAGATACAGGCACCCAGATAAGCTAAGGCTTCAAAAATATTTGTCCCGACCACATACCACTCGGCACGGCTTTCCATGCCATCTGCTGCGGGAATTTTGGCACTAAACAACAAAAAGTATAACAGTGCCAGTACGGCCCAACCCACACTAGCTATGACAATGTTCCCAGTGTTGAAAAGGGATTTGGATTGCAATGAATTGTCGTAAGAATTATTCATATGGACTTGATTATGTAAATGCACTCTGCCAGTCTTTTGGCTGATGGGACTGTATGGCTAGTAGTCTATTCGCCAAGCAATGCACAATCAAACGCCAAAAGCAAGTACTAGTGGCAGGAATTTTATTAAATATTTTCCATGCTACTGCCACAGTTTACTCAGTGACGATTGATTTAGCCAACTGATAAACAGCGATCGCTCTGCTTCTGGCATATCTTCTAACCTATAGAGCGCTTGATGAGCAAAATTGGCGTTGCCAAAATATACTTTTCCTAATCGATGCAGTTCTTGCAAGAGGCTAACTAGATGATTTTCTTGCCAAGTGGGCAGTTTGGCTGTTTGCAAAGGATTGGTAGATACCAAGTGTTTAACTGCTTCTAGGGAAGATGGTTGAGGAAATTGCTTCTGCTGTAGTACTTCTGCAATATCTTTTTCAAATAATGCTGCTTGCCGAGTCCCTAAAAACTCTTCAATGTCGATATAAACTGCTTGCAGTAGCAAAATACTGGCTTGGATCAAAATCTCCGTTTTGCCATGACCACCTGTATCACTACCTAGCTGATCTAAACGGATTTTACCCCAAACGCTAAAACGCTCTGGTTCCTCCAGCAAGACACAGGCTTTACCCCGATTATCGGTTAATTCTCTCCACAAGGCTCTAGCTTCTTCTTCTTGACTAGCTTTAAAGACACTAATCAAGCGAAAGGTCTGCCCCTGATAATGGAGGATCGGCACTTGCTGATCCCGTTTTGGGTGCTGAATACTTGATATTTCAACATCCTGCCGTTTGAGAATAAACATGGCACTAGCAAATAACTCCTCACAGGGGCATTCTTAATATCGGATAAATAATCGCATTTGACAGCATTGCCAAGAGTAGAATTACTTAACATGCTGATGAAATAAGCTTAGCGATCGCGATCGCCCACCAAAAGGCATTGACACTAACGGGCAAATAACCCCTTGACAACACAATATATCTGACCAATAGCCCATCTGCTTCGTTTTTAATGTACATTGAGTGACTAGCGACTTGGATCTTAGCCTTGCTAATAGTAAATCTGCAATTTTCGATTGCTTCTTGGTAGGACAAAACGATATAATCGTATAGATGACTCCTTTGGGAGCCAGTATATTAACTTGGGCGCGTAGCTCAGTGGATAGAGCAATTGCCTTCTAAGCAATCGGTCGCAGGTTCGAACCCTGCCGCGCTCGTTTTAACTAAATATGAACCCTCAAACATTGATATATTGTTGTAAGTTCAGAATGAGGGTTAGTTTTATGGCATTCTAGTTAAGAACAGAAAAATAAATAGTATATCCAAAAATTCTGAGGACAGTAGCCAAGTCATAGCCATAAATGCAGATAAGGGACTTAGTTTTTAACTTCTAAATCCCTTTGAAAGACCAAGACCATTAATTTTGCGTTGAATTTCTAGAAACTTTAAAAAGCCCGTGACGAGGATTGAACTCGTGACCTCACCCTTACCAAGGGTGTGCTCTACCACTGAGCCACACGGGCAAAATATAAACTTGAACTATGAGCTATGTTAACCTATCTTTAGCTCAAAATACAACGCTCGGAAATGTTCGTGAGGTGGGCCGGGCTGGATTTGAACCAGCGTAGGCGCTAGCCAACGGATTTACAGTCCGTCTCCATTAACCACTCGGACACCGACCCATTTGTCTCACGATTCACAATAGTAGCATCAGTTTTTGGAAATTTCAAGCTTTTCCAAAAAAATGCCGATTGTAGAAACTGGGTTTCTTGCAAAACCCAGTTCCTAACTTCTAACTTAGGAGTTCTCCTGTTTCTTGTAAGGAGTGTAAGCGGTGGTAAATACCCTCATGACGCAAAAGTTCATCATGGCTACCTACCTCGACAATCCTTCCTTGATCTAGAACCACAATCTTATCTGCTTCCCGCACTGTACTTAGACGGTGGGCAATAACAATGGTAGTACGAGTTCCCTGGAGCGATCGCATCGCCCGCTGAATTGAGCGCTCAGACTCGTAATCTAAACTAGAAGTAGCCTCGTCAAAAACCAGCAAATCTGGTTCTACTAGCAACGCCCTAGCAATTCCCAAGCGTTGTCTTTGTCCTCCAGACAACCTAACACCACGTTCTCCCACAACAGTGTAATAACCTTGGGGTAGTTGCTGTACTACTTCATCAAGTCTGGCAATCCGACAGGCTTCCTGAACCTGCTCAAAACTGGTATTTGGCTTGCCATAGGTGAGGTTATCCAAGACAGTACCGTTGAAAACGTCTACTTCTTGGTGAACGATCGCTAATCTCCGCCTATACTTACTCACATCCAAGGTGCGGATATCTTGACCATCAATCAGAATTTGACCTTGTTGCGGTTCAAAATACCGCAATAGCAGTTTTACTAAGGTAGACTTACCAGAACCAGAACGCCCAACCAACGCCACTGTTTGGTATGGCTCAATTAACAAGTTGATATTTTGCAAAACTTGACGGTTAGCATCATACCCAAAAGTCACATTGGAAAACTCAACTTTGCCAGTGAAACTATAGGTTGATGTACTATCTTCCAGACTGACTCCATCTAACCCTATTGGTTGTTGCATAAATTCGTGATACCCCAACATTGAGGCATAACGACGGGCAAAAATCTCAGCGAGGTTGCTGATAGGTTCCAACTCTGCATAAGCCATGCTAGAAACTGTTAAAGTGGTGACAAAATGTCCTAAGGAAATCTGACCTTTTAGCGTAGCCACAAGGGTCAAACCTAGCACTACAAATACACAAAACTGAACGATTGCTGTTCTTAAAGTACCCAGCTTAATGTAACCAAGATGGATACGATAATCTACTACTTTAAACTCTCGGTTCAGCCTTTGTGTTTGCCGTTTTAATTCCAGTGCTTCTGTTGCAAATGCTTTAACTGTTTTGATATTGGTAATAATTTCTGAGTTACGGCTTTGAGTATTTTCCATGTATTTATCTAGCCGTCGTTCTTGTTCCATCAGCTTATTTAAATCTTTGAGAGTGAAGCCGAGAATAACTACGAACGAAATCAGAAATAATATAGCAATGCGCCACTCAATCAACAAAATAACTACAAAAATTCCCAATACTCTAAATAGCTTGGGAATTAATTGTCCGGCCATTTCTGGATAAGTCCAGGTATGATTCTCCAATCCTCTAGAAATTTTTCCGGCAATTCGACCGGGATTATTTTCGTCGTAAAATTCTAGAGGCAGAGTGAGTATTTTTCTTACTGTTTTTTTGAAGTTATCTCGACGGCTACGTAAAGCAATATCCCAATGAAACCACCAAGTTGACCATATTTGAATCGGCGCTCTGGCAACTGTTACTAAAAAGATTACACTCATTAGCACCCCTAAAGATAGTAATCGGTTTTGTGGTAGTTGGGTGAGGTTGCTAATTGCGGCGATCGCATTCTCTACTGGACGATCTAGCGGTTGTCCTGAAAGTACATTTAAAATCTGCCCTGTGACATAAGGTATTACCAAATCAATTATTTCAAAAAGGCTAGCTGCGGTAACACTAAAAATCACGAGTGCTCGATAGCGATCGTAGTATTTGAGAATATCTCTAAATTTTGCCATGATGCACACTGCCCAAGAGCACGAGCGTTAGCTTGGAATTTATATACTACTTGTGTAATACATTGTAGTCAACAGCGAAATTTCTAAATCACTCTTTAGAAGTAGGTAATTGTGCGGGGAAAAATTCTAGGCGATAACGATAAAGTGCAACTGGTCGAGAACCTGCCGCAAAGTAATCTGGATCTTGAGGTGAAAGGTAGACAGCAGTAACTTGATCTGCTTCAATTGCTGGATTAGATGTAGGAAGCTTGTGGTAGGCGGTGGTAGATTCTACAGAATTGAAATAGGGGCGTGAACCACCTTTAAACAGTTGTTGAAATACTTCTGTGGTGATGAACTTGTCATTGAGTATAGTTTCTGTGGCGCGTGCAGTGACGATAGAAACTAGTTGGCGTTCTCCTCGCAAAAATGTAATCTGACGATTAGGCGAATTTGGATCTACCTTGACTGATAGCACAGCATCATCTCCTAAATCAGCCCGTGCCAAATTCAGGCTATTAAATGCTCTATCTGCTACCAAAATTGATGATTTGTTATCTATCCGTGGGAGGAATTTTAAGCCAGTAATATGCGATTGCTCTCTAATAAAGCGTACTAGAAAACTCACAGGCCGATTTAGTTGTCGGCGATTACCTTCAAACCCAGGTGTTACGATATCTGGTGCTAAAGGCGCTACTAAATCCACTAAGGTACTTGTAACCTGCCAATAACCAGCCATCCATTCAGGGTAAACTAAGTCTCCCACAGCCCGTTTTACTGAAGTTAATTTTTCCCACCGAGGAAAATTTGCTAACCGTTCTGACAGCTCTCCTGCAATAGCTTCGCCACTCCACAGTAGGAACAAAATAACCAAGCAAAAACTCCAAATTGTCCTTATTGCAAGCATTAGCCGTTTTTTGTTTAAGTTTATTTTTTATTAGGAAAAAATCATTTACAGGATAATAATGACATTTGGAAGCTTAGTTTAAAGGTAAGTAAAATCGCACAATCTTAAATTTTGTAGGGTACTGTTAGCGTAGCGTAACGCACCATATCTTACACCATACTTTATAATTGCTTCCATCATAAATTGGTGCGTGACCGCAAAAGTGATTTATTTTGTTGCGCTTCACAATTAATCGTAGCCGTCACACACCCTACAGGGTTATCTTGATGGAGAATAATATAATTTTTTCAAAATATGCCTGAATATAGAAGATTTAGAGTTTCAGGTGGTACATACTTTTTTACGCTTGTCACCTACAAACGTTCTCCTTGGTTGTGTGATGATATTGCTCGTTCCAGTCTTCGAGAAGGAATTGAGAAGGTACGCAAAAAGTACCCTTTTGAAATCAATACCGTTATCAAATTACGAGGGTTCAACGCTCGTAGAACCGGGATGAATACGTCCTAGAGAAGTAAGCTTGGCAAAAATCTAAGTTAATAAAATAGGCTCAGGAATTTCTGGAAGCATTTTTAAGATTTCATGGATATATCGAAAGCCACAATAATAAGCCTTAAGGTCAATAATGCCTGAGCCAGGATTAAGGAGGCGAAAATCAGCAAGAAGATGATGAGATAAATTAACCATAAAAAATGCTATCTGTTTTGTTTTTGTTTTTACTCCCTTTTGGTCGTCCACGTCCACGTTTTTCTTCGATTTTTACTTTTTCGCTTGACAACTTGATATTTGTTTTAGTATCACTCTTGATTACTTGTTCTATTTGAATCGGAAATGACTGCCTTTGCTCAACACTTACTAACGACAAAACAAAAAAAGATAGCCCCGATATAGGTTGATTTACGAGGCTAAAAAGAATCTATCCAACCCATAAGTCTGTTTACCCGATTTGCTGACTACAACTTCATCTCCGGCAAGCAAATATACTTCATTCTTTCGCCATAAATGTTTACGAAAAAACAGCTAAAACAACGTTGCCCAAGGTATTACTGTATGAAAGAATCTCAACATTGTCCGATAACTACCACCAATGCCCGTCCAACGGGAGATTCCCAAAATGGTGACTCGACTGCTCATTGCTAACATTGCCAGGATTATCTGGTTCAATTGCCGCATTGTTGTAGCGTTTATCTGCGGTAACAGGCTTTGTAAAAGTGATTAAGATGTCGGGCATGGGCGGGGAGTGGTTTTTGAGTTGTCGTTGTGAGAGACAATAACTCTACTACGCCTCTTCATCCTCTTATTTTGGCAACGGTATTGTGAAATAGATGCTTTTATTCTTTTACCCGAACATTTACATTGTATTTGGACTTTATCCAATGGTGATCGCGATTTTTCCACACGTTGGCGACTGATTAAAACCTTTGTCACAAAACATTGTGAGGATAAACTCGCTTTAGAATATCCGATTAGCAAATCACGGCAAAAGCGTCAAGAAAGCAATCTATAGCAAAGGAGATTTTGGGAATATTTAATTCGTGATGAGGAAGATTTCCAAGCGCATTGTAGTTATATTCATTACAATTCCGTCAAACATGGTTTGTGCGATTCCTCGAAAAATTGGAAATTTTCTAGCTTTAATCGATTTGTAAAACAAGGAATTTATCCCGAAGATTGGGGAGTAAACCAGGTTCCCAACATCCCAAGAGCGATCGCAGATGAAGAATTCGAGTAATTGCATTTTTTGTAGGCAAGGAATTTATCAGTAGGATATTGATCTATATAATTGGTAATGAATACTTAGTTTTTCCAATTACTAACTTACTTACATTAAATTTCTGCTGGTAAAGGTTGCCAAACTTCCCCATACTGCTCTTGTAAAGCTTGCCAAGCTTCAACCTGACCTGGTTCATATTCTCCTGGTTTACCCCATTGCAAAAATAGGCTTAAAGCAGGTTCTTGTTTATCATCTAAAAACCGAATGGCATAAGTTGTAAAGTTCCCCCTTTTCGCTTCACCTGTTTCAAATTTCACTTGGGTAATTCTATCCATATTCAAGTGAAACTCAAAGCCTTCGGTGTGCATATTCGCATATTTACCTTTAGGCAACTCTGCATAAAATAACTTTTCTACTTTACCTCGTGCTTCTAACACAGCGGCGCTGCTGGTGACAATTAGACGTAAAGTCCCAAGATTTTCACAAGCTTCTAAAAATTCTTTCAAAGTATTGCTCATAACTAGTTGTCCTTTGTTGTTTGTAGATTGTCGGTTGTTAGTTTTTTACTAATGACCAATGACCAATGACCAATGACCAATGACCAATGACTAAATATCTATTTTTCGTACTGTTCATAAGCAGCAACAATACGCTGAACTAAAGGATGACGTACGACATCTTTTTGAGAAAATTCGCAAAAGGTAATGCCTTCAACGTGTTTTAATATTTGTAAAGCTACTACTAAGCCTGATTGCTGATGAAGTGGCAAATCGGTTTGTGTCATGTCACCCGTAATCACCATTCGAGAACGGAAACCCAAACGAGTCAAAACCATTTTCATCTGGGCGGGTGTAGTATTTTGAGCTTCATCCACAATCACAAAAGCATTATTAAGGGTGCGTCCCCGCATATAGGCGAGTGGTGCAACTTCAATTACACCGCGTTCTATTAAATTAGGGATTTTTTCAGGATCGATGAATTCATTGATGGCGTCATATAGTGGACGCAGATAAGGATTAACTTTCTGCTGCAAGTCTCCAGGCAAAAAACCGAGTTTTTCACCAGCTTCGACGGCAGGACGAGTTAAAATTAGCTTTTCAAATTGATTGGCTAAGAGTGCTTGCACGGCGACAACAACAGCAAGGTATGTCTTACCAGTACCGGCGGGCCCAACGCCAAATGTAAGGTCGCGCTTACGTATGGCGTCGATATATTGACGTTGGCGAAAGGTTTTGGCACGAACTTCTTCACCTCGGCGAGTTTTGGCAAGGACATCTCGCTGTAACTCTTGTAGTTCTTCTTGCCGATCGCTATCTAAAGCTTGACGGGCTGTTAAAATATCAGCACTGGAGATCGTATTGCCTTTGACCCAGATATCTTTAAGCGATCGCACTAATTCAGAAGCCAAATCAATTTGCTTTTGGCTACCTGAAATGAGTAATTCTTGACCGCGTAGTACTAAGCTGGCTCCCGTTTGCCGAGATAGCATTTTCAGATTTTCTTCTCCATCTCCCGCTAGAGCGATCGCACTGGGAATGTTAGGCAGCTGAATTGTTAAGGCATCTGCCATAGTATTTTTTAATTCGTTGGCTGTATTTCTTGACAAAGGTGAATATCTTTCCGATATGGCGCACAAGCGCGTTTTTACTTAACTTTTGTAGTCAATTTATACTAGTATAAATTATAATTTCCTTAGTATACTAGGAAAAATAGAGACGCTATTAATTGCGCCTCTACCTGGTGTAGGTTTGATCTAAAAATGCTTTCAAACCTTTAGAAGTTCTGAGAAATATCCGCAACCGCTCAGACTTCTTTTGCATTTTTAACCTAGCGAGAACGGGGTTTAACAACAGGTCTACTAGGCCCGTTTCCACGTTCTTCTCTCGTTTTTAGCGGTGGCGATCGGTCTTCCTGGTCTTCATCAAAAGACATACCCTCCCGACCAGGAGTAGTACTGCCGTAAATGTCCAGGTATACTGACTGTCCAGCAAGTTCTGCGGCTGCGGCAATTACTGTACGAATCGCCTGAATATTGCGTCCCCCTCGACCAAAAACTTTTCCTTTATCTGTGCTATCAAAAGCAATGCGAACCCAAGCCCGTTTGAGGGTGTGAGAAATTTCACAATCGACGCTTAAAGTCTTTGGAGATTCTAAAAACGGCTGCATCAAGAAGCGTACTAGTCCAACGTAGTTGGGACTATCTGTTGGGGATTGTGTTCCGACGTTAGGATGCGGTAGCACTGACCTGTTCAAAAACATTAGCTTTTACTAGGATGCGACGGACGGTGTCAGTGGGTTGAGCGCCTTGTTGGAGTCGCTTGACGATTCCGGGAACGTCTAATCGCACTTCATCGGTTCTGGGATTGTAGAATCCCAACTCTTCTAAGGGACGACCATCGCGGCGTGCGAGACTGTTAATGGCGATAATGCGGTAACTTGCTTCCCGTTTTTTACCGTATCGCTTCAAGCGTAGTTTGATCATGGTTAAAGAATCATTCTCCTATTGGTAATTTAGTTAGCATCTAGTTGATGTTGAAATGCTAATTTTAGCACTTGCCTAGCATTCACTGCTATTTGTCCTTTGTCCAAAGTCGATGACTAATGACTAAAGATTGCCAAAGCCTTTTTTCTTTTTGTCTTTCTTTTTCTTTTTCGTGCCTGCTGCACCAGTATTGTAACCGCGCCATCCTGGGGCAGGTGGGCGATTGCCTGCGCCTCCTGCGAAGGCGTTGCTCATACCGCCACCGCCAAACATTCCTGGCATTCCAGGAAAGCCACCTTGACCCATTTGCTGCATGAGCGATCGCATTTTTTGGAAATCAGCCACGAGTTTGCTGACATCCGCTTCTTTATAACCAGAACCGGAAGCAATCCGCCGTCTGCGACTAGGAGAACTCGACAATAAATCAGGGTCTTGGCGTTCTTGGCGAGTCATGGAATTAATCATCGCTTCACAACGCTTAAGCTGGGTTTCTCCCTGCTTGAGTTGGTCATCTGACAGCTTGTTCATCCCTGGGATCATCTTCATGATGCCTCCCAGCGATCCCATATTCTTTAGCAAGCGCAACTGCTTAAGAAAGTCGGTAAAGTCAAATTTTGCTGACAGGATTTTTTCCTGCATTTGTTCGGCATCTGCTAGGTCAATCTCTTCTTGAGCTTTTTCTACCAGAGTCAAAACATCGCCCATTCCCAGAATCCGCGACGCCATGCGATCGGGGTAAAACGGTTGCAGTGCTTCGACTTTCTCACCCACGCCCACAAATTTAATTGGCGCTCCCGAAATTTTACGCACTGATAGCGCTGCACCACCACGGCTATCACCATCTAGCTTGGTGAGAATCGCCCCAGTAATTCCTATTTGCTCGTGAAATGTGCGGGTAAGATTGGCTGCTTCTTGACCTGTCATAGAGTCCACTACTAACAGGGTTTCGTGGGGTTGGACGGTTTCTTTGATGCTGGCTAATTCCGCCATCATGTCTTCGTCAATTTGCAGGCGACCAGCGGTATCTATAATTACTGTGTTGACGCCTTCTGCTCTGCCGCGCTCAACACCTTGTCGAGCAATCTCTACTGGGTCAGCATCGCTTCCCAGTTCAAATACTGGCACGTCAATTTGCTTACCTAATGTCACCAACTGATCAATAGCTGCTGGACGATACACGTCTGTTGCCACCAATAAGCAACTACGATCCAGTTTACGCAGATGCAAGGCTAACTTGGCGGTAGCCGTGGTCTTACCAGTACCCTGTAAACCAGCCATCAGCACAACAGTGGGTTGCTCCTCTGCTTGTGCTAGGGGGACATTCTCTTCCCCCATTACTTGCACCAGTTCATCATGAACGATTTTGATGAATTGTTGGTCAGGTCGCACGCCAGAGATTACTTCGGCTCCCTGTGCCTTGGTTTCAACTTCGGTAATAAAATCTTTGACTACCTGGAGATTGACATCTGCTTCCAACAAGGCGCGGCGCACTTCCCGCAAAGCGTCTTGAATGTTGGATTGAGAAATTTTGTCCTGTCCCCGTAGTTTCTTCCAGGCGGCTTCTAAACGGTCAGATAGTGCATCAAACATAATTCAGTTACAGGTAGTTAGCCAGTGAGAAAGTCTGAATCACAGATAAATGCGATTCAGAATTTCCGGTAGAGTTCAAACGTGCTATTTACCAGCTTAGTAGTTTTTACTCCGAGTGTAGCAACTGGATACTTATCTCTATTTATGTATGTACCGTCCTTTGCGTATCGATTTTAATTGCTGAGAGCTTTATCTCTACAATCTCATCGTTTGCATCATCGATGATGTTAAGTCATTTAGTCTTAGAACTATTATTGTCTCTGTTAGCCGCAAAATAGAAACCGAGAGCACTACCAATTAAAGTAACTTGAGAAGTCCAAATTAAAGTGATAAGTTCTTTACTGGCCTTTCCTTCTTCTTCATTTTTGACAACATAAATGAAGGCCGAATCACCCAATTTAACTACGTTTTTATCCTCATTTGGCTCTTTACTCTTTTCACCTGGCACTACGAAAGGAAGTAAAAGAGGAGCAGAAACGAAAGCTAAAACTAAAATTTGGGTTAGACATATACTTAGTAATAGTGCAAGAGAGAGAAAAGTACGAGTGCTTTCTCGCCAGCGTTCTCCATCGAAAACTTTAGTTTCGGGAGAACGATAATCACTTTGTCTGTCTTCAGTTTTTGTAACTGAATCTAAATCTGGCACATTGGTAGAACCACAGTCTGCACTCGTACCTGAATTTTCATTTAAATCACCTGGATTCGGAACCACAAAGTTTACCTAAATAAAAACCACTTGCTTGGTTGTACCATTTGGTTCTTGAATAAGGACTTTTGCTTCTTTGTTAACAGCTTCTCTTCTTAAAAAGTCCTCTGTTGCAATTGCTTTACGTAAGGCAGCTGTAGCTGTAATCCCTTGTTGATCAGCAAGTCGTTTAAGAACCGCAATGGTTTCTGGAGGAAGATTGACGGTTATCTTTTGAAGAGAAGATTTTTCTTTGTCTGTAGACATCATACGTTACTCCTAAATGCCTCATGGGAGAGCATTAGATCAAATTTTGTAGACATTCGGGATTGCTCCCTAGCTATATTATATCCAATACACCCATACAATATACATACTTTTACCATACTTTTATGCGGCAAAGCTTGAAAGAGCGAGATAGGATGCTAATTGATGGATCAAGGATTTACTATGAGTGTTCGCCAAGCCTGTAAAGCCTGTAATGACTTGCGAATAGTTGCACCTATCCACAAGCTGAGACTAAAAGCTATAAAGTACAGTGAAAGTAAGAACAGCTATTGTACAGCGAGAGCATACATCACATATCGCGATGATTAGCAACACTCTGATTGAACCCGCAGAAATCATTCACCTCTCAGGTATCAGTTGGCAAACTTATGAGAACTTACTCACTGAGCTTAATGCTAGTCGCCGTCTCCGACTTACTTACAATCGCGGTACTCTAGAAATCATGGTTCCCTCACCTGAATATGAAAGTTACAAAAAAATTCTGGGTCGATTTGTCGAAACCATAGCTGAAGAATTAGAAGTTAGAATTGAACCTCTTGGTTCTACTACTTTTAAACGTCCAGAACTTAGTGGAGCTGAACCAGATGAATGTTTTTACATTGAAAATATCAATGTAATAAGAGGCAAAAAAAGAATCAATTTGCAGCAAGATCCGCCACCTGATTTAGTAATATAAATTGATATTACTAGTAGTTCTAAGAATCGTTTTGAAGTTTATGCTGATATGGGTGTACCTGAAATCTGGCGATACGATGGCAGTTATTTTAGTATAAATATTTTACAGGATAAGAAATATATAGCTGTTGAGCAAAGTTTATCATTTCCAAATTTGCCTATTTCAGAAATCTCTAATTTTTCACAACAAGTGGGGCAAAAGGATTATTTAGATTTGGTGAGGGAATTTCGTAAATGGGTTAAAAGCCAAATTCAGTAAAATGAGTTATGCCAATTTTTTCAAATCCGGCACATAGAGTATCAAGTAGATGCTTGCTTGCGTCCAGCAAGTTATAAAAACAAGAAATCGGGTATCTGAAAAGTGTGATCGCGAAAAAACCCCCAAAAGGGGGCTTGTTAAGTTATTCGCGTGGAATGAACACTAAATAATTAGATACTTACAGTAGATACAGCAATCCGAACAGAATAATCCAAATCACGTCAACAAAGTGCCAATAAATTTCGGCAGCTTCGATACCAAAGTGTTTTTCGCTACTATAGTGACCCTTAACGCGCGATCGCCACAATACGGCAACAATCGCCAAAACGCCGATAGTAACGTGCAATCCGTGGAAGCCAGTCAAAACGTAAAATGCACTAGCAAACAAGTTAGTAGTCAGACCAAATTCTAAATGGGTATACTCATATACTTGTCCCACCAAGAAAATAGCACCCATCGCCGCAGTAATTGCCAACCAAGTTCGCATACCCCGCGTATCATTCTTTTTAATTGCAGTATCGGCATTGTGCATCACAAAACTGCTAGCAATCAGATTAACGGTGTTAACACCGGGTAGCAATAGTTCTAACTCTGGTGTACCTGCTGGAGGCCACACAGGTATAGTAGAACGGAAAGCCAGGTAGGCTCCGAACAACCCCATAAAAATCATCCCCTCCGCAATCAAGAAGACAATTAGCCCAAACAGGCGATGGTCTGGATGTTCTTCGTGATGAGCATCTACCGCTTCCGCTGCGTGGTGATGATTTAATTCAGTTTTAGCTGGGTCAATAGTTTGACTTTGCATGAATCTTAATGCCTAGAGGACAAGTCAGGAGTCAGGGTCAGGAGTTTTGAACTAACAACTTCATTAGACTCATAACTCCTAACCCATCAGTATTATTTGCGGTCTTCGGGATTTGCAGCAACCGCTGGGTCGGGTTCTGCTCTTAACACCGAGTTCGGGCCGCCAGACAGGACTGGATTGGGGTCAGACAAGGGTACACCTTCTTTAGCGTTTTCCAAGCCGTAGTCGTAAGGCCCTGTGGCTAATACTGGGAGTTTGTCGAAATTCTCGATCGCTGGTGGTGATGTAGTCATCCACTCTAAGGTTAGTGCTCTCCAGGGATTATTACTAGCTTTCTCTCCGTACAACCAACTCCAAATCGCATTGATAATGAAGGGAAATGTCGAAATTGCCAGTATATAAGCACCATAGGTGCAAATTTCGTTGAGAGACGTAAATTTGGGGTCATATTGGGCAACGCGGCGGTTCATACCCATCATTCCTAACTTGTGCATGGGTAAGAAGGCCATGTTTAGACCAACTATTGTCAAGGCAAAATGCACTTTACCCCAAAACTCGTTTAGCATTCGCCCCGTCATTTTCGGGAACCAGTGGTAGATCGCTGAATAAATGCCGAGAACACTACCACCAAAAAGGACGTAGTGCAAGTGTGCTACTACAAAATAGGTATCGTGAACGTGAATATCAAATGGTACCGCCGCCAACATCACGCCACTGATCCCGCCAATCACAAAAGTGCCAACAAAGCCCATTGCAAAGAGCATGGCACTGTTGAGCCGGATTTTTCCACCCCACATAGTTGCTAACCAGCTGAAAATTTTGATTCCGGTGGGAACGGCAATGATCATAGTGGTGATCATAAAAAACATCCGTAACCAACCGGGGATACCGCTGGTAAACATGTGGTGCGCCCAGACGATCAGCCCTAAAAAGCTGATAGCAAGAGAGGAGTAGGCGATCGCTTTATAGCCAAAAATGGGCTTGCGAGAATGTACTGGGATCACCTCAGAAATTGCCCCAAAAAAGGGCAAAATCATGATGTAAACTGCTGGGTGCGAATAAAACCAGAACATATGCTGGTAAACAACTGGATCGCCACCCCCAGTTGGGTTAAAAAATGTTGTTCCTGCCAATAAGTCAAAAGCCAGCAAAATTAAACCTGCTGCTAGTACTGGCGTAGATACCAGAGTCAGTGCCGAGGTAGCAAACATTGCCCAGCAGAACAAAGGCATCTGATGGACTCCCATACCTGGGATACGCATTCTGAGCAAAGTCACCAGGAAATTGATTGCCCCCAGAATCGATGATGTACCTAGGAGAAGGACGCTCATAATCCAAATTCCTTCACCTACTTGACCTGTTACCAGGCTTAAAGGAGGGTAGGAAGTCCAACCTGCATCGGGTGCATCGCCTACCACCAAACTAGCGATCAGCAATAAACCAGCAGGCGGAATCATCCAAAAGGCAACAGCATTGAGACGTGGGAATGCCATATCCTTTGCCCCAATCATCAAGGGGATCAAGAAGTTAGCAAAACCCGCACCAGCTGGCACAATCCACAAGAAAATCATGATTGTGGCGTGCAGCGTAAATAAGCTGTTGTAAACTTCCGGCGTCACAAAATCTACTTCTGGCGTTCGCAATTCTGTGCGAACTAAGTCAGCTAAAACACCACCAATACAGTAGAAAACGAACGTTGTTACCAGATATTGAATCCCAATTACCTTATGGTCGGTATTGAAACCAAAGTAGTCTTGCCATTTTCTAATCCCTGGCTCCTCATTAAGAGCAGGGATATTGGCAGTTTCTTGCAACTGAGCTTGTGTCATAGGAGTCCTTTGTCAGTTGTCAGTTGTCATTAGTTATTGGTCATTCACTAATGACCAATGACTAAACTAATGATGATGAGCAGGGTGAATTTGATTGATAATTTCTGGCTGAATTCCCATGTCCTTGGTGTAAGGAGCGAGAAATTCATTTGGGGATAAATTCGCCGGGTTAACGGCAACGGCTTGATTTAGCGTTTCTTTGCTAGCAACTAGCTGCTCTTGTACCCATTTGTCAAACGCTTCCTGCGTCTCAACTATTACTGATGCTCTCATTGCACCGTGGTAGGGGCCACAAAGTTCAGCACAGATTAGGGCATAATCGCCTGCTTTTTTGGGCGTAAAGCGAATCTCGCTCTGCCTACCGGGGATCGCATCTTGTTTCAAGCGGAACTCTGGAACCCAGAATGCATGGATGACATCGTTGGCTGTCATATTGATTTGCACCTCTTTCCCAATGGGAACGTGCATTTCACCTGTAGTTATGCCAGTTTCAGGATAGGTAAAAATCCAGGCGTATTGTAAACCAGTGACGTTGACCCGCAATTCTGGTGATTGTCCTGCTTTATCAGGACTGCCTCCAATGGTGGGAGCAACGCTGCCTACGCCAGGAGCATCACGCTTTTGGGGAATTTGGTCAGCATTGCGAATTGCTGCGGTAGCTGGGTCTTGCATCGCCTCATCAGATTTTTCTTGATTGAGGTTGGGTTCTATGCTAGGAGGCGTATCGTTCAAAGTTGCTGCAATTGCCGCCCCAGGCATTGTCATCGATTCCTGAGACATCGGGGCTTCATGGATAGCATGGGGATCAAAGCCACCGATCTCGTTGTATACATCAAAACTGTAAACAGAAATGCCGAGCACGATAATTGCTGGGATCGCCGTCCAGAGAATTTCTAGAGGCACATTCCCTTCAACTGGTGGGCCGTCTTCATTGTCACCTGCCCGCCGACGATATTTAAATGCGGAGTAAATCAAAATACCTTCGACGAGCAGAAATATACCTGTAGAAACGATCATCATCGTATTGAACAGACCATCTACTAAGACGGCTTCATCCGTTGCTGCTACTGGCAACAGACCATGATTTTGACCGTACCAAAGGCTGACTAGCGTTAGCACGATGCCAATGAGTAATGTCCAGATGGAACTTGGAATCTTCACGGCTTACTAATTGAATTTACTACGTTATCTTCAAGCTGCTCACTTACTAAGGTAGTCTAGGCTGCCAGACATGGGGACCGAAGGTCTGAAATTTTCATTAATTTTTTTGACTATTTTACTAATTTTGGGTACAAGGGGTTTATTGGATACTGCGGAACAGAGATAAAAATTCAGTGGAAAATTCAGAATATTAAAATAATTGCCATTAATCAATTTCTCACAACTTGAAAAATACCTAAAGCTTATAGCTAAAAGTAGCTAGAGTGATTCAAAGTATAAGTAAAAGCCAATTTATAAACCCTGGCCTATACGCTAGGGTAGAGATAGGGAGGACACTTGCTTGTGGAGAAAGGTCTGAGCGGAGGTTTCCTCCGTACAGAACTTTGGGGAGTTCCCCCCGCTTTTGCAAAGTGTCCGTTCGGTATTGAAAATTGAGAATTTTGAGAGAGCTACTACCAAGAGCGGGCAGAAGGTATCCTTCATGAGCGAATTTGTCCTACAACAACAAAATGAAGCGGCAGCTGAGCGGCAAAAGCCCAAGGAAGTGATTCGTCGCTTGGTGTGGAAAATATGCATAGCCACCTTAATTTTGATGGCAATAGGCAGTGCCACCCGCGTGATGAATGCTGGACTTGCTTGCCCAGACTGGCCCTTGTGCTACGGCGAACTAGTGCCAGCCAAGCAAATGAATCTCCAAGTGTTCTTGGAGTGGTTTCACAGGTTGGATGCAGCTTTGATTGGTGTAAGCGCGATCGCACTCTGTGGTTTATCCTGGTGGCATCGTCGTTTCTTACCCGTCTGGCTGCCTTGGGCATCAACGTTTGCCCTGTTTTTAATCGTCTTCCAAGGCATTTTAGGAGGACTCACCGTTACCGAACTGTTGCGGTTTGATATTGTTACCGCTCACTTAGGAATGGCACTGTTGTTTTTTACTACCCTGTTGATAATTGGCACGGCACTCACACCTTACCAGGGCACTGGAACTGCTGGTAAATTGCCTTGGGTAGGTTTAATAGCTACTGTTTTTGTCTACCTGCAAAGTCTACTAGGTGCTTTAGTAGGATCTCGCTGGGCAGTACACCAATGCTTTGGTGGTTCTCAACTTTGTACTGTGATGTACAGCCATATTGCTGGTTTGATGCCACCAACGGTGGTAATCTTGGCAATGGTATTTATCTGTTGGCGTACACCGGCACTACATCCAGCTTTACGGCGACTCGCAAACATGGCTGGTGGATTGTTGAGCTTACAAATCTTGTTGGGATTTGCTACTTTCCGATTACATCTGCAAGTCGAGCCTCTCACCGTCTCTCACCAAACTGTTGGAGCCTCGTTACTGGGCACTCTGGTGGTCTTCACAGTTCTAGCGCTGCGTGACTCAGTCAGTGCTGAGTACTGAGTGCTGAGTACTGAGTAGGAAATGGGGGAGATGAGGGAGTAGGGAGAGTAGGGGAGCAGGGGGAGAATAAATACTGACTCTCCACTTAGCACGGGCTAAACGCCCCGCTACCGCGCTTCAGAACTCAGCACTAATTAATGATGGAAGCTGCAACGGCGAGTATTGCGACCCACGCAGATGTGGAAAATCTATAGTTTTCGTTTGACTCAAAGAGCCAGCTTGAGCGGGGGCTGCATATAAGTTGTTGAAAAATAAGGACTAGAGCCAACATGATTGAGACTAATGTCTCTCGCCACCACGGAACCTTTCTACAAGTAATTCAAAGCTACTACCAGTTAACAAAGCCTCGGATTATCCCGTTGCTTTTGATTACTACTGCTGGGAGTATGTGGATTGCTGCTAAGGGAGAAGTAGACCCATTGTTGTTGCTAGTAACTCTGACTGGTGGCACTTTGGCTGCTGCAAGCGCCCAGACGATTAACTGTATCTATGACCGGGATATTGATTATGAAATGGAGCGAACGCGCCATCGTCCTCTGCCTTCCGGTAAGGTACAGCCACGTGATGCTCTAATTTTTGCGATCGCACTGGCTACGATTTCCTTCACACTACTAGCAGTGTTTGCCAACCTCTTAGCCGCCCTGCTAGCATTCTCTGGCATCGTCTTTTATATTTTGGTCTATACCCACTGGCTAAAACGCCACAGTACCCAGAATATCGTTGTCGGTGGAGCAGCTGGAGCAATTCCGGCATTAGTCGGATGGGCTGCTGTCACAGGCACTTTAAGCTGGTCAGCATGGTTAATTTTTGCGATTGTCTTTTTATGGACACCGCCCCACTTCTGGGCGCTAGCTTTGATGATCCGGGACGACTACGCAAAAGTTGGGATACCAATGCTACCAGTGGTTGTAGGCGATACGGCAACAGTACGGCAGATTTGGTATTACACCTTGGTCACGGTAGCTGCAACGCTGTTGTTAGTTTATCCCTTGGGGGCAAGTGGAATTCTCTATGCTGCGATCGCCCTAAGTCTGGGAGGATTATTTATCTACAAATCTTGGCAGTTGTTGCAGAATCCAGAGGATCGCACTGTCGCTAAAGAGTTGTTTCTCTATTCCATTTCCTACATGATGCTGTTGTGCCTAGGTATGGTAGTGGATAGTCTTCCTATTACTCATCATCTAATTAGTGCAGTGATTAATCAACTGCATTTTATTGGTTAGGAAATGTACAATTTTGTGATCGCGTTGCCAAATTTTGAGGGCGCGATCGCATTTCAAAAATTTAAATATCAAAATTTTTTATTAGACATATTGCAAAAAAAAATTTATGGTAATATTAAGGGCTGACTAAATCGAGGAAAAATTTACGCCTTCTGAAGTTCGTAGTTATAAATTCCAGCGAGCATTCGCTTTTCAGTTTTTGATTAAAAATTTTACTTACTGTTAAACAATAAAACCTTAAACCTTAATTAGATAAAAATCTCAGAATTTAGTTGCGATTATTATTTCTTCAGAGTAATAAGAAAGGTTAAATAAACTCATCTAATAATTTTTCAAATGAGAGTTGGTGTAGTAATCTGTTAATCGTTGACGTCCGAGTTAACACACTTCATTATCCAATTAAAATTGGAACAACTCTTCTGATGAAATTAACTCAAAAGCTAAGTATCGCTATTGCTGCGGTATCGATGAGTTTGGGTGTACTAGAAGCTGTTCCAGCAGGAGCAGTTACACTCAACTTTGACTGGACTGGTGATACTGGGTATTCAGCTAGAGGCACGTTTGCCTACGATGAAACTCAAGATTATGCAACTATTGATGAATCAAAACTTCAGTCGATTAAAGTTGATTTCTTTGAACCAAGTAAAAAATTATTAAATAGTTTTGCTCCGATTATCAATGGGAGTATTACTTATGATTTTTTGGACTTCAGCTACGATACTACTACTAAGTATTTATTTGGTTTTTTTGATGTAGGTCAGGATAAGGCCCAAAATACAGACTATTATCTGTTCGGAAATGTTGGTTCAAGCCTTAGTTTGAGAAATCCTACCAAGGGAACAATAGATCAAAATAATGGCTTGATTAATGTGACAAGTACAACCCCAGTTCCAGAACCGCTTACAACGGGTGGGACAGTAGTTGCTGGCGGTATTGGCTGGTTAATAAAGCGTAAGCAAGTTAATGCTCAAACCAAAGTTTAATCACTAGGCTGATTACAAACATAGCTGCCAATTAAGATCAACTATTTATATCTATCCTGAGCTAATCAAAAGTATCAACTTTTGATTAATTATCTGAGTTCAGAAAGAATAAGCCACAATTAAAAATTGTGGAATTGGTAGCAATTAAACGAATAATAAAGCTACAAGTAAAAATCTCGTCAAGGATAATAATGTGAAACGCCAGCTAACAAAATATTATAGGCTGTTAGTTTTTTTCGTTTGTACGATGTTTGTTGTCTTTTTTGGTCAGATAGTTATTGCTCAAAGTAACTACAATCTAGGCATTCAAGGAAAGCAGAACGTACAACTAATAGTCAGCAGTGATTTCGTCGTGACTATGAACGAAGCACAACCTGTTATCGCTAATGGCGCGATCGCTATTAAGGATGGCAAAATTGTTGCGGTGGATACACAAGACAAAATCATGGCATCTTACAGAGCTAACAGAACATTGCCAGGTAAAGATATGGTGCTGATGCCAGGTCTTATCAATGGTCACTCTCACTCGGCAATGGTTCTGTTTCGCGGTCTTGCAGATGACTTAGCGCTAGAAGATTGGCTGCAAAATTATATCTTTCCAGCAGAAGCAAAGTTCGTTGATGAAAATTTTGTCCGTGTTGGTGAGCAGCTTGCTTGCTGGGAGATGATACGCGGTGGTACAACGACGTTTGTTGATATGTATTTCAAATCAGATGTCGCTGCCAAAGTGGTTGATGAATGTGGCTTGCGGGCTATTATTACAGGGTCATCAATAGATTTTCCCAGTCCTGGTTTCAAAGGATGGGATGATGCATTTGCCGCATCAGTGGATTTTGTCAAACGCTGGAAGGATAAGAACCCGCGTATTACACCAGCCATTGCTCCACACGCTCCCTACACCGTTTCACCAGAGCATCTTGTCCAAGCTATTCGGGCTGCACGCCATTATGATGTGCCACTTACGATTCACCTAGCAGAGACACAAACCGAAGTTAAAGACATCCAGCAGCGTTATAACGCAACCCCGGTACAACACCTGGAAAATCTCGGCTTCCTAGACCCGCGAGTTTTTGCCGCGCACGTTGTCTGGCCTAACCCTAGTGAAATTGAACTTTTGGCGAAACGCGGTGTTGGTGTGATCCACAATCCTGACTCAAATTTGAAGTTGGCTTCTGGCTTTGCACCAGTTCCGGCGATGCTGAAAGCGGGAATTAAGGTCGGTTTGGGTACAGATGGAGCTGCATCGAACAATGTTCTTGATATGTGGAACGCAATCCGTCTGACTGCTCTCATCCATAAAGGCACAACCCTTGACCCCACTGCTGTCCCTGCTAAGATAGTTTTGCGTATGGCAACACTTGGCGGCGCAGAAGCACTTGGTCTATCAGATAAAATCGGCGCAATAAAGGTGGGACTTCAGGCAGACCTAATTCAAGTCCATCTCGAAGAACCTCATATGCTCCCGCTTTACGATGTCATTTCGCATTTGGTTTATGCAGCCGATGCTCAAGATGTTGATACAGTCATTGTTAATGGGCGAGTTCTAATGCATAAACGCGAGATGCTCACGGTTGACCCGGAACGTATTCGCCGTGAAGCTACTTCAATTGCCGAGAATATCAAAGCTGAGTTCCGACCTTCTAATTAAAAAGACAAATCTAAACTGCTCTGGGTTAAACTCAGGGCAGTGAAAATATTGTCTATAAAGAAAAGTTAGCTAGAGTCGAATAAATAGACTTACTCGGAAAATTATAAATAACTGTATTATTATGACTAACAATCTTCAAGTTGCATGGGGTTTATTAACAACTAAAACGTTGTTGCTATCCCGTTTATAAGCAGCCGCACTGAGGATTTTAATCTAAATTCTATTTCAATTTAACTATCTAGGTTGCTATCCCGTTTATAAGCAGCCGCACTGAGGATGCTGCCACACGCTATGAATGAATGAAAATGTCTTGAGACAACTGATGAACGGGTAAATTAATAATTGTCCTGATAGTTAAAACCAAACCCACAATAGTATCTTGAACCTGATTAGGAGTATAGTTGCAGGGCAAATATATGGTACTTAGTTCTATCATCTTCACAAAACTCAACTGTCCTCTTGGTTATTCTTGCTACGCATAAAAAATTTGTGAGAACATCTAGTTTTTGTCTCACAATTCATATCATCACTAACCTGAGTACAGGTTTAGTAATAGTTTTCTTACTATTTGAAGTAAAAAGTTTTATGGAGACGCGAAGTTCGCGTCTCTAAAACATATTTACAAATATTCACCTAAAGCTAAAGCAAATGAACAACTCAAAAGAATTTTGTTGCCGATTGAGTTTCAAAGATACTTTTCCAAAGTACTAGCTAGTGTAGTTTTAGGTACGGCGCCGACCACCATATCTACTTTTTGCCCCCCTTTAAAAATCATTAATGTGGGAATACTACGGATACCATACTGACTGGCAACTTGAGGATTCTCGTCAGTGTTGACTTTCACGACCTTTAGTTGACCTTCATACTGAGAAGAGATTTCATCGACAACAGGAGCTACCATCCGGCAAGGGCCGCACCAGGGGGCCCAAAAGTCAACTAATACGGGTACATCGCTGTCGAGTACTTCTTGCTTAAAAGTAGAGTCTGTAACTTGTGCGGCTGCTGACATGCCTAAAACCTTCGCCAATTATATCTGAGCTTCGTGAAAATTCTACCATAGCAAAAACAGTTGCTTGGGAGTAAAGGATATACATTTACAAAGAAGCTCTAGAATTTATTCATAAACATAAGGAACCGCCCGAACAGTAGTCCGGGCGGAGTGTGGTGTGAGGAGTGAACGGAAACATGCGTCTCCGCTATTTCTATTGTAGGCTAGATATGGGATTTTTCCAGTAATTGTTTAAGATGGCTGGAAAAATTTCTTAAAGAATTAAGAAGTGGGCATGGGGTATTGGGCATTGTCTGTTATTTTTTACTATTCCCTATTACCTATTCCCTCTATTTATTTACCCATGCCTAATTGTTGAGCTTTTTGGTAGACTTTACCTTCGGTTAACAGTGAAGGAGCAATTACAACTTCTACTTGCTGCATTTCTTTAATGTTTTTGGCTCCCAATGTTCCCATACTTGTCTTTAAGGCTCCGACAAGATTATGAGTGCCATCATCTAGTCCTGCTGGGCCGATGAGTATTTGCTCTAGGCTACCAGTTGTAGCAACACGAATGCGAGTACCACGGGGCAACACAGGGCTGGGAGTCGCCATACCCCAATGATAACCTCGTCCTGGGGCTTCGGCGGCTCTAGCAAAGGGGGAACCAATCATCACACCATCAGCACCACAAGCAATGCACTTACAAATGTCGCCACCAGTGATTAAACCGCCATCGGCAATGATGGGAATATAGTTACCAGTCTCCTTGTAGTAATCATCTCGTGCAGCGGCACAATCGGCGATCGCACTCGCCTGCGGTACACCCACACCCAACACGCCACGGGATGTACAAGCAGCGCCAGGGCCAATTCCCACTAGTACCCCTGCTGCTCCAGCTTTCAACAAATTCAAAGTAACTTCGTAAGTAACACAATTCCCCAACACTACGGGGATAGGCATCGAACGGCAAAATTCTGCCAAGTCAAGCGGTACTAATGACTCTGGCGATAGGTGTGCAGTCGAAACCACCGTAGCTTGCACAAAAAATAAATCAGCCCCAGCTTTTGCCACCACTTCACCATATTTGCTTGCGCCCGCTGGGGTAGTACTCACTGCTGCAATACCACCTTGTTGTTTAATTTCCTGAATCCGTTGTTCAATTAATTCCGGCTTGATTGGTTCGGCATAGAGTTCTTGCATCAGGGCAACAAATTCATCTTTCCCCACGGAGGCAATTCGATCTAAAATCGGCTCTGGATCAGCATAGCGAGTTTGGATGCCTTCTAAATTGAGGACTCCCAATGCTCCTAACTGTGACAAACGTACGGCCATACGAACATCTACTACGCCGTCCATTGCACTGGCAATTATCGGGATTTCTCGCTCAATACTGCCAATACGCCACTTAGTATCTGCCAAACTCGGATCTAGTGTTCTGTTACCGGGGACTAGAGCGATTTCATCTATTCCGTAGGCTCTGCGAGCTGTTTTTCCCCGCCCAAGTTGAATTTCCACGCTTTAATTTTTCTCAAATCTGTTTAAGCTAGGGTATCAAATTGTGGAGGGATTGGGGTAGTTTTTTCCACAAACTACAGAGAATGCAAAGACAATTGTGAGCGTTAGAAACTGTCACTTAGAACTTCATCTACTTACTCAGGAGAAGAGATAAGAAAACATTGTTAATTAGTTTTTATGTTGTGTAAGTGAAGAGTTGCTGTTTGGGTCTTTTTTTCAGACCTCTAGTTTGATGTGTCAGTTATTACTTTAGTTAATACCATCATTTTTGAATTAATTTTCCTAATTTGCCTGAGTTGGGTCAAATTGCGTTCATGTCAATTCAAAAAGATGATTCATTATTTATTTTGAGCTTCATCAGTACCAGTGTAACCAGTTGCTACCCAAACTATGGCTCTAACTCCATCGCGGATAGATTTTTCAATTGGTTCAGGCGGTTTTTCTGAAGGAACTGGCACTGGCTTTAACTCAATACCTCGACTACCCAAAATAATCTCGCCAATCACACAAGCCCGGCGCATATGAAAGTCTGAAGTAATCAAATAAACGCTATTGATACCACGAGCTTGCAAATCATCTACTAACGTAGTAAAATTAGTCACTGTATCCACTGCTTGATAATCCAAGTGTAAACGCTTGGGATCAATGCCAGCTTTAGTAAACACTCTTTGAGTAGATTTAGGTGGGCTACCTCCAGTAATCCAAATTGGTATATTTGGATGCTTGCGAGCAAATTGGGCTGTAAACTTCTCTCGCTCTAAGCGCCTCGTTGAACCACCCAATACTAAAACTGCTTGCGGTTGTACAAATTGGTTTTGTACTTCTTTGTATCCCCACCACATTGCTAGCGGTAAGATAAGAGCTATAAACCTAAAAGATTTACCTGTAAACAATAGCTTATTCAAGGCTCGATAACCTAGTTTACTGAGTCCATAATTTTCTCTAATTAGAAGAAAAACAATTGTAGAGTAGCAGACTACTCAAAAATATACCCTAATCCAAATTGGGGTAATCCTGTTACAGCGCGATTAAGCGTGCTTGAAGTTTTTCCTCTAATTGATGGATTATCCTAACCTTTATCGGACAATCCAGCAAAAGATATGCAACCACTTGATATATTTAGTTGGTTCAATGACGGGACTGGTGCGACTTGAACGCACGACCTAGCGCTTAGGAGGCGCTCGCTCTATCCATCTGAGCTACAGCCCCAACTACGAAGCATATACAATGATAGCAGTAGTTTTAGCGAGACTGCCAAGAATTTTCCCAAGAACCGCCACCTACCTCTAAACCACAAAGAAAACTTTGGGCTTTCAGGATAATTTTAGATTTTCCCCCGTTTAATTCTCGCAACTCTAGATTTAGCCGCCCTTGCATGGTGTCTCGGCAACAAAATTTTAAGCCATCTGCTGTCGGCGCACGCAGGGATGTACCAGGTAGATGCGTGGTTCCTGTCAACTCAATCTCGTAATTTAAATTTTTGGCTTGCATTTGCCATCTACCCCAAGGCTGAATTTGCCAATCTACTTGTGAGTTCCAGGGAACAAATTCATAAAACTTACCTTGATAATGCAAGCCAATCATCGCTACAGATTCCATCCACCACAGCACACCACGCCGTCCCCCACCAGCTGTTAATGCCAAATCGGCTTCACCCTCGAAAGAATTACAATTTATCCAAAACCATTTTTTAGGGAAAGCACCACCCCAATTCTTCTCGCCGTAGGCTGGGGCTTTTGTGAATTCGTAGATTTTGCCATTCCAGTCAATCCAGCCGCTAGCTAAACCATGAGCCATCAAAATTTGCCATCCGGGTTCAAAAATCGGCAAAAATGATAGCAAACCAGCGGTTGATTGCTGAATGCTATCTTTATTTCCCCAAGCATATACTGGCTGAATTTCATACTGCCAACGGCAGTAATTACCAGTAGCAGGATCGCGAATTGCTCCCTGATTTAAGCTAGCTGTGGCTTGATAACCTTCTTGAACATGGCGTTCAAACTCTGCTGGCAGAAGGTAGAGGGGTGGTACGTGTAAATCGGTTTTGCCCCAATGACCTAAACCTAGAACATCCTGACTACCCCAAAATTTCGTAACATCAGGAAAAGTACGCCATAGATACTCATCATCTGGGCCAAGGATTTGGGCTGCACCACCACTGTAGAGTTTACCGCCGACGGGGTCTTCGATGGAGTACATAAAGGCAAATGTTTGTCCAATTTCCGGCAAAGTGACGCGGTAATACCAGCCTTCAAAGAAGCGGCGACTACTATCATCCCAGTGATAACCAGAATGGGGCGTTTGTGTTGATTGAAGGAGATTTAGGGGAATAGTTAACATGGATTTACATAGTTGTCTATTTCTCAGTATGCGCGATGACCTCGATATCAATCATGCTTATGAAATTCTTGGGCTGGAACTCGGTGCATCGCCAGCACAGGTGAAACGAGCTTATCGTAAGCTGGTGAAGATTTGGCATCCCGATCGCTTTTTTGATCAAGAGCAAAAGCAAGAAGCTGAGGAAAAAATCAAGCAAATCAACGTAGCTTATAACAAGCTGAAATCTGAACGTCCATCAGAGCCTCCAACCCCTGAAAAACCATCTTCGCGCCCAAATCCCACCAAAATATCTATCAATCGCTGGGATGCGGAAACTTTTTATAATTGGGGAGTGGAAAATGTTACTAGTGGAAGATATGAAGAAGCGATCGCAGATTTTACTCACGCAATTCGTCTTAATCCTCGCTACATTGATGCATACAAATACCGTGGATTAGTTTGCTCTCAACTGGGATACGAATATAGAGCAACTTCAGATTTAAGTAAAGCCGCACAGCTAGAACTAGAGTTAAGAAATCCAGGATATGCACCTACATCACGCTCACCTAGAACTGTATCAAAGCGTAGACCTCTGGTAGAAAGATTCTGTCAGAAAATTAAAACTTTACTGCGGCTAAATTGGCGTTGGAGATGAAACACTTCAGGTAGCGACACATAGCTTGAATAATATTCTAGTATCTTCTTACTTGCCTACCTCAGCTCTATTAGGGGGGTCAGACCTCCTAATTCCCAGCTGCATCCTTCAAGAAGTCGGGTATCTGGAGAAAGCACTTTTGTATCTAAAACCCGTTATATCTCCGTATATGCTGAGACTAATGTTAAATTTACTTAAAGTCTAATTTTTGCTAAAGTAATTGTATAAAATCCACGAAATGATGCTTACAAAAGTATCAAATAAAACTATTAAAAGGCTGACCACAGAACTACTAGAAGCAAATACGAAGCTGGGGAAAACTGCTGCCTCGAACTCAGTAAACCAAATGGTAGGTAATTCGTACGTACCTTCAACTAAACTCTGATTGGTCAGTAATTTAGCAGGTTAAGATCCGCCACATGCGTCAGTACCCTCTCCTCAGAAAAAAACTTCGGAATCGCTACGAGACTGTCACAATGTTGGGGAGTGGAGGATCTGGCAATACCTACTTGTTATTAGGTGGGACACGACGTAACATACATAAGCACTCTGTCCTCAGAAAAAAACTTCGGAACCGCTTCGAGATTGTTACATTGTTGGGGAGCGGAGGCTCTGGTGATACTTATTTAGCTGTTGATTTAGATTTACCAGGGAAACCTCATTGTGTCGTCAAACATTTCCATCCTAAAGATCCTAATCCTGCTGTTGTACCAATCGCTAGAAGCCTATTTGCTCGCGAGGCAGAAGTTTTGTATCAATTAGGCAACGACCACGACCAAATACCTAGACTATTTGCCCATTTTGATGAAGATGGAGATTTCTATCTAGTTCAAGAATTCATTGGTGGTCATGACTTGACTCAGGAAATCTTACCAGGTCAGCCACTTAGTGAGAATACAGTCTTTAATTTATTGAAAGATATCCTGGAAGTCTTAGTCTTTGTCCACCAAAACAATATCATTCATCGAGATATTAAGCCTCAAAATCTAATGCGGCGGTACTCTGATCAAAAAATTGTGTTAATTGACTTTGGGAGCATCAAGAGAATCGGTGCTCTGGGAGCAGGTCTAACAATTGCTGTAGGTACTCCTGGCTACATGCCCAGCGAACAGGCTAAAGGAAAACCAAAGCTTTGCAGTGATATCTATGCAGTAGGTATGATTGGCATTCAAGCTTTGACAGGTTCAATGCCTAGCCAATTACAAGAAGATCCCAATACTGGAGAGGTTATTTGGCGGAACAAAGCACAGGTAAGTCATGCTCTTGCAGATGTATTAGATACTATGGTTCGTGAACGCTATAGCCAGCGCTATCAATCTGCGGCGGAAGCTTTGCAAGCGCTAATTTCTGCTATGGAATTACCACCTTCTTCACAATCTACTAGTAAAGATGAAAACGCTGATAATAATTATTTGCTAACTTATAGAAACTTTATTTTGCTGTTAGGGATGGGTCTTGGCACTATCACCAGTCTAGTTGTAATAGTTTTAATCTATACATTTATGCAAACTAGTACATCGCCTCCAAACCGACCTACTCAATTCAAAAATTTTATAGAAAAATCTAGTGAATCATCGTTTGCTCAAGTGGATGATCGAGTAGCTAAATCATCAACCACGTCAGGAGCCTGCAAAAGTAATTGTACTGAGACAACTACCAAGGAACAAATTAAATCTCACCATATTAGAAAGAGTCAATGAACTGCTAAATATTATCAACTGGCTCTAATTGATTTGCTTTAAACCTAAATACTCAGATATTCCTGTAGGATAAATAAAATAAACAAAATTATTGATATGGATAATACAAATCAAAGGAAAACTTTAATTAACGGAGAAATTGCACTATTTCTTAAAGGTTTGATTATTGGCAAAGTACTAACACTTTTGGTTATTGGTGGGCTACTCTGGTGGTTACTGAAGCCGAACTTATTGACTAGCAGCCGTTCTGAATCTTCGAGTCAAAGTTTAAATACTGCCTCTGGTAATGCATCCACATTTAAGACAGTTGCAAATGTGCCAACCAACTCATTTAACTATGGTGGTAGTACAACTTGGGCACCTATCCGCCAATTGGTAGATTCTCAGATTCAGAGCGATCGCCCGGAACTACAATTGCGCTATGTACAATCTGCTGATGGTAGCCCTAATTCTAGCTCAGGTATTCGCATGTTGCTGAACGAGCAATTGGACTTTGCTCAGTCTTCCCGTCCCCTCACAGATGAAGAACGAGCCGCAGCTAAACAGGTAGGCTTCACACTTGAGCAACGCCAAGTTGGCATTGATGGGGTAGCTGTAATTGTTAATCCATCGCTTAACGTGCCGGGTTTAACTATTGACCAGTTGCAGCAGATTTATCTGGGTCAAATTACTAACTGGCAACAAGTAGGCGGGCCAAACATACCCATCACGCCTTTTTCGCAAAAACCGGAAGACGCAGACACAGTAATATTCTCTAACAGCGATTTGAAAGGGCAAGCCTTTAGTCCCAATGTCAAGTATGTCTACTCCACTACAGAGGCAGTTCGTCAACTCAGTAAAACCCCTGGTGGTGTGTATTACGGTTCTGCCCGTGCGGTAGTACCTCAGTGTAGTGTGAAGCCTCTACCAGTGGGTCGCACTTCTACTCAGCTAATTTCCCCCTACCGCGAACCCTTAATCTCATCTGAGCAGTGTCCACGTCAGCGCAACCAACTAAATACTGAAGCCATCAAAAATGGTAGCTATCCAATTACTGCTAAATTGTTTGTGATTATTAAGCAAAACCAAGGTCGGGAACAGCAGGCTGGCGAGGCTTATGCCAATCTTTTATTAACCAACCAAGGACAAAAGGCGATTAAGCAAGCAGGTTTTGTGGGGGTTCGCTAGGAGATTTGGGAGATAGTTTAATGAGATTTATAGACTTCGCCAAATATTTATCCTTTGGTCAAAGCCACCGCTGGCAAGTGTTCGCCCATCAGGACTAAAAGCGATCGCACTTACCCAGTCGGTATGTCCATTGAGTGTATTTCTTAACTCACCTGTAGTCAGATTCCACAACTTGATTCCATCTCTGCCAGCACTGGCAAGGGTTTGTCCATCAGGGTGAATAGCAACAGCATTTACCCAGTTGTTATGTCCTATAAGGCTACGAACTAGTTTGCCACTGTTAATATTCCAAATTTTAATTGTGCGATCGCGGCTAGCACTAACTAATTCCCCATCTCGTGTAAACACTACAGCGTTAACAGCATTAGAATGAGCCACAAATCCACGAATTAATTTTCCAGTACCCAAATTCCACAGCTTAATTACACCTTTGTTGTCACCACTAGCTAAGGTCTGTCCATCAGGACTAATAGCCAAGGTATAAATCAAGTTATCAAAGCGTACTAAAGTACCTAGTGGGCGCTGCTGTAGCAAATCCCACATGCGAATTCCATCTAAAGCGCCACTGATTAGCACTTTACTATCAGGAGATACTGCTAAAGATAAGACATTACTAGTATGTCCAACAAAAGAGCGGCTAAACTTATTATTTCTTAAGTTCCAAAGGTTAATTGTGTTGTCATTACTACAGCTAGCGAGGGTTTGGCCATCTGGCGAAATCACCAAAGATTCTATAGCTGTTTGATGCGCTCTGTTAATATTACCTAATTTTTTGCCTCTTTCTGGATTCCACAGGCGAATTGCGCCCTCATTTTCTGCACCACCGCTGGCCAGAATTTTGCTATCTGGACTAAAGGCTAAGGATTTAATGGTTCCTCTATGTCCATTGAGTATGTAAAGTAGTTGAGGATTAGCAAAACTGTTAGTAACTTGAGATGGTGTTACTTCAACAGCAGCATTAGCAGTATTAATATAAAACTCTTTCGATATCGTAGCCGCAGCAACAGCTGCCATCAATGCCAAGACAATATACGGGCGAAGTACAAAACCACCCCCACCTCTTCCCTCACTCCTCACTACATTTTCCTCACTTTTTAGATATGGTTACACCAATCAATCTAACTGAGTCGTAAGTCAGCACGGGCTAAACGCCCCGCTACCGCGCTTCAGAACTCATAACTCAGCACTCCCTAAAGAGGGGGTTTTTTCTTAGAAACGCTCAGCATTGGTAAAGCAGCACTAGAGGAGCGGGAGGGCAAATAGTGTTGCACCACAGGCTCCTCTGGTATCGGACGACGCTGCTGGATACGCCATAACTTAAAGACGAGCGTTATCCCTGCTAATCCCAAACCAAAAGCGAATAACGACCAGCTATCATCAAATCCACCAATCAGGGCATCCACCACGCCCATCGTAATCAGTACACTGATTAGTGGTTCTTTCCGGTAGGTTGACTTTAAAAAACGAGGTAATACAGCATTCATCACAGCTTGGTTGGTTCCAGTTAACCTTTTGTGTACATTTACCGAGAATACCTCACCCGCAAATTGCCGTTTGAATCAAAGGCATAAAGTATTATAATTTTATTCAGTAGGGAGGGAAGTGTAGTAATTACCCCTCTTTAATGTATTAATTGCGGGTCTAGGATATTTCAGTCCCTCCCATGCTTACATTCTACGGCAACAATTTACGGATAAGTCTAATTAAAACGCTTAGGGCGAAGTACTTCGCTCTAGATTGTTAAAGTCAAACCAGCTAGTGTTCCAGCTGGTTATAACTCTTTTAATTATTAGCTTACAACTTGCACACCTGTGCTTTCTCGTGGCGTTACTTTAGACCGAGCCATGATAGCACACCTTGATTGGTAACGTATTCAATTACCACCATCAAGGCAAAGCCAACCATTGCAGCTCGGCCATTCAAACGCTCTGCATATTCATTAAAGCCAAACTTAGGCTCTTCTAGTTTGGGTGTAATTGTTGGTTGCGGTTGTGTCATTTTTCAGAAACCTCTTTTCGGCAAACGTGACTTGACTAGGATAAATCTGATTTAAGTAAGCCTCCGTTACCCACAGGGGTTGCCATTGGGCGGAGCTTTGTTAACAAAATGTAATTAATCTTTATACATTGTATAAATACTGGGGTAATAGTCAAGGGTAGAGTTTGGAGCTACCCAGATAAAGTTGAGAAAATTAGAACAGAGATTAGCTATCCCTAATACAGCTATCCATAATACAGAAGTAGCAAGCTTGAAGTAACAAGCTTGAGATTAGCAAGCTAAAGTTAAACAAAAAAATATCAGAGGCGTTACATGGAAATTGGCGTTCCGAAGGAAACTAAGGATCAAGAGTTTCGGGTAGGGTTGAGTCCTTCTAGTGTGCGGGTGCTGCGAGAAAATGGCCATGCCATATTTGTCCAGACATTAGCAGGTAGTGGTGCTGGATTTACAGATGATAACTACGCAAGCGCTGGAGCGGAGATTGTTACCACACCAGAAGCGGCTTGGAATCGGGAGCTAGTTGTCAAAGTCAAAGAACCACTAGCAAGCGAGTATAAATTTTTACAAAAAGGACAGATATTGTTTACTTATCTGCATCTAGCAGCCGATCGCAAATTGACCGAACATTTAATTGATTGTGGCACTTGTGCGATCGCCTACGAAACTGTAGAACAACCCGGCGCTAACAAATTACCCCTACTCACCCCCATGAGTGTGATTGCGGGTCGGCTAGCAGTACAATTTGGGGCTAGATTCCTAGAACGCCAACAAGGTGGCAGAGGTGTCCTTTTGGGTGGAGTACCTGGAGTCAAACCAGGCACAGTAGTAATTTTAGGTGGCGGCGTTGTCGGCACAGAAGCAGCTAAAATTGCCGTGGGTATGGGTGCTTCCGTGCAGATTTTAGATGTGAGTGTCGAGCGCTTATCCTACCTAGAAACCCTATTTGGCTCTAGAGTCGAATTGCTTTACAGTAACTCTGCCCATATTGAAGCTGTCGTTAAAGATGCCGATTTGCTGATTGGTGCAGTTTTAGTGCCAGGACGTAGAGCACCAATACTAGTATCTCGTGAATTGGTCAAACAAATGCGTCCTGGTTCTGTAATAGTTGATGTTGCTGTTGACCAAGGTGGTTGCATTGAAACCTTACATGCCACATCCCACACCAATCCGGTATATGTTGAAGAGGGTGTAGTACATTATGGCGTTCCCAATATGCCAGGGGCAGTACCTTGGACAGCAACCCAAGCACTCAACAACAGTACATTACCTTACGTCGTTCAGTTGGCGAATTTGGGAATCAAGGCGCTGGGAATTAATCCAGTCTTAGCTAAGGGCTTGAATGTACAAAATCACCGCTTAGTACATCCCGCAGTACAAGAGGTATTCCCTGATTTAGTAAATTAAATTTACACTGGTAATCTTGATTTAAGGTAACAGTGCTGAATTTGGTAGAAGGTTTTTATTAAAATTTCCGCGTTACCCTACTGGTTACGCGGAATCTATTTGCGATCGCTTTCATTAAGCATTTGATGAGGAACATTAGAGAAAACTTTTACACCTTCATACTGAGAAAGAATTTGGCGTTAACTGCTGTTAAGCCAAATAATGCGGCTGCGATCGCTGTTGGTTCTACAGTATCGTTAACGACGTTGAAATCGCGATTATCATAATATCCACTGAGTAACTAGCGTAAACGGTCAGCACTTTCTGGCGACTGCAAGCGAAATTCCTGTGACTAAACTGTGGAGTTGATGAGGAGTAATCTTAGCTCTAAAGAAGGATAAAGGCTAAATACTTTATCCCTCATACTTCATTGTTCAGTTAGAAATTGGTACATTTTTAAATGCGGCTGTGTCTGGTACAAAAATATCCAGGTTCTTGACACCATCGGGAACTCTTACCCAAATATAAGCATCAGCCGAGGCATTTGGACGTAGTGGATACAAAGCAACGCTTCCTGTTGAGCGATCTGTGGCAACTCCTTTGTAGGTTTCGCTAGTTTCAGGGTTACGAGCTGTCGTACTAGCGATCAATATAATATCACCACCACCAACTCTGTCTGCCGCCTTGCGACGGATACGCATTTGCACATTCACCACATCACGATTTCCGGATTCTGGGTCTTTAATTCGTTTTGCTGAAAGTAACTCCACTTCTGCCTTAGTGCCAAAAGCAGGCTGCACAAATTGACCAGGCTGAAGTGATGAGGTAGTAGCGGTTGGTGATGTCGTTTGATCTGGGGATGCTATTGGTTCTGAGGAAATTGATTTTTCAGCAGAAGTTGGCGCGGAAGCAGTATTATTGCCCGTGTTAGTGTTAATAGTATTTAGCGTCTGTCGCAGTGCAAAAACTTCGTAAGCCGCATAGCCACCACATACTAAAGCCAAACTAGATAGTAATACAGCCACACCAGACAGAAATGTACTCACACCGTTGCCTCGATTTCGTATTTTTATAAATGCAGGTTTGTTCACCTTTTAATTTTATAATGGACTGCTTAGGTATTAGAATATGTCGGCATCTTTCTTAGACAAATTGAGTCAGTATACTTAGCAACTTCTGTTTTAACAAATAAGTCAAGGTTAAGGTGATAAAATCTATCATCGGTAAGAGGAGTATTGAGTGAGATTTAATGCATTTAATAAACCACTGGGTTTATTGCTACTATTTTTATCTATCCAAATAGCATTTAGTTCTAGAGTTGCTAAAGCACAAACTCAAATCGCGCCGACAACTACCACAAAATCAATTTGCTCTGCCCAACTAGGAACAGCTATAGATGCTGTAATCAATCGCCCTTTATTCAGCCGGGCCCGCTGGGGTATTTTAGTGCAGCCCCTTGCAACCGCACAAACTCTTTACAATCGAGATGCTCAGAAATACTTTACTCCAGCTTCTAATGCCAAGCTACTAACAACAGCTGCCGCATTGCAACAGCTTGGTAGCAATTTTCGTTTTCGTACCTCTATTTATGACAATGGGAATGGCGTTTTGCGTGTTGTTGGTAGGGGAGATCCCAGTTTAAATGATACTCAGTTGCAAGATTTAGCAAAGCAGTTGAAACAAAAGGGCATTATTCAAATTAAGCAGTTGATTGCCGATGATAGTTATATTCAAGGAGATATTGTTAACCCCACCTGGCAATGGGAGGATTTGCAATCAGATTATGGCGCACCAGTCAGCAGCTTTATTCTAAATCAAAATGTTTTTAGCTTGAAACTAGTACCGCAGACTGTAGGTAAAGTTCCACAAGTGGTGTGGACTGATATTAACGAAGCGAAACAATGGCGGACAATTAATCAGTCAATCACAGTTGAAAAAAATCAACCAACCAATATCAATTTTACCCGCGATTTATCAGGAACAGTATTGCGAATACAAGGACAACTAACAGCCAATTCCGAACCATATTTACTCAATTTGCCTATAGTTGATCCTAATTATTACTTCTTACGGCACTTCCGTAATACTTTAGCAACAGAAAAAATTACCTTGGGACAGACATTCGTACTAACTGGTGGCGCTAATCAACAGGAAATAGCAGCGGTGGAATCGCCACCTTTATCTGAATTGTTATTAGAGACGAATGTAAATAGTAATAATCTTTATGCTGAAGCGCTGTTGAGAGCATTAGCTGTGAGAAAACCAAGAGTGCAAAATCAAACTAGTGCTGATGTAGGTTTAGAAGTTGTCAAAGCGAGTTTAACTCAATTGGGAGTTGATCCGGCAAATTACATTTTGGTGGATGGTTCTGGTTTATCACGTCGTTATTTAGCGACTCCAGAAGCTTTTGTACAAACCTTGCGAGGAATAGCGAGAACACCAGCAGCATTTGTGTATCGTGCATCTTTACCTGTTGCTGGGAAAAGCGGTACTCTGAAAAATCGCTTTCGTAACACACCTGCTGAGGGCATTGTGCAAGCAAAAACAGGCACTATGACGGGTGTGGTTTCCCTATCTGGATATGTGAATGCCCTTAGATATGAGCCGTTGGTTTTCAGTATTATCGTGAATCAATCGGAACAGCCAGCAACAGTTGTGCGGCAAGCAATTGATGAAATTGTTGTGTTATTAACGCAGCTACAGCGTTGTTGACATTATTACAAATAACTGATTTATATATCAAAACATTTCAATTATTAGGGTGGTCAATGCCCAATAATTGACTGAATCTTTTATCAAATAAATATTGTTACTTTAAGAGCACAAACGGGAACTATATAAATCAATACGGTTCAGTTAAGAATAATTGTAGGTTGGGTTGAACGCAGTGAAACCCAACAAAGGCCTGCAAACGTTGGGTTTCGTTCCTCAACCCAACCTACATAATTTAATTTTTTGGGCTTAACTGAACTGTATTGCTATATAAATAGGAAAGTTGTACTGTGATAGTTTCCCTTATATATTCAGAGGTGTTGATTATGGATTTGACAGGTTTAAAGTGGTGCAAGAATGTAAAAAATCATCAAGGTACTGATAAAGATTGGGCTTATAATACAGAGTCTACCTCAAGTATTTTTCACTTAAATTGGAAAAGTATATATACAAAAACGAGCTATTTCTTGATTAATGCTTGGAGCGATCGCAAATCATAATCCAAGATTTTCCCAGTCGTAAAAAGTTGATATCCAGCAAATAATAAAGCAGATGATACCAAAATCACAAAAAGATTAACTGACGCGAATACATTACCAGTAAAAGCTATTACAGCAATTCCTAATGCTATTAAAATCCATCCTAAATTAGGGTTTATACGTCGTTGTAGTAGAACAAAAACCCCAGCACAACATAGCAAGATACCAGGAATACGAAAAAATATCCCAACTCGAATACTTGCAGTTAAAATTACGACACCTGCAACCATTAAAGCTAAACCTACAAGCTTGGTTGTCTTATCCACCGAAGTTGCTTTTTGATTTTCAGCGCTTTGAGACTGAATTGTGGTAAATGAAGGATTTGGTTGAGATTGGGGTTTAGCTTGAAGTATAAATGTTACTTTACTTCCTTGACCAAGGTCTATTCTATCTCCTAAATTCACTTGATAAGGAGTTCTAGGCTTTAGCCTGATGTTGTTGATAAATGTGCCATTGGAGCTTTCCAAGTCTTCAATGAAGTAATTACTTCCGTCTAGCTGAATCTGTGCATGAATACGAGAAACTAAATCAGCATTTGGCAAACTGGAAATATCAATATCTGGGAAAATTGGATCATTTGGTTTACCAACGCGAATTACAGCAAGATTTGGTGGTAACTCAAAAGAAGTGTTAGTCTGCACATGAAACAACTCTAAACTCAGCCCTGTAGTGTTGAATATATTGAAATTTTGCATGGCTTGTTTTTTGAGGAGCGATTTCCCTAGTTTTATTTGTGCTTAGGTAATATCGTTGTGATAAATTTTAATATTCATTTGCAACCGCAGCAAGTTAGTTTATCTGTGATTGAATTGACAAAACATCACAATATCCGAGTAAATCTCGATTTCATGTCTCAAACCTAACATAATTGGAAATCACCAACAGGCGAAGAAGATAAATCTCCTACCAAATCTAACGTTAAACTCTTTGGATAGTAAGCGATGTCTGACAACAAGGTCTACTCTCCAAGAATCGCTTCTAACGTTTACCCAGAGTGAGAAGAGGGAAAGGTAAAAGCCTTGCCCCTATCTACGAGACGCACTCGCGTTCGTTAGCAAAAAAATCCTTGTACATAAATTTCCCTTTTCCCTTTTCCCTTTTCCCTCTTCATCATGTCTACGCTTGCACTGTTTCCAATTCAGTTTTGCAGATTTGCTGTTTCTTCTGCTGACGCAAGGGAATATTAATCCAAAACTCAGTTCCTTTCCCCAGTTCTGACTCACACCGCAGCACTCCAGAGTGTCTCTGCACAATAATCTGGTAGCTAATCGATAAACCCAAACCTGTTCCCTGACCGACAGCTTTTGTTGTGAAAAATGGGTCAAACAACTTCTGCTGAACCTCTCCAGCCATACCTGGGCCATTGTCAGCAATTCTCACTACCACTCGGTTATCGCTGATAAGTTGGGTGCAAATTGTAATCTTGCTGGGATGAGTGTGAATCTCTTCAGAAAAACGCTGATCATTGTGACTTTCAAGGGCATCGATCGCGTTATTAATAATGTTCATAAACACCTGGTTTAACTGCCCTGCGTAACACTCTACCAAAGGCAGTTGGCCATATTGTTTGATAATTTCAATCTGGGTATGCTCCGGCTTAGCTTTGAGTCGATTTTGCAAAATCAGCAAAGTACTATCAATACCTTCGTGAATATCGACCTCTTTCATATCTGCTTCATCCAGACGAGAGAAGGTGCGTAAAGACAAGACAATCTGTTGGATTCGCACAGATCCCATTTTCATGGAACTGAGAATTTTTGGCAGGTCATCTAGCAGAAAATCCAAGTCCATGTCCTGACGCTTTTCCTGAATCTCATATCCTGGATTGGGAAACTCTACTTGGTAAAGGTGCAATAAATCTAGTAAATCTTGTGTGTATTGACTAGCGTGAGTGATGTTGCCATAAATAAAATTAACGGGGTTATTAATTTCGTGTGCTACCCCTGCTACAAGCTGACCCAGACTGGACATTTTTTCAGTTTGGATTAGTTGCGATTGGGTGCTTTGAAGTTCGTGCAGAGTTTGCTGGAGTTCTGTTTGTGCTTGTTCGCGTTCACGAAGTACGCGTTCGCGATCGCTAATTTCGTTTTCTAAACTTTGATTTAGTTTGCTTAATTCACTGCTGCGCTCCACTAATACACTGTGGGATTTAGCCAGTTTTACTACCATGCGATTGAATTCATGCGACAGTTGCTCAATTTCATCACCCGTTTGCAAATTCAAACAGTAGTCCAAGTTACCTGCACCAATTATTTCAGCTCCTTGCTGTAACTTTCCTAGAGATCTGATGACCGGAAGCAAGATCAGCACAAAATTACCGACAGGAACAAGAAGGATAAAAATTACGATCGCATAGGACACCATTTGTGAAGTCCGTTGAAGTTGTGCCAATTCCTGCTCAGCTAGCAACTGTTGCTGACGAGCGCGATTAATCAGCTTGGTTAAAAAGAAGTCAATATCTCTGTTAAAAGCATTGATTGCTCTGAAATCCTGTTGAGAATCAGCCAGATAAGTTTCAGATGAAGTCTGGATTGGATCTGCTAGCTCACTTGCCAAGCGAATAAGAAACTGATGACGACGACGAATTGCATTTAGCTCTGGAGCCTGGGGCATCAAGCGTTCTAGCTCGTCGAGGTCAGTGATAAACTTAGTTTGATATTTTTCTATATCTATGTATCGGTCTTTTAATAACACATAGTCTTTAAGTATAATAATTTCATTTGTTAAATCAATCTCTGATTGAAGTGCCACTTCTATCATGCGACTGCTTTTCTCAAACTTTTGGTGGATAGATTTATCACCTTGATTCCGCAAGACGGTACTCCCACCCACGACAACAGCAATTAAGGCAGTAACTACAGCAGAAGAGGCAATAAACTTAGTTGAGATTTTCATTTCGCCGCCTCAAAGTTTAAGTTAAGGTCTACTCGAAGTTGCTTAATGAGTGCATAGTCTGCATCCTCAACTAAGGTATATCCGCCTACTTCAGTCCCTACAATATCCTCCATGCCATCGGGTATGTTGAGAAATGCCCATTTCAAGTCTTGGATCAACTCAGGAGAGAGTTTCTTGGAAACCAGCATTGGCGAATGGGGAACAGGAGCAGACTCCCAAAGGACTCTGGAGTTAGCAGATGTGAGCTTGCCGATTTTTTGCCGTTTCATGTATGACGGGATATTTGTTGCTACTGCATCGACGAGTCTATTTTCCAGCGCCGCTTCACTTTCAGCGTGGGTACCAGGATAAATGACTTGGGCAAAGTCCTGCTCAGGGTTAATCTTAAGCTTTTTAAATGCTGCGATCGGCATGAGATAGCCAGAGGTTGATGATTTATTGACAAAAGCAATTCGCTTCCCCTTTAAGTCTTCCAACTTTTTGATGGAACTATTAGCTTCCACGATAATTGCAGCTCGATACCACGGCCGTCCTGTGTACTTATCAATTGGCGCAATTAACGGTTCAACTTCAGCACCACGCTCCAAAGCCTCAAAGTAAGACACGGCTCCGACATAAGCCATATCTACCTTTTCCTCCACCAACCAATCAACTACTTCTTGATAATCCTTGGCAACTTGGAAATCGACCTGTCGCTTTAGCGCTTTTTCCAGGTATTCATCCAATGGTTTGATCATCCGTTCTTGCTCTATCCGACTTTGCGTAGGCAAAACGCCAATTTTTAAGGTAGATAAGTTATTTATGCTACTAACTGAGACACGATCCCTAATAGACTGATGATTGCCAGATATTTTCCCAGTACAGCTTGCGCCTAGTAGCGCTACAACCATTGCTAAAGTCAGAACTCCGCTATTACGGAATAGGCAATGTCTGGCGATGGGCCATTGCGCTACTAGATACTTCTCCATAAAATTAAATTCAAATATAGGCAGCTCAAAAATTCCAGGACTGTACTTGGCCGCTCAGATGGCTGTTTACTCAGTCCTTGGCTAAGTATATTTTTCCCTAAAGTAATGTCAAGATAACAGTTTTGAGGGGATCAGCTGGTTAAATGGCAAATCTAAAAGGTCTTCAAGTTCATTAATCACAAACTAAACTCCGATGCATTATCTTCATCCACATCTTTCCCCGCAGCAGTAGGTTTAAATTTAGAGCCATGAATTAATTCACCAAACGAAATTCCTGGATTTTGATGAATAATATTCAACAAACTCATAAAATCCCGTACAATTTCCCCTGGAGTAAGTAATGCTTCTGCACCCAAGCGATTGACAATTTCTTGGACAAACTCTTTTAACTCACGATTTGTCAAAACTTGGTCATACCCAAAATTGACAGCATGAATCTCAGTTAGGCGCTGCAAAAGCGTCAGGATTTCTGCTTCACTTAACGGGTTTAGCCGAATTACTGGCCCTAAATATTCTTGAACACCAGCTTGTGTAACAAAACGGCTTTCTTTTGTGCGCCTCCGCCAAGCTTGGTCTGCAAAAAGTCCCCGGTTTGGATCTTCTAAAAATCTGGTTGTTCCACCAATGACAATGCCAAGATGTTCTGCTTTGCACTGCATAGTGTCATTAAACATTGCCAGTAGTCTATTATAATTTTTTTCACGAGTAACTGTAGTTGATATTTGATATATATGTACGGCTTCATCAAGCAACACTAAAAGTCCTTTATAGCCAATCTCAGCCACAAACTTAGCGAATAGCTTAATGTAGTCATACCAACTATCATCATCAATAATCACTCGCACTCCCAAGGCTGCTTTTGCCTCAGTCTTAGTACTAAATTCTCCACGAAACCAGCGCATTGCGGCGTTTTTCAATTCATCATCATCTAATCGGTAGCCACGCCAATACGCAATAATAACGCTGCCAAAATCAAATCCGTGAACTAAGTCTTCAATATACTGAACTACTTCCCTAATTTTTGCTTCAACTTGGTCATCAAAACCATCATCATTGGGAAGCATTCCAGTTTCTTGAACTACTTCTTGTTGAATTTTATTAATCCATCCTTCCAAAATTGAGACTAAAGCACCACCATCAGGACGAGTTTTTGTAGCTAGGCGGCTCATTAGTTCTCGATAGGTTGCTACACCTTCATTATTAGTTCCTGCCAATCGGCGTTCGGAAGATAAATCAGCATCAGCTACTACAAACCCTTGCTCCATAGCACGGTTACGAATCATTTGTAGCATGAAGCTTTTACCTGAACCGTAGTTACCAATTATAAAACGAAATGACGCTATACCTTCTGCAATGTCGTCAAGATTTTGTAATAGGCTTTTAAGCTCCTTTTCTCGACCTACTGCTATGTGTTCAACTCCCACTCTTGGTACTACTCCCGCACCAAGAGAATTTATTAAAGCAGTAGATATTTTTTTCGAGAGTTTGAGCTTTGCCATTTATTACACCTCACTTTATTTAAAACGCAGAGGCACGTAGCCAGAAGTTAGGGCTTATACTCACCTCACTAATATCCTAACAACGGCGAGAATAATTCAATTTGATGAGGCGTGTCTAGCCACGAGAATTTCATATATTGCGATCATTTTTCTGACGTTTGTGATATGCTCTTGATAAACTTCTGGAATTTCCAAATTAGGTTCAATTATTAATTCACCAATAGTATCACTTGCCCGCTCATTTATAGAATCGATTAATAGATTTGGCATGGTAATATTTGCTTCGGCAATTTGTTTAATAGCTACTTTGGGATTATCTTGCTCAACTATAGCTTTTAATACTTGCATTTCATGCCCTGGTAGTTTTTCCAGAAAATTATTCCATTCATCAGGTAAATTTTCCGAAATATCGACTTTAGTATTTATTAGTTCTAAGGGTTCAAATCCAGAAAAAGTAAATAAGTCAAGATTCTCTCCCTGTATGTCTTCAGGCAAACTTTCTGGCGGATCAATTGTTTCTACTTGTTGGAGTAGTTCCCAAACTTGATTTTGCAAAAGATCTCGTTCTTCTTGCAATAATGTGATTTGCTCTTGTAAATGATTGAGTTCAACTTTCTGAGACGCAATTTGAGTTTGAAAAGAATTCAGGCTAGCTTCTATATTTGCTCTGGCATTAGTTGTAGCTACTAATAATTGATTTTCCTTAGTTATTTCAGTTTCTAGCTGTTGAATTTTGATTCGCAGTTCGTGCAATTTTTCTTCTAGTTGAGGTTTGAGTCTACCTAGCAGAGTTAAATTGCTTTCAAGTTCTTGTTTTTCTTGCTGGAATTCACAAATTTGAGTTTGTAAGTGAGTAATTTCAGCACGAGATGTATTATAATTCAACTCTAAACGGCGTTTTTCAGATGTCAGAGTAGAAAAAGAATTGTTCAGTTCTGTTCTACTTTTATCAAGATGATAAAGTTCAGTTTTCAGGTTGTTGATTTCAGCATCTAACTGCTTTCTTTGTCCTGCAAAAGTGCTTAATTCTCGATTAAGACTATCCCTTTGATTACGGCATTCTGTGACTTGATTTTGCAGTTGCTTCGATTCGGCGTATAATAAACTATGATGTTCTTCTATTTGGTTGATTTCTCTGACAATACGGAACTTCAATCCCTCCATCTCTTTAATTCGTTTGCGGAGAGAACCTAAAACAAGCATTTCATGATTTCTGCGTCGCTTATCTACAAATAATGCTGCTGTATATGTAGCAAGTACGGTAATTACACCTGTGAGAAAGGCTTTATTTAAATCCCAGCTTGGGACGAGGCTAAGTCCAAAACTCACACTGAAGGCTACTATGCCTAAGATAAATCGATTGCTTACCATTACTGATTGCATATTGCTTATTTTTAAGGTAGTTAAGTTATCAGAATAAGTAGTTATTAAAGTCGTTACCCCTTACATAGTTGTTTTTAAATCTCAAATTTTAAGTATTTGTGCATACGACTGTTTTATAAGTAACAAAAAAAAAGTTAAATTACCAGCAAATTAATTTTCAGGTTGTGTATCGGACGTATTGTTATTTGCACTAAATAGCACTAAGTCTGCTTTTAAAAAATCAACAAACTGCCGTGCTGTGCGACCAGAACGACCGTTGTGACGAGTTGCCCATTGTAATGCTTGATATTCTAAATCTTCTGGCTTAATATTAATTTCAGCTTGTGCTGCTAGATGCCCGACAATTTTTAAATAAGTTTTCTGATCGGCTGGTTCAAAGGTTAAGGTTAAACCAAAGCGATCGCTAAATGAAAGCTTCTCTTGCATAGTATCCCATGCATGGATCTCTTCATTGTCTTTGGGAGCAGGTCTATCGACAAAAAACTCTCGAATCAAGTGACGACGGTTGGAGGTGGCGTACACAACTGCATTTTGAGGTCGTGCTGTTAAATTACCTTCTAAAACTACTTTGAGGGCTTTAAAGGCATCATCATCTTCTTCAAAAGAAAGGTCATCGACAAAGATAATAAATTTTTGTGATACTCCTCGCAGATGTTCTACAATTTTTGGTAAATCTTTTAAATCAGATTTTGCCACTTCTAACAAACGGAGGTTGTGATAGCTATATTCATTCAATAAAGCTTTCACCAAAGAAGATTTTCCCGAACCGCGACTACCGTAAAGTAATACGTGTAGTGCCATTTCTCCTGATAATAAAAACTCTGTATTTTTTAGCAAAGCATCTCGCTGAGACTCGTAACCTACAAGTGTGCTAAGTTTAACTGGATCTGAATACCGAATACCGACAAGCTGCCCAGATTGCCAGCGCAGAGCGCGATATTCTGCAAACAAACCTGAGCCAAATTGTCGATAATAAGCTGCTAAATCTTCTACAGCATTACCCCAATTTTCTAAATGTTGTAGAAATGCAATGAATCTTGTGCCTACTCCTACCTCTTTCAAGTCTTGATACCAAACAACTGGTGAAATTGGCAGATGAGCTACGGTTTGTACCCACTCACTCAAAGAAGCGCTACTACATTCATAAAGACTCTGCAATACTTGTAAATCATGTTGAACAGCTGTTACTAAAGCTGGGGGCAAATCTTCAAATTCTCGCACTTCAGCCATCCTTGTAAAAGGGTTCTCTGAGATGAGAATTTGAGTAATTAGGTAGTCTTCCCAATTTTGATTTCTAGCAGCCAAAGCGTGGAAGTAAGTACCGTAGGCTTGGAGGCAACCCCGCGCATCGGCATCAGTGTAACGTATAGCTTGCAACAGGTCAAGAAATGCCACCCCTACTTCGCCTTGGAGGACAGATTGGTACAGTAAAAGTGACGCTGCTTGGCGCTGGAGAAATTGAACCTTTGTGTAAGAGGAAGTACTTGCCGTTGGCATCGCTTGATTATCCATCAATCAACTAGGTGATATAGCTAAACAGCTATGGTAAATTGTCTGCTGACCCTGGCAGTAAAGTCAAAATCTACATAGGTTTTAACAATGCATTTAAGTATAATTGCTACTCTTGCTTACGGTATTTTAGCGATCGCTGGTGGCATTATTGGCTACATTCAGGCTCATAGTCAAGTTTCACTCATAAGTGGCAGTATTAGTGGATTATTACTAATTTTTGCCGCTTATTTTCAACTCCAAGGACAAACCTGGGCTTTAATTTTAGCAGTGTTAGTTACTAGTACTTTGGTAGTAGTTTTTGCTTCCAGGCTGATTAAAACACGTAAGTTTATGCCTGCGGGACTGATGACTATTTTGGGTATGCTGACACTGGCGGTAATGGTAAATCAAATTGTTGTTTTAAGGTAGCATCAGTTTGCGGTAACAGCTATCCTGCTTTTGTTTGACGAAGAATCAGAAAGGAGTCAGGTTCGGTTATTGGTTGCTGTAATTAATCGCCGTGACAATTGCAAGGATATAAATATTTTTGCATACCCACTTATAACTCAGCAGCTAGGATATTGAGGACGGCTTATCACCAAGTAAATATTTTTGGAGTGTTGGAAGTGTTGGGCGATGCCTACGGCGACAAGCTAGGCAAAACTAAATAATGCTACTTATATTTTGGGATAATTAATAGTTAATAATGATAACGAGCTTGTAAAAAATTTATTTCATCATCTTTTACAAAATATACAATTCTATGTTCTTGTGTTAAACGGCGAGACCAAGTATTAGGATATAAATATTTTAAAGGTTCCGGCTTACCTTTCCCCTTAAAAAGATCTCGGCAAGTCTCTTTGACAAGATCCAAAACGTAAGGATTCAGGTGGCAGAGTATTGACAAGAGGACACTTCAGGGGGAGTATCACAAATATGAACCAAAACCTGCCTCAAGATATAGACCGAGAAAG
>NZ_JACXXN010000195.1 GCF_014904695.1 Nostoc sp. MG11 | reverse complement strand
CCTGGAACGCTGTCTATCTCCCTAGCAATTAAATCTTGGTATCTACTTTGTGCTTGTTGAGGCGATAATTTACCGTTTTTAAAATCTTTTTGCAGTGCCTCTATCTTGCCTTCAAGTGTTTGATTCTTGGCATGGGCCACTATTGCCCCAAGTCCCGCAGCAATCAATAAATCAATCAACTGATCACCCCTCCGTTGTCAATATGGTGATTAATCACGCCAAATACTGCCTCTTTCATCGAATTGGTTGGATGCATTAAGTTTTTATCAAGGCTGTATCCCCAACGAGAATCAATCAAGCCTACAGTGCCTAATTCATCCCCATTTGAATCAGTCAAATCAATTGCTAAATAACCACGCTTATCTCCAATCGAGGCGCTAGCAGCATCAATTCCCATCACAGACGAGAAATCGGACACTTGGTCGTAGGCATATAAGTTGAATTGGTTGCTATCTTCGCCTAGACCGTCTCTAATTGCGTCGAACCCGTTATTTCGTGCCATAATTTCATCAAAGCTAAAACTTGTTTATTTCCAAAGCGATCGCCACTAAAACAAAGTTGGTTGCTCGCTTTTTTATTTCACTTAACCGCAACACTGTTGCAGTTGAATACATACTAAAAAACCCACTCTTGGTGGGCAATAGTTCAACTTGTACTTTGTCCAGTTCTTCTCTGTAATAATTAAAATAACTGGACAAAGTACAGTTTTTTGGTTACTCCAGTTCCTAATTTCTAATTGATCAAAACGCTTGAGAAAATACTTTCACATAGCGCCGCCTAATTTCTGGATTCTCGTTTAACCAGTAGTGCAACCTGTTAAGTTCGTTTAGTGTGCGTTTAGTGACTCGTCTTGTTTGATTACTCCATCTATCTACTGTGCAAGTCTTCAC
>NZ_JACXXN010000194.1 GCF_014904695.1 Nostoc sp. MG11 | reverse complement strand
GTAAGGATTCAGGTCTAATATTTAGGAAGCAGAGATGGGCGAGACAGATAATTATTAGAATTAGCCAGCAGTGCTTGTGCAAAAAAGTCAATCACAGACGTACCTTGACGACGACAGGTTTGCACCACTGTTAACAGATGGGCAGTGTGTCTAAACCTGTCCATTGAACGGGAGCCACCACTTACCTTACGTTTCGTCACAGCCAAACGCAGCGATCGTTCAGCCTGATTGTTATCAGGAGGAATTTCAGGGTAGTCAAGGAAATACCACCATTGAATTGCTTTATCACGCAAAGAGCGTAAAAGGTTGCCGGCCGTAGCTCCTGCAAGATCAAGCCACTGATGGAGTGAGGAATACAATTTAGATTTGAATTGATTGACCCAATCGTTGTAACTGGTGGAGTCAAAAGTCTCAAACCATCGAGCATAATTCCTAAAGGCTTCATCAATTAAATCAGCAAAAGCTTCGCCAATAGCTTGGTTGTGAAGACCTGGAAGAATAATTAGTTTTTTGAAGTGTCGGCGTAGATGAGCCAAACATTTCTGCTGGGCAAAAGCTGGATAGCCGTTGTAAACGCTAAAATCATCGCTGCTGAGTACCCCTGCATACTCAGTCCCTAAAATCGTTTCTAATTCGGATCGTGAACGAGTGTCAGCCGCAGTAAACAGGCAGAAATCAGAATTGGCAACTACCCACAACCATTGTTTGACTCCTTTAACTGACCAAGGTGTTTCATCCACATGAACATTCGGTTGTGTCTGTTTTACCCAACTACTTAACTCAATAATGCTCGGTTCAATCGCTTGTTGGATTCGTTCATTAGTTGCGACTAACGTTCCTAGCCCAATATCAATTTGTCCCACTTCCCATAACATTTCTTGCTGTTTCTCGTAGGGCATGTGTGCATAATTA
>NZ_JACXXN010000193.1 GCF_014904695.1 Nostoc sp. MG11 | reverse complement strand
TAGTCGTCGTAGACAAATTCCGCGCAGCAGCCGTACTTAAACTCAGTTGAGGTTGTCCAATCTCAACATCCAAATTCAACTCAATAGATTCTGTCATTCAATTTTAGATTTTGGATTGATCCCACAGATAAATCTGGAGGCTTGTACCATCAAGGAATGTCGGTCATTACCTCATCCTCTAGTTACTAACAAAAGTGTCCGACGTAATAGATGAGAGGTTAAGGTTATTAGGACTTACGCAACAACTCTCTGAAACTCTTAATTCCTTTGCGACCTTTGCGTCCTTGGTGGTTCGTTTTTTCCTAATTTTGCGTAAGTCCTGGTTATAACGCTTTTGTCAAAATTTCTCATTGACAAAAGTCATTTCGCCTCACCTCTCAACGAATGCTTAACGCCCGATTTCGACATCTTCGAGAATGCCGAGTGCGTCAGGAACAAGCACAGCTGCGGAGTAGTAGGCGGTGACGAGGTAAGAGATGATCGCCTTTTCGCTGATGCCCATGAATCGGACGGACAAGCTGGGTTGGTATTCGTCGGGGATACCAGTTTGATGTAAGCCAATGACACCTTGCTTTTCCACACCAGTACGGAGCAAGAGGATGGAACTGGTGCGGGTATTGGTAATGGGGATCTTGTTGCAGGGAAAGATAGGTACGCCCCGCCAAGCAGGAACCCGGTGGCCGCCCAGGTCGATGCTTTGTGGGTAGACACCAAGGCGGTTGCACTCCCGACCGAAGGCGGCGATAGTGCGGGGATGAGCCAAGAAAAATCCCGGCTCCTTCCATACAGTGGCCAGCAGTTCGTCGAGGTCATCGGGAGTTGGTGGGCCGTTGCGTGTGTAGATGCGCTGTTTGAGGTCGGCGTTGTGCAGCAACCCGAATTCGCGGTTGTTGATTAACTCGTGTTCTTGACGTT
>NZ_JACXXN010000192.1 GCF_014904695.1 Nostoc sp. MG11 | reverse complement strand
ACCACCTGCTTCATCATCGCCTTCATCGCCGCTCCCCCCGTAGACATCGACGGCATCCGCGAACCAGTAGCAGGTTCATTAATCTACGGAAACAACATCATCTCCGGTGCAGTAGTACCTTCCTCCAACGCCATCGGTCTACACTTCTACCCAATTTGGGAAGCAGCATCCTTAGACGAATGGTTGTACAACGGCGGCCCTTACCAGTTAGTAGTATTCCACTTCCTGATTGGCATCTTCTGCTACATGGGACGTGAATGGGAACTATCCTACCGCTTAGGAATGCGTCCTTGGATTGCGATTGCTTACTCAGCACCAGTAGCAGCAGCCAGCGCAGTCTTCTTGATATACCCCATCGGACAAGGTTCATTCTCCGACGGTATGCCCTTGGGTATCTCAGGAACCTTCAACTTCATGATCGTCTTCCAAGCAGAGCACAACATATTGATGCACCCCTTCCACCAGTTAGGTGTAGCAGGTGTATTCGGCGGTTCATTATTCTCTGCAATGCACGGTTCACTAGTAACCTCCTCCTTAGTTCGTGAAACCACCGAAAGCGAATCACAAAACTACGGATACAAATTCGGTCAAGAAGAAGAAACCTACAACATCGTTGCGGCTCACGGCTACTTCGGTCGGTTAATCTTCCAATACGCTTCATTCAATAACAGCCGTAGCTTGCACTTCTTCTTAGCAGCGTGGCCTGTAATCGGCATCTGGTTTACCGCCTTGGGTGTAAGCACAATGGCGTTCAACTTGAACGGTTTCAACTTCAACCAGTCAATCATTGATTCTCAAGGTCGTGTGATTGGTACTTGGGCAGATGTAATCAACCGGGCTAACTTGGGTATGGAAGTGATGCACGAGCGCAATGCTCACAACTTCCCTCTCGATTTGGCTGCGCTTGATTCTGCTC
>NZ_JACXXN010000191.1 GCF_014904695.1 Nostoc sp. MG11 | reverse complement strand
GCGGCAGCATCTACGCCTGTGATTCGAGCAAGGATTCGGGCATTAACTTGAGTTTTGTCCATTTCTGGGGTTACATAAAGGACTGGTAGCCCAAGTTTGGTCATAATTTCGTAAGCGTAAGAAATCATGAAGTGAGTTTTACCCATGTGAGATTCAGCGGCGACTACAACTAAACTCGAAGGATAAATACCGCCAGTGATGTCTTCGAGGTCATACCAACCAACTTTTTGTCCTGCCATGTTGCCCAACTCCAATTTTTGGTAAAGTTCAAGAGCCATATCTTGTGCAGAGAAAACCTTGCAGCGTTCATCGTTTTGATTTTGAGTGACAGTGAAAACTTTCGCTTCAGCTTGTTCGAGGACTTGTGGTAGTTCAGTTTCGGTTTCGTAACCGAGTTTGATAATTTCCGAACCTGTTTTGATTAACTGCCGTCGTTGGTATTTCTGCATCACCAAATTAGCTAAAGCGTCGATGTTAACAGCTGACACAGTGCGGTCTACCAGAGTGGCCAACTTATTTCTGCCACCAATGCGGTTGAGGAGATCATTGTCAGCCAGCCAAGCGGTGACTGAAAGCAAATCAGTAGGCTGACCTTGGGCATGGAGTCTGGTGGCAGCTTGATAAATCCACGAATGGGCGCTGACATAAAAAGCTTCACTGATTAGGATATCGTTGACCCTGGTTATTGCTTCGGGGTCAAGCATAATGCCACCCAGAATAGCCTCTTCGGCTTCGATATTTTGAGGTGGTAAGTTGACTTGATTGCGGTCAGGATCAAAAGAAATTACGTTGTCAAGATTTGTATACATGGTTACGCTCCAAGAGCTAGTTTCAATTGGGATTCAACTTCTCGCAAGTCAGCAGAAGAAAATCTGGGATTGGGGCGAACTTTTTGAGCATCGACTGCGGCTTGAAGTTT
>NZ_JACXXN010000190.1 GCF_014904695.1 Nostoc sp. MG11 | reverse complement strand
GCACACGCCCCTTGCACTCTGAGGGTAACTCCGGCTGGCAACCGTCTGATGTCTGGCGGGATATACGTGTGGATGATTTCTGTGGGTGATGCTAGCGCGATCAAAAAAGGGAACTGCCTTACTATGGAAGTTAAGAACTGAATGTATATTTAAACTTATACTCGCTTTCTTACTCGACTTGTGCAGGCAATCACTTAAAGGTGTAGCAATGCTCACCTGCTTTGAAAAATTATAGATTGTAGATGCTATTTGGCACTTAGTTTCATACTGAACTGATGTTTCTACTATCTAAGGAGTTATTTTCTAAATCGATATTTGCTCTATAGTAATGGCATCATTGAAATATATGCAAGCCTCGTCTCGTTATGAGAACGAGGTTTTACTTTTGCGGTAGTCCAACAAAGGAAAGCATGGAGGAAAATAATATTTTTACTAGTTCTAATTATTTGTAATGTTCAAGCAATCATTAACTATTAACTGTAACATTTCTCAATAGTATAAGTAATATTCAACATAGATAAAAATGAGTGTAAAGAAGATTGTCAATCGCATCGGAGAAAGCTTTTGGCAAATCCCATTATTGAGCCGTAAAATTGAACTTGCTTATCAAGCATCTGTAAAAAAGCATCTTGATAAACTACCTTTGCTTTCAACTCCTGATTTAGTTTTACTTGAGACTTTGAGAAGTGAAGGGATTGTTGTAACTTCATTATCAGCGCTTTCAATTCCCCTGACTCTACAAATGTTACAAGTTGCAAAAAGTTTGATAGCAGAAATTCCCCATAGCATTTCTGGAAATAAAAACGAATTCGTAATTCATGCTACCTCTAAGCAAATCATCGAACATCCAGAAATTTTTTACTGGGGATTACAACAACGTTTACTTGATATTATTGAAAATTACTTATGTCTGCCAGTCGCTTATCATCATCCTTCTTTTCGTAG
>NZ_JACXXN010000189.1 GCF_014904695.1 Nostoc sp. MG11 | reverse complement strand
CCTCAAAAGTAGATCCGTTCACTTTCCCAGGCAATGTTATTCTTTGTGCCATCGCTGCCATCTTCTTTGGTGTGTTTCTCAGCCTGGGACAATGGCTGATACTGCGGCAGACTGATTTGACACCGAGGATTTTTGCTCTGATTAATACAGTAGTTGGAATCGTGATTTTCTTTCTACTGGTGTACTTCAACGAGCCTAGTTTGGAGTTGAGTGGTGGCCCCATTCAAGGTTGGAAAACTGCCCTCATCTTTTTAGCCGGTGGTGCAGTTACCGGAGCAGCCACAGGCAAGACTTTGGATTTCTACTGTAAACGGGTCGAGCAGCGGCTAATCTCTATTGAGAGGGAGAGGGTCGAAAGAGAGACGCAACAGAGAAAAAGGTTAGAGAAAGAACGCTTGGAAAGGGAAAAACTAGAACAAGAAGCTCTAGAGAAGGAAATGGCAGAAAAGAAAAGAATACAGAGAGAAATGGCTTTAGAGGAAGAAAGGAAGTGGCTTGAAGAACATGGTGATGAGGATTATGAATATGACGAGGAGGAGGATGAATAAGCTTTTTTAACCATGAGCAACCAAATCTCTACTTCCAGGGTGAAGAAATAGCCGTTGTCGAAAGCACCTTCTCCGCATTCAACCTAATCGCCGTTTCACCACAGCTAGGACATTGCACTTTAGCTAGCACCACTGACGGACGCCCCTTGTACTCTCCAATTACTGGTTCCCCTGTAAACTCGCTGATTATCGCCTGTTGACAGTGCCAGCACTCGAATACTACGCGCCCTACTAGTTTGTCACAGTCCAAAAATTGCATGTGCTGGCATTGCTGGGGTGGTAACTCCTCTTCATCGCTGTGATTAAACTGGCGCTGGTGCTTGGACTGTTGCGGTGAATTGGATTTGCGCGGGGGAGCGTAGACTCGTTCGGCTTTGTCTTTTTCTAAAGGTAGTGGCTTGTCATTAGCAATCACTTGGTGTTCC
>NZ_JACXXN010000188.1 GCF_014904695.1 Nostoc sp. MG11 | reverse complement strand
TATTGTAGATGTGCTGCTAGCCATCGCTCATCGTGTCAGCCAGAGTTTGGAGAAAATACCGCTGGAGGAAGCGAGCAAGTTAAATCAGCTACTGCAAGGTGCGTTGAAGGTTTTAAACTCCGAGGTGACAGGGTTGAAGGTAAAAACACCTATAGGAGACGTTGGTTTATCTATGGACAAAGATAAATTTTCTCTCGCCTTGGGAATTGGAGAAATTATATCCCAGATGAAAAGTGATCCGATACTGCGGCAGAAACTTAATCAGTACCTATGGCCACAGAAAACCAGACTGTTGGAGGCGATTAATCGAGAACTGTTAGAGCCGGCGATCACTAAACTGAAGCAGCATGGGAAAAAGGGGTTGGTGGTGATTGTAGATAACCTCGACCGCATAGATAATCGCATCAAGCCCTGGGGTCGTCCGCAACAGGAATATCTGTTTGTAGATCAAGGAGAGCTTTTGACAAAGCTGAATTGTCATTTAGTCTTTACAATGCCCTTTGCTTTGAAATTCTCGAATGATTATGGAACGCTGACCCAGCGATTCCCGTCAGACCCGAAGGTGTTACCAATGGTACCTGTACAGTGGTCTGACGGTAGTGTGCATCAACAGGGGATGGCACTGATGCAACAGATGGTGTTAGCCAGAGCCTTTCCCGATTTGCAACCAGACGAGCGCCTAAGCCAGATTACTGATATTTTTGATAGTGTCACGACTCTTGAGCGGTTATGTAGTTTAAGCGGTGGTCATGTGCGAGACTTGTTACGGTTGTTAAATATCTGGATTCAGGAGGAAATGAAACTTCCCCTTTCCCGTAGCATCCTAGAGCAAGTGGTTCGCGCTCGTAAAAATGATATGACTATGCCAATATCAGATGAAGAGTGGCAATTACTGCGTTATGTTAAGCACAACAAAAAAGTCAGTAATGGACAGGGATACCAAAAGTTAATTCATAGTCGCTTTGTATTTGAATATCGGGATGGTGGCGAGT